>JAGBEP010000021.1 GCA_017936925.1 Clostridia bacterium | reverse complement strand
TATTAATCACCTTCTTAGAATTATTATAACATATGCATAATAAAAATCTTGTCGAAATTTGACAAAAGAAAAACCGAAGAGTCATAAAACTTTTCTTTAAATTCTTGTTAAACCTCCTGACCAAACATAGTTACCTTTCCAGCTTTTGTACCATATGTTGTTACCGCTTACATTTTCTCCTACTACAGTTCCACTAGCTTGAAAAGTGTTTCCTTTGTATAAATATCTACTCCCTACTAAAGTTCCTGTCTTACTGTTTGGCTGATTTCTAACACATGCTTTTGCTTTGTCGACTCTTACCCAGAATAAGCTACTTCCTGTTATTTTTGATTGGTCTTTTGGTCTTAAAACACCTAAAAATCCTTTGTAATTGTGTAATACTTTCTTACAAGCTTTTCCGCCCCAGTTCATATCATATGAGTAGAATTGTGATGTGTTTCCTTCTCCTGTTGCTATTGCTATATGACCGTATGTATTTCCTAAGCCAGCTCCCCAAACTACTATATCGCCTTTTTGAGGGACAAAGCTTGGAGTATTAGCTATTCTCGTAAAATTATTTTTTAAAGCAGAAATGTTATTAAAATTCTCATAATAATCTTTAGCATTGCCCCATGCTCCAGGGTTCAATCCAAACACCTTATTTAAATAAAACTTTACTAAATCTACGCATTGGACGCCTGCGACTCCGTCATAATCCAATGATTTTCCATTATAATAACTTGTAAATTCTTGATAATTCATTTATTTTTCCTCCTTCTTTAACTGCTCTAATTTTTCAATCAAAACTGGTGGTATAGGTAATCCCATTCCACCCCAATTCTCCAAAATTGATATACCTTCATTTGCGACAAATATGTAAATGACCGTAGCTCTAACTATTCCATTTGCATTGATTATTGTATCAACCAAAAAGGATACTGCTACAATTAGCAAGTATCCTACTTTTTTAACTATTCCCTTAACTCCAATTTTAGAGTTTAGCTTTCCTTCGTAAAAGGCTTTACAAATTCCTGTTATATAATCAATAACTATAAAAGCTATTAAAGTTTGCAAAGCTACGTCCCAACCGCCTAAGAAGTATAATACAAAACTTAATATACTTCCTAGAGTCCCTTTAAAAATATCTATTTTGTTCATTTTTATCTCCTTTCTCCCCTATATTATTCTTTAAAATAAAATCCTTGTATTATAATTTGATTGCCACTGGTTATTGATCCCCTTACTTCAACCTTGTCATCTAAGTTATATGCCCAAAACTCACTTGCAATGATTCCAGTTCCACTCTGAGAATCAACAACTGGCAAGCATTTCGCCGAAACTGGTAATTCTATGACAGTTTTCCAACTATTGGTTACCGTAGGAGTAATCATTACAGATAGATAAACAATCTTTGAAGTTTCGTCAACTAAAACTCTTCCTCCATCAAAAGTACAATTTATAAAATTACATTGAGAAGTTATATCTTTCATTCCTGCTTTAATTTGAGGTATCATTGCTCCACTCTCCTCTCACTACAAATTCTAAATAATCACCAACTTCTAGTTTCCAGTCCGAAGTCAGTTTAATTTGATTGCTTATACTATCAGCCGTTCCAACTTCAAGATAACTTCCTGTAGTTTCATCGCTTCCAGTACAAATTATAAGTCGTTCTCTTTTTAAGTATACATCTAGCACATTAGCTCCAACTTTGTAATAAACTGGTATCGTTACTATTGCACCTTTTTCAGTATCTTCTGTTATGTCTAATCGTGATTTTTGAGAGCTTAACCATGTATCCTTTAACAGCTCTTGTTGCATTTTCTTTAAATTTGCTGCTGACATAGGTGTATTTCCTTGATATTTTGCTGGCACAATATAATGCTTTTCGTTATTTATTACAACATAAGCTTGTTCTATTATTTGTCCATTTTCCCAATTAAACATTCTTCAAACTCCTTTCATATTTAATTTTCAAATTTGACAATCCATATTTTTTTATCTCTATCGATTGCAAATAATAAGCCCCTGTATCTGTCACAATATATTGTTGTTCATATTCTCCATTTTCGTTTTTTTCTACATATACAACTTCTTGATAAACTTTGTATTTAAAAACCACATATTTATAATTTTCTCTTTCAGCATATACTTCTCCTGGATACAATGTATTCGAAGAATATAAGCTATTTTCATTATAATAATTTTCTATACTATCAAAGCTCAGTTCATTTTTCTCTGAAATTGTAGGATTTAACAAATTCACCGTAATCTCTTCATTTATTTCATTAATAAAATTTGAAAAACCTATCATATTTAAAATTCCGTAAGTTCTTTGAGGTTTTGTTATTATCGTGTATCCTACGTCCCATTCTTCTTTTTGTTCTAAAAGTGGTGTTCCTCCTATTGGAGCTAAATGCAATGGTCCTGTTATTTCTTTATTACTGCTCCAAAATAAAGCATCGCTTGTAATAATATCTTTTCGAGTAATTGTTATCCCTTGGTTCTCTTGAAGATATATATTATAATTAGATGTATCTAAAACTGCACAGGCTTTGTTTGAAGCATTTTCGAGCCAATGAGTAAAAAATCCAATCGCTGTTACTTTTTTGCCATAATAATTAGAAATAAAATTATCAGTAGCTGTATGTTTGTTATAATCCCACATCACCCAATCAAACTCGTATGTATATTTAATACTGCACCCTCCTTCAGAAAGATCTTGTATTATGGTTTTAGCTCCGTCTACTGCACATATATCAAAATCCTCAAAAGTCAGCTCAGTATTTTCATTTAAATTAGTAATTGGCTCATCAAATTTAAAAAAACAATAATTTAATCTTATAGATTTTAAAAAATTTCTATTTCCAGACATATCAAGCTGTTTTTCTGCAAACCTTTTTAAATAATTATTTAATATTAAATTTTTAAATTCGTATTTCTTTCTTCCCATTTTTATTTCAACTAAATCATTACATATCTTCATTATCCACCTCCACAATGTGCGTTTCACTAGTATTCTCTTCTATATATTCAGCCAGCACTACTGTATCAAACTTAGAGATTTCTTCTTGTGTTTGTGTACTTCTAAATAAGTCGATATAACTAGAATTTAGGTCAGAATTTTTTAATACAAACTTCCACGTTTGATCCGTTAAATTTTTATATACATAGTTGATTTCTTTTACTGCAAATTTTGCATCAATGAAAAAATCTGGTTCATATATATAAACCAGATCTCCTATTTTTAAATTTAATTTTTCATCACTCTCTAAATCCACTTGATTTATTGTCTTGCTGTTTGCAGACATTAAACTTCTTGCATATTCCACTAATTCGCTTGTTGTAGCCCATTTTTCTTGATAATCAATTGTTTTTTCTATTATTCCAGTATTAGAAATAATTCCCTTTAATTTGTTTATTTCGTTGGAATGCATAAATCTCATCGTTGTATATCTTAAAGCTGTCATAGATGTTATAAAGTCGATTTCTATTGTTTCTTCTCCATTATATTTAAATCCAGTTATAAGATTTGGAAAAAAACTGTCTCTTTGTAACATCAATTCTTTTTCATCCCCTTGATCGTCACTAAATCCTATGTTGTCAGTCATTATAAATTTATCATAATCACTACTTGACAAATCCGCTCTTTCTATTTTACATGAATAAATTTTACCTCCTGCATGCATAGAAAAAGAAAAAGCATCATTAATTCCAAGTGAATTTTCTTTTTCTTCCATCAGCATTCGTAAAGTTTTTTCATCTATGACGATTGGATTTAAAAGTTGTACTATATCACCCTTTTTTACTGTTTTAGGCAAATTTAACAGTGGATAATCTAAATTATATTGAGTATCATAAGTTGAAGTTTTAGCTTCATAATATACTCTAACATTTTTAAAATTAATTACATTGGAATAATCTATATTTTCAATTTGAGGCTGTATTCTATAAATTCCGCTTGTGTTTTCGCCTTCCTTAATTATTAATTTAGGATTTAATTGCATTAAATAATCTATGCTATTTACAAAAATAGCTTTATTTTGATCTATATACCATAATAAATTTAATTTACAGCACATATTATTCATACAATTTTCAACTGTATCTAGAGCAAAATTATTTGTAATTTGACCATTTTCTATATTCATTTCAGCTATATAAAATCCATCATCAATTAATGGCTGTAAGATTCTTTTTATAGCTTCTTCTTTTTGATATGTTCCAATTAATGAAACATATCTTCTAGTAGCCATAGCTAACGGACTCAATAACGTTAAAGTCAATTCTCTATCTTCATTTTTATTTTTCATTTCTGATAAATTGACTTCATCTAAAAAACCAGTAAAAACTACTTTTCCTTTAAGGATATCCTCTTCTTTTTCAGCTTCCACTATTTTTATTTCTTGATATTTAAATGGTATATCTGTTAGTGAACATCCTGTAAAATCAATTACTATGTCACTAAAAGAAACATCACTATTGGAGGTTTTTATTGAATATTCGTTTATAATTTTAAAAGCTTTATTATTATAAATTAATCTTATTAGCATATAGCACCTCCTACCCTAATTGTCTTCATAACACTAGGAGCAACTATTCTTCCTACTACACTGCTATCCATTGTTACAGTTCCATCGAAGTTCTGATTAATTATTATTGGTTGATTTGAATTAACTCCTTTTGCATTTAATGTATTACTATAAATGCTTCTTTGTTGGTTTATAGCTTTAATCATATCTTTTGCAACAGCTTTAATCCAATATTGGTTTTTATCTAATGGAACAACAGCTTCAGTTCCTTTTCCTTCAAGTAAATACTGTTTTCCTTTTTTAGCTAATCCAATACCACGTTCTAGTTCTGGTATTTGTGGTACTGAAATTTTGGGCAATCCTGAAAACGGCTTAGCATTTCCTATACCAACTCCTCTAATTTTACTTAAGGCACTATTGATTGCATCAAATGGTACTTTAACCACTTTATTAATGCCTCTTATAATTCCATTTACAACAGTTTTAAAAGTATTTTCAATTCCTTCTTTTATGCCTGAAAAAATCTTTCCACCTGTTGAAAATACGTTTTTTACACCATTCCATGCATTTGTGAACACACTCTTAAACCAATTAACTACTGGTGAAAATACATTTTTGATACCTTCCCAAGCCTTAGATGCACCCTCTTTTAATTTGTTCCACATTTCTTCAAAAAAACCAGCTATCGGTTGAATAATATTGTCACTAAACCATCCTGTAATAACTTCCCAAATCAGTTTTATAGATTCTATGCATCCACTTGCTAATCCAATAATTACCTCAAATGCACTTGATATAGTATTCCAGATGCTTGTAAATAACTCCGTAAACCAGCTTACTAATGGTTGAAAAAAAGTTTTAATTGGTTCTATTACATTTTGTGAAAACCATTCTGCAATTCCTGTAAAAAATCCTTTTATTCCTTCAACTACAGTAGAAACTATATTTTTGATGCCTTCCCATAATCCAATCCAAAAGTTTCTAAATCCTTCTGATGTATTCCATAAGTAAATGAATCCAGCTACCAATGCGGCTATTGCAGCTACAATTAACAAAATAGGATTTGCAGCTAATACTGCATTTAATTTTGCAAAAGCCTTTGATATATTCGTTACAATTGCTACAACTTTTAAATAACCCCAAATAACTCCTAATGCTGTTCCTAAAGAAACTAGTATAAGTGTAAGAATTTTTAATGTAGTTACCAATTCTTTGGGCAAAGCATCAATTGCTTCGTTCCATATTCTTGGTAATATTTTTTTGGCAGCTTCAACTATATTATTGAAAGCAATCTTAGCACTTTCAATAAATTCATCTAAACTTCCACTACCATTTAGGAAGTTATCCCATGCAGCTTTCATAGAAGCAACACTACCGCTTATTGTTTCTTCTGCTTCTTTGGCTGTAGTTCCCGTAATTCCTAATTCGCCTTGTATAACATGTATTGCTTGGAACACATCGTTTAAATTAGTAATATCATATTTTACGCCAGTTAATTTTTGAGCGTCTTCTAACAAACGTTGCATTTCTTCTTTTGTTCCGCCATATCCAAGTTTTAAGTTATCTAACATTGTATAATTTTGCTTTGCAAAGCCTTGATACGCAAACTGGATTGACTCCATAGATGTTCCCATTTTGTTAGCATTGTCAGCCATATCTATTAAAGCCATATCTGCAACATCTGCTGCTTTTTCTGTATCTCCACTTAAGCTTTGTAATAAACTAGCTGAAAATCCTGTAACCGTTGACATATAATTATTCGCACTCATGCCTGCAGTTTTGTATGCTTTGTTTGCATTATCAATTACTTTTTGAGAACTTTTCTTAAATAAAGTTTCAACTCCACCTATATTTTGCTCTAAATCGGCATATGAACTAATTGCCGATTTTCCCAATTCTATAGTTTTACTGATAACACCTTTTATAGCATCTGCCATTATGTTTCCTGCTGCTATAGTACTTGCTTTTAATTCTTCTAATCCGTCTTCAAAGCCGTTTTTTATCTATCTTTGTGTTATATGTTAAACTTCCTGCTACTGCCATTATTTTTTCCTTCCTAATGTAGACAAGAAAAAAAGTACTTCTTAGAAGTACTTAATATATCTTTTTATTTTAATAGTTCATATAATCTGTTTAATCGCTCTTGTTCTTCTGGTGCTTGTGGTAATTCCCAATATTGTTTTAACTCTAAAAGATCCTTATCTTTTCCACTATAAGATCTATATCTTATAATTTTTACAAATTCGGTATTTTCTGGCAATGAGTTCATTATAGCTTTAAATTTCCACCAATGAACTTTATCTTTAGTTAAATCAATATTAAACAAATAATAAAAAGCTCCCCATATATATTCGTCATCATAATCATATGAATATTTTTTCTTATTACTACTTGAAGTTGACGCTGATTTATGATAATTTTCTCTACCACATTTATAAAACCATAGTATTTTTGAACAAGCTTCTTTAAATAATTCTTGGTCCGTTAGTAATTGCTTATAATTTTCTAATTCATAAAAAAAAGGATAAAAGTTTCTTAATGCATACATAATTTTTTCTGTATCATCTATACTTTTATCCTCCAACTTTTTTTCTAAAGATATCATTTTTCTAAAATCTACATTTATTTTATATTTTATATTTCTTAAAACTACAAAATAAGGCAATTTATTAAACATATTCATATTAATATCTTCTATATCCTTTTCTATATTCTCTATTATAATTGTTTCCTTTTTTTCTTCTTTGTTCTCTATTTCCAAATTTATTATTAAAATTATTTACATTGTTTTCTATTTCACTGACTGTATTTGATACTTTATTTGTAACTCCACTTATTATTGACTTACCATATGCTTCAAAAATGCATCCCAAAACATTTAATTCTACTTTTATATCCATGTTTTTATATCCATCTTGATTTCTTTTTTTATTTATTTTTTCAACAGCTCCACTACCTAAAATTTTATCTATTTGAGCTTCTATATCATTTTTATCATTCTTATTTATATTTTCTAATTTCCCAATACTCTCAAAATTATTAATCTCAAACACTAATCCATATAACTCAATTTCTATTTTCTTATCAGTATCTTCATATCCAAAACTAAACATTTTATTTTTCTCTAAATTATTCATATTCTCAACCTTTCTAATATTAATATTCTTATATTTAATAATTACTTATGTTTGTTTTATTAATTTCCTTCTATATTTATATTTTCTGTCTCAGGCGTTGTTGATGTTTCATCTGTGAAAGTTTTTGTTGCAACATTAAATTCTCCATAAACAAATTCTCCACCTTTTAATGAACCTGTTATTTGTTTTTGCTCTCCTGGTGCACCATTGCATTCTGTAATTGAAGTCATTTGTCTAATTTTTCTTGCATAGTATGTATTTTCTTTTCCATCTACTTCTCTCCATAAATCCACTATATAATGATCTATGTCTGTGTCTGGACTTACTTTTCTTCTATAGAATAATTCATACATATATTCAAAAACTTCATCGCCTTTTACCATATCCATAGTAAGTGGAAATTCGTTTGCAAATCCTGTTGTTTTATAATTCGAAGATTTTTGATGTACATATTGTTTTTCACTCTCTTTTGGATTTGAACTTTCTGTTACGTCTGTTATTACACCACCTAAAACAATTTTGTTATTAAATCCAAAATAATGAGCTTGGTCATATGTCATTATATCCCTTAAAACTTTTTCCGTTTCTGACATTTTAAATTCCTCCTCTTATATTAAAATAAAGCTGTAAATAATACGTACTTATTGACCCCTCTTCGTTTGTTTCAAAAGTTATCGCATTAGCACAACTTACTTCTTTAACTTTTTTGTTTTTTAAAATTGGATAATTTTTATTTTTATTTTGAGCATCTATCCAATCGCTCAAATCATCTAGCCAATCTAAGTTAGTTAGTCTTTGCTTATCATCTTCACTACTATTTTTTAAAAGCAACGCATACTGATACTGCTTGTACCAACCTGTATCAGTTATATATTTTAGTGGTAGCTTTTCTACACCAATTCTTTGTAAAGCTAGTTCATTTATATTGTCTGGTAACTCTTCTGAATGAATTGTTTGTGCTATTTCGTTTATCTTTTCATTTTGAGATAACCATTTTTTTATTGCTGTATCTATACTTTTTTCTATATCATTATCCATTAGCTAACCTCCTAGCATAATTTGCGGTTTGATTTAATATACTTTGGCCTTTGTCAGCCTTCATTCTTTCAAAAGGATGTGAGCCTCTTAAAGCAGTACTATGATATGTTAAAGCTCTTCCTGTATATATCTTTTTTTCTCCTAATTTTGCCCAAGGACTATGACTTTTAGTTCCAATCATTGCTTTACCTTCTGCTTGAAAATGTGCATAAGGTACATTTATAATTATTTCTTCACCATGATTTATTGATCCAGTTGATTTTTCTTGTACGCCACTTTTAAAAGATACATATTTCTTTAAGTTATCTGCTGCTGTTTTTCCTAGAAATTGTTGTACTCTTCCTTTATCTTCTAATCCCAAATTTTTATACAATGTTTGTAATGGTTTAGTCTCTAATTTTATCTCCATTAAATACAACCTACCTTAATATGTTCTAATTCTTCTATATCTGGATCATCTAATATAAAATTATCTATAGAAGTTACTTTGTGAACATTATTTTTTCCATATTTAGCACTTAATTGAGTTATTGGAGTAGTTCCTTCTATTTCGTCTTTAACTTCAAAATTTACAACAATATCTTCTTTTTCTATAAACCATGACTTGTTATATCCATCTAAGTCAAAAATTCTTATTAGACCATTATCAACAGAATTAGAACCATTTTTATTATGATTTACTATTGATGTGTTTCTATAACTAGCTTCTTTAACATATCGTTCATACTTATCATTATTTTTATGATATATTGTTATTTTTCTTGTTGGAAAATCTTCCATACTTCCTCCTATAAATAAGCTGTTAATTCATCTGGTAAATTAGCTAAAATATCTTTTTTGGTTTGAGTGTACTCTTCTATTGAAATATTATTAAAATTTTTGCTAACACCATCTATTGAAAATGAACTTAATTTTCTGTCCTCGTTTTTCTTTTTGCGCTCTATTAAATCAACTAAAGCACAGGCAGTATATTGCAACTGTTCCTGTGCTTCTTTAGACAAATTATTTAGTTTTGCTTGAGTTAGCCTAGTATTAATATTTTTATCAATTTCTCTGCTCGCTTTTAAAACTAGTGAATCGAAAGAGTCTTCTAATAGTAATGTTCCAAAATATTTTTTTTTATAATATTCATAGTCTGCATATACCATATTTATCAACTCCTATTTCGTGTTTTTTAATTTAGTATTTTCACCTTTTAGCTTTTCGTTTTCTGCTTTTAAATCTGTGTTTTCATTTTTTAATTTAGTATTTTCACCTTTTAGCTTTTCGTTTTCTCTATCTAAATTCTTTTCTTTAAAAGAATATCCTATACCTATTTTTTTTCCCATTATATTACCTCCTATTTCTTATGTGATAAATAAATACCTGCAACTTTGTTATTGTAGTATTCATTTAATCCATATAATCTGTATAACCATTTATAGTTATCTCCGTCTTGGTCTTGCTCAGGAGTAAATATTTTCATTTTATTATGTTTTGTATATTGTAGCAATGCAGGTTTATGTATAATCATAAAGTTTATGTCTCTAGAACCTTCTATTTTTTCATAATATGTAGCTATATTTTCAACTGCTGGACTTATAACTTCTGTATATGTTTCTCCACTTTTTGTATAATATTTTTTGTTACTATCTATAGTTGTATCAGTTGTTAGTACATATTGATCTGCTACTTTTTTAAATCCGCCTTTTCTTTCTCCATCTGCATCTTTACCACTTAGTAATTCAATTTTAGTTTGAAATCTTGATTGTGGAACTGTTTTTATACTTGCAAATTTGTTTAGTAATTCTTTTGATTTATAATTATCCATATCTCTGATAGAACCTAAAATTGTAGATGTTATCCTTAAGTGTCTGTTTTCTTCAGGAACTTCATCATTTGTCATATCATCCCATGCTTTTGCAATTGCTTTATATGCTGCCTCTCCTGTTTCTAATGTTACTCCTTCTTCAACTTTTGAAATACCTGGTATAGCAGCATAAGTAGCATATCTTACTGCATCTACTTCTGGAACTACTTTATTTCTTAAAAATTCTGCTGATAAATTTCCTAAAATTGCTCCTCCTGTTTCTTCATCGTCAATAGCATCTGTTTTTAATTTTCTTCCTCTTTCATAATTAAACTTTTTAGTTTCATTTGTTAATGATACATCACCATCGACATATCCACTATTTCTATCATAATCTCCTAGTCCATCCATATCTAATACTGGTACTATTATTTCATTTGTGTTTTTTCCAGCTTGAACTAATGCACTATCCATATCAAAATCACTTGTTGTTGAAGCCTTTTTATAAATTTTGTCTAATAACTGTGGCGCATGTTTTTTAAATAATTGTATTGAGTTTCCCATTTTCTTTTCTCCTTTTTCTTTTATTTTTCTTTTTCTTCAATTCCCATAACTCTTTCTAATTCCTTTAATCCATCATCTTTAGATGCTTCTGTATGTTCTCCACCTAAATTAATCTCAGAATTATTGTCTTGGGTATCATTGTCATCAAATAAAAAAGAATACTTTTCTTTGACATCTTTTATTTGCTCATCAACGCCAGATACTTTGTATTCTCCTTTATCATCTCTTTCGTATTTAATTTTTTCTTTGTCCAATTTACTATAAACTAGGTCAAAGTCTTTTGCTCCTTTTATAGAAGCTTTTAAAGCATTTGTTTTTTTGAACTCTTCAACTTCTTTAGAACCTTCTTCAAATCCTTCTTGTTTAGCTTGTTTTTTAATTTCTTCAATATCGATAGAACCTGCTTCTTTTATTTTTGCATTTAGTTCTTCGATAACTCCTTCTTTTACCTTTAAATCATTCTTCAAGCTTTCACTCTTAGTTTTTTCAGCATTAACATCATTACCATTTTCAGTCATGATACTATCAATGATATTTTTCTTAACACTATCCTCAGCTTCTAAATCTTTGAATAATCCTTCTAAAAAACTTCTTTTCATAATATCTCTCCTCCTACGATTTTCTACGGGTTTTTCTTCCCATGAATTTGACAATATTTGCTATTTTTAACGTCGTATGCCCAACTTCAGTTTCTTTATTGTCTGACTGAAAAAAAGACAATAAAAAAAGAAGCTCGTCAGCTTCTTGTATATATTTAAAAAAAATAATAACTTATTTGTTTAAACTTTCAATAAAATTACTTAGTCTTTCATCCGCTTCCTCTTGTGACATTTCTTTTCTATCTACTAATATTTTTAATAAAGTCTTTTCGCCCTCTATTTCCTCTTCTTTAGATTGTTCCTTTCCCTTCTCTACTTTTCCAATTATAGGTAGTTCATTCCATCTATATGAGCTAAATAATTTCTTTTTACTCATTTATTTCCTCCAATAAAATATGATATGTATTATTTAAAAATTCAATTTTTTTAACTTTAAATTTAGAATTTCTTTTATAAAGAATTTCTTGTTCCGATGAGTTATATTTTAACATATTTATTCCATGTTGTGAATATATATACAATTCTACTTGACTATCTGTATTATATCTTTCTCCAATAGTTGTAGATGTATATGCTTCATATGGTACTATATTATTTTTGCTGTGTTTCTTTAAAAACTCTTTTAATTGATTTTCATCAAGTTCTAATGAACGTGTTACTATTCCTTCATATCTAGGTAATTTATCTAAAGCATTATCTAAATTTAATACTAATGCCATTTCTTCTTTACTTAATTCTTCTTTATTTCTTAATTTCTCATTTATTGGATAAAAATCTGAACTTATGTATTTATTAATTGCATATTGTTCTTCTTTATTTAATTTATTATTTGTAATCTTCATTCTGTTATAATCTTTTGTCAAACCTGTTTCATTACAAAAAGCTGTATATCTCTGTTGTAGTTGATTTAATTTACTCTTCTCAATTGTTGTATCTAATCCAGATTTTTCAAGTATTTGTATACTTCTATTTTCTTTTCTTATTGCATTTTCAAATTGTCTTTGTTTTTGAGTAGCTTCATAATATGGAATTTCTTTACCATTATATATTACTTTTGCATCTTTAAATTCTTTTAATTCTGCTTTTGAATATATTGGTTCTGAAACACCTAAAATTATTCCGAAGTATTGATGTCTACAATTATATTCATGCCAAAGATCTTCGACTTTGCTCCATAATGGATATTCTTTACTTACCTTAGTTTTATGATTTACTGCATATTGTTTTCCTTGTGCTTCTGCATGAGTTGGTCTAGCTCCTATATGAGCTGTAACTTCATACCCATCACAGCCAAGATAGTCTTCAATATTCCTGTTTATATTGTTAGCTGTTTCTTGAATACCTGCCAAAATATTTCTTCTAACTGCAGTTTCTAATTGTACATTTCTTCCTAGTTTATCTTTTAAAGTAACTCCTTTCTTAGCAAGTTCTTTGACAGCGTCATCTATTGCTGATTGATAACTATATGCTCCTGTTACTGCTTTTATATATGCATCATCTATTGCTTCAACATAAGTTTGTTTACTTTGAAAAGCTATAGTGTTTGTAAAGTTAGATAAAAGTTTATTTGTTTGTTTTAATCCTTGATTTAATATTTTATATTGATTTTCACTCAATTTAAAAGGTTTATTTCTATATTTGTAAAGTTCTTTATATCCTTTTATGTCTTCTTTTGACATATTCAAATATAAGTCTTTGACAGCTTGTTTTGTTTCTGTCGATAACATTGATGTGTTTTCTAAAGTTTCAAGGAATATTTCGTCACCATTTGTTTCTTTTAAAATTTCTAATTGTTTTCTACTTACTTCTGTTATTTCTTGTGTTTTTAGCAATCTTTTTATTATATCTGTTGTTATATCTATATTTAATTTTTCATATATTTTAACAACATCATTAAATTCTATTAAATTTAAATATTCTGGTGTTAACAATTATCAACACCTCTATTCTTCAATATTTTCTATTTCTTCATCTGCTATCCTAGCTTTTGCTGTTTCTTCATCTTCTCCTAAGAATTTAACTCTATATTCCCAAGGTTTTCTTATTCCTTGTGCAATATCTTGTCTAAACTCTTTCTTTTCTGTTTCTGTATCTACTAAAAATCCATCTTTATCAGTAACAGACACTTCACATTCTTCTGTAACTTTTTCTTTAAATAATATTCTTCCTAATAATAAAATGCCTTTGCAGATATTCTCTACAAAAGCATTTACATTATTTCTATGTTTATTTGCATTATCCATTAAATCTTGTCTATCACCTAAATATTGAGTAGCTGTAACTATTCCTTTACTTCCATCAAATCTATAATAATCAGTTCCTAATCCACATTTAAAACTAAGTGTATTTAAAGCAAACTGTATTCCTTTTACATCTTCTTCTACTCTCAATTTAGGATTATATTCGGTTACAGCAGGATTGTCTTTTAAATTGCTCATTTCATCGCCATATGTACGCCATTGTTGCTTCATGATGTCATCTGGATAAATTTCTTTTTTTTCTTCTTTTATATTTCCTTTTTCATCTTTTACTTTAATCGTTTTTGTTTTAACAATTTTTTTATTGTAGAATACTTTTTTTCCACCTAAATAAAAATCCATTACAAAATTGTTATAAGTAATGTCACAAGCTTTTAATTGATCTAGTGCTGTTCCATAAATACTAAATCCTAATCCATTTGTATTATTTTTACTATTATTTAACGGATTAGCTATAGCTGGTTTTAATATACTAAACAATGGAATATCAGAATTAATTGTATAATTTGATGCTATTTTTTCTTTTTCTATTTCTTCACCTTTTTCATTTAAATATGTATTAGTTATTTCATATTTTTCTTTTTTTTCATTTTCATCATATTTTAATTTATGAATTTCTATATAAAATTCTTTATTATTTTCAGAATTATAGTTTTCACTTACTATAGCTATATCAATTATTTTTCCATGCTCAACTTTTAAAGGTATTATTTGATTAGCTCCAACATAAATAATATCTAATTTTGTTCTTTCATCTGCCTTTAAATTGTTCTTTTTATCAACTTTTGCATGTTTTATTCTTAATATAGCACATGCTGTTCCTGTTCCCATTGCCCTTTCTATTATTGCTGGTAATTCCTCGTATAGTTTTAATCTTTTTAATTGTTTTTCTAAGTATTTATTGTTATTACCGGTCATTTTTTTAATGTCTGCAATGCACTTAATCTCATCTCTTTCTGTAAAAAGAATACTTGCCCAATCTTCAGTAAGTTTTTTTGCCATCCCTAATGTAAACAATTTTCTTTTTGTTCCAAATTGGTCGTGGTATTCATGAAACTCTACTTCATTTCTCCACCACTCTTCCCACATTTCAATCCAATTATAGTAATCAGTTGATATTGAGTTATATCCCTTATTTTTTAAATATTTTAAAACTACATCATTCATTCTATGCTACCTCTCTTAAACTATAAGATATTTCATCAGCCCAAAACTCAAACGAATAATTAAAACTATCTAAACTATCTATATCAGAAGTTTCTCCATCATCTATCCATCTATCATCTTTTGCTGTTTCATCAAATAAGGCTGTTTGCAAAGCTTCTATAATTGTTTGAGTTTGATTATCTATAAAACTAATTTTTTCTAAATTAAATAATCTGTTCCATAGTTCAATTCTGTCTTTTATTGCTATCTTTAAGCTGTCTTGAACTATTAAATCAATTCCATTTGACTGTAATTCTCCTTGTAAAGAATTATTTAAAACTTGTTCTGCACTATCTGCAAAAATAAAAGATACAGTACCGTATAAATCCTGTATCTCTTTTATAAAATTTATAATCCACCTAAAAACTTGCTTTGTATTACTTCCAGTTGCTTTCATAGTGTCCGACTTTAGGCATTGTATACTATTAAAACTTCTGCTAATCTTAGTAGCTGTTATACTATGTTTTGATTTATTGCCTCCCCAGTCAATACCAATACTAATAACAGAATTAAGTTGTATCTTCTTCGCAATATATCTTTTATAATCATTTGCAATTTGTTGAAATATTAATCCTTCTGCATTACACCATTGACCTAATATATATCTATTGTAATAAACTGTTCCTTGATATTCTTTACACAAATCTTCTACATATTTTTTAGGTAAAAATGGATTATCAAATATTGTGTATTTTTGAACATATATATCTGCATCACTTTCTAAAAACTTTTTAAACCAATGATTTTTGCCTTGTGGATTTCCACTTCCTTCTCCTAAACTATATTCAAAACTTAATCTTGATTTTAATAATTCAAATACTTCCCTGTTTATATCTACTACTTCATCTATATATAAATATTTAACTCTTGGTCCTCTGAATTTTCTTACCATTCCTATATTTTCAGCACCAATACAATACACTTTTTCTCCAAACATTGTTGCTGTATTATCAGTACTTATATCGCTTACTAAATCTCCCCAAAGCTCTTGAAGAGGCTCTATAACATTTCTTTGTATAGTTCCTTTTGAAACACCTACTATAAAAACAAGTCCTGGCTTACCTATTCTTTCTATTATTCTATCTGGTATTAAAAATAAAGTATCTAGATGCGTTTTTCCACATTGAGTTGCTCCAATTTTAAAATTCCATCTATGAGTGGCATTTCTTACATATTCTGCTTGTTTATTGCTAAGTTCAATAGTTTTAGTCGGTGTTAGTGTCATTTTTTGCCACCTCTCTTATCTTTACAAGAACTTCTTTTACTGAATTTAAATCTGTTTGGTTGCCTTTATTGTCTTTAGTTATGTCTCGTATTTCTCTAATAGCCTGAATCTGCTGCTTATTGTTACTATTTATTGCTGTTTGCCATAGAGCAATATTCATCGCCATTTGATTGTCTATTTCTTCTTTATCAATTCCGAAAAATTCTAAAGTATCAACTACAGCATTTCCTTTACTATCTTTTAAGTTAAAAGGCAATGATAATAGCAAATCCATCTGTTCTTTCATTGCTTTTCTTTTCCTTCTGACTTCGCCCGATTTTTTTCCACCTTTTCTGCTATCTTCTGAATGTTTTTCTCGAGTTCTTCTCGAGTTCACTTGCTCAATGGGCATTAAGTTTTGTTCATTAGCCAATCACCTCACCTCGTATTTTGCTTATATTCTTCTTTAAAGCAGCTTTCTTCATATCTGCAGTTATCACAACTTCTTTTCATACATTCTTTCCAATTCAACTCTTTCTTCATATTTTTGCCTCAAAAACAAAAATAGCAAGGCTCAAAGGAACTTTGCTATTTTTTTTATTTAATTTTCACTATACCTATAGTAACACATTTTTTCGTTTCTGATTCCGCACTTTTTTCGCCCCTTTTTAAATTTCTCCATATTCAATAGCAACGTAATATATCGTTTTATTTTTCACATGGTAATATAGGTCTTTATTGATGTTTTCATGCATTTGTGCAAATACTTGTGTATATCCTTTGAAGAAGATTGATTTTGCAATCTCTCTTTCTTCTGGTATTAATCTATTAAATGCTTTATCTATTTGTTTGATTTTCTTTTCTGCAATTAGTATGGATCTAGTATCTACTAATTTAGTTGCTTTTTGTTCTGTAGGGTTAGATGTTTGATTTCCTTTAGGTTGTCCATCATTTTCAACACTATTATAATAAATATCTTCTTTTAATTCTTTAATTAAATTCTGATTATCAATATAACTGTAAAGTTCTTTTTCTATGTATTCTTTAATGTGCTGTGGAACTTTGTATTTTTTTCGCACTCTTTTGTACCTCCTATCTATAAATCTTCTTCAGCAGTACAAAAATCTTCCCAGTCACCTGTATAATATTTTTTGCCACATTTTTGACACTGAAAAACTGATTGACTTAATTCAGATACGTCTATACCTTCCTCTGTATCATCTGTTAATAAATATACTTTGTGAATTGCTTTTCCTCCACAATCACATTCAAAATAAAATTCTTCCATTTACTCACCTCATATCCAAATTATTTTTTCTTTTAAATTTTCTATGTTATAACAAATCCAGCAACAACCTTTGTTAAAAACTTGTGTTTTTCCTATAAATTTAATTCGTTTTTTAAATATAATTATTGATAATTTATCAACATATTTTTCATAAATTTCTGCTCTTGTTGGCGTTTCCAATGTCGATAGCGGTAATAATAAGCAAAAGGCTTTAATTTTTCCGATTTTCTATTAATTCGAATGTATGCTTTATAATCTCATTCTGTTGTGCGAAGGGTGGATTACTTATCAATAAATCACACTCTTTAGGCGGTTCTGTTTTAAAAAAATCATTTCCACAATCATCAAAAATGTGTGTTGCTTTGTATTTTAACTTTAATTCATCTGCTTTTAATTTAAACTCACTATCATAATTGTTAAATGGAAACCATATTGATTTATAGTTTTCTATATGTATTAAGTTATAGATGTTCTCTACTACCCATCTAGGAGTTGCTACATGATCTTTATTGGTTATCTTATCTTTTTCGTATGTAGTCACTTATTCCTCCAAACTTTTCTGTACTATTAAATTTTTATATGTATCTCTTTCTTCCTTTACTTTTTCTAGCTCAGACGTAATATCGCTGTCCGATGAGCCAAATATCCTTGCTCCTATGAGTAATCCAATCAAAAATGTTGAAATTGAATACATCACTACCTCAAAAAAATCAAAATTATTCATTTTTTCTCCTCCATTTTAAAATTATTTCATTTATAAAATATGCTATAAGTGTCCATTCTAATATTATTGATACTATTTCAAAAGCAATTATACATATTGCTATTAAATACAAAAATACTTGTCCCATTTAAGCAACACCTCCGTTTTATGTAATCAATTAAATCCCATTCTGGCCAACCTTCTTTTTTTATATTTTTCACATTATTATTTAAAAGTTTTATAACTGCGTCTACATCAATCATTCTTACATCTTTATTTTCAAAACATATAAGAAGATATGCATTGCATCCTGCATTTTTACATTGTTTTAAGAAATTAATCTGATTTATATCTTTTTTTACTATCTTATATGTATCTGTTTGAGCTTGTTTTGCATCAAACATATCATGTCTTCCTGGAAGTAAAATTTCATAATCAAATTTTTCTCCTTCAATATATGTTCCATCTATAAGCCTTTTAGCATAATTTTTATGACCATGGAAACCTAATTTTTCTACATGTTCAATAACTTTTTCAATTTGTTTTTCAAAACTTCGACCCTTTTGCATCTTTTGTCCTCCAATTTATATAAAGTAATTTTACTTCTTCTTGATTCTTCTATAATAATCTTCCTAACAATATTCCAATCTCCATTTGCAATTCCACATCCTATACCATACGGCATTGCAATTTTTAAGTTAAATTCTTTTGCAATATAAACTAGTTCTCTAAGACAATGTCTAAACATAATATAATCTGTATTAAAATTTTCATCTTGTGAAAAAATATTAGCTATTAATTTATAATCTTTAACTTTAACTATACATATTTGTCCCTTTAGTAATTGATATTCATTTTTATTTCTTTTGCAAAATTCAGAATATTCCTTTTCAAGTCCAGGATATAGTGTGGCGAGTTGTCTAGCAACTCCTCCACCCATAATTCCTTGAACATTTACCTGATGGACTATAATATCTTCATTAGCTTTTAAAAGATTTCCCTTTTTGATTTTAACCATTGTTTTTTCTCCTTTTTGCTAGGATTTTCCCATATACTCCACATTCTTCTAGTGGTACTTCTCTTAATACTTTCACTTTTGAAGTTCTAACTTTTCCGTCAGTACATTTTGGAAGTACAATATCATCAATTCTAGTTTCAACTTCTAATATAGCTAAATTGTTCCAATCTGAGCCAAATCTTAAAGCCCAATCTAAATGGCTAATATTTATGCCATAACTACAACTTTCTTCTATATCTGGATCACAATTTTCTGTTTTTGTTTTTCCGATTTCATATGTAAAATTACTATTCCAAGTACTTCTATATATTCCATTTGCATCTTTTTCTACAGCTTTATAAAATATTGCTCTTGTTCTTCCTACTTTCTTAATGCCATAAAAATCCATAAACTCTTGAATTGCTTTAGGCATATAAACTATTCTTGCATTACCCGTTATTTTCAAATCATGTGTATCAGTAATATCGACTATCTGAGTATTGCCTTGTGCTACTACTGAACTATGTTCCCAGGCTACTACTGAACTATGTTCCCTGGCTTCTACTGAACTATGTTCCCAGGCTACTACTGAACTATGTTCCCAGGCTACTACTGAACTATGTTCCCAGGCTACTACTGAACTATGTTCCCTGGCTACTACTGAACTATGTTCCCTGGCTTCTACTGAACTATTATCCCTGGCTTCTACTGAACTATTATCCCTGGCTTCTACTGAACTATTATCCCTGGCTACTACTGAACTATGTTCCCAGGCTACTACTGAACTATGTTCCCTGGCTTCTACTGAACTATTATCCCTGGCTTCTACTGAACTATTATCCCTGGCTTCTACTGAACTATGTTCCCAGGCTACTACTGAACTATGTTCCCAGGCTACTACTGAACTATATTCCCTGGCTACTACTCTGGAACTTCTTACAATTCTTCTACAGCCTTTATTTTCTTTGATAATTATCCAATTCTGACCATTTTCAAAATAAACTATTCCATCAAAATTTTTATCTAATTCATCCCACTCTTTTTGAGTTTTTATTATTACTTCTTTCATAATTTTTTCTCCTATCTATAACATAATCTATTTAAAATTAAGCTTGCTTCACTTTTATTTAAATCTGAAACATCTAAATTACCTTTATACATTCTTTTAATCATATTTTTTTGCTTGTCTGATGCTTCTGCTCTTCCCCATTTTCTTATCTGTTTTACATCCCATATATATCTTTGTTCTGAATGATTCTCTATCAAATATCTATAAACTAGATCAAAAGCTTCTTGCATTTTCATTTTTTGACATTTGATTGTTGTTTCTCCTAATTCGTCTTGCGCTGGTATTACTATTCTTTTTTTAGGAATTGTTACCACCATATCGCCATTTGGCATTTTAAAATAATTTACATCATGCGTATCATAAGCTTGTTCTTTAGCCCAAAGATTTACATATTCGATATTTCTTATCCAGCTTTCTGGTACATCTGATCTTTTTTGTATTAAATCAGGTAAATCAAATAAATCCCCTTGAATTTCGTCTTGCTTGTTTATTGGTACTGTATTTAGGTCAATCCCTATTAAAGTTGGTGCTGTACACAAATTTGCTCTTCCTGTTGTCCCAACTAAATCTATTAATGTCAATTTATCTTTCCCTGGATAAAGCCTTAAGCCTCTACCTACCATTTGAGTATATAAACTACTGTTGCTCGTTGGTCTTGCGATCATTACAGTTTCAACAAGTGGCATATCAGTTCCTTCTGTGAAAATCATACAATTAACTAAAACTGGTATTTCTCTGTTGGTAAATTTCTTAATTAATTCTTCTCTATTTTTAGTATTTGCAGTAACTGCTACTGCACCTGGTATTAGCTTTGCAATATTTTCAGCATGGCTAACTGATGTTGCAAATATTAATGTTTGGCCTTTTGCATATTTCTCATATGCTTCTTTTATTGCTCCATTCAATAAATCAGTATTCATTACATCTTCTAGTTCTCCTGGTGCAAAATCTCCCATTCTTCTTGAAACCTTTGAAATGTCATAACCTATGTTTACTCTAATACAATCAATGTCTGTTAAATATTTATTTTTTATAGCCCACTTCAAATCTCTTTGAAATATTATCTTTTGAAACACATCATCTAATCTAACTTTATCGCCTCTGTTCGGTGTTGCTGTGAAACCTAGTAATAATCTTGGTTTAAAATAATTTATTATCTTTTTATATGATGTTGCTGCTGCATGATGTGCCTCGTCTATTACGATCGTGTCAAATTCATCTTTCTTGAATTTTTCTAATCTGTGTGTTAAACTCATGACTGAGGCAATTACGACCTCTTCTCCGTTAGAGTTGCTATTCGCCATTTCAATTCCAACGGAACAATCGTAATATTTGACTGGTTGTGTAATTAGTTCTTCTCTATGTGCTAGGACTAATACACGACCTTTTCTCTTTATATTTGTAAATGTTGCTGTCTTACCGCACCCAGTCGCCATCTGAATTAAGTAAGATCCTGGTTCAAGCTTGTCTATAATATCCAAACATTCTTGTTGATAATCTCTAAGTTTTATTTTTTTCACTCTTCTTGCACCCCCTAAAAAAGTTGTCCATGACATATGTCTTTCCTTCTTCAACTTCGTTGTTAGTTATATGTCTTTTACATCTTTTTGTGCATTCTGGACTTACACATATTTTTTTCATCTGTTTATCCTCCTTAAAATGGTTCCTTATATGTTTTAGAAATAATTTCTAAACAAATATTAATTGTTTCTCCAAGTTTCTCTTCTGTTACTGGTTCGTCGTCTTTTAATTTTTTTCTTAGCTTTATTCTTAATGTTTCAGTATCTTTAATATTTTTTATGTGTTCTTGAAACATTGATATTTGAAATTCATAATCTTTAATTTTGCTCTCATAATCTTTTACAGCTATTTGTTTATAATGGTTTGCTTCTTCTTTAGAAAGTTGATTATTAAAATACATTTTTAAAATTTGCTTTATTATTAAGTACAAATGTAATTCTAGTAATGAATAATCTTCTACACTTTCTTTATTTGAAGCATCTTTTATTATTTGTTCTGCTTTTTTATTGTGAATTTTACTTTCTGCTTCTTTATCTTCTATAATCTTGTATTCATATTGCTCATATATTTCTTTTGCTCTTTCTTTATTGTTTAGTTCTACATATTTTTCATTAGCTTCTTCTAATGTTAAATCCTTTATTTCGCAGATATCTAATGTTTTATTTAAAATCTTATATCTTCTCATTCTCCTCCTTCCCGTTTCTTGAAACGCCCTTGTGACGAGTGACTAGTTACATTGTAATTACTTATACTACTGTGTTTCATGAATTTGTAACGGAATAACGGGTTATTTTTGAAATAGGAGCTATATATATAATATAGAAGAGAGAATACAATATTTTCTCCTTTCTTTTCCTATATAAAGTCTATATATATTTTTTATCCGTTACATATATATTTTTTATCTTAAAATGCTTCTTACTGTAGAAATTCAAGCGTAACGGCTATACCCGTTGCTTAGCCGTTATTCGCCGTTATCTGCCGTTTCAAGATATTTATTCTTTATTTTTATCATTCTTCTTATTCCATTTTGAGTTCTTGTAGCTATTGTATATTCTCCATTTTTACTAAGTTTAATTAATTCTTTATTTGCTAATTTTTCTTTTATCCCATTCCAGTTAATATTTTTTTGCTCTAAGATTTCATATAGTTTTTGTGGAATAAAATCATAGTAAATAATTTTTCCGTATTCCGTCTGTTGTTTTTTCTAATATTCCCCAACTTTGACCCATAATTGTATTATCTTTTATTGGATCATAAAAATTATTTATATTTGAATCAGCAATATCTATAATTAAATTGTAAATTCTTTCAGCTTCATCTATATCTTTGCTGAAATACTTCATGCAATCTTCTGTCGTTAGTGCTATATCTTCAAAAATATATTTGCTTACTATCTCATCGGCTAAAATTACTGTAGATATTGCGTTTATTTGTTTCTTTGTACTTGCTTCATTTTTTTCAAATTGCTTAACTATTTCTTTATGTCTTTTTTGCAGTTCTTCGTCTGTTGGCATCTTTTCTAAAAATATTTTTCCACCGAAACCATAATTATTAATTAATGTATTTACGGTTTCCTGACCATTTTCAATTAAAGTTTTGTTTTCCTCAATTTCAATTACTCTATTTTTCACTCCTTCTTTGGAAGTTTCTGATGTTATAGGTTCTTCTCCTGTGGTCAAAAATGCACAATTCCACTTTAGTTGCTCTTGAATACCTCCTTCAGCTGTTCCTCTTGATTTTCCCTCGCCTTGTGTTAAAGAATAGATTAGTTCATTGAAGTTTGAATATTTGCTTTTAACGGCTTGAAGCTCATCACAAGCAAATGGCACATTATTCAAAAAAGCACTAATTCGTTCAAATCCAACGTTAGTACTGTTTAAGTTTTTAACTAAATGCCCTATTGCTGGATTTCCCCAAATAGACATGGCTACAATTAAACTAACTGACTTACCTGTTCCTGATTTTCCCCATAAATGAACTATAAAAGGATTAATATGTAATTTCTCTATTAATACACTAGCAAAGCTTGAGGCTATTATGAAATGTACTACTTCATTTTTTCGTAGTTCTTTCAAAGTGTTGACCCAAATCTCATAATCGCCTTTTTCTTTTATATCTTTAAAAATGCTTTCAAAACTTCTATCTCCATCAAACTTATAGTCTTTTGTATATGGAACAAATCCTTCTTCTATCCAGCCTAGATGCGTAATAGCTTTGTTTACTGGTATAGTTTCTGTGTTTAGAGCTAACAGTTCAGAAATATATATTATTAGTTCTTTTGCGTTACTTTCGTTTACTTCTATTCCTGTATTTGCAAGCTGTAGTATTTTATTTTTACTGGCCAAGGTATTTTTTTCTGCTATAACATATTGCCACTTTTTATCTTTATAAAATCCTAGTTTCACTTTTTCTGTATTAGTGTCAATATTTATAAGCCTTTCAATTGGTAATATTGGATGACTGCAAACTATAATGTCTACACTCTGCATCAGAACTTGATTATAGTCTGTTTTTACTACTCCTAAATCATTACATCTGTAGTTTTTACATTTTAATTTTACTGGTGCATTTGTAAATTCTGTTTCATAGCTATTTAATTGCTTTTTACTCTGTATTATTTCAGCTTGAATAGTCTTATGTAGTCTTTTAAAATTCTGGTAGACTTTTAGTTCTTTAGCTCTACTTTCAAGTTTTGCTAGCATTCTTTCTCTAATCTCTATGTCCTTAATCTCAATGACAGATTCAATAACTGTTCTATTTAGTAATTCGTCTTTACTTAAATTGTCAAATTCTTCTTTACTTAAATTGTCAAATTCTTCTTCCACTTTTTCACCTCTTTTCTTTGGTTAGAGTAAGCTTTTAGCTTACTCTAAAAAGGTAGATCGTCATCATCGTCATCTTCATTGAATGGGCTATTTACATTTGATTTATTAAGTTTCTTTGGATCTGGTATTTTGTATTTACCATCTTCAATAGCTTGTACACTTCTAATCCATCTTAATTTTGTCGATGTTCCTATACTTCCATCATTTTTTTCGTATTCTTCTTCTCCAAATATTCCTCCAAATAGCTTATCCTTTAATTTTTTCTCATCCCAATCCCATTTAAAATTTGAATTAGATGATTCTACAGATGTCATAAAGCCTTTCAAAAATCCTGCTGCTTTATCATTGTTTAACATTATTCTATGAATACCATTGTTCGGCCATTTAATTTTAGTATTTGGATCATTATTGGCTTTTACTGCCTCGTCAAATCTTCTTTTATAAATTCCTTTATGCTCTCCTGTTTCAACATCAAATGCTATTACCAACATTTCATTTCCATTTTGACTAGTTTCTACTTTTGCACTTATCACTTTACATATGTAGCCTTCTGGCTCTAAAACCTCATATTCTCCTGTTAAAGCTACTGCTTCATCATATCCTGCTATTTTTTCCATTTTAAAATCCTCCTATTATATTTTTATCTTCCTTCAACATTCCTTGAACTATTATTTTTATAATTAATCTGGCTGACTCTTTTGCCCTTTCCTCACTGCTCATCTTGGCCCTCCTCCAATTCTAGTAAACTCATTTGCTCGTTTACTTTTCTTACATAAGTCTTGTTATCTCCGTCTAGTGCAACTTCATATTCTCGTCCCAACAAACCTTGCCTTGTATTTTTATTTTCTTTTAATTTTTCCGTTAATTTAAAATCTATCTCTGGCTCCAACCATTCTTTAGTTACTTTTCCTTCATCAAATTCACGTTGTGTTGTATGGTTTAAATTGATTTTTACACTTATTTCAGCTTCTTTATTATCTTTTAAAACAGATGGCATCAATGTATCTATGCTAATTTCAATTGCTTCTTTTACTGGTTTTAAAAGCGTACTATCTAAATTTAATCTTTCCACTTATTCTTTATCCTCACTTTCTTTTTTATCTTCTTTATTTAAATCAAATAAAGTCTTTTGCTCTATTGCTAATAAAACATCCATAAATGGTTTTTTAAACGAATAACTTAATAAGTATTTCTTATATTGTTCTGCTTTCTGTTCTGCCAATATTAGTTCTGTATATCTAGATAAAGGAATTTTTACATATTGTTCTTCTTCCATTATTTATTCTCCTTATTTAGTTCATAATATTCTCTTATTATCGTATCTACTGCTTTTAAATCGTTATCTATTTCTTTATCTTCAAACATTCCTAATGGTGTTTTACAAATATCCCTGCCATCACTCTGAGTTCTAAAAAAGTGATTTGAATTATCTGACATACATCTTAAAGCAATTGTAAACATTCCTTCGATACATACTTTATCATCTAATAATTTTCCTATTGTTTTTGGTTTTATATCTCCAAATTCATCTTTCTCTTCATGCATGATAAAATAAACTATTTTGTCATCTTCTAACTTATTTTTAACAAATTCTATTAATCTCCAAAAATGATCTCCTATTTCGTTATATAAGTTAAATACTGCATTTCCTCCACCTACTGAACTGTGTTTGTTCATAAAATGATTTGTAACTAAATATCCAGCATCATCTATCACTATTGATTTTTTTTCTGTTTTAACAATATTTTTTGCTATAGTTTGATAATCATCTGTATTAAGTGTACTTTCAAATTTTTTCTTAAATGGTAACGGTTTTCTGATTACATTTATTAGTGCTAGTTCTTTTTCATCAAAGTTTCTTAAAGAAGTACTTTTTCCTGAACCTGATTTGCCTATTATTAATATTGGTATTCCCATTAATCTTCTTCCTCCTCTTCTATAAAATCTTTATAATTCGCATAAATAACTAGTTCTTTATTGCGTTCGTATGCATCTTCTACAACAATATCAAAATCATTATCATCACATTGTTCCACTCCTGTATCGCTTGCTATTGTTACTATATAATCATCAGGTATGTTTTCTATAACTTGTTTTAATTCTCCAACTGTTAATTTTGACATTATTTAATCCTCAAACTTTCCCCTCTTGGCTCTAAGTGAGCAAAAGGTAAATCTCCTAATACTCTTAATGCTTCTCTTATTTTGTCCATATCAGTTTCTACAATAATTTTTGTATATTCTTCAGGAACTTCTCCTTCAATTGTTATTTTTTGAACTCCTCCATTTTTTGCTATATTAAATGTAAATAAGTCAGTTGCAAATTTTGTTTTTCCTGTTTGCTTCATTGCGTTAAACAAGTTTTGTTTTAGTGCATTTACCCTATTGTCAAATACTTTTGCACTATCTGTTAGTCGTTTAGCTTCTGCTTTTCTTGCATCTCTTCTTGCTTCTAATTCCTTTATGATTTTTGCATATCCATCTGCCTTATCTTCAATTTCGCCTTCTATGCTTTCTAAAGTATCAAGTATCATTTGCTCGTCTGTGTCTTCGTCATATAACATATTAAGTACAGTTTCATAATTATTTGTTAATTGATATAAATTACTCATTTTCTTTCCTTTCTTGCACTTTTCATCAAACAATGCTATAATTGTTGAAAAGTGATTTACATATAATCATTATTTTTTAAGAGATATCATAGTTTGGTCGCTGTATATCTCTTTTTCTATGCTCTTTTTCATAAAGTTATAAATACTAAAGCCTGTCACTCTGTAGACTAGTCCTTGTACTAATATTCCTATTAAAATTACTTTAAATAATTGTAGGAATGTTATTCCGCCGCATGCTGCTATATCTAATATGTAATTCATTTTTTCTCATCTCCTTTCTTGTTTTCTTCTATATAAATAATTTCTGCCCAGGTTCTGCAGAAATCATCTACAAACTCTTCTGGTATTTCCATTCTTTCTCCTTTCATAAGTTTTTTTGACAGCTTGTTCTTTTTTGTATTATGTTGTTCTTTGGTTATTTTTTTAACCATTTAATCAAAAAAAATAATATACTTTTTGTAATTTCTCTTAGTCTTTTCGCAGAATTTAATCATAGCTGTACATAGTTTATTACTTTTAGGACTTTTTTTTCCATTTAAGATTTCATTAAAATATGAAACATTTATGCCTATTTCTTCAGAAAACCATGTCTGATTTCCTCTATACTCTTCTTGTATCAACTCATTTACAGCATTAATATCTACTTCCACTTTTTCTCCTCCTTTCTTTGGTTATTTTTTTAACCAAGCACATTATATTTATTGTTATTTTTTTTGTCAATAGTTTTGGTTATTTTTTTAACATTTTTTTGTTGATTTTTTTAAAAAGCAAGTGTATACTATATTTGGAGGTATTTATATGTTTGATAAAAAAGCTTTTGCTGAAATTTTAAATAATATATATAAAACTTATACTAATCAAAGAGATTTCGCTGATAGTACTGGAGTTAATAGAGCGTATCTTTCTCAATATATGAATGAAAAACTCGAAAATCCTCCTACTCCAAAGATTTTAGAAAAAATTGCTAATGCATCTAAAGGACTAACTACATATTCTGAATTAATGTTAATATGTGGATATTTTGAAAATAATTCTGATAATTACAATCTTCTTGCTAGAAAAGATGAACTTGAAGAAAAATTAAATAATCTTAAGCTTACATCTAAAGAATCTACCTTTATTAATAATCTTTTGAAAAAATATAATGAAGCAATTGATATATTTAAAGAAAAATATTCTAATTTGTCTAATGTTCCTGAGTCAGAAATAAAAAAAGTTAATAAAGAAATTTTGAAAGATTTAAATTATAATATGTTTTCTTTTTCTGTCTTTGGTTTTATTAGAATAGCTAAAGCATTTGATTTACTTTCAGAAATTAATGATATAGATAATGACTTAAAATTATTTTTTAACTCTCTTGAAAATACTGAACAAGAACAAAAATTCGAAAAGATTATTGAAAATACTTTTTATAACTGCCCTGTCTACGGTCGAATTTCAGCAGGTATTCCTAACTGGGCTGAAGAATGTTTAGAAAGTTATTTACCACTTGATCCAAACTTAATGAATATTAATAATCCTGAAGAATGTTTTTTCTTAAGAGTAAATGGTGAAAGTATGAATAAACTTGTTAGAAATGGATCTTACGCTCTAATCAGAAAACAAGATGTAGTTGAAAATGGAGATATCGCTGCTGTTCTTGTAAATGGATATGATGCAACATTAAAAAAATTCACAAAGCATGGTGATGTTATAGTTTTAGAACCTATGAGTGACGACCCTAATTTTCAAACACAAATATATGATAAAAATACTGATATAAAAATTTTAGGAAAATACTTAGGAAAATTTGAATTAAACTAAAGATAAGGAGAGATTTGTATGTCTAATAATGATGATTTAAAAGGACTAAGAATTTTCGGAAAAATCTATACTATTCTTATTACTTTTATTTTAATAGGATTAATTATTTTTATTATTAAAGGAGTTAAAGCTGATAAAGAACTTGCAAAATCTAATGAAAATACTGTAGCAGTTTCTTCTACTTCTAGTACTTCTTCTAATGAAAAAAAAGAGTATGAATGTTTTAAAGGTACTGATATTCCTACTCCACAATCAGTTCTTAATTACAAAAAACCTTTTATAAGCATGGATCAATTAGACGAAGATGGATCTTTCTATGGTGGATATATGCCATATGAAGATGATGAATTTAATTCTAATGTAAAAAATCCGTCAGACTATGAAAAGTATTCAGAAGTTATTACCAATATTGGATATAAACTTGATAAAACAGAAGATGACGAAGATGGTGCAAAAATATATACATACTCAAATAATTCTTATGAAATAAAGCTAAGAATACTCGCAGATAGTTTTGAAATAACTTTAACTAAAAAAGAGTCTTAAATGGACTCTCTTTTTTTATATGCAAATATACTAATATTTCTTAAGTTGTAATGGTAGCCATCTCTCGCTACCAAAACTTCCGAAAAATCGGAAGTTTTTTTATTACTATTAGTTCTATTTTATTTGTTTCATCAGTATGTTTATTCAGTGTATTTTAATATCTTTGTCTATTTTATATAACCTTTCTCCATGGAAATAAAATATTTCTTTTTTGTTAATAATATCTTTTTTTAGTTACAAATAATGTACTATTAATTATAATGTATTATAATGTATGATATTGAAATTATGCGATTTATAAAGGGGATATTTAAAAATGAAAATAAAATGTTCATACTGTAGAGCTTATATTGATGATACTGATGTAACTTGTCCATATTGTGGTGCATTTAATGAACAATTAAAAAGAACTGCTAATGGTGTTCCTCAAACAATTTCAGAATTACAGGAATGGTATAAGGCTCATAACTTACCTAAACCTGAAGTTACTAGGTTTTTTATTGGTGAAAATTATGAAAAACCTAAAGCTTTTGGTATTTATAAAGAAGAAGGTTCTGGAAATTTTATTGTTTATAAAAATAAGGCTGATGGAACTCGTGCCATAAGATATGAAGGAAAAGATGAGGCTTACGCTGTTAATGAATTATATATAAAATTAAAAGAAGAAATTGTAAATCAAAAGCAAAATAATCTTAAAAAACCCCAAAAAAGAAAACATATTTCTGCTAATACTTATAATAATTATTATAAGTATTATAAGTATTTCGAATATTTTGTTATTTCTATGGTTTTATTTATTTTTATTGCTTTTATTATTAATATTGTTATTAGTATTAATTCGCCTAAACGAGGATATTATACGTATGATGATAATTGTTATTATTATCAAGATGGTAGTTGGTATATGTATGATGATGGTTGGAGTATTACCTCTCCTCCTACTAGGCTAGAAGATAATTTTTCTGATTATTATAAAACTAATTCTTATTATTCTGATGGTAATATTGATTATTTTGAGGATAGTACTTATTATAAACCGCCCTCAAGTTCATCTACTTCAGGTTCTTCTAGTTCTTCTAGCAGTGATTGGGACTCTAGTTCATCTTGGGATTCAAGTTCTTCTTGGGATTCTAGTTCATCTTGGGATTCAAGTTCTACTGATTGGAGTAGTGATTGGTAAAACAAAAAACAGCGAGCAATAAAAAATATTGCTTAGCTGTTTTTTAATTTATGTACGAGTTTCCTCTTCTAATTTCTGGTTGGTTATTTAATATTTGTATTGCCTGAGAATATTCTTTTTCTGTGAATCCTTTTAATTTGTCACAAAATACCGTAAATCCTTGCAAATCCTTACTTATCTCTTCTTGGCAATCTTCTAAAATGATAAATTTTTCTATTTCTTTATGTTTTTCTAAGAATATTTTTATTTCCATATCTTTGCTAAAGTCTGTTGCTGGTGTATTTCCGTATATATATACATAATCATCTAACCCACTATTATATAAAATTCTTTTATATTCTCTTAAGATATATTCTCCGTTTTCATCTTTTTCTTTTTTATTTCTCCATCTTTTACAGTCGACTATAACAGATAGATTATTATTTTTGCATAATTTATTTAATAATTGTATTGCTTGATAATTGTTGACCATTCCGTCTTTAGGAGTGTTAAAATCGTCTTTAAAGCTTCCGTTTGCATCATATCCGACTTTTAGTGTTTATTACTCCATCAAAATCTAAAAATACTACATTCATTTTTTCCCTCTTTATTTGTTTATATTTATATTTTATAGTTAATATATTCTTTGTCAATATTTAACTTGTATAGTTTTTCATTATTTATGATTATGTGATATAATTTAAAAAAATTATTTTGAGGTGTAATATGAAAAGACAATATTGTGCATCAGTTTATATTATTGACTTTGAAGCTGAGACAATTCTTTTAATGTATAATAAAAAATTAGAAAAATGGTTGCAACCTGGTGGCCATATTGAAAATATGGAATTACCTTTTGAAACTTGTTTGAGAGAAGCTAAGGAAGAAACTGGTATAGATGTATCTTTACTTAATAATAGTTCTTTTACTAGTTTTAATTATCAACCTGTTTATGTTGAACATTATAAAAATAAGGTTGGTGATATGATTGATTTTCAGTTTGTTGCTTTTCCTTTGAATAAAAAATTATCTAATAATAGTGAAAATAACTTAGTAAAATGGCAAAATATTTCAAATATTGATACTGAATGTGATATAGATGATGAAATAAAATTTAAAGCTAAATTTTTATTTAATACGTATCGAGAAACTTATTTTCTTTTAAATAGTTAATATTCTATTTAAAAATATCTTTTCTTGCATTGCTTCACATAATATGTTATAATTGTATTATTCTCATTATCGAAAGGAGTCATTCTTATGAAGCCTAAGCATCTTGAGAGTATTTCTCCGCTTCGGAATTATTATGAGTCAGGAAATTTGAAATCAGAAACGTATTTATCTCACCTTATTTATATCATTTATCGATATAAGGATGAGAATCCTTCAAAACTGATTTCCATTTCTGTCAATGGGATAGAATATCCCCCAGATATCGAACTTGTTTTCGACTCCGAAGCAAACGCATTAAAACTGAATAAAAAACCATAAAGAGCTCATTGGCCTTCGCCAGTGAGCCCTTTATGGTTTTTTTTATTCGTCTTCTTTTTTCTTAGGAGTTGGTACAACAATTTCATCTTTTCTTGGCTTTTTCTTTTCATTATCATAAATATCATTTATGTGATCTTCTGCTGGTGATATTTCTATATTCCCGTCTCCTGGAATAATTTGTATATTTCTTTTTCCCATCTTTAATCACTCCCTCTTAGCTCATGTAATCTTTTAATCTTTTGCTTCTACTTGGATGTCTTAATTTTCTTAATGCTTTTGCTTCGATTTGTCTTATTCTTTCACGAGTTACTTGGAATTCACGTCCCACTTCTTCAAGAGTTCTAGCTTTTCCATCTTCTAACCCAAATCTTAGTTTTAATACTTTTGCTTCTCTAGGTGTTAATGTTTCCATTACTTCTTCTAATTGTTCTTTTAATAATGTATATGCTGCTGAATCTTGAGGAGCTGGTGATTCATCATCTGGTATAAAATCTCCTAAATGGCTATCATCCTCTTCTCCTATAGGTGTTTCTAAAGATACTGGATCTTGTGCTATCTTTTGAATTTCCATAACCTTTTCTACTGTTATTTCCATTTCTTTTGCTATTTCTTCTGGCGTAGGCTCTCTTCCTAATTGTTGTAATAAGTGCCTTGATGTTCTTATTAATTTATTAATTGTTTCAACCATATGAACTGGTATTCTTATAGTTCTAGCTTGATCTGCTATTGCTCTAGTAATAGCTTGTCTAATCCACCAAGTAGCGTAAGTACTAAATTTAAATCCTTTTGTATAATCAAATTTTTCTACTGCTTTTATTAATCCCATGTTTCCTTCTTGGATTAAGTCTAAGAATAGCATTCCTCTTCCAACATATTTCTTAGCTATACTTACAACTAGTCTTAAGTTTGATTCAGCTAATTTTTGTTTTGCTTCTTCGTCATCTTCTAAGATTCTTTTAGCTAAATCTAATTCTTCTTCAAATGTTAGAAGTGGTATTCTTCCTATTTCTCTTAAATACATTCTGACTGGATCATCAACGCTAATACCTTCCATAGAAGTAGAATTCATATCTTCTAACTTGATTTCTTCTACCTCTTCTAGGTCTTCAATGTCAGGTTCGTCATCTGTATCATCTTTTAAAACGTCTACTCCTAGTTCTTCAAATACATCAAACACTTTATCGATTTGGTCTGGTGTAACATCACCTAATTGACTTGCAAGTTCTCCATAAGTGATTTTTCCATTTTCTTTTGCTGCTTTTAATATATTATATACTTTGTTATTCGCAATTTCTTCCTCTGTTTGTGGATTTTCAATTTTTTTGATTTCTTTTATTTTTTTCTTTGTTGCTTTTGATGTATCTTCTTTAACTTCATTGTTTTCTATTTTTTCAGTTTCTTCTGATTTTTTTGATTTTTTAGCTGTGCTTTCTTCTACTTCTTCTACTTTGTTTTTTGTAGCTTTTTTTACTTCATTAATTTCAAGTTGTTCATTTTCTATTTTTTCAGAAGCCTTTTTCTTTTTTACTGGAACTTTTTGTATTTCTTCGTTTTCTGTTTCTTCTTTTTTGGCTCTTCCCATATTTCCTCCTATTTCATTTTAGCTAATTGTAAAATAATTTCACTTAGTTCTCTTTCAAAACTAGCTATTTCTTCTTTAGTATTATTTTTGTTTTCTAGTTTTGTAAGAATTTCATTTCTTCTTTCTATCATTCTTTCTTTATTATAACTATTAATGATATCTTCTATGCACTTATTATTATCTGATATTTCATAATCATCAGCCATTAATTTGGTAAGATGACTTATTAGATCTTTATCTTCCATTGAATCTAAAATATTGTTTATTTCTTTATTTTGTTCAATTGCTTCGTATATTTTTTCTATTATTTGTTTGTTTAGAGAATATTTTAAATCTTCTTTTTTTATATTATTTTTTAATTTTTCTCTATCTTCTTCATTTCCATTAATTAATAAATATATAATTACATTTTCTCTTCTTATTGTAGATTCATCAATTTTTGTTTCTTGCTTTCTTATTATGTTGGGCTTAGCTTTATTTTCGGTCTCTATTTCTTTAGTTTTATTTACATATTTTATTTTGTTGATTTCTGCATAAATTGCTTCTTTCGAAATATTATAATCTCTAGAAACATTTTCTATTTGTATTTCTAGTTCTATTTGGCTTTCTACATTTACTAATATTTTTGCAATTTCTTGTAAGAATTTTATTTTGTCATTAGTATTTTCTAGATTGTATTTATTTTTTAACACTTTGATTTTAAATTCTACAAGTGATATTGCTTTTTCAATTAATAAATTAAATCTGCCACTTCCAAATTTTATAACATATTCATCAGGATCTTTTGCACCTTCCATTTGAAGTATTCTGACATCACATCCTAAATTTTTTAGAATTTCTAATCCCCTCATAGTAGCTGCTTGTCCAGCTGCATCTGAATCATAGCTTATTATTACTTGTCCTGCATACTTTCTTAGTAATCTTCCTTGAGCTTCTGTGAGTGCTGTTCCTAATGATGCTACTACATTTGTTATTCCTCTTTGGTATAAAGAAATTGCATCCATATAGCCTTCTACTATAACTATTTTATCTAAATTTCCTTTTTTAGCTATATTTAGCCCAAATAAATTTCTTCCTTTCGAATAAACAATATTTTCTGGTGAGTTGATATATTTAGGTAATGATTTATCAAGTACTCTTCCGCCAAAAGCTATAACTTTTCCTCTAATATCCATTATAGGAATCATTAATCTATTTCTAAATCTGTCAATAAATTGGCCTCTATCATTTTTATTAACTAGACTAGATGCCAATATTTCTTCATCTTGAAAACCTTTTTGTTTTAAATGTTTATATAACTCATTATATGTTCCTGAATAACCTATTAAAAATGATTTTAATGTACTATTGTTTAGTTTTCTAGTTTTAACATATTCTTGAGCAGGTTTAGCTGTTGGCTTGTATAGATTTTCATGATAAAATTTTGCTGTTTCTTCATTTATTTTGAAAACTTTGTCTTTTAGAAATTGACGTTTGCTATATTGATCGTTTTCTGAAGTTGGTAAATCTATACCAGATCTTTCAGCTAAAAACTCTAACGTTTCTCTAAAATCTAAATTTTCTATTTTACTTATAAAATGAATAACATTTCCTCCGACACCACACCCAAAACAATGAAATATCTGTTTATCAGGTGAAACAGAAAAAGAAGGAGATTTTTCTTTGTGAAAAGGGCATAATCCGAAAAAATTTCTTCCACTTCTTTTTAATGTTACATATTGGGATATTGTATCTACTATATCATTTGAAGATCTAATTTCATCAATTAATTCGTCACTATATCGCACCATTTTGTTCCTTTCTTTTTATAATATTCGACATAAAATTTTCAAATCCTTCCAAGGTTACATAATTTTTTACAAAAATATTTCATTACTGAAACAAAAAATACATCTAATATTTGTTTTTGTGGGCTTTTAATCTATAAAAGGTTCTAATAAAAAAAGAATATCTATTTTAAAATAGATATTCTTTTTTATTATTTTATTATCCTTCAAATTTAATCACTGTATTATTTGCTAATGATTTTTGTACATCTATTACTCTTTGATTTTCAGAGCCTTTCCATTTTAGCGTTGGATTACTTTGTTCGTCAATATATTGACCGTCAACAAGTACATCTACATATTTCATAACTTCTTTATCTTTTAAATTGTTTTCAAAGTTAAAGCCTGACCATGTCCACAATGTTTTATTTGGAAATTTCTTTTTAAACTCTCGTGCAAGTTTTGTTGTTCCTTCTATGTTTTTTGGGTGCATAGGTTCTCCGCCTAAAATTGATAGACCGGCAATATGATCTTTCTCACATAGATTTAATACTTTGTTTATTGTTTCATCTGTGAATTCTTCTCCTTTTTCAAAGTCGTGAGTTTCTGGATTAAAGCAATTTTTGCAATTAAAAGTGCAACCTTGCATAAATATTGAAACTCTGACTCCTGGTCCATCTGAAATGTCCATTTTTCTAATCTTATTGTACCTCATGTTTTTTCTCCTCAACTGCTTTTTTCTTTTATGTTTTATTAAGCATCTTTATTATCTAAGTGTAATACTCTTTCTTTAATTTCTTGTGTTCTTCCTTTGTTCCAGAAATTGCTGCCTATATATCCGCATGTTCTTCTAGCTACATTTAGTGTATCATGGTTTCTGTTTCCGCAATTTGGGCAATACCATTCTAAGTTTTCATCAATTAATATTTCTCCACTGTATCCACATTCTTGGCAGTAGTCAGATTTTGTATTTAATTCAGCATACATAATGTTATCATATATAAATTTAATCAGTTCAATTACTGCATCTAAATTATTTTGTAGGTTTGGAGTTTCAACATATGATATTGCTCCTCCTGGGCTTAATTTTTGGAATTTGCTTTCTAATTTTAATTTTGTAAATGCATCTATTTCTTCGAATACAGGTACATGATATGAATTTGTAATATAGCTTCTATCTGTTATTCCTTCTACTTTTCCAAATCTCTTTTGTAAGCATTTTGCAAATTTATATGTTGTTGATTCTATTGGTGTTCCATATACACTGTAATCTATATCTTCTTTTTCTTTCCATTCTGCACATTTGTCATTAAGTTTTTGCATTACTTCTAGTCCGAATTTTTCTCCTTCACCGTTATCTGTATGACTTTTTCCTGTCATGTATTTAACACATTCATAAAGTCCTGCATATCCTAATGATATTGTTGAATATCCTCCGTGTAATAAGTCATGTATAGAAGCTCCTTGTGGCAATCTTGCTAATGCTCCATATTGCCAAACTACTGGTGCTACATCACTTATTGCTTGTGCTAGTCTTTCATGTCTTATTTTTAGAGCTTTATGGCAAAGTTCTAGTCTTTCTTCAAATATTTTCCAGAATTTTTTCATGTCTTTTTCTGAAGATAATGCTACATCAGGAAGGTTTATTGTTACAACGCCTTGATTGAATCTTCCATAGTATTTTCCTTTTCCTTCTACATAGTTTTTAGCATTTGCTATGTTACCTTTTATTCTATCAGGTGTCAAGAAAGATCTACAACCCATACAAGGATAACATTCTCCATCCCCGTATTGATTTATTTTTAATTTTTTCATTACTTTTTCACTAATATAATCAGGAACTAATCTTTTTGCACTGCATTTAGCGGCAAGTTCTGTTAAATACCAATATTTGCTTCCTTCTCTAATATTGTCTTCTTCAAGAACATATAGTAATTTTGGGAATGCTGGTGTTACATAAACTCCTTTTTTATTTTTAAATCCTAATATTCTTTGATTTAAAAACTCTTCTATAATCATTGCAAGTTCGTCTTTGTATTCGTCTGTTTCTCCTAAATACATACATACACTTAAAAATGGGGCTTGTCCATTAGTATTTGTCATACTATTTACTTGATAGTTAAATGTTTGAACTCCATCTGCAACTTCTTTTTTAGTATCTTCCATTGCAAATTTCTTACATTGTTCTTCAGTTAATTTTCTTTCTTTATATTTTTTATAATATCTATTATAACTATCTCTAACGAATGGAGCTAAATGACTTAATGATACTGTTGCTCCTCCATAGCTTGAAGATGTTACTGCTAAAATTATTTGTGTAGCAATTGTTGCTGCGGTTATAAATCTATGTGGCTTTTCTATCATTACTTCGTTTACAACAGTTCCATTTTGTAGCATATCTTCTAAGTTTATTAATTCGCAGTTATGTAGTGCATTTTGTGCAAAATAATCTGCATCATGAAAGTGAATTATTCCTTCATCGTGCGCATTAACAATATCTTCTGGTAACAAGAATCTTCTTGTTATGTCTGTGCTTGTAATTCCTGCTAAGTAATCTCTTTGAGTAGTAACTACTCTTGCATTTTTATTTGCATTTTCTGTGTTCCAATATTCACTTTCTCCATCAATTAGTTCTTTTATTGATTGATCTGTTGTGTTTGATTTTCTAACTAAAGCTCTAGTATATCTATAAGTAATATATTTTCTGGCTAAGTTATATTTTCCAAACTCCATTAATTTCTCTTCAATCATGTCTTGAATATCTTCAACTAATATTCTGTTTTTTCTTAATTCTCTTATGTACTTAGCTATCTCTTCAATTTCTTCTTGAGTTGCTTTGTCTTTTCTTGATACCTCATTATTTGCTTTTCCTATTGCTATTCTGATTTTTTCATCGTCAAATTCAACTATTGTTCCATCTCTTTTGATTACTTTCATGATTTCCCCCTAATATAAGTATTTCTATTGCAATATCTTTTTGATATTGTTTTTCTTTTGTTTGATGAGTGTATTTTATCATCCAAATTTATAATGTCAAATGCATATAGCTTATGTAATCTATGCTCTCTTTCTCTTTGTTCCCAATAGTTTTAGTTGTTTGACTTATAATGTTGTTGTTCGGTTGCTTTTTGCATTATTTCATGTAGTTCTAAGATTAGCTAATTTCATATTACATTTGTTTTACATTTTTTTATTTTTCAAAAAATGATTTTTTTATTTTTTCTGTTTTTTGTTTTTTTGTTTTAGTATTGTATTTTTTATTTTACTTAAAATTTCAGGCTTTTTCTCTTTTACTCATTTTATTTTAAAAATATATTTTTGACGTTTTTTAAAAAATCATTTTTATTTCCTTATTTCTTTTTAGGTATATATTTTTCATTCTTATTTAATCTTAAATTGCCTCAAATTTCTTTTTTTATATTACTAGCATAAAGAAATACACCTTGGATATTCCAAGGTGTATTTTTTTGTTTTTGGATGTTATGAATTAAATATTTCGTTAAATTCTTCTCCTTCAATTTTTTCTTTTTCAATTAGTATATTAGCAACTTTGGTTAATTTGTCCATATTCATATTTAGTATTTGTTCTGCTGTTCTATATGCTTTGTCAATTATAGATTTTACTTCCATATCTATTTCTGCTGATGTTGTTTCACTATAATTTTTTGTATGTCCAAAGTCTCTTCCTAAAAATACTTCTTCTTGACCACTTCCAAATGTAATTGTTCCTATCTTAGGACTCATTCCATATCTTGTTACCATATCTCTAGCAATTTTAGATGCTCTTTCAATATCATTGCTTGCTCCAGTAGATATATCTCCTAAAACTAATTCTTCAGCAACTCTTCCTCCAAGTAATGATACAATACTTTCTTCCATTTCTGTTTTTGACATAAATGATTTATCTTCTGTAGGTCTATACATAGTATAACCTCCAGCCATTCCTCTAGGAACAATTGATATTTGATGTACTTGATCTTGCGTTGGTAAAAATTTGCTTACTACTGCGTGACCTGCTTCATGGAATGCTACTAGTTTTCTTTCTTTATCGCTAATGACTTTTGATTTTTTCTCAGGTCCCATTGTAACTTTTATCATTGCATCTTCAATATCTTTCATATTAATTTCTTTTTTATCTTGTTTTGCTGCAACTAAAGCTGCTTCATTTAAGATATTTTCTAAGTCTGCTCCAACAAATCCAGCAGTGTTCTTAGCTATTGTTCCTAAATCAACATCTTCTGCTAATTTTTTCTTTTCTGCATGTACTTTTAGGATTTGTTCTCTAGCTTTTACATCAGGTGGTGCTACTACTATTTGTCTGTCGAATCTTCCTGCTCTTAATAAAGCTTTGTCTAATACGTCTGGTCTGTTTGTAGCAGCTAATACTATAACACCTTCATTTGGAGCAAATCCGTCCATTTCAACTAGTAATTGGTTTAATGTTTGCTCTCTTTCATCATGTCCTCCACCAAGTCCTGCTCCTCTTTGACGCCCAACAGCATCAATTTCATCTATGAATACTATACAAGGTGCATTCTTTTTAGCTTGTTCAAACAAATCTCTAACTCTTGAAGCTCCGACACCTACGAACATTTCAACGAAATCAGATCCACTTATAATGAAGAATGGTACTCCTGCTTCTCCAGCTACGGCCTTTGCAAGTAATGTTTTACCTGTTCCAGGATGACCTACTAATAGAACTCCTTTAGGTATTCTAGCTCCCATATCTGTAAATTTCTTTGGATTTTTTAAAAATTCTACTATTTCTTCTAATTCTTGTTTTTCTTCTTCTATTCCGGCTACATCTGCAAAAGTTATTTTATTTTTGTCAGCAGCTGTCATCATTCTAGCTTTTGACTTTCCAAAAGTCATTGTTTTATTTCCACTCTGAGAATTTGGATTCATAAACATTACCCATATAAAGAATATGAATACCATTAGAAGTATTGTTGGGCCAAATGCTTCTAATATGCTTAAAAATTTTGATTCTTCAGTTTGTGCAAGTTCTATTTTTCCTTCAGTTAATTGTTCAGAAATTTTAAACATAAATGTATCTAAACTTGGTATTGTAACTGTTTTTTCAACTTCATCCTCTTTTATTTTTACACTTGCTGTTTTGTTATCATCTGCAATCTGAATTGACTCTACTTTATCATTTTGGATATTGGTTAGCAATTCAGAATATGACATCTTCTTGTACATATTTCCACTTATGGCTGATATTATCATTATAAATATAATTAGTAATATTAGCCACATTGCTACTTTTTTAATTCCTTTTTTCAAATTATATTCCTCCTTAGTAAGCACACTAATATATTCTATTTCAATATAACATAACTATTTTTCATTTACAACATAATTTCCAAAATTGAAATATGATTGTAATCTTTATTTTATATTACTTTTTCAAAGTATATTTTTTTATTTTTAATTCCAATTTTTATTTTTTTATTTGGCATCAAAAACTTGTTTCCTATATTATTATTGAATAATTTTATTATATCTTCTATGTTTATTTTTTCAATTCCTTGGCAATTTCCTAATGTTTTTTCAATTCCTTTTAATACTAATTTTTTTTGAATTATTTTTTCTTTTTGATTAAATTTTTGTATGTTATATTCAATTTTATTTTCCTTTTGGCAAATCAAAATTTCTTGAAAAGCTTTGTTTGTTTCTTTTTCAATATATTCTTCATTTTCTTTTACTATTTCTGATAATCTGTTTAAATTGTTTATTATGTTTGAATTTAACTCTTTTTGTATGTATGGAATAGCAATGTTTCTAATCTTATTTCTAGTATAATTATTATCGTCGTTTGATTCATCATGTCTTGGATTAATCTTATTATCCTCACAGTATTTTTCAATTTCTTTTCTATCTATTTCTATTAGTGGTCTTACGTATTTGCCTCTTTTAGGTTCTATTCCTCTTAGTCCACTAAGTCCACTTCCTCTTATAGCATTCATTATAATAGTTTCTGCTTTATCATTTAAATTATGTGCTATTGCTATTTTATTTGATTTTGTTTCTTTTAGAACTTCTTCAAAAAAATCATATCTTACTTCTCTTCCTGCTTCTTCTAATCCCTTTTTTTCTTTTTTTGATTTTAATATTACATCTTCTCTTTTTATAAATAATTGAATATTATTTCTATTGCAAAATTCTTTTACATATTGTTCATCTTTTTGAGCATTTTCTCTTATCATATGATTAATGTGTGCTACATATATTTTTAAGTTATATTTTTCTTTTAATTTTAATAAAATAAATAACAGAGTCATAGAGTCAGGTCCACCTGATACTCCAATTACAATTGAATCATTTTTTTCTATTAAATGATATTTGGTTATTGTTTTTTCTACTTTTTCTTCTAACATTTTTTCTCCTTGTGCTATTTTAAGTTCTTTATATTAAGTTTTTGTGAAATAAAAATAGGGCATGCAAAAAATTATATTTAAAACTTCTTTTGTCATGCTCTTTTTTCTATTCGTTTTCATTTCTATATTTTTCTATATTAGCAAATTTTGTATAATTTCCTAGCCATAGTAGTTCTACTGTACCTGTTGAACCACCTCTATGTTTTGCTAATATTACTTCTGCTATATTTTTCTTTTCGCTATCCTCATTGTAGTAATCGTCCCTGTATAAAAACATTACAATATCGGCATCTTGTTCTATAGCTCCAGATTCTCTCAAGTCTGAAAGCATTGGCCTTTTGTCATCTCTTTTTTCAGCACCACGAGATAACTGTGATAAAGCTATTACTGGAATATCTAGCTCTTTTGCTAATATTTTTAATGAACGGCTAATTTCTGAAATTTCTTGTTCACGACTGGCATTCTTCTTTCCACTGCCTTGTACTAGCTGCAAATAATCTATTACCACTAATCCTATATCTTTTTCAAGTTTTAGTTTTCTACATCTTGCTCTAATTTCCATTATTGAAATACCTGGTGTATCGTCTATATATATAGGTGCATCAGCTAATCTGCCAGATGCGTTAGCTAATTTTATCCATTCATTATCATCTATTTTTCCTGTTCTAATTTTATTGCTATCTACCATAGCTTCACTACATAATATTCTGTTTGCTACTTGTTCTTTAGACATTTCTAGATTAAATAATACAACTGGTGTATTGTTATTTGTAGCTGCATGTGTTGCAATATTTATTGCAAATGCTGATTTTCCCATTGCAGGTCTTGCTGCAATAATTATTAAGTCTGATTTGTGAAATCCTGATGTTTTGTAGTCTAAATCTGTAAATCCTGATTCAACTCCTGTTATATATCCTTTTTGATTATATAATCTTTCTAGTTCTGCAAACGTTCCTACTAGTACATCTTTAATTGGAGTGTATCCTTTTGCTCCTTTGTTTTGCATTATATCGAATATTTTTTTCTCAGCTACATTCATAATGTCTTCTACATCTTCTGTTTGATCATATCCTGCTGCTATCATTTCATTTGCTGTTTTTATTAGATTTCTAAGTAATGATTTTTCTTCAACAATTTTTATATATTTATCTACATTTGTAGTTGTTGGAACTTTTTCAGGTAGTATGACAAGATATTCTAACCCTCCTACTTGATCAAATTTTCCGTTTTCTACTAATTCTGCTTTTACTGTGATTATGTCTATAGGCTCTCCTCTTCCATATAAAGAAAGCATTGCTTCATATATAGCTTTATTATCTTCACGGTAAAAATCGTTTTCTTTTAATACTTCAATTGCGGATATTACAGAATCTTTGTCTGTTAGCATGCATCCTAATATTGCTTGTTCTGCTTCCACATCATGTGGTGGGATTTTTCCTAATTCCATTATGACGCATCCTTTCTATTTTATGAAACTACATTTAATTTTAATTTTGCAATTATTCCTTCATATAGTTTTATTTCTACTGTATGTGTTCCTATAGTTTTTATTGTTTCTGGTAATAATACTTTCTTCTTATCTATTTCTATGTTATATTCCTTTTTTAAATTTTCAGCTATTTCTTTTGCTGTTACTCCGCCAAATATTTTTCCGTTTTCTCCAGCTTTTACTATCATTTTCATTGAAATGGTATTTAACTTTGTAGCTATTTCTTTTGCAGCCTTTATATCCATTTCTTTTTGGTATGCTTTCGAATCATTTTTTGCTTTTAATTTTGCCATATTTTCTTTATTCGCTTCTAATGCTAATTTTTTTGGAAATAAAAAGTTTCTAGCATATCCGTCACTTGCATTTATCACTTCGTCTTTTTTTCCTACCCCTTTAATGTCTGCTAATAGTATAACTTTCATAGCTTGCTCCTTTCTAATTTTAGTCATTTATTTCTGAAAAGTATTCATTAATTCTGTTTATTAGTTCAGTTTTTGCTTCTTCTAAAGACACATTTTCAAGCTGAGCTCCAGCTAATGTAATATGTCCTCCACCTCCAAGTTTTTCTAATATTAATTGTACATTTATGTCTCCTATTGAACGTCCGCTTATACAAATATTGTCTCCCGTATTTCCTAAAACAAATGATGCTGTTATATTGCTTATTGTTAATAGTTCGTCTGCCGCTTTTGCACAAATTGTGTTTGCATCTTTTCCGGCTTCTTCATATACTGATATTGCTATTGAGTCTGATATCATATCTGCATTTTTTACTATATCTGCAATTACATTATAACTTTCTAAATCTGCTTGAAACCATTTTTTTACTTTTATAATGTCTACACCAAATTTTCTTAAATATGCTGCTGCTTCAAATGTTCTAACACCTGTTTTAAATGTAAAGTTTTTAGTGTCCACCATAATTCCGCCATATAAACTTTCTATTTCTGTTTGTGTTAATTCTACTTTTCTATCAACATATTGGATTATTTCTGTTACTAATTCTGCTGCTGATGAAGCATACACTTCTTGAAAAGTTAATGTGGCATTATCTATAAAGTCTGTGCTTTTTCTATGGTGATCTATTACAACTATTTTATCTGTTTTATTTAATAACTCTGGTGCTTGAACAAATGATTTTTTATGGGTGTCTACTACAATTAAAAGCGTATCTTTATCAATTAATGTTAATGCTTCTTTTTTGTCTATAATTGCTTGTTCATATTCTGTATCTTTTAGAGTATCTATAAATTTTCCTAGATTCATTCCTAAATCTTGAGCAATTATATATGCTGGTTTTCCAATTGTTTTTGCTAATCTATACATTCCCATTGAAGAACCTAATGCGTCTATGTCTATATTTTGATGTCCCATTATTATTACATTTCTTGCTTCTTGAATTAATTCTTCTATTGTGTGGGCAACTATTCTTGCTTTTACTTTTGTTCTTTTTTCTACTTCTAAAGAAGTACCTCCATAGAATTTATATTTTCCTTCTTTTCTAACGATACATTGATCTCCACCTCTACCTAGAACTAAGTCAATTCCATCTAATGCAGATTTATATCTTTCGTAATAACTTTTTTCTTCGTTAGATATTGAAATACTTAATGTAATCGGCGTTTTTACATCGATTTCTTTTACTAAATCAAGTACTGCTATTTTATTTTTTTCTATATCAGCTAAATATTTTTGTTCGAATAAAAAGATGTAAGTATCTCTTTCGTTTTTTATTACTAATCCACCTGAAGATGATGCCCAATCATATATTGTCTTATCAATTTTGGCTAATACAGTTGGTTTTTCTTCTGGTGATAATTTTTGTATTAATTCTTCGTAATTGTCGATTACAGCTATACATATGCACATTTTTTCATTTATATATTGATCAAATAGTGTATTATATTTAGTTTCATCTATGAATGTTAATGTTAAAACATATTCTTTTTGTTTTCTTTTATCTCTTTTTTTACTGATTCCATATTCACATAATACTTTATATACTTTATTTTCAATTGTCATTTGCTTGCTAAATTCTTTTTTATCAGTATTATTTTCGATTTCAAGTTTTATTTCTTTTATTAAACTTTCTACATATGTTATTACATCGACATCTTTAAATTCTTTATTAAATTTTGGACTTTTGTAAATAATATCTCCATCTGTTTCAATTACTAATAATGGAATTGATGATTTATTTAATGTGTTTCTTACTGTTGAGTTCATGCCCCAAGCTACTTCTTCTATATGTGTTTCTATTTCAGTTTTCTTTTTAGTATTTGACCATATTGTATATCCAATTATTAGTGCATAAAATAATATTGATGGTATTATCCATGCTGTATCATATGTGCATATCAAAATAAAGAGTAAAGCAATTATAATCAAATATATCTTTACCCTTGATGTGAGTTTTTCAATTGTTTTTTTATCATTACTCATAAATTTTATTTCCCCTAACAAATATTATTGTACTTTATTTAGGTTTAAAAGTCAAGTTTTTGAGGGTGTTTGAGGATTTTTTAATGCATTTTAAAATTCTGCTTTTCAAAATATATTAAGAAGCGAGTATAAATTAATATACTCGCTTTTTTTATTTCATTTTTTAATTCTTTCTATTGCTTCTATTGTATTTTCTTTTGTTCCGAAGCCTGTTAAACGGAAGTATCCTTCTCCGCTTGGTCCAAACCCTACGCCTGGAGTTCCTACGACATTTGCTTTAGTAAGGAGTTTATCAAAGAAATCCCAAGATTTTACTCCATCTGGAAGTTTCAACCATACATATGGTGAGTTTACGCCTCCATATACTGTGTATCCTGCTTCTTCTAATCCTTTTTTTATTATTTTTGCATTTTCTTTATAGTAATCAATATTTTCTTTTACTTGTTTTTTTCCTTCTTCTGTATATATTGCTTCTGCAGCTCTTTGAGTTACATATGATACTCCGTTGAATTTTGTGCAATGTCTTCTGTTCCATAATTTATTTAATGATATTTCTTCTCCTGATTCTGAATATCCTTTTAATTGTTTTGGAATTACTACAAATGCGCATCTTATGCCTGTAAATCCTGCTGTTTTTGAGAAACTTCTAAATTCTATTGCTACTTCTTTTGCTCCTTCTATTTCGTAAATGCTGTGTGGAACATCTTCATCTGAGATAAATGCTTCATATGCTGCATCGAAAAGAATTATTGCTTTATTTTCTTTAGCATAGTCTACCCATACTTTTAACTGTTCTTTAGTTAGTGTTGTTCCTGTAGGGTTATTTGGATAGCACAAATAAATCATATCTACTTTTTCTTTTGGTAGTTCAGGTACAAAATTATTTTTTGATGTTGCTGGTATATATACTATATTTTCATATTTATCACTTTCTTTATTGTACTTTCCGCTTCTTCCTGACATAACATTTGTATCTAAGTATACTGGGTATACTGGATCTGTAATTGCTACTTTATTGTCTTGTGAAAATATATCTACTATATTTCCGCAATCGCATTTTGCGCCGTCTGATACAAATATTTCGTCTATATCAATTTCTACACCTCTGGTTTTATAATCATTTTCTTTGATTTTTTCTCTTAAAAAATCATATCCTTGTTCTGGTCCGTATCCTCTAAATGTTTCTGTTTTTTTAAATTCGTCTGTTGCTTTATGCATTGCTTCTAATATTGCTTCTGGAATTGGTCTTGTTACATCTCCTATTCCTAACTTTATTACCTTTTTGTCAGGATTTTCTTTTGTAAATTCTGCAACTTTTTTAGCTATTGTTGCAAATAAATAACTATCTTGTAGTTCTAAAAAATTTTCATTAATTTTAATCATTATAGCCTCCTATATGATTATTTAGTTATTTTAAAAATAAATTATTATTTTTAACTCTAAGTTTTATTATTATATCATTTATTTTATTTTTTTCAATCTTTACTAAAAACAACACTCTCCCAGATTTTTACGTCTGGGAGAGCGCCTCCTGTTTGGCGATTACCTCGCCTTTTGTTTCAATGGAATTACTGAACCTTCATCCCATTGATGATGAAACCGTCGAATTCGAAGAGCTTGCGGAACTCTTCTTTCACCTCCTCTGCCTGGCAGCGAGGGAAACTCGTTCCGGCGGTGTCAGCCAACATCATCCAAAGATCACCATTCGTGATCGATGCTCCTAGAGCCTGCCGGCCATAAGGCTTCAGAATCTGGTTGACCTTCTCCATGTTCTCCTCATTCAAAACGTACAATTTCATCGTAATCATCCTTTCGGAATTTAATTTTGCCATTTCTGGCATAAATTAATTTTACCATACTTTACATAATTTATCAAGTTTGGATAGTTTTGCCTTTTAAGAATTATTTTCTATTGATTTATATGCTTTTTTTATTATTTGGTTTTTATTTCTTTCATTTAGATGTATTCCCCATAAATATATTATTAATATAAATATATTTATATTTTTATATTTTAATAATAATATACTTGATAATACACTTAAAACTATTAAGATGTTTTTTGAAACTTCTTCTATTATAATGATAGTTGTTTTATAACTTTTTTTATATAGTAATATGTTTTTTAATATTCTACCACCATCTAGTGGATATATTGGTACCATATTAATTATAAACAATCCCAAATTCGCATATATAATATTTTCTTCTCCTAATATTATTCCCAATATTGTTGCTAATAAATTGACAAATGGACCAGCAAAATCTATTATGATTTTCTTTATTTTTCTTTCTTTTCCGTAATTAGCAAATTCCAGTGATATTCCTGCAATTGTAATTTTTATTTTTTTTATTTTGAGTCCTAATGTTATTCCACTAACTATATGTCCTACTTCGTGGAGTAGGATGAAAATAACCGCTAATGTTAAAATTTCTGTTTTTTGTATAATTAGGTATAAAATAAGGATAAAAAATATTTTCAAGTCTACTTTTATCTTCAATTTTCCACCTGCTTCTCTATTACTGTAATAGGATCTATATATTTCCCTTCTTTTATTACTTCAAAGTGCAAATGATTTCCGTGTAGAATTTCCCGTACTTCCTATTTTGGCAATTATATCTCCTTGCTCTATTTCTTCTCCTTGTGTTTTTAATATCTCACTACAATGTGCATAGACTGTTGTATATTCTTCATTCGCAATTTTTATGTGTTTTCCTAAGTTTCCTTCTTCTGAAATTTCTATTACTGTTCCTGTTATACTTGATAAAATTTCGTCTCCGTAATTTCCAGCTATGTCTATTCCTGTATGATTACCGTCTATATTTTCATTTTTGGATTCTCTTTTTCCGAAATATGATGTAATTTCTCCTTTATATGGCCATATTATTTTATATTCTTTAATATTTTCTTGAACTTCTACTATTTTACTTGTCTCTTCTATATTTTCCGCATCATTTGTTGTTTTTTTTTCTTTAAGTAATGAATTAAAATTAATTTTTGTATTTAAAATTGATTTTAATTCATTTAACCATTTAGTATTTAATATATTATTTTGATTTTGATAAATAATAATTGAAAATCCTATTATTAGTAATATTAATATTTTATTTATGCCTTTGTTTTTTATGGTTTCTTCTGAGCGATATTTAATTCCATTTCTTTTATAATAAATTTCGTGTGCTTTTCTTATTTTTTCATCATCTGTTATCATATGCCATATACTCCTTTTTTCTCTTTTTTTAAGTATATGCATTTTTAATTGTTTTAGAATTGCTATTTTTTGTAACTTTTTTGATTTTCTTTTCATATAATATATCAAAAATAGGAGTTGTTTATGAAAAGTAGTGGTTTAGATTTTAAACATAAAGAAGTTATTAATATTTCTGATGGAAAAAGACTTGGCTTCGTTCAAGATGTTAATGCAGAACTTGGTACTGGTGTTATTACCTCTATTGTTGTTCCTGGTAATTCAAAATTTTTCACTCTTTTTTCTTCTGGTAGTGAAATGGTTATTCCTTGGTCTTCTATAAAATGTATTGGAGATGATATTATACTTGTTGATTTATAATCTTATTTCCATATTCTTTTTATATGGTCTATTGCGCTTTTTTCTAATCTTGATACTTGAGCTTGCGATATTCCAATTTCTTCTGCCACTTCCATCTGTGTTCTTCCATCAAAAAATCTTTTATTTAATATAACTTTTTCTTTATCACTTAGTTTTTTCATTGCTTCTATTATAGTAATATTTTCTGCCCATAGTTCATCAGTATTTTTTATATCTTTTACTTGATCCATTATATATACACTATCTGCTCCATCATTATATACTGGTTCTTGCAAAGATACTGGATCTTGTATTGCATCTAAGCTAAATGCAATTTCCTCTGGTTCTACGCCTAATTCTTTTGCTATTATTTCAATACTTGGTTCTTTTCCATTTTCTTTTGTTAATCTTTCTCTTACTTGAATTGTTTTATACGCTAAATCTCTTATGGATCTGCTAACTCTTACTATATTATTATCTCTGAGGTATCTTCTTATTTCTCCAATTATCATTGGAACACCATAAGTACTAAATTGAACCTCTTGTGTTATGTCAAAATTATCTATTGCTTTTATTAATCCTATACAACCTATTTGAAATAGATCATCTGGATTTTCACTTCTTCCAGAGAATCTTTGTACTACACTTAAAACTAATCTTAAATTTCCGTGAAATAAATTTTTCTCTTGCTTCTTTGTCTCCTTGTTTTATTTTTATTAATAGTTCTTTTTTTTCTTCATTTGATAATATTGGTAATTTTGAAGTGTTTACTCCACATATTTCAACCTTATTAATCAAATAAAAAACCTCCTTTAGTAATTATTTATATAAAGTATTTCCTAAATTTGGTTTTTTATGCTTTAATAGAATTGCTTTTTTATTTAATATAGTTTATACTATTTATGTAAACTTTTTGTTGAGTCTAAAGGAGGCATTATTATGATTTATACCACTGTCAGACGGAAGTTTTATATAAGTCCAGGTGTAACCTGTTTCTGTGAACTTCCTATTCCAGATCTTGCAGTTAATCCTACTCAGGCTGAAGCTATGGGAGAGTGTATCTCTGAAAAGAAGGAAAATCTTGATCGTTTTTTGACCGAAATTCTTTTTCCGCAGTATACTTCGGCTCTTAAGCGAGCAATCGCTTCGTATCGTAGCTCTAAGTTGCCGGAAAAATTTCTTTATGGTCATACGGTCAATATTGTACCTATGCCCCTGGAATTTCCTGCTTCATACCATATCCTTTCTGATATCATTTCAATCGATCCAGATCTTTTAGTTATCGGATGTCGTTTGTTTTCTGGGAGGTTTGCCTATGGGCACGAATTTGGGCATCGTATCATGAACTTCAGAAAAGAGCAGTTAGATTCTGCAATTTCTACTACATTTAGCATCCTTTCGATTTCAGACAGCAACTTTGCTACTGAGATTCTTGCTGATGCGTTTGGATCTCTGATATCTGTGGGCGACAAATCCCATTTTGATATGATTGATCCGGAGAAGCAGGAAGGTCTTAGACTTACTGCTTTGAAACTGGCGTGGTCCTGATGATTCTCTAATTTGGGAATTTAAAAAATGCGTTGCAATCTGAAATATGATTGCAACGCGTTTTTTATATATTTTATAAATCTATTTCTCCATCAAATACTTTTACTGCATTTCCTTCCATAAATATTCTGTCATTTTCATCTATATATATTTTTAGCTCTCCTCCTTCTAGTTTTACATTTACTTCATTTTCTACTTTTTCTTCTTTATACATTGCATATGCTGATGCTACTGCTCCTGTTCCACATGCTAAAGTTTTTCCTACTCCTCTTTCCCAAACTTTCACATTGATATTATTTTGGTCTACCACTTCTACAAATTCAACATTTGTTTTTTGAGGAAAATATCTATAGTTTTCCACAATTTTTCCGTATTTTGTGATTTGTAAATCATTTAATGTTTTGCATTCAATTACTGTGTGAGGATTTCCTACACTTAAAAATATGCCTTCAAATTCTTTATCTCCTGCTTTTAGCATTACTTTGCATTTTTTATCATGATATTTATAGTTTCTTGGAACATATATTGGTAGCTTATTAATATCTGTTTGTGGAACTCCCATATCTACTTTTATTGACATTATTTTTGCATTTTGTGTTATGCATTCTATATTTTTTATTCCTGAAATAGTTTCTATTTTCATTTTGTTTTTTGGAACATATCCTTTTTCGTACATAAATCTTGATAAACATCTTATTCCATTTCCGCACATTCCCGCTTCAGTTCCGTCACTATTAAAAATTCTCATTTTACAATCTGCAATCTTACTTTTTGAATACAATAAAACTCCATCTGCTCCTATTCCAAAATGCCTATCACATATGTATTTTGAAAAAATTTTTAAATTATATCTACTTACTTTATCATAATCCAAGCATATAAAATCATTTCCTAATCCTTGCATTTTTGTAAAATATAACATAAAAAAATTCACCTCTATTTAAAATTATGAGGTGAATCTTTTTTTATTCTTATAAATTTATAATTTCTCCGTCTTCTGGAAAATTAATTGTTTTTATATGGCTATGCACGTAATCACTTCTGTGTATTGCATACACTTCAGCTTTTGGATATTCTTTTGCTAGCCACTCTACTTCTTCTACTCCCATGTGCATTTTGGTAGGAACTGTGTTGGTTGCATCTAGAAATACGCAATTTGATTTTTCACATATTTTCTTAACGTTTTCGCATAATGTTGTGTCTGTAGCATATCCTAAAACTTTTCCATTTTTTTCTACTATATACCCCATTATTGGCTTACATGTTCCGTGTTCTAGATCATATGCTGTGATTTTAACTGATTCATCTTCGTAGGTTTCTCCATTTGATAACTCAATAAATTTTACATTATAACCTTCTTCAAAATTTTTATATTTATTTTTATTTCCATCTCCAAAACATAATTCAAATAATTTTATTGTTTTTTCTTTAATTCCTTTTCCGCATATTATTTTTAATGTTTCTTTATTTTCTTTTCTAATACTTCTTCCTATTAAAAAATTTGGCAAATCTACAAAATGATCAGCATGCGCATGAGTAATAATTAAATAGTTTATTGATTTTGTATATATTTTCATGCTTTCTATTTTTTTTACAACTCCAGATCCAATATCAAAAAGTATATCATCGGCTATTATGCTTTGATTTCCCCTTGTTATTGATCCCATTGTCCCTGTTCCTATACAAGTAACTTTCATTTATTTTCTCCTTATCTTTTGTCTTCTTTTTATTACGCAATTCTTCAATTTGAGTTGTTTTTATTTTTTAGTGAATAGTGCATTATTTTCTTTTTCGTCTTTGTATCTCATATGCAAATTCGCTTACTATGCTACTTGGAAGTATTTTTGCAGCTAAGTGTACTAGTTTCATTTTTATTCCTGGCACTATTACTGGTTTTTCTTCAAACATTTTATTTATTCCGTATTCTGCGACATATTCTGCACTATATGATTTCATTTTAAATTCTACTTTTGCTACTTTATTAAAGTTTGTTTTTGTTGGTCCTGGACATAATGCACTTATGTGCACTTCTGAACCTTCTTTTTTTAATTCTGTGTATATTGCTTTTGTATATGATAGTACGAAATTTTTAGATGCATAATATTCTGCCATTAGTGGTCCTGACATAAATCCTGCTATTGATGATACATTTAAAATATAGCCTAAATTTCTTTTTTTCATATCTTTTAAAAATAATTTTGTAAGCATATGTAATGCTGCTATATTTAAATCTATTAAATCTAAATCTTTTTCTAAATCAGTTTCTGTTACTAACCCATGTACACCAAATCCAGCATTATTTACTAATACTTCTATAGGTTCATTTTTATACATTTCATGTAATTTCCATACATTTACTCTGTCTGTTAGATCCATAGGTACAACTTCTACTTTTGTTTTTACTTCTCTTTGTATATCTTTTAAAGCTAATTCATTTCTAGCAACTACTATAATATCATATCCTAAATCACTTAAATATAATGCTATTTCTCTTCCAATTCCTGAAGAGGCTCCTGTTATTAATGCTTTCATTTTACTTCCACCATTCCTAATATTTTTTCTTTGTTTTTCATTACAGTGTCATATCCTTTTTGTATGCTTAAATCAATATCATCAATTTTTAGTAGCTTTGCATCTTCCATATCAATTTCTATGCTTATGTCACTTACTTTTTGTCCTTTTTTTACATCTTTTAAAGAAAAAATATCGCATGCTCTTAATATTACAGAAAATAAATTTTCTTTGCCAGTAAACTCATCTAGTGTGAATGATATAGCAATTGTTTTTTCTGCTCCCATATCAATTAATTCTTTGACTGGCATATTATCTACTGTTCCCCCATCTATAAAGCAATAATTTTCGTATTCGCAAGGTGTAAAAATTGCCGGAAAAGACATACTTGAACGTACTGCTTTTCCAATTGGAATGTTAGATAAATATTCAACATCCTTTTCCTTTTTTATATCTTTAGATACAAATACGCATTTTTTTGTTGTTTTGGCATCTGCTGTTATCATTGCAAAGTTCTTTTTTATATCTGACATTTTGTATATTTCTTTTTCTTTTGCATATTGTTCTACAATTTTCTCAACGTTTTCACCTTTTATCATGCCCTGTAGTTCTAATCTTCTATGCACAATACTTTTTAATGCATACTTGATTATGTTTCTTTTATGTATTTTTACAATTTTTTTATATGACTTTTTTGTTATATTTTTCATTTCTTCGGTCGAATATCCCATTGCATATAATGCTGCCATCATTGCTCCTGAGCTCGTTCCAGAAATACATTCTATATTTATTCCTAATTCTTCTAGCGCTTTTAGTGCTCCGATATGTGCTACGCCTTTAAGCCCTCCTCCAGCTAAGGCTACTCCTATTTTCATTTATATTATCCCCTTTTTATAGTGTCTTCATGTATACTTTTTGAGTTGGATATACTAGTTCGATATTTTCTCTTTCTAATACTGATAAAACATCGCAATTAACTTTTTCTTTTATTTTTAAATATTTATCATATTCAGCTGTATTTATGTATGCTATTATCCATATTATGTTTGCATCATTTTCTATACTCTCAAAACATACTGTTACTGTTTCTTCAAGAATATTTTCATTTGCTTTTAATACTGTTTTTAGTTTTGATATGCATCTGTTTATTGTTTCTGTATTAGAATTTAAATTAATTCTTAGACGCATTTCTAGACGTCTGCTTTCTAGTTTACTCCAGTTTTTAACGTATTCTGCAACTATTACTGAGTTTGGCATTGAAATTATAGTGTTATTAACAGCTTTTAACCTTGTAGATCTAAAAGTTATATCTATAACTGTTCCTTGAAATTCTCCAACTTCTATAAAATCTCCTATTTCAAATGTCTTATCTGTTATAATTGAGAATCCTCCAATTAAACTTTTTACAAAGTCTTGTGCAGCTAGAGCCAGTGCGGCACTTCCTATACCAAGACCTGCAATAAGTCCTCCCAAATCTATTCCCCAATCGTGCATTATTATGATTAATGCAATTAAATATATAACTGCTTTTAGTATTTTGCCTATAAAAGAATTTAATGCTTCATTTCCTTTAAATTTTGTTGAGGTTTCTAATTTTAAAAAAAATGTAGAGTCTGGCTGTAGGCAATTTCCAAGTGATTTGGCTATTGCTAATATAACTAATATTTTAAAAATTTCATTATATAAATTTATTACTCCTCTTGGTAGTTTTAAATAGTAAATTGCTAGTCCAAATCCAAATACTGTTAAGATAAATTTTAATGGTTCATAAAATCCACTTTTAGATATTTTATTGTCTACTTTTAATATCTTGTGAAAAATATATATAAGTATATGTGCAATTATTGGACTTAATAATTTACATCCTAATATTATTGCAAGTGCTGTAATATATGTAATTACACTATTTATATTTAGTGATGATAAAATTTGACTCATTTATAATTTTTTCTCACTTTCTTTTGTTAATTTAACGTATGTATTATACATTATCATGTTATTTTTTTCAATATAAAAAAAGTATTCTATGTATTTTAGTTCATAGAATACTTTATGTTCCTTGTTCTCTTGCTTTTACGATAACTCTGTTTTTATTATCGTTTGTACATGTTATAACTGTGATTTCTCTTTTTCCATGAGTTATTTGAGATGTATCTTTTGTATTATCTTCACTTACTACATGTTTATCATATACTTCATAATTTATTTTTCTTCCATAATTATCTTCTATTTCGATAATATCTCCTGTTTCAAGTGTTGGAACTTTGCTAAAGAACATTGAATTTCTATAGTTATGTCCTACTATACAGAAGTTACCTACTTCATTTGGATCTGCTCCATGGAATTTGCAAGGTGAAATTTTTAATAGTTCATCTGACCAGTGATCTAATATTGGATATGATAAGTCTATTCGAGGTATATTTATTTTTGCTATTGAGTAATAGGTATCTCCACTTTCGGAAGTCATTACATTTTTAGGTACTGTACCGCTATATGTCGTTTGAGAACCATCTAAATTATTTGTATCTATTATTGTTCCATCATCTTGTTCGCTTAATATTACAACCATTTTTTCGTTTTCTTCTACTCTAATTGTTGTATCATCATATACATATGTACTTGCTAAATCGGTTTCTTGAATTTCCATATTTGCAAGTATTTCTTGAGCTTTTTTCTCTCCAGAATATTTATCATATTCTGCATATATATAATAAGAAAATAATAGGCACAATAAAAAAACAGAAATGATAAAATCAATTTTATATAATTTTTTCTGTCTTTTTAATTCAGGTGTTATATACAATTTCTCAGTTATAAGAATTTGATTCATCCTCTATTCCTTCCTATTATTTTTATTATAACATGTAGATTTTTCTTTGTATATATGTGTAAAATAAATGTAAAAATCATTTAAAAATTATTTTATAAGAGCGAAAAAAAGAGGTTTTGCCTCTTTTTTTTATATTTTATATATTGATTTAATTTAGTGGTATAAATTTTTTTACAATATTTTCTTCTGGTGTATTCTGTTCAAGGGCTGCAATGTGATCTGCATAAGAAGCATTTATTTTGTTATCAACTATTGATTCTATTTCACTAAGGTCTTTTTGCTCTGCAAGGACTAGTTCGCTTACTAATATCTGTTTTGCATTTAGTAGCATTTTTTTCTCTCCTGTAGATAAACCTTTTTCTTTTTGTTTGAAACTTAGATTTCTAACAATGTCTGCCACTTCATAAATGTTTCCTGTTTTCATTTTCTCCATATTGTCTCTATATCTTTTGTTCCAATTCATAGACATTTCTGTGCTTTCTTGTTCCAAAACTTCAATAACTTTTTGAGCTGATTCTTTATCTATGATATTTCTAACTCCGATTTCTTCTGCTTTTGCAGTAGGAACCATAACCTTTACCTCGCCTGGCATTTTTATAATATAATAAGATTGTTTTTCGTCAAGAATTGACTTCTCCTCTATTGATTCTATTACTCCAGCGCCATGCATCGGATAAACAACTTTGTCACCTACATTAAACATGTATGACTCACTCCTTTCAGGTAAATTTTATTTCTTAGCACATAATTATTATACACTAAATTATGGCAAAAGTCAAAGAGTTTGTTACAATTAATTCACATAATTTTTCATTTATTTTTCATTAGCTAATTCCTCTTCTTTTCTGTGCTCTAGTCTTTTATTTTATTTTTATTTATCAGTTTATTCTTTCTGTAAACTTATTTTTTATAATAAATCTACATTCTATAAAATAAAAAACATCTCCATTTAGAATTTTACACATTTTTCGTGCTCACTAAATGGAGATTTATTTTAAATAATTAAGTAATATTTTTATTTTTTATCTGTTGAACCAAATCCTCCAACTCTTTCTCCTTCAGCATTGTCATCGTCTGCAATATAGTATTTTTGGAATATTGCTTGTCCTATTATGTCTCCTTTTTTTATTTCTAAATCTTTCTCGAAAAAGTTAAAAAATGAGTACATAAATGCTCCATCATTGTCTGGATTTCCATAATAGTCGCTGTCTATTATTCCTATTCCGTTTGCCATTACTAATCCTCTTTTTCCTGGATTAGAGCTTCTATTAGTTAACATTAAATATTCGTTTTCTGGCATATAAGCTTTAATTCCTGTTTTTATTAATGTTGGTTTTTGACCAAATTTATATGCTGGTACTACACAATCTTCAGCAGCTTCTACATCATATCCTGCTGAATACTTTGTTTTTCTTTCGGGTAAATTAATATTCATGTTTTCAAACCCTTTGGCAATTTCAAATCCTCTAATTTTTTCCATTTTTCATACTTCCTTTCCGCGCTTATTTTACATTATTTATTATTTTTTTTCAATATTTTTTGTGTATATAAGAAAATAAAAGACCTCAGTTAATACAATATTTTTGTTGTATTTAGTTGAGATCTTATTCATTATTCACCACTTATTCCAATTGATTCTAATATTTCCTTTTGAGAATCTGAGAAGTTAGAATTATTTGTATATATTAAATTTCCATTGTCGTCTACCTTTAAATTTCCTGTTGTATAATAATCTCCTAGTATTTCTTTTTGTTCTTCTATAGTTAGAGTTACTCCTGATGTTTTTCCTTCTATGTTTTGTTTTGTAATTACTTTATCGTCTACTTTACTTTTTAGTGTACTCATATCTTCTTTAAAAGTAGCAGTTCTTGCATTATTCATTAAAGAATTATCTCCTACACTAAAATATACCAATACCGTCGCTATTATCAGCATAACTATAATGGTTATGATTAGCATTGTTAGCGTTATTCCTCTTTCGTTTTTTATATTCATATTGTATCTCCTATTTTTTCTTTTTTATTATCTTATATTTTTTTATAATTTTAGTCAATATAAATTTCTTGTTTTATTTATTTTCTAATGCTATAATTTTTTTATACTTTACTAAGGAGAAAATATGGTTAATTACTATGAAATTTTAGAAGTAAGTGAAAAGGCTTCAAAAGAAGTTATTGAAAAAGCTTATAAGGCTTTAGCAAAAAAATATCACCCTGATCTTAATCGTGATAATCCTAAAGAAGCTGAGTCAAAAATGAAATTAATAAATGAAGCTTTTGAAGTTTTAATGGATGATTCTAAAAGAGCTAATTTTGATCATGTTCTTGCTAAGAAAAAAGAACTTGAATTTCGCAAGCAAATGAAATCTAATACTTCTCAAAATAGTTCTCAAAATTTTAATTCTTCTACTGGTAATAATGTTAAAAAGGATATTCCTAATGCTCATAAAGTTTCTTATTCTAATAATGGTTATTATACTGATAATGACGGGAACTTTTATGTTAATACTTATAACATGGATGAAAAAACAAAGAAAAAGCTTCAATCAAAAATGCAGGAAAGATATTTAGAAGCTTATGATGCTTATTTGCGTCAACATGGATATAAGTTAAAATATAGATGGACTTTTAAACGAGTATTTCAAGTTATTTTAGCTATATTAATTGCTATAGTTATTTTTGTAATATTATTTTTTATTCCTCCTATTCATGATTATTTTGTAAATCTTTATAATGAAAATGAGATACTAAAAATTTTAGTAGACCTTGTTATATCTTTCTTTCAAGCAATTTTTAGTGTTTTTTAATAAAATAAAGAAGACTAACTAGATGAAATGCACCCCGTTTAGTAGACACAATAAAAAAGACTATTGTGTTAAAATCTAAACGGAGGTGTATTTTTTATGGCTAAAAAAGGTCAAACGTTTTCCAAATATACATTGGAAGAAAAACAAAAATTTATAAAAATGG
>JAGBEP010000020.1 GCA_017936925.1 Clostridia bacterium | reverse complement strand
ATCTTTTTTCAACTTTTTTTAGTTTTTTTAAAACTTTTTTAAAGTTCTTTTTTGATGTCGAATTTTGTATTTTTCTGTCGTGACTGTTCTGTATTTTAGCACCGTTTTTTGATGTTGTCAACATCTTTTTTAAATATTTTTCAAAAATTTTTTATTGTCGATTTTTTCTAAAATATTTTGGCTTTTATTTTTCCGGTGTGATATGCATTCTAACACCATTTTACTCTCTTGTCAATTCTATTTTTGCTTTTTATATTCTTTTTTCTATAATATTGGAAAATTTTTGAAATATATTTGTTTAGATTGTTTGTTGTCTAAGATGATATTATACTTTTGAAGCTTAAAATAAAAAATATCTTATTTAGTTTCTTAACTTATAATTAAGAAGAAAATAAGATATTTTTAATGGTTGGGCTGGCTAGATTCGAACTAGCGCATGCCAGAGTCAAAGTCTGGTGCCTTACCGCTTGGCTACAGCCCAATATTGATTTAGTTATCGTTTCTTAGTGGTAGATTATATTAATTATATTAAATGGGGTGGAATGTGGGATTTGAACCCACGGCCTCCAGTGCCACAAACTGGCGCTCTAACCAACTGCGCTAAATCCACCATTTCGAACGCTCTTATATTTTAATATTTTTATATTAGTTTGTCAACTCTTTTTTTAATTTTTTTAATAAATAACTATAAGAGCTCTAAATATTTTATTTAGAGCTCTTGAATTTATATCTCTCTTGCCAATATTATTAATCTTCTATCTGTTTCGCTGGCATCATCTGTACATGTTGATAATGTTATTTCTCGTTTGCCTCCTGTCGTGTCTGCTGCTCTATTGTAAAATGTTGTATCTGTTGAAGTAGTTTCAAATATATCATATATTTCATATGTTATTTTTCCATTTTCGTCATCTGTTATATAAATTTTATCTCCGTTTTCTAATTCGTCATTTTTTGAGAAAAATAGTGAATTTCTATAATTATGTCCATATATAACCGTATTTCCTGGTTGGTTTAATCCTCCTGTTGTATACATTTGTGCTACTGCTATTTCTATTGATCTTTTTGTTACTTCTTCTAATATATTACACTTTAATCCAGTTTTAGGAATTTCTATTTCTCCAAGTATAACGTATTCTTCCATTTTTTTCTTGCTTTTACTTGAAGAAGATACGTCAATTGAATTTAATGTTGTATTTCCTGCTGTTACTTTTTTGCTAGATCCACTTATTACTTCAGGTGTTTCTGCTTGCGCTTCTTTTTTATCATCTTTTTTATTTCCTCGTATTGTAAAAAAAATAGCTGTTCCTATAGCGATAATTATTATAGCTATTATTATTCCTATTACTATTCCTATTATTTTAGTTTTTTTCTCTTCCATATTTTTCCCCTATTTCTTTATTTTTCAGATGCTTGTATTATTAATCTTCTATCTGTTTGGCTGGCGTCGTCTGTACATGTTGACAATGTAACTTCTGCTTTTCCGCCAGTAATTTCTGCTGTTCTATTATAAAACGATGTATCTGTCATTGTTGTTTCAAATATATTAAATATCTCATATGTTAATTTATTTCCTTGCTGGTCTAATATTTTGATTTCGTCTCCTATTTCCAACTCATCATTTCTTGAGAAAAATAGTGAATTTCTATAGTTGTGTCCATATATAACTGTGTTTCCTGGTTTATTTAATCCATCTGTCGTGTACATTTGTGCTACTGCTATTTCTATTGATCGTGTTGTTACTTCTTTTAGTATTGCGCATTTAAGATCTACTTTTGGAATTTCTATTGTTCCTATTATTTCATATCCTTCCATGTATTTTTTGTTAGATGGATCCATATTTATATTTAATGCATTTAATGTAGAGTTACTTCCTTGAGCTTTACTAGCAGTTGCTGTAACTGCTTTTTCAAATTCATTAGCAGCATTTGTATAATTTTCTTCTGTTTTCTTTTCCGCAAACGCTGTATATGCTAAATATGCTACTACTGCTATTATTGCAACAATTATTACTACTAATACAATTGTTAGTATTTTACTTTTTTTATCATCCATATTATCACCTCATTTTGAAATGTTCACTATATTTATTTTACACAAGATTGTTTGTTTTTGTCAATTAAATGCAATAAAAGAACAACAAAAATTATTTTTTTATTGTTCTCTTGCTAATATTATTAATCTTTCTCCTGTTTTGCTTCCATTATCTGTGCATGTTGTAAGTGTTATTTCTCTTTTTCCTCCAGTGTCTCTTTGATAGAAAGATGAATCTGTTGATGTTGTTACAAATTTTGATGTAACTGCATAAGCAACTTCTACTCCAGATACGTCTTTTATATATATAATATTTCCTATAACTAGGTTTTTATTTTTTGAAAAGAATAGTCTATTTCTGTAGTTATGTCCAGCAATAACAGTATTTCCTGGTTGGTTTATTCCATTAGTTGTATACAACATTCCTGTTCCTCTTTCCAGTGCTTCTGCTGATGGTTGAGAGAAAATAGAATATTTTATTCCTGTTGCCGGAATTCTTATAGTTCCTACAACCCAATATCCGCCTATGCTTACTCCTGTTGTGTATGAAGAATTACTTCCGCCTCTGTAATAACCTGATGAGCTTCCGCTTCCGTTTCCACTTGATGAACTTCCTCCGCCTGTAGTTTCACTTCCACCTGGGTTTTCTTCTTGATTTTCTCCTGTTTCTTTTTCTTCAGAGCCTTGTTCTCCTTCTAATTCTTCCACATCGTCTAATTCATCTTCTGTAACTGTAGGAATTTGGCTATCAAATTCGTCAGTTATTGTTTGAGCCTCATTTTCTTTTATTTTCTCACTTATTAGTTCAAACCCTAAATATCCTATTATTCCAACTATTATTACTACTATTATTATTAACAATATTGTTAGAAAATTTTTTCTTTTTGATTCCATGTAAAATATTTTTCTCCTCATATTTGCTTTTATTGTAACATATTTTTTTATATTTTTGTATGTTAAATTATAGTAGTTTTTAATTTTTCTCCTGCTAACATATGAATATGCATATGCATAACTTCTTGTCCGCCGTCTTCTTTGCAATTGTTAATTAATCTAAATCCTTTTTCATCTATATTGTATTTTTTTGCAATTTCTTTTACTGCTTTAAATATGTCTTGCATAATTTTTGTATCATCTATATCTAATATCGTATCATAATGTTTTTTAGGTATTATTAAAAAATGCATTTTTGCTCTTGGATTTAAATCTTTAAATGCAACTATATTGTCATTCTCATATATTAGTTCTGAATTTATTTCTTTGTTTGCAATTTTGCAAAATATACAATCGCTCATTTATTATCTCCTTTTATAATAAAATTGCTTTTATTCTTCTTACTCCTGCTGATGATGCCTCTTCTTTTTTGATTTTGAATGTTCCTAAGCACCCTGTAGATTCTACATGTGGTCCTCCACAAAATTCTAATGATATATCTCCTATTTTATAGACTATAACATCTTCTCCGTATTTATCAAGAAACATTGCTTCTGCGCCTAATTTTAATGCTTCTTCTTTTTTCATTTCTATTCTTTCAACTTTTATATCTTGTTTTATATACTCATTTACTAAATCTTCTACTTTTTGTTTTTCTTCATCTGTCATTTTAGCTCCATGTGAAAAGTCAAACCTTAGTCTTTCTGTTGTAATATTACTTCCTTTCTGATGAACATGATTTCCAAGCACAACTTTTAAAGCAGCATTTAGAAGGTGTGTTGCTGTATGATATTTTGTTTCTATTTCTCCTGTAGATGCTAGTCCACCTTTAAATTTAATATCGCTTCCCATTCTAGATTTTGCTTGATGTTCTTCAAATAATTTTTGATAGTTTTTCATGTCAACAGTTAATCCTTGTTCTGAAGCTAACTCTTCTGTCATTTCTGGTGGAAATCCATATGTTTCATATAAATTGAATACACTTTCTGCATCTATTATTGTTTGATTATTATTTTTTGTTTTGTTTGCAACTTTCTCAAATTCTTTTTCGCCATTTTTTAATGTTTTTATAAATTTATCTTTTTCAGTTATTATTACTTGTTTTATAGTTTCTTTGTTTTTTTCAAGTTCTGGATAAAGTTCTTTTAAACTTTCTATTGAAGTATCTATTATATCTCCTAATATTGATAAGTCTATTTCTAGCTTATTCATATGTCTTGTCATTCTTCTTAGTAGTCTTCTTAGAATATATCCTCTGTCTACATTGCTAGGTCTTCCACCATCATTTATTATCATCATACTTGAACGTAAGTGTTCTGCGATTATTCTTCGGCTTTGTATATTATCTACCTTTTGTAGTTTTTCTAATTTTTCCATTACAGGAGCAAATAATTCAATCTCAAATGGTGTTTCTTTTCCTTGTAATAGCATTGTCATTCTTTCTAGTCCAAGACCTGTATCTACGTTTTGTTGTTTTAATTTTGTATATCCATTTTTATCTTTATAAAATTCCATAAATACATTGTTCCAGATTTCAACGTATTTTCCGCAATCACATGCTGGATTACACTCTGGAGAACATTTTGGCTTTCCTGTGTCGTAGAACATTTCTGTATCAGGTCCACAAGGTCCTTCTTCTCCGGCTATCCACCAGTTATCGTCTTTTCCAAAGAAATATATTCTTTCATCTGGAATTCCTGCTTTTTTCCAACATTCATATGCAACTGTATCTTTTGGGCAGTCTTTATCTCCAGCAAAACAGGTTACTGATATTTTTTCATTTGGTATTCCTAACTCTTCTGTTAAGAATTTATAGCTCATAGCTATTGATTCTTCTTTAAAATAATCGCCTAGTGACCAATTTCCTAGCATTTCAAAATATGTTAAATGTCTGTTATCACCAACTTCGTCTATATCGTTAGTTCTTACGCATTTTTGATAGTCTGTAAGACGTCTTCCTTCTGGATGTTTTTCTCCTAAAAGATATGGCACTAGTGGTTGCATACCTGCTGTATTAAATAATACTGACGGATCATTCTCTGGTATTAATGATGCACTTGGTATAATTTTATGTCCATTTTTTTCAAAAAATTTTAAATATTTATTTCTTATTTCAATAGCTTTCATTTTTTGCCTCCTTAACGATTTTTAAATTATATTATAAATTTCTTAAAAATGCAATAGGACATAATTTTAGATAGTTTGCAAAAAAATCCTCTATAATGAAATAGAGGATTTTAACTTTATTGTTTATTCTTCATTTTCTTTTTTTGTTGACTTTTTAGATGATTTCTTTACTACTGAAGCATCTATCATTTTTTCTACATATATAACTGCATATCCATATGTTAATACTGTAGCTATTTCTTTTGTTGCCATTTGTACATTTGAAACTAAATGTACTGCTGTTTTTTCATAGCTTATACATATATCTCTATAATTGTCTTGAATTCCATCTATTGCTGGATAATCTTTTTCTACATCTTTATAACCAGATTGTTCTATTTGATAGCAATATACTAGGTTTATAACCATAAGTATAAGTGCAACAATAATTAATATTGTTTTTATTGGTTTGGCAATTTTTTTAGCTTCTTCTTCACTTGATATTTTTACTTTTTTTATTGATGAGCTAACTGCTAATGTTATTGTTAGTATAGTACTTATTACAAATAATACTGATTGATATATAACAAGTGTTGAGGCTTGTTTTGATCTAAAGTCCCAACCAGCTATTTGTGGAATTATATTTTCTAATACAAAGGAAATTCCTCCAATTATTATGGCAAAAGCTATGTATTTTCCGACAAAGCTACCTACAACTTTTTTTGCATCTACTGTATCTTTCATATTTTTTCTCCTCTTTTGTTCATTTTAATTTGTATATATTTTATATATATTTATTTTGGATGTCAATTATTTTATTTTCTTTTTTTACTTTTTTTGACTAAAAAATAAAGATGTTTCTGTTTTTTGGAGAATCATCTTTATTTTTTAGTTTATAAATATCTTTTTAAGAATTTTAATAAATATTTGTAACTTTAGAAAAAATACTACAAATATTTCTTATATTTCTAATTGACTTCCTAGTATTCCAGCAGCTGATTGAACTATTTTCAACTCTGTATCTGTCATTTTTTTATTTGGCTCTTTTGACATTAGAACTACACTTCCTACAGAATCTCCGTCTGATACTATTGGATATATTACTTGTGAATGAAACACTCTTTCTTTGTTTTCATGTTTCGTTATTGGTATTGCTAGTTCATCATTTTCTTTACTTGTATATATTTCTTTGTTTTCAATAACCTCTTCTAGTTCTTTACTAATTCCTTGCTCTAATAGGTCTTTTTTTAGTCCTCCTGAAACTGCTATTATTGTGTCTTTATCAGTTATACAAGCTATATGCCCTGTAGTTTTTGATAATGTATCTGCATAATTTGTAGCAAATTCTGATAGTTCACCTATTGGTGAATATTTTTTTAAAACAATTTCTCCGTCTTTTTCTGTAAAAATCTCTAATGGTGATCCTTCACTAATTCTTAGTGTTCTTCTTATTTCTTTAGGTATAACGATTCTTCCTAAATCATCTATTCTTCTTACAACTCCAGTCGCTTTCATAAAATCCTCCTTGTTATATTTTGTCTAAATTTAGTTTGTACTTTTTTAGGCAAAATATACAGGATTGCTAATTATTGTTTGAAGAAAATATTGGTGGTTTATAAAGATTTATTACTGTATCTAAATCTCTTGAAAATTCTTTTAGCATTACATTTTTGATTGTTACTTCTTTTCCTTTACAATATTCATCTAAAACGTTTTTCAATTTTTTCATAAATTTATATTCTGATGTTAATATTTCAGAGTTTCTTTTTGCTCTATCTATTAGTGTTTCTTTTATTCTTACAATATCTTCATTACTTGCACAAGTAATTCTTTGGAACATTCTATATGCGTCATAATATTTAAATATTGGGAAGTCCATACATTCACTTTCAAATCTGTCATAGAATTGTTCCATTTGTATAGGTATATACCTGAAAATTTCATCTGCTTTTTCTTTATACATTTTTTCTTCTAATTGATTATTCAGTTCTTCAAAATGTTTTAATATTTCGTCCATTTCTTGGCCAGTTTCATGTATTCCAACTCTTGATAATTCTTCTTCTATATTTTTACAGTATTTAGAAACATGTACAGATTTATTCATTCCATCAATAAATAACTGTTTAATATCTTTAATATCATATGTGATTAATTCTCGTTTTATAAAATAGCTAAAATATGAGAACAGTTTTACAATTTCAATTAATTGTAGTTGTCCTTTTTTTACTTCTTCTATTACTTCTTCAATAATTTTTGGAAATTGTTCATCTGATATTTTCCAATATTCTTCAGTTAGTAAACGTTTATATCCTGGTAATTTTTCTGTATCTATTGTATTTATTATTGCGTCCATATCTTTTTTTAATTCTTTCATATCGAATATTCTCGTTCTTACATATACTTCGATAAATTTGAAAAATCTATATTCTGATTTAAAATTAAAGTAATAGTTATTATCAAATTCTTTTATATAAAATTGTCTGTTATCCATTAAAACTCTGGAAGATACTAATAATGATTTATATTCTTCATTACTGTTAATATTTATAAATTTATTTTTAGTTACTTTTCCAGCTTTTATTTCAAATGATACTGCAATTGTAAATATTAACATTGTTTGCAATACTCTTAGTTTAGTATTTGGATATGTTTTATTTACGGTTTCAAATATTTTTTTAAAATCGTTTAATGCGTGTTTTAAAATTCTTAGGTTTCTTGTTCCGCTTTTATTAAATGTTGAAATAATTAAATTTTGGTTTTCTCTTAAAAATCTTATTAAATCTGGATTTTTTTCGTATCTAAATAGTAATCCATTAATTATATAATTGAATTTTGGAGCATATTCAAACGTTTCACCGATTAATTTTTCTTTTATTCTTTCATAATCATTTGCATTATCAAATACATATTCTATTTTATCTCTTATCTTTTCAACCATTGGCTTATCAACTGACTTATTCAATTCATTTTGCTTATCTAAAAGATATGTTGCTATGAAAGTTTTCATTTCGATGTTTGAGCTTTTAAACTTAGTTGATAATTCCTTTTCATTGCATATAATAATTGTCTTAATATGATCATGTTCAACAAAGTTATTTATATATCCTAGTATATCTACAACATCTACATTAGCTCTTTCTAAATCGTCAAAGCATAATACTTTATCATCTGTTGAAAAGAAATCTCCATAATCAACTTTTTCACCATTTTTAGTGACTCCAAAAAAGTTTGCCATATCTAGCCCTGTTTTAGCATATTCTGGAATTGTAGTTTGACCGTGTGCATCCATATATTTTTTCAAGTTTTTGTCCATTAGTTGAGTTGTTTCAATGAATATTTTTTTACTTATTTCTTCTAAATTCGAAATACCATATAAAGACATATATATTGTTGTGTATTTTCTTCCATTTAATTGTAGTGATTCTATTTTGTTTTTTACTTTGTGATTCCAAAAATAAGTTTTTCCGCTTCCCCATTCACCGTTTATCATAATTGCATAATCGGTATAATCTGCTCTTACATAATCTAATATACTTTCTACTAAATCTTCCACGTTTTTATCCTTTCTTACTTTTGCTAATTACTAATACATCTATTTTTTTAGGTCTTCCTTCTTTTAGCTTTTTTATGCATTCTTTTGTTGTGCTTCCTGTTGTATATATATCGTCTATTAACAATATTTTTTTGTTTTTTATTTGTGTGTCGTTTTTGAGTTTGTAAACATCTTTCACATTTTTTATTCTTTCTTTTTCTGTTAATAAACTTTGTTTTTTATTTTTCTTTACTTTTTCTAAGCATTGTAATTCTTTTATTCCTAATTCTTGCTCAAGTTTTTTTGTTATTAACTCAATTTGGTTATATCCTCGAATAATTTTATTTTCATAATACATAGGAACTGGTACTGTGTAATCGTATTTTTGGATAAGTTCTTTTGTTTGATTGTTTCTTATAAATAATTCTGTAAAAAAATTATATAAATATCCGCTTTCTTTAAACTTAAAATCTAATATTAGTTTTTTTATTGTTCCTTCATAAAAACTTAGAAAAAATATGTTAAATTCTTTTTCTTTTATTTTATAAAAATTAATCTCTTTTTTTAATTTTATAAAGCATTTGGGACATATTGGCTTTGAATATATTCTCCCACATATTACACAAGATTCTGGGAAAATTATGTCTATCAGTTTTTTTATCATTTTTATTTTGTATTATGCCTAATTTAATTTTTATTATAGCTAATTTATATCTTTTAGTAAATCATTTATTTTTGTTTTTAATCCTGTATTTCTTTTTTTACTATCCACGTTTTGAATCATAAATTCTATTGTATTTTTTCCACCTACTATTACTAATAATTTTTTTGCTCTCGTTATTGCAGTGTATAGAAGGTTTCTTGTTAATAACATCGGAGCTGCTTGAGGCACTACTATTATTACCACATCAAATTCACTTCCTTGTGATTTATGTATTGTGATTGCATATGCTAATTCTAATTGATCTAACTCTGAAAATTGATACCATACATTTTTCGCATCATCAAAAACAACTTTTACTTGTCTTTCAGATAAATCTATTTTTTCAATTCTTCCAAGTTCACCATTAAATACTCCTGTGGCATTTTCGTAAACTCCGTTAATATTTCTATCCCAAAATATATCATAATTGTTTTTTATTTGCATTACTCTATCGCCTTCTCTAAAGGTGATATCTCCAAACTTTTTTTCTTTTTTGTTTTCTGTCTCTGGATTAATACTATTTTGCAATTTTTTATTTAATTCTTTTGTTCCTAACAGTCCTTTTTTTGTTGGAGTTAATATTTGCATATTTTGATAAAAATCATAGTTTCCGAATTTTTGTAATCTTCCTGTTGTTAAAGATATTAACTGTGCTATCATTTTTTCTTGTGAATTTTCTTTTATAAAGAAAAAATCATCATTAGTATTTTCAGATTCTTCTTTGGAAATAAAATTTTCTCCTTTATTTACTTGGTGAGCATTTAAAATAATTTTACTTTGTGCTGCTTGTCTAAATATTTTATCTAAATTGGTTGTTGGAATTTTTTCTGATTCTATTATATCTTTTAATACATTTCCTGGTCCTACTGATGGCAACTGGTTACTGTCTCCAACTAAAACAAGCTTAGTTCCCATATATATTGCTTTAGTTATGTAGTTCATTAAGAAAACATCCACCATTGACATCTCGTCTATTACTATTACATCTGCATCTATTGGAGCAAAATCTGCATCTATATTTTCTAATTTGTTATCTTCAATTTTTCCTATATCTAGTAGTCTATGAATGGTTTTTGCTTCTTCTCCTGTTGACTCTGACATCCTTTTTGCTGCTCTTCCGAGTTGGCGCGCATAAAACTACTTTATATTTGTTTGCTTGATATATATCTAGAAGTGCTTTTATTATGGTTGTTTTTCCGTGTACCTGGACCGCCAGTTATTACTGTCACATTCGAATTATTTACCTCTTTTAGAGCTTCTTTTTGTTTAGGTGATAACTTTATTGCCAATAGTGATTCTTCTTTCTCTAAAAACGAATTAAATGATTTTATGTGTTTTATATTTTGAGTTTTTTGCATCATATATAATCTTGTTGCGATATTTTTTTCTACTCTATATAGTTCTTCTAAAAATACCCATTCTTTTTCATCTATTTTTTCTTCAACTATTTTCCCTGTCATTTTTAGATTTATCATTACTTCATCAATATATTTTTCTTCTATTGATAATTTATTTTTCACAAATTCATATAAATTTTGTTTTTCTACGCAGGTATTTCCATTATAACTTGCTAGAATTAATCCATATCTTATACCTGCTCCAATTCTTTGATAACTATTTATATCAATTCCTATTTCTAAGGCCATCTTATCTATCTTGAAAAAGTCTACTCCGTATGTGATATCAACTAATACATATGGATTTTTCTTTATTTCATCAATTGCATCTTCTCCTAGAGCCTCATATACTTTTTTACTATTACTTGCATTGATGCCAAATTTTTCTAGGAAACCAACAATTTGCCAAAGATCCCATTTTAAATTAAATTCTTCTGCCATTTCTTTTGCACCTTGTGTTGATATCCCTTTTATTTCAGCAAGTCTAGTTGGCTCAAATTTGAATACAGCTATTGTCTCCTCTCCAAACTTATCAACTATTTTTTTGGCTGTGCTAGGACCTATTCCTTTTATTATTCCACTTGCTAAATATTTTTCTAACGCTTCTTTACTTTCTGGCATCTTTTTCTCGAATGTGTCTATTTTAAATTGTCTTCCATAGTCTTGGTGTGTTACAAATTTTCCTTCTAAGCTTAAGAAGTCACCTTCGTTGATAAATGGTAAGTATCCTACAATAGTATATATTTCTTCTTCTGTTGCAAGTTCTGCAATTGTATAACTATTTGTTTCGTTTTGATATATAATTTCTTCTAATTGACCTTCTAATTTCATAAAACTTTCCTTTTCGTTTGTAGTCTATCAAAAAAAGTTATTTTTTACAATATTTTCGTGAATTCAATTTATTTTTCTTATTTTTATATTTGGATTTTCTTTTTGTATTTTAGTTAGTATTTCATATGTTTTATCATCTGAGTTATCATCTATTATTTCCAAATGTTTTATTTCTTCAAAATCATTTTTTATCTTTTTAAGTATCATTTCTATATTTTCTTCTTGGTTTTTTACTGTTAATTGTATTTTTATATTTTTGCCTAATTTTAAATTTTTATATAATAATGTATTTATAATATCATTTATAAATATGTACCATCCGAATATTGTTATTATTGTTATAAGTAAATTTATAATATTTGTCATATTAATCACCTGATATATATTATGTTATTTTATTTTTTTGGTACTATTTTATTATCTTTTTAGACAAAATAAAAAAACGGTTACCCGTTTTTTTATCATTTTTATTTTATTAAATACTAAATTAATTCTAAGATAACTTCTGTAGCGTTATCTCCTTTTCTATTTTCGCATTTTAATATTCTAGTATATCCACCTTGTCTACCTTCATATTTGCTAGCTATTTCTCCAAATAATTTTGCTATAACATCTGTTCCTTCAACTTTGTTAACTTTTTTCATTATTTTTCTTCTAGCATTTAATCTTGATGGCATATCTTTTTGTCTTTTTTCCATTTTTTCTTCTTTTACAACTTTAAGGTATTCTTTACCGTTTTTGCTTGTAGCTTTTTCAGTAACTTTATGACCTTTATTATCTAATTTAGCTTTAACAACTTTAACTTCAACTTCTTCGAAATTATCTTTTTCTTTAACAGCTAATGCTATTATACTATCAACAATTGCTTTAACTTCTTTAGCTCTAGCTTCTGTTGTTCTAATTTTTCCATTTAATAATAAGTCTGTTGTTTGTGTTTTAAGCATTGCTAATCTTTGATCAGTTGGTTTTCCAAGTTTTCTTGTACCTGCCACTTTTTATTTCACCTTCCTTTTCTTAGTCTTCATTTGATGAAAATCCTAAACCTAAGGCAATTAATTTATTAGTTACTTCGTCTAATGATTTTTTACCAAGATTTCTTACTTTCATCATATCTTCTTGTGACTTACTAGCTAAATCTTCTACTGTTGAAATTCCAGCTCTCTTCAAACAGTTGTATGATCTAACTGATAACTCTAATTCTTCTATAGGCATCTCTAATACTTTTTCTTTCTTAGATTCTTCTTTTTCTACCATTACTTGAGTGTTTTTAGCTGTTTCTGACAAATCAATAAATAAATCTAAGTGACTTGTCATAACTTTTGCAGCTAAACTTAATGATTCAAATGGTTTTAAACTTCCGTCTGTCCAAACTTCGATTGTTAATTTATCATAATCTACTCTTTGTCCAACTCTAGTATTTTCTACTTTATAATTTACTTTTTTAACTGGTGTAAATATTGAATCAATCGGTAATGTACCTAACGCCATATCTTCTGTTTTATTTTTATCCGCTGTATTGTATCCTCTACCTCTTGCTACTGCCATTTCCATATGAAGAGTTTCTCCTTCTTCAACTGTAGCAATATGTAATTCTGGATTTAATATTTCTATACTACTGTCTGTAACAATATCTCCGGCTTTAACTTCTCCTGGGCCTTTGAAGTTGATACTTATATTTTTATCTTCATTATCATGCATTTTTAATCTAACACATTTTAGATTAACTATTATTTCAGGAACATCTTCAACAACTCCTGGTACTGTAGAAAATTCATGAACTACTCCATCAATTTTTACACTTGTTATAGCAGCACCTGGTAATGATGATAATAAGATTCTTCTTAATGAATTTCCAATAGTCATTCCATAACCACGTTCTAATGGTTCGCATACAAACTTTGAATAATTTCTTTTTTCATCTGTCTCTACGCATTTGATGTTTGGCTTTTCAAATTCTATCATTTATTTACCTCCATTTTGAGAAACTTAAGGTTTCTCACCTTTTTATATTTTCTTTTATTAATTTTAGTAAAACGAAAATAATCTCTTTGATTCTTATTTTATTATTTAGAATAAAGCTCAACTATTAAGTGTTCCTCAACTGGTAAATCAATATCTTCTCTATTTGCTAATCTAACAACTTTACCAGACATTTTTTCTTTATCAACTTCTAACCATTCTGGTAATGGTCTAACGCTATTGTTTTCTACGTTTTCTTTAACAACTGGGTTGTCTTTTCTAACTTCTCTTACTGCTACAACATCTCCTGATTTTACTAAATAAGATGCTATATCAACTTTCTTTCCATTAACTTCGATATTTCCATGAGTTACAAGTTGTCTAGCTTGTGGTCTAGAAACTCCAAACCCCATTCTATATACAACATTATCTAATCTGCTTTCTAATATTTGAAGTAAGTTTTCACCAGTGATTCCTTTTTTATTAGAAGCCATATCAAAATATTTTCTAAATTGTTTTTCTCCAACACCATAAAATGATTTTGTTTTTTGTTTTTCTCTTAATTGTGTTCCGTATTCAGAAAGTTTAGCTTTCTTTTGTCCGTGTTGTCCTGGAGCATAGTTTCTTCTAGTTACACTACATTTGTCTGAGTAGCATCTGCAACCTTTTAAAAATAGCTTTTGACCTTCTCTACGGCAAATACGACATTGTTCGTCTTTATATCTAGCCATGTTTTTAATTACACCTCTTCCTTTCTTAATATCTTAATAAATCTATCCGCGTCAAACTTTGTTTTTCAATTTAAAGATAGTACGTATGTGTATCTTTTTAATTGTTTATAGTTTTTATTGCTGTAATTGTCTACGATTTATAATTTTATTTTTCGATTTATATTATACTCTTCTTCTTTTTGGTGGTCTACAACCATTGTGAGGAATTGGAGTTACATCTTTAATCATTGTAATTTCCAAACCTGCTGTTTGTAATGATCTGATTGCAGCTTCTCTACCTGAACCTGGACCTTTAACATATACTTCTACTGTTTTTAATCCATGTTCCATTGCTGCTTTAGAAGCAGTTTCTGCTGCTTGACCTGCTGCGAATGGTGTACTTTTTCTTGAACCTTTAAATCCAAGTCCACCAGCACTTGCCCAAGATATTACATTACCTTGAGTATCTGTTATTGTAACAATTGTATTATTAAAACTAGAATGAATATGGGCAGCACCATTTTCGATGTTTTTTCTATTTCTTCTAGCTACTGGTTTTTTAGTTACATTTTTAGCCATTTTCTTGCTTATCCTCCTTTAATTTTTCAATACCTAATCAATTAGCATTAAGCTTTTTTGCTTTTGCTTACTACTTTTCTTGGTCCTTTTCTTGTACGAGCATTAGTCTTTGTTCTTTGTCCTCTAACTGGTAAACCTCTTCTATGTCTTAATCCTCTGTAGCATCCTATTTCTGTAAGTCTTTTGATGTTTAGTGCTACTTCTCTTCTTAGGTCACCTTCAACTTTGTAACCTTCCATAGCTTTTCTTATTTTGTTTACATCTTCGTCAGATAAATCTTTAACTCTAGTATCTGGATTAATTCCAGCTTCTTTTAAGATTTTTTGAGAACTAGAAAGACCTATACCATATACATAAGTTAGTCCAACTTCTACTCTTTTTTCTCTAGGTAAGTCAACTCCTGCTATACGAGCCATAAATTTTTGCACCTCCAAATTTTTTTAATAGTTAATAGTTTAATTAGTATAAATTGAAATGTAATTAAACTGGATTGTATTATTTATATAATAAATATAAAAGCAAAATCAGCCGCAACTGCTTTTATATCTATTTACAACATGATATGGGCTACTACCTTAGTATTAGCCCTTAATTGGTTATTAAATTAACCTTGTCTTTGTTTATGTTTTGGATTTTCACAGATTACTCTGATAACTCCTTTTCTTTTTATTACTTTACATTTTTCACACATTTTTTTAACTGATGGTCTTACTTTCATTTTCCTTTTTCACCTCTACTCTATATATTTCATTTATTAAAATATGTAGCGTAACCTACATAAGTGGGTTCTTGATTATTTTGCACGCCAAGTGATACGTCCTTTGCTTAAATCGTATGGTGATAATTCTAACTTAACTTTATCTCCAGGTAGAATTTTAATGTAATTCATTCTTAGTTTTCCTGAAATATGAGCTAATACTTGGTGTCCATTATCTAATTCAACTTTAAAATTTGTGTTTGGTAATGTTTCTATAACAGTACCTTCAACTTCAATTACATCTTCTTTTGACAATTTCTTTCCTCCAATATAAATTGAAAATTGCTATAGTTCTAGCAATAATAAGCTAATATAGTATATAATAATTTTATGGCTTTGTCAATATTTCTGGTTCATTTTCTGTTATTAAAATAGTATTTTCGTAATGTGCTCCATTACTTCCATCTTCTGATACTATTGTCCAGCCATCATCTAACTCTAATATTTCTCTACGCCCTGCTATTACCATTGGTTCTATGCATATTGTCATTCCTGGTTCTAGTCTCATTCCTCTTCCCGGTTTTCCGTAGTTTGGAATTCCTGGATCTTCGTGCATTTCTCTTCCAATTCCATGTCCTTGGAATTCTCTTAAAACGCTAAATCCATTTTTAGTTACATATTCGTATATAGCGTTTGATATATCTCCAACTCTATAACCTTTTTTAGCATATTTCAATCCTTCAAAAAATGCTTGTTTTGTAACTTCTACTAATTTTTGATCTTCTATAGATTTTGGTTTTCCTACTATATATGTTCTAGCCGCATCCCCATGGAATCCGTTTTTGTATGCTGTAATATCAAAACTTGCTACATCACCTTCTTTTAAAATCACTTTTTTAGAAGGTATTCCATGTATAATTTCATCATTTATTGATGCACATATTGATCCTGGAAAATCTGGTACTCCTGGTATTCCACTTGGATAATTTTTTTCTGACGGTATTCCACCATTTTCTCTTATAAATTTTTCTGCTATTTGATCTAATTCATATGTTGAAATACCTGGTCTAATATTTTCTTTTATAACTTCATGTACTCTGGCTGTTAATATGCAGGCTTCTTTCATTTGTTCGATTTCTTTTTTTGATTTGATTGTTACCACCTGTTACTCCTTTACAATTCAGAATTTATTTTTGATATTACTTTTTCTGCTGCTTCTTTCGCCATTGTTCCAGTCTTTTCAGTTACTTCTATTTCAAATAGATTTCCTTTTTTGTTATAATATTCTTCTAGTGGTTTTGTTTCTTTTTTATAAACTTCTATTCTTGTTTCAACTTTTTCTATTGTATCGTCATCTCTTTGATATAGCTTTCCTCCACATTTGTCACATATTCCTTCAACTTTTGGTTTGTTTAATTTTGTGTTGTATACAGCTTTACAATCTTGGCAAATTCTTCTTGTTACTATTCTATCTAAAATTTCTTGTTTTGGAGAATCCAAGTCTACGACTAAATCTACTTTTTTTCCTGTTTCAGATAACATTTTATCTAATGCTACAGCTTGTGCTTCTGTTCTTGGGAATCCATCTAATATTACTCCTTTTTCAACATCTTTCTCATTTAGTCTTTCTTTTATCATTTTTATAGTTAATTCATCTGGAACTAATTTTCCTTGTTGCAAATAAGAATTAATTTCTCTTCCTAATTCACTGTCTTCACTGCTGTATTTTCTAAAAATATCTCCACTTGAAACATGTGCTATTTCTAATTTTTCTTTTAGGATAGCTGATACTGTTCCTTTACCTGTTCCAGGTGCTCCTAACATAATAATTACCATAATACAACTTCCTTTCTTTTATATTATTTTCTAAACACTATTTTTATGTAATGCTTGGAAAATAATATAAAATATGAATAAGAGGCTTTTTAGAGCTGTCTAAAAAGCCCTTTATCATATACACACCAATAGGATGCACCAAAAAAATTGAGCACCCTATTAATTTTATTCTAAGAATCCTTTATAGTGTCTTACTAATAATTGAGATTCAAGTTGTTGCATAAATTCTAGTGCAACACCTACTACGATTAATATAGCTGTTCCTCCAAATGCTAAGTTTAATGGTGTAAATCTCATAAACATAGGTATAACTGCAATTATACTTAGGAAGAATCCTCCAAATAATGTTAATTTGCTTAACACTGATCCTATATAATCACTTGTAGGTTTACCAGCTCTAATTCCTGGTACGAATCCACCGTTTTTCTTTATAGTATTAGCTACTTCTGCAGGATTGAATGTCGCATATGTATAGAAATATGTAAATCCTAAGATTAACAATAAATATACAATTGCATTAGCTATAACAAATCCTAATCCTACACCTTGTGATGTAGATGTAGCTATTGAAAATTGATATAGTCCTCCTAAAAATCCTGACTTGCCAATTGATGATGGTGAAAATATTTGTATTAACATTGCAGGGAATGTCATAAATGATGAAGCAAATATTATTGGCATAACACCAGCCATTACAAGTTTCATTGGAATGTGTGTGTTTTGTCCTCCATACATTTTTCTTCCTACAACTTTTTTAGCATATTGTACTGGAATTTTACGTTCAGCTTCTTGTACAAATACAACTCCTGATATTAATATAACAGCTCCTATTATAACAGCTAGTGCTATTAAGAAGTTTATTGTTGTAAAAGGTCTGAAAGCTAAATTGAATACACTTACGGTAGCATCTGGTAGTCCTGATACTATACCTACAAATATTAGCATAGATATTCCGTTTCCAATACCTTTATTTGTAATTTGATCTCCTAACCATGTTAGGATTGATGTTCCAGTAACTAATGAAAGCACAAAAATTACTGCTGTTCTTAATCCTGGATTAAATATTATGTCTGGGTAGCTTTTTGAATAAGAAATATATATTCCTGTAGCTTCTACAGCTGCTAGTACTAATGTTAGTACTTTTGTATAGAAGTTAACTTTCTTTCTTCCTTCTTCTCCACCTTCTTTAGTTAATTTTTCTAAAGCAGGAATTATCATTGCTAATAATTGTATAATAATTGATGCTGTAATATATGGTGTTATTGACATAGCAAATATTGATAATCTTGAAAAAGCTCCTCCGGAAATTGTATTAACTAATCCTGCTAGTGTATTTGTAGATTGAGATAATTGATTTGCTAATTCTGCAGAGTCAACTCCTGGAACTACAATCCAGCATCCTAATCTAAAAATAACTATTAGTAGTAATGTTAATAATATTTTTTTTCTAACTTCTGGTGTTTTAAAAGCATTTTTTATAGTTTTAAACAACTTATACCACCTCTATCTTTCCACCTGCAGCTTCAATTTTTTCTGCAGCTGTTTTTGTGAATCTCTTAGCTTTTACAGTAACTGATTTTTCAATTGAACCTGTTCCTAAAATAACGATTCCATCATTGATTTTTCCAATTATACCTTCAGCTAATAAACTTTCAGCTGTAACTTCTTTAGCTTCTGATTGGTTAAGCATTGTTAATGTTACTTCTGTGTATACTTTAGCGTGTATATTTTTAAAACCTCTTTTTGGTAATCTTCTATATAAAGGTGTTTGACCTCCTTCAAAACCTCTTCTAACTCCACCGCCAGATCTAGCTTTTTGTCCTTTATGACCTCTTCCTGAAGTTTTTCCAAGTCCTGAACCAACACCACGACCTACTCTTCTTCTAGTTACTTTTTTCTCTGCTGGTTTCAAATTACCTAATTCCATTTTCGCACCTCCTTGTTAATGTGTTAAATTTACTTTTTTATTTAATCATACTTTTTTGTTTTTTACTAGTATTTTTAAATTTTTATTTTATAAAATTTCAGAAACTTTTTTTCCTCTTTTTTTAGCAACTTCTTGAATTGTGTTCATGCTTTTTAATGCTTCGATTGTAGCATAAACAACATTTCTTGGATTATTTGTTCCTATAACTTTAGTTTTGATATCTCTATATCCTGCTAATTCTAATACAGGTCTTACGCTACCACCAGCTATAACTCCAGTACCTTCAGCTCCTGGTTTTAATATAACTTTTGCAGCTCCAAATTCTCCAATGAATTCATGAGGAATAGTTGTTCCTACGATTGGAACTTCTACTAGGTTCTTTTTAGCTTCGTCTATAGCTTTTCTGATTGCATCTGGAACTTCTGATGCTTTACCGTTTCCAACACCAACGCGTCCTTGTTCATCTCCAACTACAACTACAGCACTAAATCTAAAAGTTCTACCACCTTTAACAACTTTAGCAACTCTGTTTATAGCTACTACTTTTTCCTTTAATTCTACAGATTTATCTTCCATGAAACTCCTTGTTTCTCCTTTCTTTTAAATTAAAATTGAAGTCCACCACTTCTTGCTGCTTCAGCAACTTCTTTTACTACACCATGATAGATATATCCTCCTCTATCAAATACAACTGTAGTAATTTTCTTTGCAGCTGCTCTTTTAGCTATTAATGTTCCAACTTCTTTTGCAGCTTCTTTATTTGCTTTTTTAGTTTTTACTTCTTTATCAAGTGTTGATGCACTTGCAAGTGTTACTTGTTTGTCATCATCTATAATTTGAACATAAATGTTGCAATTACTTCTGTATACGCATAATCTTGGACATTCTGCTGTTCCAGAAATTTTATTACGAACTCTTTTATGTCTTCTTATTCTTTCTGCTTTTCTATCTGTTTTTGAAACCATTATTTTCTAGCTCCTTTCTTATTTATTATTTTTTACCAGCTTTTCCTTCTTTACGTCTAATAACTTCTTCAGCATATTTGATACCTTTTCCTCTATATACTTCAGGTGGTCTCTTTGTTCTAATAACTGCTGCTGTTTGTCCTACTTTTTCTTTATCAATTCCTCTAACGATTATTTCGTTTGGATTTGGTACTTCGAAAGTGATTCCTTCTGGTTCTTCCATTTCAACTGGATGTGAGTATCCTAAAGTTAAAACTAATTTTTTACCTTGTTTTTGTGCTCTATAACCAACACCATTAACTTCTAATTTTCTTGTAAATTCTTCTTTAACACCTTGAATCATGTTATTAATTAAAGTTCTTGTTAGACCATGTAAACTTCTATTTTCTTTTTGGTCATCTGGTCTTGTAACTGTAATAACATTATTGTCAAGAGTTACTTTTATGTTTTTGTGAATTTCTCTTTCTAATGTTCCTTTTGGTCCTTTTACTGTAATGCTTTGTCCATCTAATTTAACTTCTACACCTTCTGGAACAGTAATAGGTTTGTTTCCTATTCTTGACATTTGAGTTTTCCTCCTTCTTTAAATACTTCTCTATATAAAATTGTGGATGTTTATATTACCATATGTAAGCTAAAACTTCTCCACCAATACCTAATTCTCTAGCTTTTTTATCTGTAACAATTCCTTTAGATGTAGATATTAAAGCTGTTCCTAAACCGTTTAATACTTGTGGTAATTCATCTTTAGATGCATATATTCTTAAACCAGGTCTACTAATTCTTTTTAATCCAGAAATTACTTTATTTCCTTTTTCATCGTATTTTAAAGTAATTCTGATGATTCCTTGATTCTCATTTTTTATTTCTTCAAAAGCTTTTATATAACCTTCATCTAATAAATTTTGAGCTATAGCTATTTTCATGTTTGATGCTGGTACATCAACACTCTTAAATTTATTTCTATTAGCATTTCTTATTCTTGTTAACATATCTGCTATTGGGTCTGTTGTAGTCATTCTTTTTTACCCTCCTTCTTTTTATATTCTAAATCGATTTTAGATTTAAAACGATTATTATTTTTAAATGTAGCAATTCAGCTTTGCTTCATTGCAAAGATATCTGTATCTTGCTCTGCTTTTAACAGCTATCTTTTTTACCAACTTGCTTTTTTTACACCTGGTATTTCTCCTTTGTGTGCTAATTCTCTAAAGCAAACACGGCAAATACCAAATTTTCTGATGTAGGCATGTGGTCTTCCGCAAATTCTACATCTGTTGTATTCTCTAGTTTTATATTTTTGTTCTCTGGCACATTTTACTTTTAATGATTTTTTAGCCATTATTTTTCTCCTTTCATCTCTTTATATTAGTTTTTAAAAGGCATTCCTAATAATGATAATAGTTCTTTTGCTTCAGCATCAGTTTCTGCTGTAGTAACAAAGATAATATCCATACCTCTAATTTTGTCTATTTTGTCATATTCGATTTCAGGGAAAATTAATTGTTCTTTAATTCCGATAGAATAGTTTCCTCTTCCATCGAAAGAATTTGCTGACACTCCTCTAAAATCTCTTACTCTTGGAAGTGCTGCATTAAAGAATTTGTATGCAAAATCATACATTTTTCCAGCTCTTAATGTAACTTTGCATCCTATTTTAGCACCTTCTCTTAATTTAAAAGCTGCAATTGATTTTTTAGCTTTTGTTATAACTGGTTGTTGTCCTGTTATTAACTTTAAATCGTTCATTGCATTATCTAATGCTTTTGGATTATCCTTTGTATCTCCTAATCCAATATTTATTACTATTTTATCTAGTTTTGGAACTTGCATAACTGATTTATATTCGAATTTTTTCATCATTGCAGGTATAACTTCATTTTTGTAAATTTCTTTTAATTGTTCCATTTGGATTTAAATCCTCCTTTCATTCCTATTTTAATTTTGCTCCGCATTTTTTACAAACACGTACTTTTTCATCTTTTTCAACTGTATATCCAACTTTAGTTGCTTTGTTGCACTTTGGACATACAACATTTGCTTTACTACTTGGTATAGCACATTCTGTAGATATAATTCCACCTTCTTCACCTTGTTTTCTAGGTTTTACATGTTTTTTTCTAACATTTGCACCTTTAACAATTATTTTTTCTGATTTTGGAATTACTTCTAATACTTCGCCTTGTTTACCTTTATCATTTCCTGATAAAATTTCAACTGTATCTCCTTTTTTGATTTTCATTACTTTATTCACCTCTATTTCTTTCGAAATTTTCGTTTTCTATATTCTCTTTTAATTTTTTATTTCTATAAATCTATTAGATAGATTTTTCAGATAATTATTTGTAATGTTCAATCAGGCTAAAATCTGATTTCACTAACAAATATTAATCCTACGCATCAACAGACTGTAACACTCAAATGTCTACTAGACATTTTCGCTAACAGTCTATAGAACTTCTGGTGCTAGAGATAAGATTTTCATATATTCTTTTTCTCTTAATTCTCTTGCAACAGGTCCGAATATACGAGTTCCTTTTGGTGTTCCATCTTCACGGATAATTACAGCTGCGTTTTCATCAAATTTTAAATATGATCCATCAGCTCTTCTTACACCTTTTTTGCTTCTTACAACTACAGCTCTAACTACTTCACCTTTTTTTACAACACCACCAGGTGTAGCACTTTTAACAGAAGCAATTATTATATCACCTATTTCAGCATATTTTCTATGTGATCCACCTAAACATCTGATACACATAATTTCTTTTGCACCAGTGTTATCAGCTACTTTTAACTTTGTTTGTTGCTGTACCATGTTTAGTTTTCCTCCTTATTTTTAATTTCTATTTTATTACTGCTTTTTCCATAACTTCTACAAGTCTCCATCTTTTATCTTTTGATAATGGTCTTGTTTCCATTACTTTAACTTTATCTCCTACTTGACATACATTTTCTTCGTCATGAGCTTTTAATTTATAAGTTCTTTGTACGACTTTCTTGTAGATTGGATGTTTAACAGATGTTTCTACTCTAACAACTATTGTTTTATCCATTTTGTTTGATTCTACAATACCGATTAATGTTTTACGAAGATTTCTCTCTTCCATTCTTGGATTTCTCCTTTCTATTTATTTTCTTCTTTTAATTCTCTTTCTTTTAATACTGTATTTATTTTAGCGATGTCTTTTTTCACTTCTTTAATTTTCATAGGATTATCTAATCCGTTTGTAGCTAAACTAAATCTTAATTTGAATAACTCTGATTTTAGTTCACTTAATTCTGTTTTTAGCTCTGGTGAAGACATCTCTCTTATTTTACTTATCTTCATCTTATTCATCACCGCCTATTTCATTTTCTCTAGCTAGAAATTTAGTTTTTACTGGTAGTTTATGAGATGCAAGTCTTAATGCTTCTCTAGCTACTTCTTCTGAAACTCCTGCTATTTCAAACATAACTCTTCCTGGTTTTACAGGTGCTACCCAATATTCTGGAGCTCCTTTACCTTTACCCATACGAGTTTCTGCTGGTTTTTTAGTTATTGGCTTGTTTGGGAATATTTTTATCCAAACTTTACCACCTCTTTTAATATATCTAGTTAATGCAACACGGGCAGCTTCTATTTGGTTTGCTGTAATTAGTCCAGCTTCTAATGCTTGTAATCCGTATTCTCCTTCATTTACTACAGTTCCTCTAGTAGCTTTACCTCTGTTTCTACCTTTTTGCATTTTTCTATATTTTGTTCTTTTTGGCATTACTGGCATTATTCTTCTCCCCTTTCTGCTTTAACAGCATTTTTCTTTTCAGGAAGAACTTCACCTTTATAAATCCAAACTTTAACACCTATCTTTCCATAAGTAGTGTTTGCTTCATAGAATCCATAATCTATATCAGCTCTTAAAGTTTGTAGAGGAATAGTTCCTTCTTTATAAAATTCAGTTCTAGCCATATCAGCTCCACCAAGTCTTCCAGAAACTGCAGTTTTAATACCTAAAGCTCCAGCTTTCATAGTCTTTTGCATAGCTTGTTTCATAGCTCTTCTGAATGAAATTCTTCTTTCTAATTGGTTACAAATATTTTCTGCAACTAATTGTGCATCTAAATCGATGTTTTTAACTTCAACAATATTAAGATTTACATCTTTACCTATCATTTTTTGAAGTTGATTTTTTAATTCTTCAGCTAAGTTTCCACCTTTTCCTATTACTAGTCCTGGTTTAGCTGTATATACGTTTACTTTTACAAATTTAGCAGTTCTTTCAATTTCAATTTTAGAAATACCACTAACAAATAATTTACTTTTTACAAATTTACGAATGTTATAATCTTCAACTAGGTAATCACTAAAATTCTTGCTATCAGCATACCATTTTGAATCCCAATCTTTTATAACACCTATTCTTATTCCCTTTGGGTGTACTTTTTGTCCCATGTTTTAAGAATCCTCCTTTCTCTTATTTAGCCTCTCTTAAAACTATTGTTATATGACTTGTTCTTTTTCTAATTCTAACAGCTGAACCTTTTGCAGCTGGTCTAATTCTTTTTAGTGTAGGACCTTGGTTTGCATATATTTCTGCAACGTATAAGTCTTCACTTTTCATAAAGTGATTATTTTCAGCGTTTGCAATTGCTGATTTTAATAATTTTTCGATTATTTCAGCAGATGCTTTAGGTGCAAATTTTACTATTGATAATGCTTCGCTTACTTTCTTACCTCTTATTAAATCTGCTACTATCTTAACTTTTCGGCTTGATATTCTAGCATAATTTAATGAAGCTCTTGCTTCGTGAACGGCTATGTTTTCTTCCATCACTTATTTTCCTCCTTTTTAAGTTTTTATTGTCTCTATTTCATTTTACTTTTTAACTTTAGATGTTTTGTCTCCTGCATGTCCTTTAAAAGTTCTAGTAGGAGCAAATTCTCCTAATTTATGACCAATCATTTCTTCAGAAATATAAATTGGAACATGTTTTCTTCCATCATGAACAGCTATTGTGTGTCCAACCATTTGTGGATATATTGTAGAAGCTCTTGACCATGTCTTTAAAACTTCTTTTTTACCACTTTCGTTCATAGCTTCAATTCTTTTCATTAATTCTGGAGCTACATATGGTACTTTTTTGCTTGATCTTGACATTGATATTTTCTCCTTTCTTAGGCTTATATTATTTTATTTTAATATAAGTAAGTATTCTCTTTTAATTATGTGTAACTACTTTTTATTTTTTGAAAATTCTCTGTTACTTTTAAGCTTCAGCTAGAAGCTTAAAAGTTAACAACTAATTTTTTCTACGTTTAACAATAAATTTATCAGTAGTTTTATGTTTCTTTCTTGTTTTATATCCAAGAGCTGGTTTACCCCAAGGAGTAAGTGGTCCAGCGTGTCCTACTGGTGCTCTACCTTCACCACCACCATGAGGGTGATCTACTGGGTTCATAACAGAACCTCTAACTGTTGGTCTAATTCCCATATGTCTAGTTCTTCCAGCTTTACCTAATTTAATATTTTCATGATCAGAGTTTCCAATAACACCTATTGTGGCTCTGCATCTAGCTAATACTAATCTCATTTCTCCACTTGGAAGTCTTACGTGAGCATATGTTCCTTCTTTAGCCATTAATTGAGCTGATTGACCAGCACTTCTAACTAATTTTCCACCTTGTCCTGGATTTAATTCTATGTTGTGAATTAAAGTACCAACTGGTATGTTTTCTATTGGTAAGCAGTTTCCTGGTTTTATATCAACATTTTTTCCAGCTACTACAGTATCTCCGTCTGTTAATCCTTGTGGTGCTAATATATATGCTCTTTCTCCATCTTTATATTCGATTAAAGCAATGTTAGCACTTCTGTTTGGATCGTATTCAATTCCAACTACTGTAGCTTCTATATCTTCTTTATTTCTTTTAAAATCAATTATTCTGTATTTTTGTCTGTTCCCGCCACCTTGATGACGTACAGTAATTCTACCATAAGAATTTCTTCCTGCATTTTTAGCTTTTTTAGCTAATAATGATTTTTCAGGAGTTTTTTTAGTAATTTCTTCATTTGTTAATGAAGTCATATTTCTTCTTGATGGTGTGTATGCATTATAATGTTTTATTCCCATTTTAATTGTCCTTCCCGGATTGTGTATATTCACATCCATTTACTTATTACGGATTTTTTCCTGCTCCGTTTGCAGATATTATTTATTTTCCTGGTATTTTCCAGATAAATTTTTTAGTTTAACTTTTAAGCTCCTAAAAATTCTTCTATTGAAGAATTATATTTTTTAGCTCCTTTAGTTTCTTTTCCACCTTTTTTAGTATAAGTGATTGTTTGTGGATCTGTATCGATAAATACGATAGCCTTTTTCCAGTTAGCTGTTTTTCCTTGATGAACTCCAACTCTTTTTTGTTTTCCATCAATATTCATTGTATTTACTTTTAATACTTTTACGTTGAATAATTTTTCAACAGCATCAGCTATTTCTGGTTTAGTTGCTTTTTTAGCAACTTTGAAAGTGTATTTTCCTTCTTCTATTCCTTCATTACTTTTTTCAGTAATGATTGGTTTTATAATAATATCTTCTGCTACCATTTATGCATACACCTCCTCTAATTTTTTAACAGTATCAAGTGTAATAACTAATTTATTGTATTTTAATAAATCATATACATTAATTGTGTTAACTAATGTTGTTTTTACACCTTCTATATTTCTAGCTGATTTTTGTACAGCTTCATTTTTCTCAGGTAACATTATTAATGTTTTTCCTTCAACTTTATTCTTTTCAAGAACGTTTACCATTTGTTTTGTTTTTATTTCTTTAAATGGTAATTTATCAATTACTACTAATTGATTTTCTAAAACTTTTGAACTTAATACAGATTTAATAGCTAATCTCTTTTCTTTTTTGTTAACTCTATATGTATAAGATCTTGGTTTTGGACCTAAAGCAATTCCACCTTTTATCCATTGTGGAGCTCTTATACTTCCTTGTCTGGCTCTACCAGTTCCCTTTTGTCTCCATGGTTTTCTTCCACCACCGCTAACTTCAGATCTAGTTTTTGTACTTTGTGTACCTTGTCTTTGATTAGCTAAGAAATTCATTAATACGCTGTGTACTATATTTTCGTTTGGTTCAATTCCAAATATTTCATCTTTCAAATCAACTGTACTAACTTTCTTTCCTTCTACGTTATATACATCTATTGTAGGCATTTACTGTTCCTCCTTTCTCTTACGCTAATGCCTTTGTGGCATCTTTTATTTTTAAGATAGCTCCTTTATTTCCTGGAACACTACCTTTTACTAAAATTACGTTTTTATCTAAGTCTACTCTAACAACTTTTAAGTTTTGGATTGTAACTGTTACACATCCCATATGTCCTGGTAATTTCTTGCCTTTGAATACTCTACCTGGTGTTGATGTAGATCCCATTGAACCTGGTCTTCTATGATACATAGAACCATGTCCCATAGGTCCTCTTGATTGACCATGTCTTTTGATAACACCTTGGAATCCTTTTCCTTTAGTTGTTCCTTGAATATCTACTGTTTCTCCTGCAGTAAATATATCAGCTTTTATTTCATCTCCAACTTTAACGCTTGATACATCATCTACTCTAAATTCTCTTAGATGTTTTGTTGGAGTAACTTTTACTTTTGTAAAATGTCCTTTTTCAGGTTTGTTTAATTTCTTTTCTTTTACTGAACCAAATCCTAATTGAATAGCGTCATATCCATCTGTTTCTACAGTTTTTACTTGAACAACACTACATGGTCCAGCTTCAATAACTGTTACAGGTATTACATTACCTTTTTCGTCGAATATTTGTGTCATTCCGACTTTTTTTCCGATGATTGCTTTTTTCATCTTTTAATTCCTCCTATACATTTCTGTATAAGTTATCTGTAGCTCGCTATGCTTCGCACATCTAACTTAACTATTGGCTACTCTACTTTATAAGTAAGCAGCATGGTTTGCTGAGGCTTTTTTAAGCTATTTATTACAGCATTCCTTTTTTAAAAATATTATTTGCAACTTATTTTGTGTTGCGGAAGTTATAAGTAACTTTTTTATTTTTGAGTTGCTTATAGCTTAATTTCTATATCAACACCTGCTGGTAACTCTAATTTCATTAAGCTATCAACTGTTTTTTGTGTTGGATAAAGAATATCAATAACTCTTTTATGTGTTCTCATTTCAAATTGTTCTCTTGAATCTTTATGTTTGTGTGGAGAACGTAAAATTGTTACTATTTCTTTTTCAGTTGGAAGTGGAATAGGACCTGAAACTTTAGCTCCTGTTCTTTTAGCAGTATCTACTATTCTTTCAGCAGACTGGTCTAAAACTACGAAGTCATAAGCTTTTAATCTTATTCTGATTTTTTCGCTTCCTACGTTTTGGTTTGATGTTGCCATTTTTTTCCCTCCTTATTAAATGTAACGGCAAGTTCTAAACGCACCCTAGTGTTTCTTTATACACCATATATAAATCCAAGTTACAATAATTTCTTTTGTATCCTGGATAAGTGTGCTTCTATCAAACTTATCGCCCGGTCTAAGCCAAGACATACTCTGCAGGAGTTCCCTCCACTATAAGTGTAGCCACATCCTGCTTCATCGCTTTATCTTACGCTTAGATATTATACTATGGTATTTTTTGCTTGTCAACCTTATTTTGGATATTTTTTTCTTCTTTAACTTTAAATTTCTTATTTTTTTCTTAAATATGTATATAACTTGATTTTTATTTCTTATCATGTTATAATTATGTTAACTTTGTGTTATGATTTATTTTAAAGGAAGGAATATTATGGGCGATTCTGTAAATTTAGTTTCTATACCTTTTCATACATTCGAACATAATTTAGATCATTCCATTGCTTATGCTGAATCTAAAAAAAATGAAGCAAAGTATATGAAAAATTTTCTTTATCGTATAAATAGGTATGTAAAAAAATTAAAAGCGCAAAATCCTAATATAACTAAAACAGAGGTTGAAGAAATTTTTGCAAATGATTTGAGTGAAATTTCTAAAGCTTCTTATTCTGGTGCCAAAATCACACAAACTTTTATGAATTATATTTGTTATGATTTATTTGATAAAACACCCGAACGATTAGATCATTACTTATCAATTTTAAATAGTGTTGATTCTTCTTTTGAAGAATTAAAAACTTTGCCTTGTTCTACTTTTGCTTTAACTCAATTATATTATGCAGCTAAATTAAAAAATGAGTTTGATTCTTCTGGTTCTGACGATATACATAATTTTCTAAAAGAACAATTAGATAAATTAATTCCTGGAATTAAAACAAACATTTCTGATTCTATTCTTTTGATTTTGCAACAATTGGATAAACTTGATTTGCTATCTTCTTATTTGGATATTAATAGTAAAAAGATGACATATTTAGGAATTCCAAAATATGCTGAAGCATTAGTCTCTGATAATCCAGATCATAAGGCTGAAAAATTGATAGATATTTTTTCGGATCCTAATTTAGTAGAATCTCAAACACCATATAATTTATTGACATTGTATTCTTTTTGGGTAAATAGATATTATAAAGAATTAGATACATATTTAGAAGCTATGTTTGTAATTCGCGACTTGGATTTAATTCAACCTATGATAGATGGCAACTTTAAATCTCCTTCTAAGGATGATTTAAAGAAAGAACTTGTTAAACTAAATTTATTTTATGACCCTACTCGTTTTGTTTTGGAAATGCAAAAAGCAGAAAAATTGAAACAAAAAAATGAATCTGAATATGATATTTCAGAAAATATTTATTCTTTTTCTGATGATACATTTTTGTATTATATCCAAAATGAATATGGTGATAAATACAAGCAGTTTTTTGATACTTATATTCCAGATTCTAGCAATGATTTGCAAACTGATGCAAAACATTATTTTCAGTTATATAATCCAATCTTTGCTACTTATGGTCTTAAAGATGCAACTATGCTTTATTTATTGATTGGTTTAACTGAAAATGCCCATTATTTAAATGCTGGTATTGTTCCTAATAGGGTCAATACTATTCAAAATAGAGCGGATTTAGGGAAATTTGTAGGTATTGGAATTAATAATGGTATGACTGATACTTTTCTTTTGCATATCAAGAGATCTACTTTATTTGAATTTGTTAATAACTATATGGTAGATGATTTTTCTAAATCTGATTTACCTGTATATTGTTTACCTTTATTTAATGGTAGAGTTGATTATACTAATGGATTGTATTCTGTTCCTATATTAGCTCCAATGACAGATAAGCAAAAAGATTTTATATCTTATGAGTCATCTTCTGTGTTTCCATCGGATTCAGGTTTGACAGGAAATAAACGTACTTTATTTGTTAATCATTTATCACAAGTTATGAATTATGATAATCCATATGGTAATAAACAAAAATTTGTAAATATAAAAAACGGTGAAATTTTTTCTCCTTCTCAAGATTTTCCTGACTATTTTGAACGTTAAAAAACAACTATTAAAAAATAATAGTTGTTTTTTCTTTTATACATTAAATTTTATTTGCATCATTTTATCATCTAGTTTTGCTATGGTTTTGGCTGCATTTACTAATTCTTTAGATGCTTTTTTACTTATTTCTTTTTTATATTTTAGTTTATGTTCCAGACTTGCCCAAAAGTCCATCGCTACTGTTCTTATCTGTAATTCCACTTTTACATATATTGTTTTATCTGTAAAATTTACTGGTACTTTTACTACCATATGATAACTTGAATATCCACTTGGTTTAGGATTAGTTACATAGTCTTTTCTTTCAATTATTTCTATGTCTTGAAAGTTTTCTATAATGTCTACGATTTTAAAAATATCATCTTTAAATGAACATACTATTCTCATTCCTGCAATATCATTAATTTGTTCTACTAAATTTTGATATGTTAATTCTAATTCTTTTCTATTCATTTTTTCTATTATACTATCTGGTGATTTTATTCTTTCTGTAATATGATCTATAGGATTATATTCACAAAAATTATCGAATTCTTCATTTAATATATCAAATTTTGTTTTTAATACTTTTATTGCTGATTTATATATAAGCATAATTCTTTCAAAGTCATTTGCTTTTTTATCTATTTTTTCTTCCACTTTAATAATGCTTGTTTCCTGCATTAAGTCAGTTCCATTTTCATTAATCATATATTTTTTCCTTTCTCTAATGTAGTTTATTTTTCTTATTATCATCCCCTTTCTTTATTTGCTATATTTTATTAATCTTATATTAAATTTAAATTAAATTTTTAAAAATTTTCAAAATTTATTCCTAATCTTTCAAAATTGTTTTTTATTTTTTTCATATTTCTATATGTTCCATTTAGAATTTCATAATCAAATTCTTCTTTTTCATATCCTTCTTCTACATCAAGTTCTTTTTCTACATCATATGGAACTCTAACAAGATTGATTGATAAAGTATCTGAATATTCTTTATCTCCAAATTTTCCTTCTAGTATTACATAATTAGCTTGTCTTATTTCTCTTACATCACTATCTTTCTCTTTATTTCGTATTAGGCAGTAGCTATTTCCGACGCTTCCTGTATTTACTAATGTTTTATTATATAATTTATCTAAATATTGATGATGAATGTGTCCGTAAATTACAATGTCTGCTTCTTTATTTGACATTGTTTTTTGGCTTGGTAAAAACATTTTATACTTATCTTCGATAGGATCTTGATTTATTATAGCTACATTGTCCGCTTCTGGTGTAGCATGAAATAGTCTAACTAAACTTCCGCTTAAATAAAATTCATATGAATAGGGTAACTTTTTTAGGTAATCTAGTTCTTTTTTAGTTAGTTTTTTATTTATGTTTTCCCATCTTTTTATTTCTTCTTCATTTTTTATTTTAAAATCTTTTGGTGAGTCTGTAAAATGTCTATCGCAATTTCCACATAGTGCTATTTCACATTCTTTTTGTATGATTTCTATACATTCGTGTGGATGATATCCTTTAGCAATTATATCTCCTAAGCAATATATTTTGTCTATTTTTTTGCTTTTTATATCTTTTATAGTTGCTTTTAAAGCCTCTAAATTTGCATGTACATCTGAAATAATAGCTATTTTCATATATAAATTCTCCTTTTTCGGTTATATTATATCATAATAGCTATAAAAAAATAAACCCATATTTAGTATGAGTTTATTTTTTATTTGATTTTATTCTTCTTTCATTTTTTCAAATTTTTTTACACTTACTATAAATGTAATTCCTTCTATTAAGTCCATAATCGAATATACTAATACGATTAATCCTAATGTTGCGATAATAATGTCGGGTGATACAATTATATAAATTCCTACTATACCCATTAATATTGATAATATCAATGTTGGAATCCAAGACTTTCTTTTATAAGATTTTAATTTCAAAGATAATCCAAATCTCATTAAACAGCTATATATTATCCATATACCTAATACTATTCCTAAAAGTCCTTCTAATATTCCTGTATGTGTTATTAAAACAATTCCTATTATTATATTTATTATTCCGTATATTAGTTCATAATTAAAAAAGTCGTAGCTACCTTTATCTGAAAAATATCCAATAACTTTTATTATACCTACTAAAATTAATGTTCCTCCAAGAATATATGTAATGATTTTTAATGTTGTGTCTGCATATAAAAACATTATTAAACCTAAAATGCCTAATAATATTGATGTAATAATTGATGTATAGCCAGTTTTCTTAAATACTTTTTCAATTTCCATTTTTTCCCCTCCTTTATGCTACTAATATATATAACTTTTATGAATTTTTTATGAAATCTGAATATTCTTTTTAAAATCATGTAAAAATATTTGTATATTATTATTTTTTTTGCTATAATTTTTTTGTCATATTATGTTCGAAAGGAGTGATAAAATGGAATATATATATACCCCTACTGGAGTTTGCTCTAGTCAATTTGTTATAACTATGGATGGTGATATTATTACTTCTGTAAAAATTCGTGGAGGGTGTCCTGGAAATACTTTAGCTGTTAGTACTTTAGTTGAAGGAAATAATATACATGATGTTATTAAAAAGCTAAAAGGTATTCCATGTGGTATGCGAGGAACTTCATGTCCTGATCAACTAGCTATTGCTTTGGAGCAAATTTTAGAAAAAAGAAAATAAATTGTAAGTTAAAAAGGCTACTATGTAAGCAATACAAAATTGGTTTATTCCAATTTTTATTGCTTTTTTTGTTCCATATTCTTTTTTTATTACTCCTAATGCTGATATACATGGTGTATATAACAGTGTGAATACCATAAAACTTATACTTGAATTATATGTAAAAATTGTTGCTATTATTGATTCAATATTTGTATTAGACAATACGGTTAGTGTACTTAATATGGCTTCTTTTGCGCTTATTCCCGTTATAATTGCAGTTATTATTCTCCAATCTTTAAAACCTATTGGAATAAAGAATGGTACTAGGCTTTTACTAATCGAAGCTAACATACTATTTTTAGAATCTATCCAATTTAGGTTCCAATCAAATGACTTTAAAAACCATATTATTAATGATGTAAAAAATATTATAGTAAAAGATTTATCTATAAACTCTGTAGTTTTATTCCACATTAAATGTAATGTGTTTTTTATTGATGGCATTCTATAATTTGGCAATTCCATTAGAAATAAGTTTTCTGTTTCTTTTTTATTTCGTGTTTTTATATAAATGGTTATTCCTATTCCTATTATTATTCCAACTAAATACAAAATTAGCATTGCTAATCCTTTATTTTCTTTAAAAAATAACTGAATGAATATTGTATAGATTGGTATTTTGGCACTACAACTTATAAATGGTACTAAGTTTAATGTTAAATCTCTTTCTTTTTCTGATTCAATCGTCCTTATCGATAATATTGCTGGTACTGAGCATCCAAATCCTAATAACATTGGTACTATACTTCTTCCTGATAACCCAATTTTATGTAATGGTCTATCCATTATAAATGCTATTCTTGTCATATAACCACTGTCTTCTAGTATTGATAGCAAAAAATATAATGTTATTATTATTGGTAGAAAGCTTAGTACGGCTCCTATTCCCTTTATTATTCCATCTACTAATAAACTTTTAATTATAATACTACAATTTATGCTATCTAAGTATATTATTAAATTCTCTGATACGATGTCTATTCCGTCTTGGAGTGTATTACTTAAATTTTCTCCAATTATTTCAAATGTTAATGTAAAAATTATATACATTATCCCTATAAATATTGGTATTCCTAATATTTTATTAGTAAGTATTGTATCTATTTTATATGACTTTTTTTCTCTTTTATTTTGAGGTAAAAATATTACTTCTTTGTATATATTATCAATTTTATTATATTTCATTTCTACATTTTCTTTTTTTATTTCATTTAATTTATTTGATTTCTTAGCTATTTTTCTTGTGACTGTTAAAAGTTTTTCTAGTTCTTTTTCTGTTATTGACGTTATTGGAACAATTGGAACTTCAATCATTTTTTCTAGTTTTTCTATGTTTATCCTTCCATTATTTTTTTTCACTTCATCTAGCATATTTAAAGCTATAACCATTGGTATGCCTATTTCTTTTAGTTGTAAACTTAAGTATAGTGCTCTTTGCAAATTCATACTATCTACTACATTGATTATTGCTTCTGGTTTGTTTGTGTATAAAAAATTTTTAGTAACATTTTCATCTTCTGAATAAGTCTCAAGTGAGTATAATCCTGGTAGATCTACTATTTGGCAATTACTTATGTTAGGAACTTCTCCTAATGTAATATCTACAGTTACTCCTGGAAAGTTTCCAACATGTTGGTTCATATTGGTTATCCTATTAAAAATGCTTGTTTTACCACTATTTTGGTTTCCTACTAACGCAAATGTCATTCTTTTTTCCTCAATTCCTCTCTGTTTTACTTATTTTTATTCTTTGGGCAATTTCTTTTCTTATAGCTAAGTTATATCCTCTAATCGATATTTGTATTGGATCTCCTAATGGTGCAAATCTTATTAGCTTTACCTTTGTATTTTCTACTATTCCTAATTCTAAAAGTCGATTTCTTATTTTTCCACTTAAATTAATTTCTTTTATAATGCCTTTTTCTTTAGGCTTTAATTTACTAATTTCTATATTTTCCATACTTCATCATATGCGGACAATGTTTTTATATAACAAAAAAGAAGTGCAAAATTAATTGCACTTCTTTTTTTTGTTATGTTTTAGCCTAATAATTTTACTTCTACATTATTCATTTTATATTTACCATTTTCATCGGTAACAAATTCTATTAGCGATTTATCTAATTTAGTAGTATTTTGGTTCAAGTCTTGTGTAAAATATATTTTTAAATTAGGAATTTCTAATCCTTTTGTTACTATAACTTTAAATATTTCAATCATGTGCTTGTCATCTTCTGCAACTATGATAAACTGTGGAGCCTTTTCATATCCAGAATCAAATTGTACAAAATTCTCATAAAATTCTTTGTATAGTCTCATTCTTTCTTCAAACTTTGTTTCCCAATCTTCTTCTCTTCTTACTGCTTCAAATAAAAAGTCAATTGAAATACCTCTTTTTACTAATTTTACTCCTGCATTTGCTTTTATTATTTTTCCGCTTTTTTTAGCTGTTATTGCAGGTTTTACAGTATATGAGTCAAATGCTTGTACTTTTCTCATATAAGCTATTATAATTTGATTTCCAGCTAGTCTCTTTTTTATCATTGAAACTGGTTTTGTATTATCCGTTGGTTGCCATTTACATTCAATATTTCTAGAATTTAAAAGATATTTTCCCATTTTTTCTAAGCAATATACTCTATATATACATTTTCCGTCTTCACTTGAAAAGTAATATCTTGTTAGTATTTTTGTTTTTATCAATTGTTCTAATTTGTTATTTAATTTGTCTTGAGATTTTATATCAATATTTCTGTGAACTAATATTTGATAAATTTGTCTTGATGTCATAAACTCGAATTCATTTACTAATTCTAGTATTTTAAAATGAATTTCTGTTATGTGTCCCAAATTAATTCTATGAATTATTTGGTTAATTGAAACATATCCGTCCTTTCCATCAAATGTTTTGATTTCTCCTTCTTTCATTGCAAAGGGTGATACTGTTGTTTTGATTTTCTCATCTTCTACCATTTTTTACCTCCAACTAAATTATTATTTTTAGGTTTTCTTTTGTCTGCACGGGATTTTTTTATTAAAAAAATCTCTATTTATTAAGAACATATTTATGATATGTTCTATATAATATAATAGGAAAAGCTTTTTAGTTCCTATTATAAAAATATCTTGTAGAAACTTTTATTTTTTATGAAACAATTAGTAATTTTATTTTCTTTTTATCTTTTACTATTTTTTTGATGTATACATCTACTTTTTGACCATATTCATATCCTTCTTTATATTCTGCAAGCCCTACTAAATTTGGTTTTAATTCAATGAATATTCCATTTTTTTGTTTTTCAACTTCTTTTACAGTTCCTTGAACTTTTTCTCCTTCTTGGTATGATAAAATATTTTCTTCCCATGTACCTAATAATTCTTTATGTGTTAATTCTATTCTGTTTAGATTCTTATCTACGGATTTTATCATAACTTTTATATTTTGTCCAACTTTAAATCTTTCCTCTGGTGATTTGATTCTTGATACTGATATATCTTCTATATGAAGTAACCCAACTACTCCATTATTCACTTCTACAAAAGCTCCAAATGGTTTTATATTTTTTACTGTTCCTTCTAGTATTTCTCCTTGTTTTGCTTCATTTTGGATCCAATTAATTTTATCTTGACCTAATTCTTTTCTTTCGTATTTAAAATTCATTTTTTCTCCTCTTCTTTCGTGTGTGTTTGTTTTTTAGTGGAGTACTTTATTTTAAAAGACTATTTATTTCATTTTCTCTTAAATATCTCCACTTTCCTATTGTAAGTCCCTCTAAATTGATATTTCCAATTTTGCTTCTATGAAGTGCTAAAACTTTTTTGTTTATTGCATCGCACATTCTTCTTACTTCTCTATTTTTTCCTTCGTGTATAACAATTTCTAGTCTTGTTTTGTTATTCTCTGTATCTTCCATGATTTTTTTTACTTTTGCGGGACTAGTTGTAAAACCATCATCTAGCGCAATACCTTTTCTTAGTTTTTCAATTTCTTCTTCTGATACTTGTCCTTTTAATGTTACTGTATATGTTTTTGTAACTTCATTTTTGGGATGAGTTACCTTATAAACAAAATCGCCATCATTTGTTAATATTATTGCTCCAGATGTATACATATCTAATCTTCCTACTGGAACTAGTCTTTCTTTTACTTTAACTAAATCTGTTATTTTATCTCTTCCAAATTGTTCTTTTACTGTAGTTACATATCCTATAGGTTTATTTAATAAAATATAAATTTTATTTTCTATTTGTTTTACTTCTTTTCCATTGTACTCAATTTTATCATTTTTAGGATTTATTTTAGTACCTAGTTCTGTAACAATTTTTCCATTTACAGAAACCTTGCCTTGTAAGATTAATTCTTCACATTTTCTTCTTGATGCAATTCCGCAACTTGCTAAATATTTTTGCAATCTTTCTTCCACTTTTATTCCTCTTTTTTATCTAATTCTTCTAATATTTTTTTGAAATATTCAGGCAACTCTGCTGTAAATTCTACTTCTTTTTTAGTAGTTGGATGTACAAATTTTATTTTATATGCGTGTAGCATTTGGCCTTCTATTCCAAATCTATTTTTTCCGTTTGAATAAGTATAATCACCTATTATAGGATAACCTATTTGAGATAAATGTACTCTTATTTGATGTGTTCTTCCTGTTTCTATTATTATTTCTAGTAATGTACAATCTGAATATCTTTTTAATACTTTGAAATGTGTTATTGCATTTTTTCCATCTTTATCTACTGCCATTTTCTTTCTGTCTTTTTTACTTCTTCCAATTGGCATATCTATACTTGCTTCATTTTCTCTTACTATTCCTCTTACTAATGCAATGTAAGTTTTAGTTGTTAAATGTTCTTTTATTTGGTTACTTATACTAATATGTGATTTATCATTTTTAGCTACAATTATTATTCCTGATGTATCTTTGTCAATTCTATGCACAATTCCTGGTCTTATTTGTCCACCTATCCCTGATAAAGAATCTTTACATCTTGCCATTATTGCATTTGCTAATGTTCCATCTGGGTTTCCATTTCCTGGATGCACACACATTCCTTTTTCTTTATTTATTATTATGATGTCATTGTCTTCATATATAACATTTAAAGGAATTTCTTCTGGTTTTAGTTTGGTTTCTTGTGGTTTTTCTATTTCCATTTCTATTGTATCATTAATTTTAACTTTATAAGAAGCTTTTTCTATTTTTTTGTTTACAAAAACTTTTTTATTTTCTATTAATTTTTGTATCATTACTCTTGAAAGTTCGCCATCTACTTTTGATAAATATTTATCTAACCTTATTCCTTCTTCTTGTGATAGATATTCTTTTTTCAATTCTATAATCCTTTCTTGATCAATTGTTACTTTCTATTAGTTCTATACTGGTTTCTATAGGTTCTTCAATTATTTTTTGATATATTACAAATCTATTGTCTAATGATTTTTCTTCTTCTGTTAAAGGATATATTTTTTCATATTTAGCACTTGCTTGTAGTTTTTTACATAATCTAGAATCTGAATATGTTATTACATGAGTTACTCCATAAGCTTCAAATGTTTCTTTATAATCTGCTTCTCCTGTTGCTACATTTTGGACGTCCATAAAAATATCATTTTTTCCGTTAAATTCTGGTGAATATAAATCTGCTCTTGAATCTATTATAACTGGTATTCCACTGTATAGAAGATAGCTTCCATAGTTATATTCATTAAATAATTTTATGTTCTTATAATCTAAGTTTTCTTTTATCCATTCTACTGCATATACTGGATAATCATTTGCATAATAGTATTTTTCAGATAATCGTTGTTTTATACCTTGAATTGCCACAATTATTATAGCTGTTGTTATACAGACTTTCACATAGAAATTATTGATAAATTTTATAGTTTTTTCTTGCAACTCTGGTGCATATCTTTCAAATATTTCAGCTATTAATTTTGCAAGTATTGGTGTACAAATAATTAAAAATATTGAAACTTGTCTTCTTGAATTTAAAGCTAAATATAATATTCCTAAATAATAACATAGGTGTTTGAAATCTATTTTTATATCTATAAATGTAAGTACAACTATAAATGCTACAAAAAATGCTACAAAATCTTGATTACTTGCTAGGTCTAATGGTAGATGTTCATTAATTACTTTTACTGTATTTCCTACCATAGTTTTAGCTAAATATGTGTATGGTGTAGTTATTCCTGTAGGTGTTAGTACTCCCATAAATCCACATATTATCATTACTAATATTAATTTTTTCATATTGTCATTTCTAGTAATTCTGACTTTATACGGATTTTCTCTTGCTTGCTTTCTATTTCTTTGATTATTTTTTATTTTCTCTTCTAATATTTTTATTTTTTCTTCTTTATTTTCTTTTACATATTTTTTTACTAGCCATATTTTAAGTTTCACTATTAAATCAATTGTAAATATATCTAATGATAAAATATATTCTGCTATATATGGTAAAAATAGAACAAAGAAGAATGGCCAAACTGCCATATGCAAATTTACTATTAATAGTGATACTCCAATTAATGCTATTGCATATCTTTTTTTAGCTTTTTCGAGAAATTTTTCTATTAAATATATCGTTATTATCATGAGTGAAAATGTTACTAATTGTGCTCTTGCTGTTATATATGGTTTCATTAGATACATTGCAATAAATGTTATGATTGCTGATACCGGTGCATTTTTTGATATTTTGTTTGATGTAAAATATATACTTATTCCTAATATACATGTTAGTATTATTGTTGATACATATATTCCAGTCCATCCTGCCAAACAATGTATTCCATACATAGATAAATCATATAGCCAGTGTGGAAATGTATATGGTAATTCTATCCATGAAAATGGATCTGAATTTAGATTTCCTATTCCATTTTGCGCTATATACTCTCCAACTTTTATTGTGTAAAAAGCATCATTTTGTAAGCTTTTTGGCGCTATTGATAAGCAATATATAATGATTAAAAATGCTGCTATCACATGAAATTTATATCTATTTATTTTTTTCTGTTCTTCCATTTGCTCTCCTTATTCTCAAACTTCAAATTCTGCATACACAGCACTATGGTCTGAATACTTCGTTTTTATTGTTTCTTGTTTTAGTAATTTAATATTTTTAGAATAGAACATCGTATCTATACAGCCTTGACCTGTTGATGAAAACCATGTATCTTCAGTATTATTAACTTTATTTAGTATTTCTTTTAGCATTTCATATTCTACATATTTATCACTTTTCTCGTATTTGTATTTATGTTTTCCTATTTTTTCTACACCTATGTTAAAATCTCCACCTACAATTATTATTTCACTTTCATCTATTTTTTCGATTATATTGACTAATTCTTCTGTTCCTAATTTTCTTTCTTCAAAATTTGTTGGATAGTGAACTGAAAATAAATTTAATTTTGTTGTTCCAAAAGATATTTTATTGCATAAAATTCCACGCTGTTCATTGTTTTTATCTACTAATGGCATTAAATAATTAGTGGAATATTCTATTGGAAATCTTGATAAAATTCCATCACCATAATAACCATTTTTATATTTGATATTTATTCCCATGGTTCTATATGGTAGTTCTACGTATTTTGAAAATGTGTAAATTTGGTTTTCACTATACACTCTTTGAGTATACATGTCTATTTCTTGTAAAAAAATTATATCTGGCTTGTATTTTCTTAAAAATTTAGCTTGTCTTTCAACATCTATTTTTCTGTCAATTCCTTCTCCATGGCACATATTAAATGTTATAGCTTTTAATATCATAAAAAACCACCTTTTATATTTATTTACATATGGATTATATCAAAATTTTTTATTACATTCAATTAGTTATAGTATTCTTATCAAAAAACTTTTTTAAATCTGTATATATAATTTTTAATTTTCTGATAAAAATGATATATTCTACATTTTACAAAAAAATAAAAGTAGACTTCTCTACTTTTATTTTTGTTATATTTTTAAAATTAACCAACATCTTCGTTAGTTTCGTCTTTTTTCTCTACTATTTCCATACTTGAAATTGACACTTCATATGCTACTCTAGTTTCTGAAGTTCCGTCTTCAAATTTTTTCTCATATTTTCTGCTTTGAACTCTTCCTACTATTTTTACTTCAGTTCCAACTTCCATGTTTTGGCAAAATCTTGCATTTCTTCCCCAAGCTATACAAGGTATATAATCTGATTTATTATATGCTCTATTTACTGCTAATAGTAAATCTGCAATTTCTCTATCAAATGGTGTTTGTCTATAAATCGGTTTTTTACAAACATACCCTGATAAAGTAACTTCGTTTGTTATTGCATCTTTTTTCTCTTCTTGGCTTTCTTCTGATTCTTCGATACTTTCATCATTAATTTCAACAATGTCTTTGGCAAATACTGTTAAAATTAGTTTATTTCTTTCATTTTGATAGCTATTGTAAGATCTGAATTGACCTTCAACAGATAATTTTTTGCCTATTTCTAAATTTAGTCCTGTTAATAATCTTTCTGATACAGTTATTGGAATAACATCAACTGCTGAGCTTAATCTAGGTACTTCTAAATCAAATATGTAAAATTTTTCTCCATATATCTCATGACTATATGTTTTTTCACTTGTAACTTTTCCCACTAATACTAGATGGTTATTTTCTAATAAATTTGTAACCACTCTTTTTTCCTCCTTATTTTTATCTACTGTATTTTCATTTATGTCTGTTTTTTAAAATTCTTTAGAAACATCTACATTATAGCACCTTTTTCCATTTTTGTCTACATAAAAAGTTTATATTTTTAGCAAAATTGTTAAAATTTTCATTGAAATTTCTTCATAAAGGTACTTTTTTGCAAAATTATTTTGCATTTTTATTTCTTGACATTCTATTTTTTTGTTATTTTCTAATTCTATTTCTCTTTGTATATCTAGAATTATTTCTTCATTTTCATTGCTTACTATACTTATACTTGCCTTACTGTTAAATCCAAATGTTATTACATATGAATTCATGTTTTCGCTTATTAATTTTAAATTCTTTTTGTAGTCACTATTAATTAGTATATATTTGCATGATTTTAAGACTTTTTTTGTTATTTCATTTTCTTCTAATTCTTCGTATATAATTATAAAATCAAATCTTACATTTTTGATGTTACTGATGTTTTCTTTTGTTATGATAATTATATTTTTCTCTTTTATTTTATGTGATTTCAGTTTTTCTTCAATTTCTATTATATTAGTATTGTTTGTAATTATTCCTATCACAGGCAAGGCAATATTCCCCTTTCTTTTTATTTAATTATATGCTTCTTTTTCACATTTTTTCCTAATTTTCATAATATATACTAAGCGAAAGCTAATTTATGTAAAGGATGAGATGAATATGGATATAGAAAAAGATGTATTTCCAGTTGTAAAAGTTGATGGTTTTATTGAAAAAGGTAAACAATTTGATCTCGAAATCGTTGTTCCTCATGATGATAGAAACGTAATTTATGGTGTTTTAAAAGATGAGCATGGAGATGTTATTCAAGATGCAGTTATTAAATTAATTGAAGTTATAAAGAAATATGGAGAAGATGAACGTAGACCTGTTTCTCATACTTTCTCAGATAAAAATGGTGAATTTGTATTTGGACCACTTTGTCCTGAAGCTTCTTATGAAATACAAATATGGGTTGATAGAGTAAAACATATTAAAGTTTGTGAGGATTGTCCTGTTAGAAAAAAAAGATGTTTAAGAGGTACTAAATTAGAACCTTGTCATAAACAAGAAAAGCCTTGTTGCGATGAATCCATGCCTTTATTTCCTTCAAAAGAAGAATAGCTCGTCTTTGTAAAAACATTTTGCATAAAAATACTGTATTTGCAAAATAATTTTCTATTATTATAAAAAAATCCCCTTATAAGTTTTAAGGGGATTTTTTATAATACACCTACTTTTTTAGCTAGTTGTTTACCTTTTTTCATTATTTTACTTTTTTCTTTTTTACTTATATCTTGATATAGCATCATGGCTGTTGCAGTTGCCATTGATCCCATAAGTGCACCTTTTATAAACTTCATTTTTACCTCCTACAATTTTTATTTATTTTTAGTATTTGTTTTTTTATTTTTTCTATGCGTTGTATAAATTTCATATATTTGAAAAATTGCTATAATGAACAAAAAAATTCCAAATATTTTTTTAAGTTTTTGATTTGGTAATTTTCCTGAAATAAAGCTTCCTATTATTGCTCCAATCACTCCGTATGTTATGATTTTTTTCGAGATTTGAAAATTTATTTTTTTATTCTTTACGTTAATTAATGTGGCTACTAATGATGTTGGAATGAAAAATATAAGATTAGTTGCTTGTGATATATGTTGATCAATATTTAAAAATATTGTAAGCAATAATATTAAAATTGTTCCTCCACCCATTCCTAAACTTGTTACAATTCCTGATATAAGTCCAAAAAATATTTCCATTAATTAATCACCATTCTTATTGATACAAATAGCAAAAATACTGTAAATAAAATTTTTAAAACTTGATTGTCTAATTTTTTTAGTAAAATGCTTCCTATTATGGCTCCTATTATTCCTCCAATTGCTGACTTTATTCCAATGTTCCAGTCAAGATATTTATTTTTTCCATATATTATACAACTTATCGCTACTATTGGAAGCATGCAGAATATTGATGTACTTCTTGCTTCTTTTTCATCTAATTTATTAATAAATGTAAATGCCGGAACTAATATCATTCCTCCTCCTGCTCCAAATAATCCACTTATTATTCCAGTAATTAATCCTGTTATTCTTGTTTTCATATTCATATTTTGCCTTATTTTTTATATTTAATACTAAGTTTTAATAAAAAAATAAGTATAAAATTTGAAATATATTTAATAAGTTACTTCAAACTTTATACTTATTTTTAATTTATACTTTTTCAATTTTTATTCCTAGCACACCATATTCTTTTTGTTTTTCTTTTGTGTAAAATTTTTCAAGTTCTTTTAATAGTTCTTCTTTAGTTATTGATTTATCTGCTAATATATCAATATCGTAGTTTTCAAATAGTTTTTCAAAGTTCTTGTAATGGTTTAGTTCTACTACTTTAGTTTCGAAACTTTCTTCTAAATCAGGCTCTTTGAAAAATTTTATTGTATCTCCTATTTTTATTCTTTTTCTTTTTTCATCGTTTAATCTTATTTCAATTCTTTTTGTACCATCTTTCATGAATGAATATTGATTTGGTTGTAATTTCATTTGATGAATCATTTTATTTCTCCTTATATTTTATTTTTTTGGATCTGATGTTATTTTTTTATCTGTTATATTTTCGTCTGGAATATAATACTTTGTTCCTAGCATTTTATCTGGTAGATATTGTTGCTCAACATAATGACCTGGATAATCATGAGGATATTTATATCCTTGTCCATATCCAAATTCGGTCATTCCTTCTGCTGGTGCATTTCTTATATGCATTGGAATCGTACCTGTATCTTTACTAGATACATCTGCTAAAGCTTTATTTATTGCATTATAAGATGCATTGGATTTTTTAGATTTTGCTATATATATAGCTGCTTCTGCTAAAATAATTCTTCCTTCTGGCATTCCTACATAAGATACTGCTTGCATTGCAGATGTTGCTATTACTAATGCTTGTGGATTAGCTAGTCCTACATCTTCGGATGCTGATATTACTAATCTTCTTGCAAGAAACATAGGATCTTCTCCAGCATCTATTGCTCTAGCTAAATAAAATATTGCTGCATCTGGATCACTTCCTCTAAGAGATTTTATCATTGCACTAATGTTGTCATAGTGGCTATCTCCACTTTTGTCGAACATTGATTTTTTCTTATTGAAGCTTTGTGCAGCTATTTCGTCTGTTATTTCTATTTCTCCTTTTGAATTCATTTTTGTAGTAAGTACTGCAATTTCTAAGCCATTTAGTGCGGTTCTAACATCTCCTCCAGATATTTCAGCAATCTTTTCTATTGTGTCTTCTGATATTTTTACGTTATAGTTTCCTAATCCTTCTTTAGAGATTAGTGCATTTTTTATTACTTTTATAATATCTTCTTTTTTTAGTGGTTCTAATTTTATTACCATTGATCTTGATATTAAAGCTTTATTTACCTCAAAATATGGATTTTCTGTAGTAGCTCCTATTAAAATAACTGTTCCATCTTCTACATATGGAAGTAAAGCATCTTGTTGAAGTTTATTGAATCTATGAATCTCATCTATAAATAATATGCATTTTCCTGTTGGATTCATTAAAAGATTACTTGCTTCCTGAACTGCATTTTTTATGTCTGATACCCCTGAAGTTACAGCATTTATTTTTTTAAATTGATATTTTGTAGTTTCACTAATTACTTTTGCTAGTGATGTTTTTCCGCATCCTGGAGGTCCCCATAATATTAAACTGGATAATCGATCTGCTTTTATTGTTCTATATAATAGTTTATCTTTTCCAATAATGTGTTCTTGACCAACAAATTCTTCTAATGACTTTGGTCTCATTCTATATGCTAATGGTTGAGATTCATTCATAACTTGCTCCTATCTTGCTAATAATTTTAGTGCATTTTTTATTATTTCTTCTGTTGATAATTTCTTTGTTTCAAATTTATCAAACACTTTTGTAATTTCATTTTTATTATATCCTAAAATTTGAAGAGCTTGAGTAGCTTCATTTAATGACTCACTATTGTCTGTTTCAATATCTGTTTCTTCATTTTGATCTATTGCTGTTTCTGTTTTTAATTTATCTTTTAGTTCTAAAACCATTCTTTGAGCTGATTTATTTCCTATTCCAGGTATTTTCGTTAGTGTTTTTAAATCATTGGATATTATTGCTAAAGCAAATTTTGATGGAGTAATATTAGATAGCATTGCTATTGCAGTTTTGGCTCCTACTCCGCTTACTTGTAGTAACAATTCAAACATTTTTAGTTCTTCATTGCTATTAAAACCATAAAGGCTTATATTGTCTTCTCTTACATGATAATGTGTATATATTTTTACTTTTTCTCCTAGTTCTCCTAATTTTGACATTGTGTTTTCTGATACGTAAATTTTATAACCTATTCCTGAAGTTTCAATTACTATAGAGTCTTTAGCCTTTTCTTCTAATGTTCCTTTTATATATGCGTACATATTTTTCTCCTTACCAAACAAATTTTCTTTATTTTATCATATTATTATTTTTTTGCAATACTTTTTTACTGCTTGTTTGTAAAATAAAAAAGAGCTTATAAAATTTTTGTTTATTTTATAGCTCTTTTATTATTTTTTAGATTATGTATTTTTTAATATTCAAATTCTGGTGCAGTTTCATCTTCATCCCATGAAAGTGGTTCATATACATTACCAGCAAACCAAATTTCTCCATTGCTTTTATCTCTTATTAAGAACATATATGGTTTATCAAATGTTAAATCAATTTTTTCTATTGGAACATCAAATATATAATCAAACCAACTTCCAGCACCTAATCCACCTGCCATAGTTGCTGCAGAAGCTTTTATTCCGTCTTGAGTAAATTCTATATTAGCTTTGTGCTTAGCATTTGAGATATATGTTCCATCTTCTTCGCATAGGTTAGCAAGCTCTGCCTCTTCTTGTTTGAAAACTTTTTCAATTCCCATTTTATTTAAGTCATCTATTAAATTTAGGTCATATTCAAATTTGAATTTTGGTATATATCCAGAAATTTCTGTTATAACTCCATCATTAAAGTTTTCTAATTTTAATTCTTTTAGATTGCTAATTAAATCTTTTATTTCTTCTGCTGTTGTATTTTCTATGAAGTCTTCAAGTTCATCATTTGTTGGCATTATTGCTATATACTCTAAAGTAGTTCCATCGTATTCTTTTAAATCTTTAGCAAACATTTTTACATCATCATCAACATATAAAGAAAAATCTGTAGAATATGAAACATCTTTATAGCTTGAAGCAAGTTCTTTTAAATACCCGTTTTCTGATGTATAATTGCTATCATCGCTTCCATCTAAATATTTTTCTGCCTGTTTAGCAATATTTTCATCTGAATAGTCTCCATTAAACATGTCTTCATATTCTCTTCCTTCTCCTTTAGCCCATTTAGTAAATTCTTCTGTAACAGTTTTTCTTATATATTCTTCTCCTAAATCATTAATAATGTCATAATTGTTTAATGTGGCATATATTTCCATGCCAGATACTTTATTTGATTCGTTATTAAAATTGTTTGAACTTACTGTATTTGGTGCCATCCAATTAGTATTGTTTATATGTGAATAGTTGCATTCATATTTAATGTTTTCATCTGTTATATTATTTAAATCACTTGCCATGAAAAACTTGTTGTTCCATTCCATATCAATTCCAAGAGCGTTAACAAGAGCAAAGTCTAGGTTTTTAACGTTCTCATCATCTACAATATCATTTATTAAATTTAATGTTTTTTCGCTTACCCATTTATTAATAGTATTTCCGTTTTGGAATGAATCTGTTATTACGTCTGCATTATAAGATTTTTCTAATAACGTTTTATACTCATTTCTTACATTAAATGTATCACGAACAAATAATGCGTTTCCAAAAGCCATGTTTTTACTATTAGTGTATTCTTTTATTTGATAATCACTTAATATATTTGCTATTTCTTCTTTTGTTTTCCCTTCTGCTGCTTCTTCTAACATTCCTAATGCATATTTAATTGAAAGGGGGCTATATATCATATTTTCTCTAGGATTTTCGATTTTTAGGAAAGCTAAATCAAAATTTGAAATTCCTTCTTCGATTCGATATTCACTCATTTTTTTTACTTCTGTTTCTGTTGTTATTTCATTTTCTTCTATTTTAGATACTTCATTTTTATTGTCTTTATTAAAGTATTGTAATCCTAGTACACATCCTACAACTACTATGGCTATTAATATTATAGCTATAATAAAAATTTTACCTTTCTTCATTTTCTCCTCCTATTAATAATAAAATTTTATATGTTTTTATTATATATTTTTAATTATTTTACTGTCAACTTTCGATTAAAATTTCTCTTGTCTTTTTCTTCTTGTTTTTTTATAAAAATGTTATATAATAAATATACTATTAATAATGATTAGAAAGGATATTTTTATGAATAAGAATTTTATTTTAATTAAAGATTTATATCGAAATACTGAAAAATATATTAACAATTCTGTTACAATTTCTGGCTGGGTTAGAACTGTTAGAGATTCAAAAACTTTTGGTTTTATAGAAATTAATGATGGTTCTTTCTTTAAAAATGTACAAGTTGTTTTTACTGATTCTCTAGAAAATTTTGAAGAAATAAAAAAATTAACTATTGCTTCTTCAATAATTATTAAAGGTACATTAGTCAAAACAGAAAATGCTAAGCAACCTTTTGAGATTCAGGCTTCTGAAGTTGAAATTTTTAATCAAGCTTCTTCTGATTATCCGCTTCAGAAAAAAAGGCATACTTTTGAATATTTAAGAACTATTTCTCATTTGCGTCCAAGAACAAATACTTTTAACGCTGCTTTTAGAGTTCGTTCTGTTCTTTCTTTTGCTATTCATAAATTTTTTCAAGAACGAGGGTTTGTTTATGTTCATACACCTATAATTACTTCAAGTGATGCTGAAGGTGCTGGAGAAATGTTTACTGTTACTTCTTGTGATTTAAATAATTTGCCTAAAGATGATAAAGATAAGATGGATTACTCAAAAGACTTTTTTGGAAGACCTGCTCATTTAACTGTTAGTGGACAATTAGATGTTGAAACATATGCATTTGCTTTTAGAAATGTTTATACTTTTGGACCTACTTTTAGAGCTGAAAATTCTAATACTGTTAAGCATGCTGCAGAATTCTGGATGATAGAACCTGAAATTTGTTTTGCTGATTTAGCTGATGATATGGATTTGGCTGAAGATATGCTTAAATATGTTATTAAAGATGTATTAGAAAATGCTCCAGAAGAAATGGAATTTTTTGATAAATTTGTTAGTTCTGGATTATTAGAGAGACTTAATAATGTTATTAACTCTGATTTTGGTAGAATTTCTTACACTGATGCTATAAAAGAATTAGAGAAAAATAATAGTAATTTTGAATTTCCTGTTGAATGGGGAACTGATATTCAAACTGAACATGAAAGATATTTAAGCGAGGTTGTTTTTGGTAAACCTGTTTTTGTTACTGATTATCCTATGGATATTAAGGCTTTTTATATGAAGCAAAACAATGATGGAAAAACTGTTGCTGCTACTGACTTACTAGTTCCTGGTATTGGAGAACTTATAGGTGGTAGCCAAAGAGAAGATAACTTAGAAAAACTTGAAAATAGAATGAATGAACTTGGATTAAATAAAGAAGATTATTGGTGGTATCTAGATCTTAGAAGATATGGTAGTATAACACATTCAGGTTTTGGCCTTGGTTTTGAAAGATTAATGATGTATATTACAGGTATTCCAAATATTCGTGATGTTATTCCTTTTCCTAGAACTCCAAATAATTGTGAATTTTAATGTTCGATTTTTTAATAGAGATTATTTTATGATAATCTCTATTTTTTATGTTTAATTGCAAAAAAATAAATCTTGGTATTTAGGCACTTTTGTGATATAATTGTGATACCTTAATTGGAAAATCTCTTTTCGGAAGGTTTTTCTTTTAAGTACGACATCTATTTTCCGCAAGAGAGGAGGTGTCAACATGAAAGCAAAACACTCGGCAGATTCTGTATCTGATGTCATTATTGATATCAAGAAGGTTGGGAAACTCGAAGATTTGGAGCATGCTGAAATTTTTATGGTTCTTCGTGACCATGGAGATTATAGCATTGATCCATATGTTTTTCCTTCTTTTGAGTCTTTTTGGCTTAATGCTCATAAAGGCTCAGAAGTCTTTGTTTCTGAATCTCCAGGAGGTACAGTAGGTAATCTGTGGTTGGCTGTTTACGGCTAATGTTGCTTTTTGTTGGCGGGGGTGAAGCTGGGCTACCAGCTTTACCCTTTTTTTATTTAATTTAATGTTTATGATATTCAAAAAATAAAGACTACATTTTGATGTGAACCTTTTATTAAGTTTTTATTTAATAATTTAGGCTCAGTACAAATATATAGTCTTTTATTAATTTTTATAATATTAAATTTTATCTTAGTTCTGCTTTAAGGTCTTTTTTTACGCCTGCTATTATTTTTTCCATTACTTCATTTATTTCCTCGTCTGTTAATGTTCTATCTGTTTTTGCAAATGTTAATGAAAAAGCTATACTCTTTTTATCTTCGTCAATTCCTTTTCCTGTATATACATCAAATACTTCTTGGCTATCTAACATTGAACCTGCATATTTCTTTATTTTAGTACTTATTTCCTGTGCTGTTAATTTTTTATCTACTACTAATGCTAAATCTTTTTTTATTGATGGAAATTTTGAAATTTCTTTATATTTCATTTTTCCAACTTTTTTAGCTAATAGTTTATCTAAATCTATTTCTAATATATATACGTCTTCTGATTCAATTTCTGGATGTATTTTTCCAATTATTCCTACATAATCATTGTTGACTGATATAATTGCTGATTGACCTGGGTGCATTTGATCTGGCATTTTTTCTTTATCTTTTATAAAGCTATATCTTCCGTTATATCCTAGATAATCTAAAATTTCTTCTGCAACACCTTTTATAACGTAAAAATCAACTTTTTTCTTATCTATTCCTAGGTAATAATCTCCTGACATTAACGCTGCTATCTTCTGTGTTTCAGAATATTCTTCACCTTTTTTCTGGAATGCTTTTCCAAGTTCATATATACATGCATCCTTGTTATTTCTTGCTTTGTTATATTCATAAATTTTATATAAAGCAATTGATAAACTATGTCTTAATGTATTTTTGTCTTCTGATAGTGGATCTAGTAATTTTACTACTTCATAGTCATCCTTTGTAAACATTTTGCTATCAGCTTCTGGTACTAATACATATGATAATGTTTCATTTAATCCTAAATCTATCATTTTATTTCTAATTTGTCTTGATACTTTGTCATAGCTTCCCATTTTAGGTAGTATATTTGGTAATTTTCCTTTTATATTATTTACCCCATATATACGTCCTACTTCTTCTATTAAGTCTTCTTTTATAGATATATCTATTCTTCTTCTTGGAACACTTACAGTTATAATGTCATTTTTTACTGATGATTTAAATCCAAGTCTTCTGAATACATCTAAAATATCTTTTTCTGATATTTCCATTCCTAAAATTGCATTTATGTTTTTAGCAGTAATATCAATTACTTTATCTTCTTTTTCAGTTGTATCATATATTGCTAATCCACCTACTATTTCTGCATCAGCATATTTTTCTAAAAGATTGCATGATCTTTCAATTGCCATGTAAGTTCTATTTGGATCTAATCCTTTTTCAAATCTATTACTTGCTTCACTTCTTAATATTGCATTAGATGTTCTTCTAACTTTTACTGAATCAAATATTGCAGATTCTATTATTATATTTTTTGTTTTATCAGTTATTTCTGTGTCATATCCTCCCATTACTCCTGCTAATCCTATCGCTTTTTCTCCATCAGAAATTACTATATCTTCTGCTTTTAATGTTCTTTCTATATTATCTAATGTTCTTAATTTTTCTCCTTCTTTTGCCATTCTTACTTCTAAGCATCCTTTTAAGCAGTCAGCATCATAGAAGTGTAATGGTTGCCCTGTTTCTAGCATTACATAGTTGCTTATATCTACTACATTATTTATAGGTCTTATTCCTGATGCAATAAGTCTGTTTTTTATAAATTCTGGACTTTCTTTTATTGTTACATTTTTTATTTTCTTTCCTAAAAAGATGGAACAATTATCTGTATTTACTTTTATTTTGAATATATCATTTATATCTTCTTTATTTTCTTTATGTGATAAGTCTATATCTTTTACTTTTTTATCATATATAGCTCCTATCTCATATGCCATTCCTAAAATACTTAATAGATCTCCTCTATTAGCAGTTAAATCGAAATCGATTACACTATCATCCATTTGCATATATTTAATTGGATCTTCTCCTATCGGAGCATCTTGAGGTAATTCGTGTATACCCGCTTTATCTTCTTCTTTTAGGAATTTTGATTCCAATCCTAATTCAGCTATTGAACAAATCATTCCATTTGATTCTTCGCCTCTTATCACTCCTCTTTTTATAACTCCTCCTGGTAGTTGGGCACCATCTAATGCTAATATTACTTTTAACCCTTTTCTTACATTAGGTGCTCCGCATACGATATTTAATATTTCTTTTCCAGTATTTACTTTGCAGCAATGTAAATGATCTGAATCTGGATGATCTTTACACTCAATAACTTCTGCTATTACTAATCCGGTTGCATTTATTAATTTCCCAGCTTCATCATATTCGCTTCCAGCATTTGTCATATCTTCAGCAATTTTTATTACATCTATGGTTTCGTCTAAATCAACATAGTCTTTTAAAAAATTAATACTTAATTTCATTTTCTTCATCCTTTCTATCAAATTGTTTTAAGAATCTTACATCATTCTGATATAAAAGTCTTATATCTGTTATTCCATATTTGAACATTGCTAATCTATCTAAACCGACACCGAAAGCAAATCCTGAATATTTTTCTGGGTCATATCCATTCATTTTTAATACATTTGGATGAACAATTCCCGAACCTAATAATTCAATCCAACCAGTTTGTTTACAAAGATTGCATCCTTTTCCTCCACATTTGAAACATGTTACATCTACTTCATATGATGGTTCTGTGAATGGGAAATAACTTGGTCTAAAACGTAATTCTGTATTTTGTCCTAACATTTTTTTCATAAATACTTCTAATGTTCCTTTTAGATCTGCTAATGATATATTTTTATCTACTACTAGACCTTCAACTTGATTGAACTGGTGAGAGTGTGTAGCATCATCTTCTCTTCTAAATGTTTTTCCTGGAACAATTACTCTTATTGGACTTTTCTCTTTGTTTGCCATCATTGTTCTAGCTTGCACACTTGAAGTTTGTGTTCTTAGAAGATAGTCAGCTGTTATATAAAAACTATCTTGCATATCTCTTGCTGGATGTCCTTTCGGTAAATTTAATCTTTCAAAACAGTATTCATCTGTTTCTAACTCTGGTCCTGAAACTACGTCATATCCCATTGATACAAATAAATCTTCTACTTCTTCAATTACTCTGTTTAAAGGATGTTTGCTTCCTCTTGTTATTTTTTGACTTGGAAGTGTTATATCAATCTCTTCTTTTTCTAATTTTTCTTCCATTTCAAGTTTTCTTAAAGCTTCTTCTTTTTCTTGAATTTTTTCTTCTACTTCTTGCTTTGCTGTATTTACAGCTGCTCCCATTATTGGTCTTTCTTCTGCTGATAGACTTCCCATTTGTCTTAGCAAAAGTGTTAATTCACCTTTTTTTCCTAAATATTTTACGCGGATATCATTTAGTTCTTTTAGGTCTTTGCTGTTTTTTACATTTTCTAATGCTTCTTTTTGAATTTTACTAATTTGCTCTTTCAAAATACTTCCTCCTTATTTTATTAGTAGTACAAAAAAATCTAATATAAAAAAAGTATTTCATCCACATAGGACGAAATACTTTTATATATTCGTGGTACCACCTAATTTTATTAATTAAATATTAACCTCTTTAAAGCTTTAACGTAGCTACCGTCTATATTTTTGTATAGAATCTCCAAAGTGAAAGTTCAATTTAGAATATATAATAAGCTCTCAGCGCATCACTTATTTTCTCTTTCTATATTTTTTCTAAATTTACTAGCTTTTTCATTGATTTTTAATATGATTATTTATTTTAACACCATTTTTTTATTTTTGCAACATTTTTTTATTTTATATCTGATATAATCCATTTTTCATTTATTTTTGAAAATTCAACTTTCATGTTTTTTTCTTCTGATGTTACTTCATCTTTAGTTACTTTATACCAGACATTCATTATTTCTTTTGTATTTGACTCTAAATGTTCATACCTTGTTATTTGGTAGTTTTCTTTTGAAACATTTAAAATTGCTACATGAGTAATTCCATTTGAATTTTTGTATATGTTTTTAAATTGTTTTGCAAAAAAATCTTTTGTTATATATTTTTGCATTTCGTTTCTTACATCTTCATATATTATGTTTGTTCTTAAAAATTTTTCGTCTGTTGTCTTTTCAAAATTGCTAAACTCTTGGTTAGTTGCAAAACTATATTTTTCTAGAAGCGCTTGTGGATTTGAATATGCTAGAGATCTTTCTTCAAGATATTTATTTAACAATGTTATTGCATCTTCTTCGTTAAATTCTGTTATTTCTATAGTTGCTGTATTTGTTTTATTGTTTTGAGCACTATCTATTTTTCCTAGCTTATTAAAATATGTTTGTATTAGTATTACCAATAATACTAATAGAATCATTGCAATAAGTAAAATAGATTTTAAATTTATTTTTACTTCTTTTGTTTTATTTTTTTCTGACACTTTAAAAGACCTCCATTATTCTTCAGTTATTTCATTTATCGTTTGTATTATATTTTCCTCTATATATTTTTCATTTATTTTTTTAAATTGTTTTTCTTCATTTCTATACACTTCTAATCTAATTTTTAGGCTTGAAAATACATTTTTTTCTATCAATTTATATGGTTTAATTTTCCCAATAAAGAATTTTGCTGCTTTCGTAAAAACTTTTGGTCCTTTTATTTTATCTTTTTGTATTGATGTATCTTTTGATTCTATTGCTTTGTTTATATTTTCTTCTTTTTCCATTATTTTTTTCTTTATATTTGGTTTCATTCTTCTTATTTTTGTTTCTATCTTTGATACTTCATCTTCTAAATTGCAAATTTTTTCTCTAATTTCATCATCGCTATTATCGACTTTTGTTTTGGCTTTTTTTTCATCTTGTACTAAATAATAAATTTCTTTTTGTAAATTTATTTGTTTT
>JAGBEP010000031.1 GCA_017936925.1 Clostridia bacterium | reverse complement strand
TTGTTTTTCGTATTTTTTATAATCTTATGTAAGTGTTCATACATAAGTTTTTTAAGTTTTTGCGGTTATAATATATAACCTCCTTAAAACTTTTCAAATTATATCATAAAATTTAATTTTTTTCTATAAAATTACAGAAAAAAGAGAGATAAATTCTCTTTAAAGTATATCTCCCTTTCTTCTTTTTATATATTGAATTAAATAATTGTATTCATCTTCATATTTAAACTTAACTTTAATTTTCTTATCTTCATAAACATATATATCATCTATTAGTCCATCTATAAGTTCTCTTGATAATGAATTTACATTCTGATATTTTTCAAAATATTCAATCCATTCTCCAGAGGTACTCATTTTGTCTAAATTCTGTAATTCTTTATAGTTTTCTTCAATATATGCTTCATTTTCCCTTATTTGCCTTCCGTATTCTTGGGTGTAGTCATTATATTCCTTTTCTGTAATAATGCCTAATTTCCAATCCTCGTAAGCCTCTTTTCTTAACTTTCTTTTAATATTCAATGTTTCTTCACATTTATTGATATTTTCTAGCAAATAACTTCTACGATTATCATTAAATGTTTTACTATCTATTTTTCCTTTTATTCTTTTCATATCCATTATAAGTCCAATTTGAACTTTTACGCTTTCTAAAACTGCTTTTTCTAATTCATCATTTTTTATACTATGCTTTGTACAAATTTCTCCACCAGACCTCATATATGCAGAACACATATAATGATAATAATTTCTAGGTTGTCCTTTATATTTTCCTGGTATCTTTTTACTCATTGCCCTTTGGCAATCTCCACATTTAATATGTCCTGCAAATATGGATATTTTTCCATCTGTATTCATTCTTGTATCTCTGTTTAGTATTGCTTTTTGTACCTTATTAAATGTATCTCTATCTATAATTGCATCATGTGTATCTTTTACAATAATCCATTCTTCTTGTGGTACTAATACTCTTTTATGTATTTTATAACTAATTAGTTTTCCTTTGTTTTGAACTAAATCTCCACAATACATTTGATTTCGTAAAATATCTCTAATTGTTGTTGAACACCAAGAATATGTAACTTTATCGGTATTATTCTTAAATGGTGTTTTCATTTTTAAATCTATTGCTCTATGTCCTGTTGGATTTAATATTCCTAATTCATTTAATTTTTTTGCTATTGCTGTTCTTCCATATCCATTTAAAGTAAGTTCATATATCATTCTAACGACTTTTGCTGCATCTTCATCAATAATTAAATGGTGTACATCATCTGGATCTTTGATATATCCATAAGGTGCATAAGCTCCAACATATTCCCCTTTTTTCATTTTTACATTTAATACTGCCTTTATTTTATTTGATATATCTCGACAGTATTCGTCATTTATTAAATTCTTAAAAGGTACAATTATGCTATTAACTGATTCAGGATTTTTTATGCTATCTATTTGGTCATTAACTGCAATAAATCTTATATTATATAAAGGAAATACTTTTTCAATATAATTTCCAACTTCAATATAGTTTCTTCCTAATCTTGATAAATCTTTTACAATAACAGTATTAAATTTCTTTTCATATAAGTCTTCTAACAATTTTTCAAATCCTGGTCTATTAAAAGTAGTTCCAGAAAATCCATCATCTGTATAATAATCATATACTTCAATATCTGAATTATCTTTTAAAAATTGATTTAATAACATTCTTTGATTTGTTATACTATTACTTTCTTCTTTATCTCCATCTTCTACTGATAATCTTATATATATTGCTGCTTTATATTGATAACTTTTCACATTATCTTTTTCTTCTTTATTATATTTACTTTGTCTAGGCATTAGTATTTCCCCCTTCCTTTACAATTTTCAAATAATCCATTGCTAACTTAAAAGCGTCTTCATACTTAAATACTAATTTAATTTTTCTACCATCATTATTGATATAAATTTTTTCTATTAAGTCATTTAACATTTCTTTTGTAATCTTCCTTTGATTTTTATATTTCATTAAAGTATCTACCCAGTTATTTTCAGCAACATTCTTATAACTTAATCTTGCCTCCATTAACTTTGCTTTTTCTTTTTTAATTTGTTCCTTTATATTTTCTTCCTCTTTAACATTCTCTCTGATAAAAGCAATATATTCTTGCTCGTCAATTTCCATATCTCTATATTTTGTGAAATATTTTGTTCTTTCTTTATCAAGTCTTTCTAATTTATTTTTTAAATTCTCAACATTCTCTTTTATTTTGTCTGCATATTCTTTATTTTCTTTAACAGATAATCTTGCATTTTCAAATCCATTTAGTAAATCTATATGATATTTAATACTTCTAAAAATACATATTTTTAACTTGTCCACATCTATTACATAAGGTTTATCATTTTGATTATTGCATTCTTTACATTCCAATACATATTTATCAATTTCAGTATCATTTATCATACTTTTTTCTTTTATAGTTGCTACTAATGGCTTATTACAATTACTGCAAAATACAATTCCGTCAAATATAGAAATATTTTCTATTCTTCTGTTCCAATTAAACTTTCTATCTTTTCTTATTTTTTGTATATTAAAAAATCTTTCTTTTTCTATAATTGGTTCATGTGCATTTTCAATTATAATGTAATCTTCTTCATCGTTTTTTAATCTCTTATGTACTTTATAACTAATTCCTCTTGTCTTGTTTTGAACTAAATCCCCACAATAAACTCTATTATCTAATATCTTTCCGACAATACTTGCTGTCCATTGTTTTGCAACTTTACTACTTGATGATGTGATTTTTAAAATCTTACAGTTATATTCGCTTGGTGTTAATACATTTTTTTCATTTAATTCTTTAGTAATTAACACATTACCAATTCCAGATTCGCATAAATCAAATATTCTTCTTACAACACTTGCTGAAGCCTCATCTACTATTAGTTTGTGTTTATTATTTTCATCTCTTATATAGCCAAAAGGTGGTATTCCTCCTATATATTTTCCCTCTTTTTTCATAACCTCAAATGTCTTTATCAATTTATCTGATACATCTTTGCAATACATTTCATTCATTATATTTTTTAAAGGAAAAATAATATCATCTACTGACTTTTTATCTTTATAACTATCTATCTTTTCACAAACAGATATAAATCTTATATTATCTTTCATAAATGAATTTATCTTATTTCCAACTTCAATATAGTTTCTTCCAAAACGAGATAAATCTTTTACTATAACTGTATTTACTATTTCTTTTT
>JAGBEP010000019.1 GCA_017936925.1 Clostridia bacterium | reverse complement strand
TCCAGGAAGACGACCTGGTAGATAGGCTGGAGGTGTAAGTGTAGTAATACATGTAGCTGACCAGTACTAATAGATCGAGGGCTTAACCACAAAAGGTTTACCATCGAGAGATATTTATCTATGTATTTTTGAGTGTGCTAAGGAAGTACACTAAGATTTTCTGGTGACTATAACTTAAAGGGAAATACCTGTACCCATGCCGAACACAGAAGTCAAGCCTTTAGGTGCCGAAGATACTTGCGAGTTACCTTGCTGGGAAAATAGGTTGTTGCCAGATTTTTTATTTTTATAATAAAAAAAATCAGAAAGCAAATTAGATATAATTGGTTTTCTGATTTTTTTTGCCATTTAGATAAAATTGTAACAAATATTTAACACAAATCATATTGAATTTAATGTGCCATATGATACAATATAATGACTAGAATAAGCGAGGTATAAACAATGTCAATAGAGTTAGATTTCGTAAAACAATTAACCACAACAAAGGCTGTAAAAGAAGAAGCTGATGTAATAAATAAAAAACATATAAAAGAATCATATAACTCATTAATAGATTCAGCATTTTTATTTGGAAAAAGCAGACCAGAATTCGAAAAATTACAAGATAAAATAAGGTTAAAATTTTCATACATTTGTTTAATAAAAATACTAGAAGATGTAAGTGAAGATTATGAAGTAGAAAAACAAGATTTAAGAGATAAAGCTAGACAAATTTTTCAAAGTGCCGAAAACTACAAAGAAGTATTAAGAGAAAAAAACAAAAGTAAATGTAGATATATAAATCCATATCAAAATTTGCTATTAGGAAATTCAGCTACAAAAGTAGAAATCATAAGAGGTTATGAAAGACAATTATCAGTAATAAGTAAAATGCTAGACCTACAATTAACAAAAGTTGAAATAGACCCAAGAGAAATAATAGAAACATATTCAACATTTTTATTACAAAACCAATCTTTTGAAATACTAGCAAATCCAATAAGCAAAAGAGAAATAGATGAAGAAATTTTAATCAATTTCAACCCAAATCAAAGTTCATTATATTCTAAAGTAGGAATAGGAGAATTATCATATATTCCCGAAAAAGAAGGAAACATCTACAAAATGATAAATAGATTTAATGACATAATTATGTTTCAAAAAATAGGAACTCTAGGATATGAAAAATTCAAGCAAAAAGGTGGAAGAAACACTTATAGAGATGACTACACATTACAACATTACAGAGTAAAAAAAGAATATAGAAGTTTAATAGATTTAGAATATGATAAAGACATACCAGAAAAGGAATTCACAATATTTACAGATTTAAATATAGCAGAACTAACTAGCGACCCAGATTTTACAGCCTTACACGCAGACATACTATTTTCAGATCTAAATTTAACAGAAGCAGAAAAATACAATGGCGGATATACAGGAGAAATAATACAAAATGATAACGGAAAATTTGATGTATATCACTATCAAGATAAACTATGTGCATGTATAGAATATGAAAAACATGCAAAATAAGGAGAAAACATGGGATTAAACTACATTAATCAATTGTTGGTAAGTAGAGGTAACCACAAAGGACAAGAATATTTAATTTCAAAATCAAGAATGAGAGAAAATTATAACAGATTAGTAGAAGTTATAACAGGAAAAAATGGATATCAAGACGAAATTGAAAGAGAAGAAGCCTTAGCCAAATTACGAATAGCATATTTAAACATAATGGAAGCAATTAGAGACGAAAATAAAGGTACTCAAATTGAAGATGATTCTGAATTTGATAAAAAAAGTGTCAAAAGAACAGCAGAAGAAACTTCAGAGAGAGCCAAAAGAGAATATTTAAGATATAAAGCTCAAAGAGAAGAAAATTCAAGAAAATACAATGAATACAGTGAATTATTTATACAAGCTAGATCAAATATAGAAGAAGTAAGAAGAAGATACTTAAAATCCTTAAAAGAGTGGAATACACAACTAGACTCTAGAATTCAACAAGAAGATTATGACCCAATAAAAACTATAAAAACAGAAGCTATTTTGCTAGGAAAAATGCAAGCATTTATAAACTTATCAGACCCAGACTACAAAATGAAATTAGACGAAATTTTGTTGTTCAATTTTGATCCAAATCAAGAAAGATTATATACACCACATGATATAGCAGAAGTAACATATTTGCCAGAAGAGCCCATTGCCAGAATAGACCCAAATACAGGAGAAAAACATTATTCCTTAACATCATTAAAATTTGGAGATATTACAACTGGAGATGATAGTGAAGTAATCGTAATACATACGGGAAATATAGGATTTGGAAGATTTAGAAACTGGAATAAAGGTGGAGAAGTTACATACAAATCTACAAGAGAATTAAAAGATTATAAAGTTATAAAAAGATACAAAGATCCTAGTCTAGCTGCTCGAAGAAAAGCAACTTCAGAAAAAGAAGGAGCTCTTAGTATTTGGGATGACCAATTAGATGGCGAAGTATTCAGAGTTTCTGGAGATTTACATGAAGGCATACTATTAAGTGAAGACGTGGATTTAAATTTATTACGATATACACAAGAAGTATTATTATCAAATACTAACTTAGAAGAAGCTATTGAACATAATGGAGGATACATAGGAGTAGTTGGAATAGATAGAGAAAGAAATGAATATGTAGTAAATCATGACAGAGACGGAGTGATTTGTGCAAAAGAATTTCAGAGAATAGCAAAAAATATACCATTAGAAGGAAAAATTGCAAAATATAAAATTGACCAAGGAATACTAGAATTATATCAAAAAAATCCAAGAACAGGACAATATACACAGCAAAGAATGTTTATTAATCCAAATCCTCCAGCTACACCAAGAAGAAAAAATATAGAAGATTTAGGAGAAAGATAGTATGGCGAAAAGAATATGGAAAGCTGGTACTTTTGTATATCCGATACCTGCAGTAATGGTATCTTGTGGAGATATGGAAAAATCTAATATAATAACTGTTGCATGGACAGGAATAATAAACACTAATCCAGCAAAAGTGTATATATCAATAAAACCAGAAAGACATTCTTATAATATAATAAAAGAAAAAAAAGAATTTGTAATTAATTTAACTACAAGAGAATTAGCGTATGCTACAGATTGGTGTGGAGTAAAAACAGGCGCAAAAGTAGACAAATTTAAAGAAATGAAATTAACAAAACAAAAATGTCAATTTGTAGAAGCACCAGCAATAGCAGAATCTCCAGTATCAATCGAATGCAAAGTAAGCGAAATTAGAGAATTAGGCTCACATCATATGTTTATAGCAGATGTATTATCAATTGATAGCGAAGAAAAATATATAGACGAAAAAGGAGCATTTGATATAAGCAAATGTGATTTAATTGCGTATGCAAATGGGGGATATTACGAATTGGGTAAAAAAATTGGCAAATTTGGTTACTCTGTAGAAAAAAAGAAAAAAAGTTCCAAAAAATAGTGGAAAACATTGACAATATAAACGTTTTGTGATAAAGTATTAAAGCATGATTTCTATCATGCATCACATCGTTAAAATAAAATATAAAAAACTTCACAAAAATAAAACGGAGGTGTAGTAGATGGCTGCAAAAGGACCTAGAGAATCTATAACATTAGAATGCACAGAATGTAAAAGAAGAAATTACATGACTGAAAAAAACAAGAGAAATAATACAGATAGATTAGAAATAATTAAATATTGCAAATTCTGTAAAAAACGTACAACACACAAAGAAACAAAATAATCCTTTAAGGAGGAAAAAGAATGGCTAAAGACATAAAAAAGAATAAAGTAAAAAAAGAAAAGAAAGAAAACAAATCTTTCTTTAAAGATTTTAAAGCAGAGCTAAAAAAAGTTACTTGGCCAACAGCAAAACAGCTAGTTGCTAAAACAGCTGCAGTAATTGCTATTGTTATAATCATATCTGCAATAGTATTTGTGTTAGATTTCGCATTTGAAAAGAGTTATGAATTTATAATAACAAAAACTTCAAATGCAATAAATAAAGATGAAAATACTAACCAAAATACTAATGAAACTTCTAACAAAACATCAGAAGAAACTGTAACTGAAGAAATAGAAGGTTCATCAGATATAGTTTTAGATGCCGAAGCTTCAGATACAACAACAGAAGGAGAATCTGCTGAATAATATCTAAATAAAGGAGGCTACCAAAATGTCTCAAGTTGATAATAGCTTAGAGCCAAAATGGTATGTAGTTCATACATACTCTGGATACGAAAATAAAGTAAAAACAGACCTAGAAAAAACAATAAAAAATAGAGAATTGGAAGATTTCTTCTTTAATATAGTTGTTCCTATGGAAGAGCAAGTAGAAATTAAAGAAGGAAAAAGAAAAACAAATCTTAAAAAGGTTTTTCCGGGATATGTTTTAATAAAAATGATTGTAACAGAAGAATCTTGGTATATAGTTAGAAATACTAGAGGAGTTACAGGTTTCGTAGGTTCAGGAACAGATCCTATTCCACTTACAGATGACGAAATCAGAAATATGGGATTTGACGATGTTCCAGTTAACATTGATTATGATGTTAATGATAACGTAAGAGTTATGAATGGACCATTAGAAAACTTCATTGGTGTAGTACAAGAAATTAATAAAGAAAAGCACAAAGTAAAAGTTTTAGTTTCTATGTTTGGAAGAGAAACTCCAGTAGAGCTTGAATTTTCACAAGTGCAAAAAATTGATTAATAAGTTCATTTTAAAGGAGGTGCTCAAAAATGGCAGAGAAAGAAGTAGTTAATGTTATTAAATTACAAATTGAAGCAGGAAAAGCAACACCAGCTCCACCAGTTGGACCAGCTTTAGGATCTAGTGGTGTTAATATTATGCAATTCGTTAAAGAATTTAACGATAGAACAGCTAACCAACCAGGTATGACAATACCAGTTGTTATTTCTGTTTACAAAGATAAATCATTCACATTTATAACAAAAGTTCCACCAGTTGCAGTTTTAATCAAAAAGGCTTTAAAAATCCAAAAAGGATCAGGAAAGCCAAACATTGAAAAAGTTGCAAAAATTACAAAGGAACAAGTTAAAGCAATAGCTGAACAAAAAATGGAAGATTTAAATGCAGCTTCAGTAGAAGCAGCCATGAAAATGGTTGAAGGTACAGCAAGATCTATGGGTGTTGTTGTAGTTGACTAATAAAGAAAATAAATAAAATTGGGAGAGTAAAAAACTCGTTATTACCAAAGGAGGATTTAAATGAAAAGAGGAAAAAGATATCAAGAATCTGCTAAATTAGTAGATACTACAAAAAATTATGAAGCTAAAGAAGCTTTAGAAATAATCGAAAAAATGCCAAAAACAAAATTTGATCAAACAGTTGAATTACACGTTAAATTAGGCGTTGATTCCAAACATGCAGATCAACAAGTTAGAGGAACAGTTGTATTACCAAATGGAACTGGTAAAACTCAAAAAGTATTAGTATTTGCTAAAGGTGATAAAGCTAAAGAGGCTGAAGAAGCTGGAGCAGATTTTGTTGGAGCTGAAGAATTAGTTCCAAAAATAGAAAAAGAAAACTGGTTTGACTATGATGTAATAGTTGCTACACCTGATATGATGGGTGTTATAGGAAGATTAGGAAAAGTATTAGGACCAAAAGGATTAATGCCTAACCCAAAATCAGGAACTGTTACAATGGATGTAAAAAAAGCAATAGCCGAAATTAAATCTGGTAAAGTTGAATATAGATTAGACAAAACTAATATCATTCACTTAGGATTTGGAAAAGTTTCTTTTGGAACAGAAAAATTATTAGAAAATTATACAACTATTATAGATGCAATAATCAAAGCTAGACCAGCTGCAGCAAAAGGACAATATATTAAGAGTGTATCTATCTCTACTACAATGGGACCTGGTTTATATATAAATCAAAAATAAAAATAGAAATAATAGCCAAAGACAGTAGGCAGATATAAGACCTACCGAGGTGAAATTTGTGAAGTATAAAATAAAAGCTTCAGTTTGCCTCGAGATCTGGCAAATTGAAGCTTTTTTGTGTTTTACTATAAAATGCAAATATGTGAAATTTTTTATAAGATATAAAATTAATTAATAAATAAAAATAGGAGGTGTAATTTTGGCTAGCGAAGTTATCTTAAAACAAAAAGAAGAAGAAGTAAAAAAATTAGCTGAAAAAATGCAAAAATCATCTTTAATTCTTTTAACTGATTACAGAGGAATAAATGTAGCAGACGTTACAGAATTAAGAAAAAATTTAAGAAATGTTAATGGAAGCTATTCAGTTATCAAAAATAACATTACAAGAAGAGCATTAGCAGAATGCAAAATTGAAGGATTAGATGAATTTTTAGTTGGACCTACAGCAGTTATTACAACAGAAGATAGTTACCTAGAATCATTAAAAGCAGTATATGAATATGCTAAAAATAATGAATTCTATAAAATAAAAGCTGGTGTAATTGATGGCAAAGTAGTAACAGCTGAAGAACTAATCACACTTGCAAAACTTCCATCAAGAGAAGTACTTATTGCTCAACTTGCTGGAGCATTGCTTGGAAATATTTCAAAACTTGCAGTTGCACTTGATCAAGTAGCAAAACAAAAAGAATCTGCAGAATAATAAGCAGAAAAAATAAAAGAAGTGAACTTTAAATCACAAAAAAATAATAAAAAAATTAGGAGGATTTTTATAATGGAAAAAATAGAAAAATTATTAGAAGAAATCGATAGCTTAACAGTTATTGAATTATCAGAATTAGTTAAAGGAATTGAAGAAAAATATGGAGTATCTGCAGCAGCAGTTGCAGCACCAGCAGCAGGAGCAGCAGGAGCTGCAGCAGCTGAAGAAAAAACAAACTTTGATGTTGTATTAAAAGAAGCTGGAGCAAACAAAATAGCTGTAATCAAAGTTGTTAGAGATGTAACAGGATTAGGATTAAAAGAAGCTAAAGATTTAGTTGAAGGAGCACCTAAAACAGTTAAAGAAGGAGCTGCTAAAGAAGAAGCTGAAGAAATCAAAGCTAAATTTGTTGAAGCAGGAGCAGTTGTTGAATTACAATAATTTTTATTTATTATATAAAAAAGATATACCTTTGAAAAAAAGGTATATCTTTTTTTATTGGAAAAAACAAAAAAGCTAGCAGGAGAAGAGTTTGTTAGTACTATAATAATACTACATACTACAAAAAAAGTTAGAGAATAATGAAAAAAATATTGATAATTAATTATTTATAAGATATATTATTATAGAGGTGAAATAATGAAATCAGAAAAAGGTGTAACTTTAATTAGTTTACTTACATACATTGCAGTTTTGCTAACAGTAATGGTAATAGTCGGAAGAATAACAGGATTTTTCAATAAAGGATTAGACATTGTTGATGCAGACAATCAAGCATCAACAGATATTAGTAAATTAAATTATTGTTTTTTAATGGAAACTAAAAATACACAAGCAGAAGAAAATATAACAGCAAATATAAATTTTATGCAATCTAGTGGACAAGGATATGAATTTCCTAATACAACAGAAGCAACAACAACAGATACTAAAGGACAAGCGATAAAGTTTCTAAATACTAATAATGTTATTTCATTTGTAAATAACAAAGTATACTATAATAAAGTAAAAATATGTGACAATGTACAAGATTTTTGGATTGACTACAATAGTACCAACAATGCTATTGATGTTGAAATGACAATAGACGGACAAGAATTTTCACAAACATATACATTTAGATAAAGTTTTTAATGTTTGTAATACATAAGGTATTATAATTTTAATATAAATTTATGGGAGGGAAATATGAACGAGGAAAACCAAACAACTAAAGTAAAAAAAGGCGGAAAAGCTAAAAAAATAGTAATTGCCATCATTGCAGTTATTATCATAGCCGCAATAGTTGTAGGAATTTTATTGGCCACTGGCGTATTAGATGTAAACTTAAGCAAAAAAAGTAAAATGGCAGCTGGTGTCGAAAAATTAGGAGAATCATTTACAACTCCATTTACAAGTTTACCTGACAAAATTAAAACGAGTGGAGCAGAAATAAAAGTATTAAACAATATAAGTAAAGATTCAGCAACAGAATTTTCTACAGAATTATCTGCCAAAATTGATGAATTAGATATTGACGAATTATCTACATCAGAACAATCTGCAATAGATACACTAAAAGAAATATTAAATGTAAGTTCATTAGGTTTAGATGTAAGATATGATGGAAAAGATTCTGCATATGTAAATTTAAATGGAAAAATTGATGATGTAGAACTTTCAGGAGAAGCAGTATATGATGGATCACAACTTGGAATACGTTCAGAAGAAATCAATTCTAAATGGCTAGTATTAAAGAAAGCAGATCTAATTGACCTACTAGAAGAATCAGAAATTGATTTAGATGAAATAAAGAAAATAGCAAGTTCTGCTACAGCTCAAACTGAAAAATTAGCTAAAGCTGTAGAAATTGATGAAAAAACTCAAAAAGAAATTGAAGAAAGATATTCTAAAATATTAGAAGACTATATTAATGAAAAATCAAAAGATATTGAAAAAGAAAAAACAAAAGTAGAAGTAGACGGAAAAGATAAAAGTTGTCAAAAACTTACATTAGAACTAGATGAAGAAGATATAAAAGATTTATTAAAAGAATATTTAAAAACATTTAAAGATGATAGTCAAATAAAAGACATATTAACAAACTGCATGGACGCTTATGCTGAGATAGCAAAAGAAGCAGGAGAAGAAGATGTAGCTGATGAATTAAAAGATGCGATAGATGAATTATATAACAATATAGACGAAATAAATGATGAAATTGATAGCACAGAATTAGATGTTAAATTAGAATTAGTTGTTTATGCTACAACTACAAATGTATACAGAACAGATATAATTATAAATGCTGATTCAGGAAAAATAAAACTAGAAACAACATTTAATAAAGAATCAACAGTTATGGAAGTAAGTGCTTCTATGTCAGGCGTATCAATGGATATAGCTAAAATAACATTAAAAGAAAAAGAAAATGGAGTAAACTTAAAAGTTGAACCAAGTGAAATGTTAACTAAAGAAATAGGAGCTAACTTTACAGTAGAAGTAGACTACACAATCGAAGAGAAAAAATCAGACTTAACTATAAAAGTTGATGCAGGAGATAAGGGAACAGGAACAATATCTATAAAAACAGATATAACAAAAAATGAAGATAAAGCATATGAAGAAACATCAACAATAAGTGTAGATGCTAATGTTCCAAGCTTACTAGTTGCAAAAATGTCATTTACAGCTAAAACTTCTATAAAAGTTGGAGATGTATCAATACCAACAATATCAGACAAAGATGCTGTTGACATGACTGATGAAACAGAAGTAAGTAATTATATGACAGAATCTGAAGAAGCAATGAATGATTTAATAGAAAAATTAGAAAGCATAGATGCATTAGAATCTATAATCGACTCTGTACAAGAAGGGGAGATAACATCTGAAATTCAAAAACAACTAGATGAAATAGAAGACTTTTCAAATTTCTAGTTTCTAGTGTTAAAAAATCTGTAGATAAAAATATCTACAGATTTTTTGTCTATAAAGTAGTAAAAAAAGAAATGGTATGATATAATTTTTTCAAAATAATACGAAAGATGGGAAAGTAATATGAACGAAGAATTTGAAAAAATATACGAGTGGACAAATGAAAAATTAGCAAGAGAACAAGAAATAGTAAAAGAATACAAAAAAGACATAAGGCAATCAGAAGGATTAATTATAGGAATCATAATAGTTTGTTTAATTATTTCATTTATAACCGATGTTACTATGGCAAAATATATATTTGTTACAGCTGCAACAATGATGTTTATATTTTGTACATTTTATTCATTTAAAGGTGAAAGAAAAATAATTGAAAAACAAAATAAATATAGCGAATGTGCATTATCAGAATTAGCTGTGCATATCAAAGACGGATTCATATATGAAAAAAATGAAGAATTATCAGGAAGCTACTATAGAAAATCAGGATTTAATAGAATATACAAAAGTCTAGAATCATATGGAGTAATTTCCGGTACTAAAAACAATAATCAAATAACTCTTTCAAACATAACAGTAAAAGGCGACAACAAAGAATTATTTAAAGGAATATTTGCATATGGAACACTAAAAAAGTCAATTAAAGAAATAGACGTAATGAGAACCAATAGTAAAAACAATAAAAAAGAAAAATATCCAATTCCAAATCAAGATTTATTTATGTATGCAGAATCTATAGGCGAAGCACGAAAAGTTCTGACAGACGAAATACTAGAATACATAACGAAATTTAAAAAAGAAACAAATTATAAATTTGAATATATGATTAACAAAAATAATATATTTTTTAGATTTTTTGATAACAATATTTTAACAAAACCAATTGTAAATGATAAAGCTACAAAAGAATATCTATATAAGTACTACAGAATAGTAGAATTTATATCAGGATTAATAGATTTATTAGAAAAATAAAAGGAGAATAATTATGGGACTTACAATTGAAAATGTTACTAAAACATTTATCAACAAAAAAGCTGTAGACAATATATCTTTTGAAATATCAAAACCAGGGGTATTTGCTCTACTTGGAACAAACGGAGCTGGAAAGACAACAACAATACGAATGATGCTAGGAATATTAAAAAAAGATACTGGTAAAATTACATGGAATGGAAAAAATGTGGATAGAAAATCAGTGAATTTTGGATATTTGCCAGAAGAAAGAGGAATATATCCTAAAGTAAAAATTGTTGATCAACTAACTTATTTTGCAAAGTTAAAAGGAATGAATAAAGACGAAGCAATTAAAAGTATAGATTATTGGTTAGAAAGATTAAAGATGACCGAATATAGAAACATGCCTGCAGAAAAATTATCAAAAGGAAATCAACAAAAAATACAATTTATAACAGCAGTAATGCATGACCCTGAATTAATCATATTAGACGAACCTTTTAGTGGTCTGGATCCAGTAAATACAGATCAATTAAAAGAGGTAATACTAGAACTAGTTTCAAAAGAAAAATACATAGTTATGTCAAGTCATCAAATGAATTCTGTAGAAGAGTTTTGCGACGATGTGGTGATTTTGAATAAAGGAAAAACGATATTAAAAGGAAATCTAAATGAAATAAAAAATTCTTATCCAGTAAATAAAATAATAATTGAAAGCAAAAATGAAATTTCAAAACTAATAGAAGAAGAATCATTAACAATAAAAAATCAAAAAGATAAAACATATACTATTTTAATTGAAAATAAGAGCCAAGCTCAAAAACTATTAGAAAAATTAGTAAAAAATAATATAGAAATAGAAAAATATGAATTAGTCAAACCAACACTTCATGAAATATTTGTAGAAAAGGTAGGTGAGAACTAATGAAAGATTTAATAACAGTTGCGGAATTCACAATAAAAGAAGCAATAAAAAGAAAATCATTTATAATATCAATGTTAATCATACTCGCAATAATTATACTAGGATTTAATATTCCTAATATAGTAAATATTTTCTCAAATGACGAAGACGAAAAAACTAAAGTATTAATAATTGATTCAGAAAATATTTTAGGAGAAACACAAATAAGAATAGATAATACTAATACGAATTATGATTATACAATAACAAAAGAAAATCTATCAGAAAATCAAGTAAAAGAAAAGATAGAAAATAAAGAATATGATTCTTGCTTAGTAGTAAGCAAAGTTGAAAATCAAATAAAATTAGACTATGTCGTAGAAAGCATAATGATGGGTGAAACAATACCAGAAGACTTAATAGAGAGCTTTTCTGTACAATATACAGCAAGTCAGATAAAAAAAGCTGGATTAACCCAAGAACAATTACAGGCAATGTTTACAGATTTTGATGTAAATGTAATTCAAACAGATGAAAACGCTGCAAAAGGAAATGTATTAGTAGCAATGCTACTAAGTATAGTACTATTTTATGCAATATATTTTTGTGCATATCAAGTATCTACTTCAATAACAACAGAAAAGACTTCAAAAATAATGGAAACATTAGTGACATCAACATCACCTAAAACAATAGTATTAGGAAAAACAATAGGAATAGGAATAGTTGGACTATTACAAGTAATTATAATAGCAGTAACAGCAATATTATCCGCAAACACATTTTTACCAGCAGGTAGCTTAGAAGGAATATTTGATATGTCAAGTATAACACCACTATTTTGCATAGCTACACTAGTATATTTTTTATTAGGATATTTTATGTATGCACTACTATATGCATTAACAGGATCAATGGTAGCAAAACCAGAAGATATCCAGTCAGCTAACACGCCAGTAGCAATATTAGCAGTAATAGGATTCTACTTATCATATTTTTCAATGATGAATCCAGCTAGCAATATAAATTTGTTTGCTGCAGTATTTCCAATTTCATCACCATTCTGCATGCCATTAAGAATATTAGTTGGAAGTGCAAAAATGAGTGAAGTAGTTACATCAATACCAATACTAATCATATGTATTTTAGTAATAGCTAAAGTATCAATAAAAATATATTCATCAGCAATATTAAATTATGGAACAAAAATGAACTTAAAAAGTGCTATAAAAATATTTAAATCAAAAGAAAATTAAAAACGAAAGAAAGAGGTTGTAATAAATGAAGATATATCCTAAAATTAGCATACAAGAAACAAGTAATGAAATGAAAGAAATAATAAAAAAAAGTGAAGGAGTAGAGTTACAATTTTTCGACGAGAAGGATATAACAGAAGAATTCAACTTTGAAAACTTAATAAGAAAAATAAAAATTGAATTTGACAACTTAAAAGAAATAATAGTTCATCCACCATTAGAAAATTATAATATGGAATTGTTAACTTTAAAAAATAAAAAAATAGTTGAAAATCAATTAAATAAATTAGTAGAATTATCAAAAGATTTAAATATAGAAATATGTATAATTTATCATACATATTGGACAAAAGAACAATATAGAACAACGGGATTAGCAAATATAATAAAAGAATACTTAAAAATAATCGAAAACACTAAAGTAACAATGTTGATTGAAAATTTATTTATGATGTTAGATGAAGGAAAAGAATGCTCAGCAATAGAAATATGTAAATTTATAAATCATCCAAATCTTAGAGCATGTATAGATACAACACATATGCATTGCAAATCTAACATCTATAAAAAAGATTTTTCAAAAATGATACAAGAAGAATTAAATAAAGACGATTGTCAAAAATATGTAAGACAAATACACTTTGCAGCAGCATTAGACGGAGATGGATATATTGAAAAGAAAAGAACTCATGGTAGAAAACATCCAAATTATGAATCTTTAAAAGAAGAATTAAAATGGTTAAAAGAATTTGGAATGTTGGATAAAAATTATATTACAGAAGTAAGTGAAGAAGATTACTTTACAAGAGTAGATCAAATAGAAGAAATAAAAATGTTGGAAAAAGCAATCAAAGAAGTAAATAAAAAGTCATAATTATTAGAAAAAAGCTAATAATTATGGCTTTTTTATTTACTTCAATACATAAAACCATAAGTAAGTTTTAATCTTATAAATTAAAACTATACTCAAAATGAATCGATTAGACAAAAGAAAACAAATTTAAAAAATCAAAGGATATGTAATATATAAAACCAATACAGAAATAAATCCATTTGTTATTTTTCCAAAGATATAAGGAAGTATGGATAAATCTGAATCAGAAATAACACTCCAAACTTGTAGCAATACTGATATTCCACCCGTACCTAATATAAATACAGTAATAAGTAACTTTAAAAATATATTTAAGCTAGCAATTCCTGAAATTAAATTAGCACCATTAGTAAGTTCAATTAAACCTAATAGAGCGGATTCAATCCAAACATTATTAATAAAAGAAAGAATACCTGAAACTTTAATCATAGAGATAACTAAAGAAAAGATAATAACAAAACCACAAACAGTACTCAATGTATAAAATGACTTTTTTATAGAATTAGAAACAATTTCCCCAAAAGAAGAAAAATCAATGTAAGAGACATTATTAGAAGCGGAATTCCTAAATTTTTTCTTAAGAATATGACCAAACAATATTCCAGTCATAATACTAGAGAAAATATGAACAAAATAGATAAAAAATCCAATTTGCTTAGAATTATACATACCAATACCAATACTTCCAAGAATAAATAAAGGACCAGCATTATTAGTAAAAATTAATAATAGCTCACCATCAATTTTGCTAATCTGATTTTTTTCTCTTAAAGATGAAACGATTCTAGCTCCAACAGGATATCCACTAAATAACCCCATAACAAAAGGATATGCACCAACATTAGAAACATTGAAAACAGGTTTCATAAATTTTCCAAATTTCGTTGTTAAAAAAGAAAAAACAAACGTGTGAGTAAGTAACTCACATACAATTAAAAAAGGAAATAAGCTAGGAAATATTGCATTTAAAAACAAATCTAAAGAAGATTGTACAGATAAAATATTTGTATTTGAAAAACAAACAAGACATATAGCAAAAATCATAATAATAACAGTTAAAAAATAATTACCAAACTTTTTCATATTAAAAATTATTCAAGAAAAAAAGAAAATATGAAAATTAATAAAAATACACTTTGATTTGAATTTTAGAAAACATTCAATCAAAGTGTATTAAAACCATATTAAATTTTTTCATTATTTTTTAGTAAAAATTGATATATATCCATCATTTGTGAAAGCTCAAATTCAGAAGGATCCTCATTAAAGCTAAAATCATAAAGTTTAATAGCAATATCTTGATATATAGGTGAGAGATATTTAAAACAATCTGATTTTAAAAATGTAATTGTTGTGTAAACGTAATTAGGATTTATTTTTTTAATTTCATTTACCAAAATACTTATAAGTTCTTTTCTAAGCATATCAGAACAAGCATCATAATCTTTATTTTTAAAATGTTCTGAAAAAATATCTTTATTAAAGCTCATATTCATCATCTCCTTGTCTTGGAACAGATATAGGTTTAGGATCAATAGGAATATATTGACCATTAACCTTATAATACATAGAACCAGATTCTAAATCTATATATCTTCTAACAAAAGTACTTTTTGACTTACCCTTTCCAGAAAATGATTGCAAATGGTAAGGAACTTTTTTAGATGATTGAAAAGCTAAGTGTGACACAAATCGTGGATATGGATGATAATCTTGAGAATTTGGATTTTCATTTTCTTTTTTCTTAATCCCCTTTTTAAATAAAGTTTTTAATTTCTCATTAATAGGAACAACCAAAGGGGCCGGCATTTGTTTATCATTTCTGTAAGGACTATGAAAATCACTAGAACCTTCATAAACAGGAACAATTGCATTTCCTTTAAAAGATTTTAAAAAGTCAATCATAACATTCTTTTTAGCATGTACACGTACAGGAAAAGAAAGTCCAGCATCAATTCCAATTACAGGAACATAAGGTATAGAAGCAGATGTACCATCAGGCGACTCTAAGCTTTTTCCTGTATAGTCTTCTAACATTATTCCTGCATTTGGAAAATCAGTAAATTCAGGGTTATCAATACTTAAAAGTAACACATTAAGCATTTCATCCTTCATTAAGTAACTAGAAAAAACAGGATTATACAATCTGATATACCAATCAGCATCTTCACTTAAATTATGCTCAATATTTGGCAAAGTTTTAGAGAATTCTGCTCGATAAGGGGTAGCACCAAATTTTCGAGATACATCATCAATAAAAGGTTTATAAGAAAATCTTATTATTTTCTCTTCGACATCTCCTTCTTCATATTTAGTATCATCTGAATTAGAAGACGATCTATCAATAGAATCCTGCTGTTGTTGTAAAAATCGATTTGCAGGTCCATAAAAAGTATCCATTTGAATAAGCATATTAAAAATATCAATATCATCAATATTTACAGACTCATTATTTCTAAGCTTAGAAATTAAATCAAATTTGTGAACAGCAAACATAGATTCAGAATATAAATCCAATTCTTTAATATATCTATTAGCCCAAAAAGCATTAAGTGCAAGTAAATTTTGAATAGAAACAGATTTAGCATTATTAAGATAATTTTCACTCAAAACAGATTTAAGTTTGTCTTTATCCAAATGTTGATAAATCTCAGATTTTTTCTTATTTAAAGAACGTTTTAAGTAAGAAAGCTTTCTAGAAATTTTATCTTTTTCAGCATCATCAGATAAAGTAGATTGCTGTTGTTCTAGATTAAGAATATCTTTAGAAAGCTGAGCAACAGAATCTGTAAAATCTTTTGTAGGAAAGCCATTATCACAAACAATACTTGCAAATTCTGGATACTCCATACGAGACATTTCAAATACAAAATCAGCCATATAAGTATCAAGATGCCCTAAATTATCTAACTGCTGAACTGTTCTAGAAGTAGCACGTGCAATATCTTTTTGAATTTCACGCTCAACATAAGGTAAATCTCGAGAAACATAAGAATAAGAACCATGTAAAAAGACATTACTATATTGCATAAAATCAGCTTTATCTTTAGGATTTCTATACCATGTAGAATATTTTTTTAATTGTTCTTTCTTTTTTTGAATTGGATCTGAAGAAGTAAAAACATTAGAAACCTCAGGCAATTCAAACCAATAGCCAAAATAATTTGCACTTGCCCTACCAATATTTTCTTGTAGCAATTCATCAAATCTTTTATAATTATCAGGAGTAGAAGGGATAGGAGGAACTAATTTTTCAAAGATCTGGTCAAATAATTCCCTTTTCTTTCTATATGTATATAAAAGTAGATATTCATCAAAATTTCTACAATCTTGAAAATTTAAAGATTCAAAATTTAAGTCAGAATCAATCAACTTTTTAGAAATATCATTATATTTATCAGGATGCTGACCCATATATTGACAACAAATATATTCAATATATTGTTCAAAAACATAGGCATTTTCATAAACTGTTTTTGCATATTCATCAATTTCAGAAAATAAAATATCTTTAATTTCTTCATTAGTTGAATGGGGATTAGTACTTATAATTTCTTGTAAATGTTCTACAACAGTTTTTAAATAACGAGAAACATATACTGATTCATCAGTCCCTTTATTAAGTTGAGAATAAATTCTTTCAGTAGAACACTGTAAATTATAATCAAGAGAATCTCTTTGATCAAATGAATTATTGCTTCTGCGAGCATTAAATCTTTTAGCCATAACATATATCCTTTCTTTGTTAACATAAAAATACTAAATCTATTATAACATTAAAATTAATGTTTTACAAGAAAACAATTGAAACAAAGCCATTTTTATGATATAATTTTAAACTGTATTTGAGGAATATAAAAGAAAAAATAATTATATACTAATATAAAGGAGAAAAAAATGAATTCATTGGTAAAAATAATTCCAAATATAAAAAAATATAAATCATATTTAGATGATGTATCAAAAGAAGTATCTCCAATGATGATATCAGGGCTTACAGATAGTGCAAAAGTTCATTTAGCATATTCAACGCACTTTTATCAAGAAAAACCAATATGTATTATTACGTACAATGAATTACAAGCAAAAAAAATTATAAAAGATTTAACATATTTTGAAGAAAATGTGGAATTTTTTCCCAAAAAAGAAATTTTTGCATATGACTATATTGCCGAAAGTAAAGACTCTCTATATGAAAGAATAAATATTTTAAACAATATAGTAAATAAAAAAAGTCAAATCATTGTAACAACTATAGAAGCAATTATGCAACCAATGATCTCAAAAAAAGTTTTATATAAAAATATTATAAAACTTAAAGTAGGACAAGAAATAAATTTAGAATCATTAAAAGAAACACTAGTTAACCTAGGATATGAAAGATATGATTTAATAGAAGGAAAAGGACAATTTAGTATAAGAGGTGGAATATTAGATATAGCCCTAAATGAAAAATCAGGAATACGTATTGAATTTTGGGGAGATGAAATAGACTCAATAAGAAACTTTAATATTTTAACTCAACGTTCAACAGATATGATTAAAGAAATAAGTATATATCCAGCGTTTGAATATATATTAGAAAATGACTTAGATACAGTCTGCAACAAAATTGAAAACAGTAAGTATGCAGGTATATTAAATGAAATTGCTACAGATGATATTGAACAAATAAAAAATGGCGATTATGTAAATAAAATTGATAAATACTTTAATTATTTTTATAACAAAACAGAAACATTCTTAGACTATCTAGATAAAGATTTTATAATATTTTTAGATGAAGCGTCAAAAATAAAAGCTAGATCAGAAAATATTATAAAAGACAATGAAACCATAATAAAAGGATTAGTAGAAAAGAAAAAAATACCTATACAAGCAATACAAGAAATTCAAGACTATATAAAGGTAACAGAAAAAATAAAGAAAAAACAAATAATCTATTTAGAAAATAAAGAAATCGGATTTACAGATATCCAAAGTATGCATGCAAAAAGAAACGGATATAGCTTTAGCTATAGGGAGGTCAACTTTTTTCGTGGTTCAATGGATTTATTGTTTGAGGAATTACAAAAAGCAAATAGCAAGCAAAAACAAACAGTAGTCCTATGTGGTAGTTTTGAAAATAGTAAAAAATTATCAAAACTATTAGATGAAAAAAAAATAAAATACTTACTAGATGAAAAATTAGAAAATGATATAGTTCCAGGGGTAGTAGTACTCACATCTGGGACTATTTCTACTGGATTTGAAAGTTTTGATGCAAATCTTTTAGTAATATCAGCATGTGAACTATTTACATCAAAAGAAAAAAAGAAAACAAGATTATCACAAAACTTTAAAGAAGGAGAAACTGTAATATTCTCAGACTTAAAAATAGGAGATTATGTAGTTCATAGAACCCATGGTATAGGAGAATATATTGGTGTAAATACAATAAAAGCTGATGGAGTAACAAAAGATTATATAAAAGTAAAATATAAAGATGGAGACATTTTATACATTCCAACTAGTTCATTAGACAATATTAGAAAATACATAGGTTCAGGAGATACTGCTCCAAAAATAAATAGACTAGGAAGCAAAGAATGGGCAAATACTAAAGCAAAAGTAAAAAATAATTTAAGAGCTGTTGCAAAAGAACTAATAGAATTATATGCCAAAAGACAAAGCTCAAAAGGATATAGCTTTTCAAAAGATACAATTTGGCAAAATGAATTTGAAGATAGTTTTCCTTATATAGAAACAGATGATCAGCTAAGATGCATTGAAGAAGTAAAAAAAGACATGGAATCAGAAAGACCTATGGATAGACTACTTTGTGGAGATGTAGGATACGGAAAAACTGAAGTAGCAATAAGAGCAGCATTTAAAGCTTGCATGGATCAAAAACAAGTAGCATATTTAGTACCAACAACAATATTAGCTCAGCAACAATACGAAAGCTTTAAAGAGAGAATGGAAAAATTCCCATTGAGAGTTGCATTATTAAATAGATTCAAAACTAAAAAAGAACAAAGCGAAATAATTAAGAAAATAGAAACTGGAGAAATAGACGTAATTATTGGAACACATAGAATACTAAGTAAAGATGTAAAATTCAAAAATTTAGGACTATTAATAATAGATGAAGAACATAGATTTGGAGTAAAAGACAAAGAAAAAATAAAAGAGCTAAAAACAAATGTAGATGTTCTAACAATGACAGCTACACCAATTCCCAGAACTCTTCATATGTCAATCCTAGGAATAAGAGATATGTCAGTAATATATGAACCACCACAAAATAGAAAACCAGTACAAACATATATATTAGAATATGATGATGAAATTGTAAAAGAAGCAATAACTAAAGAATTAGAACATGGTGGACAGGTATTTTATTTATATAACAAGGTAGAAGGAATAGAAAGAAAAGCAAATTATATTCAAAATTTAATTCCAGAAGCAAAAATAGGTATTGCACACGGAAAAATGTCAGGTAGAGAACTTGAAGAAGTCATGCAAGATTTTATTAATAAAGATATAAATGTGTTAGTATGTACAACAATTCTAGAATCAGGAATAGACATTCCAAACGCCAATTCAATAATAGTAGAAAATGCAGATAGATTGGGATTAGCTCAATTATATCAAATTAGAGGAAGAGTAGGTAGAAGTGATAAACAGGGTTATGCATATATTATGTACAAAAAAGACAAACTATTATCAGAAGTAGCCGATAAAAGATTGAAAGCAATAAAAGAATTTACTGAATTTGGATCTGGATTTAAAATAGCAATGAGAGATCTTGAGATAAGAGGAGCAGGAAGTATATTAGGAGAGATGCAGCATGGCCATATGGAACAAGTAGGATATGACATGTATTGTAAATTATTAGATCAAGTAGTAAAAGAAATGAAAGGAATAGAAGTCCAAGAAGAAATAGATGTCCAATTAGAATTAAATGTATCAAGTTATATCCCTGATGAATTTATAGAAGATTCAAATCAAAAGATAGAAATATATCAAAATATTGCATTATGTAAAAACGAAGAAGAAATAAAAGATATTGTAGATTCAATAATCGATAGGTATGGAGATATGCCAAAAGAAATTGAAAAACTTATTGATATAGCTAGAATAAGAAATGGTTGCAGAGAGAAAAATATAATAAAAATATCTCAAAAAAATGATAAAATAATATTCTATTTTGATGAGAAAAATTTTGATTTCCAAGTAGTAGATAAATTAGTAAAAAAATATGGAATGAGAATAAAATTTTCACCAGCTAAAAATCCATATATAACATATCTATTAAAAGATATTAATGATATACTAAAAGAAATAAAAGAATTTTTAAATGATATATAGTGAAAAAGCTCGCTACGCCTTATGAAAGCACAAGGCAAGCGAGCAAAGGTGATTAGAATTTAATATTTAAGACTTTAACCTTATCCTCAAACGAAAATCCCCACACTTTGATAGTTGTGGTTCTTTGCGCAAGAGGGTCAAGAACTCTCTGAAGACTCAACTGTTGATCATACGTCGGAACGTTGTTAAACAGTAATGAAACTTCATGAGAAGAAACAGATCTTAAACCTATGAATTCTGGAATCTTTTTAGCTTCTTCTAAAATCCGAATAGCTATTGCACTCATTTTTGTGCACCTCCTCATAACGTAATAATAAAATGTCGTAACAATTATTATACCACATATACATACAAAAATCAAATTTGAAAGGAATTAAATATGGTAATTTCAAGTAAAGATAATGAAACGATTAAAAAATTAAAGAAATTGAAAGACAAAAAATATAGAGACCAAGAAAATTGTTATATAATCGAAGGAATAAAATTAATAAAAGAAGCGATTCAGGAAAATGCAAAAATAAAATTAATAATAATATGTGACGATTGTAAACAAGAAAATAATATAGAAGAAGATATAAAATATGAAATAGCTAAATACGAATGCATATATGTAACAGAAAAAATATTTCTAAGTATAACCAATGTAATAAATCCACAAGGAATGCTAGCAGTAATCGAAAAGAAAAAACAAGACTCTGAAATTAATTATGAAGATGATTTATTTTTAATATTAGACGATATACAAGATCCAGGAAACATGGGAACAATATTAAGAACAGCAGATAGCTTAAATTTAAAACAAATTATAATGTCAAAAGAATGTGCTGACATATATAATCCTAAAGTAGTAAGATCAACAATGGGTGCAATATTTAGAATAAAAATAATACAAAGTGATAATTTAGTAAAAACATTAAAAGAAATGAAAAAACACAAAATAAAAATAATAACAACAAGCCTACAGACAAATAAGAAAATATATGATATAGAATATAACAAAACTGCAATAGTAATTGGAAATGAAGCAAATGGAGTATCAAAAGAAATACTAGAAATTGCTGATGAAAAAGTAAAAATACCAATGCCAGGCAAAACAGAAAGTTTAAATGCATCAGTAGCAACAGCTGTAATCTTATATGAAGCAATGAGAAACAAATTAAAATAAAAAGGAGCAAAAATGGAAGAAGAAGTTGAAAGCAAAATATTTTATAAGAAAAACTACGAAAATATAAAACTACTAGACAGTGAAGCAGAAAATTATGCAAAAGAATTAAGAAAAAAATATCAAGATGTAATAGTAACAAAAGAATATATACACGGTGATGATATTTTAGTAAGAGCAACAACAATAAGACAAAGATATAGAAATGAACAAATAAGAGAAAGAGAAAAAGAAAGAATAAGAAATAGAGAAAGATCAAGAGGCGGAAGAAGTAGAAGTAGATAAAACAAAAGCTCTAATAATAGGGTAATTTTAGAATTACCTCGTTATTAGAGCTTTATTATTTTTTAGATAATTATTCTGTAAGGAGCTCAAGAATTTTTGGATAAATATCTTCAGCTTTATTATTCCAATTATCAACAATTGATTTTGCTTGCTCTTTAGAACCAGCAAAAGTTTGAATCTCAAACATTATATTATTATTCTCTACAATTTTACATTTTACAGTAAAATGATTCTCATCAATTGGAGTATAATCAGACGAAATAGAAAATTTATCTTCAATATCATCAAGATTTTCTTTTAAATGATTATCTACCTGTAAAGTCAATATACCAGGAATCATATCAGCAGTGAGCTCAATAGCACGTTTTCCTTCAGGTGTAATATTGTATAAAAGCTCATCATCTTTCTTATATGAAATTACATATTTATTTTCAATTAAATCAAGTAAAAATTGTTGAAAATAAAAATAATTAAGTTCTGTTATAGAAGTAACAAGTTCTAAAAGAGCTTTTTGATTAATTGGTTTACCTATTTTATTTAATATATATAAAACAAGTAATTTATGTTCAGCTAAGCTTGAACTATCTTCAGTAAGTTTCATAAAGCAGTTCACAATCCTTTCATAAAAATAAAATTACCAATATAATTTCTTAAGTATTATAACACAGAATATCATAAAAAAATAGCAAATATTATAAAAAGTTAATAAAAAAATAAACAGCGCAAAATAGCCTAAATATAAGAACTTTAGAAAAAGAAAAAACAAAAAGATTTTTTAAAATAAGAAAAATGTCGAAAATAGGCGACGAAAAAAACTTTACAAATACAAAAAAAGAGATTAACATTAATTTACTAAATTGCAATTTATTTATATAAATTTTATATCAAAAAATTTTATGTCAAAAAAATTTTATTTCCTATTACTAAGTAATAAAATCAAATTATAAAAAGAAAAGGGGCATTAAGCCCCATATTCCGAGTAGCATACGATGAATTTCCAGGTTAATATTGTTACCTGTTGAGTCTTTCTTGAGACGCATAAAAACGTTCCGACGCCTCATCAACAAATTCAGAAGATACATAAGAATATTCTAACCCAAATTTGTTATCAAAAGTCGAGAGGAAAATCTCGCTATCAGACAGATTCTCAACCATTTCGCTAGGCATCCAATATCTCTCAATAGAGATAGACGGTTTCATAGGAGACAAAGTCTTCCAGATACATGATGACAACATTTCTTTTTCTTCGCTATCAAAACGAGAGTACATATACGAAGGAACATTTGTAACATCAAAGACCTTTGGCAAAATCTCGTAAGATAAATTACCATCTGGATTTTCGATGCTATCTCGAACTTTTTGCTCCATATATGAATCCATTTCGTCATTACTAAAAGTAGAAATAGAACCATAGGGAATACCTTGCTGTTCGCAAAAATAAGATATGTCAGCAACATTTTCCGAATACTCAGAATCCTCCAAATAAACGCCGACAATCCAATATTCTTGCAAAGCATTAGAAAAACGCTTTAAGAAATTAGTAAAATCTACTTCTTGTTCAACTGTTATAATAACATTGGGTTTTGTAGGGAGTAAGTCATTAGTCGGAAAGACATAACTATTACACTTATCATACTTAATAAAACCAACCTTATTATCTCCATTTTCATCAGAATACCGAATCTTAACAGCATCCGAGTCTGTGTAAGTAGAGAGAGCCGAAAAAGAATAGCCAGGTTCAAGTACATATTGTTTAGTATTTAAATTTGAATCAGCATAAACCACTACTTTTTCAGAAGTAAAAGATGTTTGACCATCTACCTGAAAATTAATGTAATAAATGCCAAATCCAATAAACAAAGCTACAATCAACATATACTTAACCATCTGTTTTAGAAATTTAAACATACTACCAAACCTCCTTATGCTACTCTAAAACAGAAATCCATCACATATATTATATCACAAAAACACGCAAAAACCAAGAAAGAGAGGGGTTACTGTAAAAAAAAGAAAATGCTTAATAATTTTAATAATAATACTTTTTTTAGCAAGTCAAGTAATATTACCAATTACCATCGTATTTAATCAAGATATTCAATATTTATATAAAATGAAAATATTAAAGAAAAAAATAATAGAAAATCCCAAACGTTGGAATATAAAAATACCAGCTATAAATTTAATAGCGCCCATAAATGATGGAATAGAATTTGAAACTTTAAATCAATATGTAGGACATTTTAAATTTAGCGGATATGTATTAGGAAATATATCACTTGCAGCGCATAATAGAGGATATCCAGTAAACTATTTTGAAAATCTAAAACATCTAAAAGTAGGAGATGAAATTATATATGAATATAAAGATTTAGAGTTGGTTTACAAAATCTCTAACATAAAAATAATTAATGATACAAATGTGGAAGTAGTAGAAAATACAAAAGAAAATAAAATTACATTAATCACTTGTGTAGAAAATGAACCAGAGAAAAGAAGATGCATTCAAGGAAAATTAATAATATAAAACCAAAAGGAAGGAATAATATGAAAATAAAAAAAGTCATAACAATTTTAATATTAATAATATGTTTATTAAGCACAATATCAAATGCAACGTTTAGTATAGATAAAGCAGATATTTATATAAAAGAAAGAGCAAAAACATGCTTAAAACTAACAAGCAATAATGGAGCAATAGGGGTAACAAAAGTATTTTATAATCATAATGGAAAAGCATATCCAGCATATTGCATAAATCCAAGTTTAGATGGCGTAGGAGAATATCCAGGATATCAAGTAACCGTAGAAGATGTAGTAACTAATCCGCAAGTTTGGAGAGTAATCACACAAGGGTATCCATACAAGACAATAGAAGAATTAGGAGTAGCAGATGAAGATGAAGCCTATACTGCCACAAAACAAGCAGTATATTGTGTAATTAATAATTATCCATTATCAAGATATGGTGCTGTTGGAGAAGCGGGAGAAAGAACATTAGAAGCAATGACTAAAATGGTAGAATATGCAAGAAGCTCTTCAACTACGAAACCTAGTTCAAATATTTATATAACCGAAATAACGAAGTGGGAAATAGATGAGAAAAAAGAAAATATAGTAAAAACATTTGAGATAAAAACAGAAGCACCATCACAAGGATATAAAATATCTATATCAGATAATAAAGAAAATCAAATAAAAATATTAGATATAAACAACAATGAAAGTAGCCTAATAAAAGAAAATAAATTTAAAATTTCCATTCCGATAACACTATTAAAAAAAGATGGAATCTTAGAAATATCAGTACAAGCTAATCTTGAAACATATCCAATACTATATGGAAAATCAGCAGATTCAAATTTACAAAGCTATGCATTAACAGGTGAAATATATGAAATCGGAGAAGGAAAAATAGAAGTCAACTACAATAAAAATAGCAGCAAATTAAAAATTATAAAAGTAGATAAAGAAGGTCAAAAGAAACTAGAAGGAGTAGAATTTAATATACTAGATGAAAAAGAAAACATAAAATATAGTAACTTAAAAACAAATAAAGAAGGTGAAATTATAATCGAAGGAATATTACCAGGAAAATACTATTTAGAAGAAGTAAATTCAATAAATGGATACAACAAATTAAATACAAAAATAGAATTTGAAATTAATTTAAATGAAGAATTGACACTAACTGTAGAAAATGAAAAAGAAACTACAAAAATTCAAACAGAAAAAAATTATTCAGAAAAGTTAGAAAAATTACCAGTAACCGGAATGTAAAAAAGAAAAATAAAAAGAAATTCCCCGGTAGAGGAATTATCACACCCTACCGGGAAACTCTTAGAATTGACTATAACTTAAGCAAGCATGGAACTGATCATGGAAGATAATTCATTCTCAGAATAGTCGCCTTTAGATTCAAGACGCGATTTTGCACGTTCAAGCAGATCTTCGTAAATCGCTCTAACTTTTTTATCGAGTTCTTTCTGACTCACATACAATACTGCTTTATTTGCATAAATACGAGCACGCTCGATATCTGTGCCTTTAAGCAACTCTTCCTCATAGATCCACTTCCTAGAAGCGTCTAAAGTGTTCATGTCATATCCAAAGCAAGGAACGGTATGTTCACTATCCTTGATGTGAGAACACTTCTTCTCTGAGATAAGTTTGCTTTTGGCAATTGATGTTAATTTGTTACGTGTAGTTTCGGTTATAGTCTTCATAAGACACCTCCTGTTGAGAAAAATAATAATGTTACATTAATATTATATCATAAAGAAATGAAAAAATCAATATTATGTAAATGTAATACAAATTTAGATTAACTAATACGAAAAGTGCCCCGCACATGCGGGGCACTTAGCGAACAGCAGATTAAAAATTAATGCTGTCCGGCGTTTTGACATAACAGGTATCCGGCTCAATCCTCTCATGAGGATCAGCATTTTTGTATAAAGCTTCCATACATTCGGAAGGAATGGGATGAACAGCAATAAATTTTGTCCCAAACTTTCTTATTGCTTGTGAAAAGTTTGTTGCAACATCCCCCTCCCGAATTATTTTTAGAACCATACTCGTTGACAACATACTACCTGTAACCATAGTTACGCCTCCTTAAAAGAAATTACAATAGGTCTGCTTTTATAATTATACCATTTTCGACAAAAAAAATCAACTTAATTGACATAAAAACTAAACGGTAGTATAATATCATTACCAAAACACTTAGAATTATCATCTAGATCGATTGGAAGGAGGCAGATAAATGAATTTGACCAAATACGATCACAGGGATGTAACAAATGGAACACTTGCTCAAATAAGCGAGGCAGATGCACGGGAATTTATCAAAGAAAATGTAGAAATAATTCTGCGCACAAGTAATCGCGATTTCTATCGTGTAAATAATTTGCACGATTTTGAGCAGGCTAAACGGTTAAGAGAAATGGGTGTATATAATTATTTTCAAACCTATCTTGACTAGCGTAGCACACAAAAATCGGAGGGATTGTATCTCTCCGATTTTTAGTATAATTTTAATTAAATTCCTAAAATACTTTTAACCTTGTCAATATCAGAAACATCAGCAGTTCTTACATTATTTAATGGATAATCAAAACCTAATTCTTTCCATTTAAATTTTCCCAAGTCATGATAAGGCAAAATTTCAATTTTTTGAACATTTTTTAATTTTGATACAAAAAGTTTTAAGTTCCTTAAATCATTTTCATCATCAGTATATCCAGGAACAATAACTTGTCTAATCCAACAAGGAATATTATTGTCACTCAAATATTGAGCAAAATTTAAATTATTTTTATTAGAAAGACCAGTTAAAATTTTGGCCTTTTTATCATCAATATGTTTTATATCTAACAAAACTAAATCAGTTACATTAAGAAGTTCCGCAATATCAGAATTTATAGGAACACTTCCAGCAGTATCAAGACAAGTGTGAATATTAAGTTTATGCAATTCCTGAAAAAGTTTTGTAACTAGTTTCGCTTGAATAAGAGGTTCACCACCAGAAACTGTAACACCACCATTTGAAGATTTCATATAAGGAATATATCTTTTTATTTCAGAAATTAAATCAGAAATTTTAGTTTCATTCCCAGAATTGATTTTCCAAGTATCACGGTTATGACAATATAAGCACTTTAAAGGACAGCCTTGAAGAAAAATAACGAATCTAATTCCTGGACCATCAACTGTACCGAAAGTTTCTATAGAATGAACTTTTAACGTATTTTCATTAACCATATTAATATTATCTCCTTATAAATAGTTAAAATACATAAATTATAATATAATTTATATCAAAAATATAGTAGCAGAATAAGCAGAAAAAGTAAAGGATAGAAGTAAAAGATACAAAAGGAAATCAAAACATATATCTAATAAATACAAAAAAATTGGCAATTAAATAAAAAAAGTAGACCATAATTTTTTATTATGATCTACTAATATTAATACACTTTTTATACTATAAATTTTCATAAAGTAAATTAAGCCATTTTTTCATGAATAGTTCTATTAATAACATCTAATTGTTGCTCTTTAGTTAGTTTAGTAAATTTAACTGCATATCCAGAAACACGAATTGTAAGTTGAGGATATTTTTCAGGATGCTCCATAGCATCTAACAATAATTCTCTATTAAATACATTAACATTCAAATGATGACTTAGTTGAACAAAATATCCATCAAGCATAGAAGTTAAATTTGCTATTCTTTCTTTTAAAGATTTACCTAAAGCAGAAGGAGTAATCGCAAATGTATAAGAAATACCATCTTCAGAATATTTATAAGGTAATTTAGCAACTGAGTTTAATGCTGCTAAAGCACCATTTTCATCCCTTCCATGAAGTGGGTTAGCACCAGGACCAAAAGGTTCACCAGCACGTCTTCCATCAGGAGTATTTCCAGTATATTTACCATATACAACATTAGAAGTAATAGTTAATATTGACATTGTAGGTTTTGAGTTTCTATAAGTTTTTTGTTTTTTCAATTTATTCATAAAAGTTTTAACTAATTCAACCGCAATAGAATCAACTCTATCATCATCATTACCATATTTAGGAAAGTCGCCTTCAACTTCATAGTCAATAACTAAACCATCCTCATTTCTAATAGGTTTAACTTTAGCATATTTGATAGCAGATAATGAATCTGCAACAACAGATAAACCAGCTATACCACAAGCCATAGTTCTTAAAATATCTTTATCATGCAAAGCCATTTCAATAGCTTCATAAGAATATTTATCATGCATATAATGAATTATATTTAAAGCCTCAATATAAACTCTAGCTACCCAGTCCATCATAGTATTAAACTTTTCCATTACTTCATTATAATCTAAATATTCAGAAGTAATAGGAGCAAATTTAGGAGCAACTTGTTTTCCAGATATTTCATCTCTACCACCATTAATAGCATAAAGTAGAGTTTTAGCAAGATTAGCACGAGCACCAAAGAATTGCATTTGTTTACCAATTCTCATTGCAGAAACACAACAAGCAATTCCATAATCATCACCCCAAAAATCTCTCATTAAATCATCATTTTCATATTGGATAGAACTTGTATTAATACTCATTTTTGCAGCATATTTCTTAAATCCTTCTGGTAATCTAGTAGACCAAAGAACAGTTAAATTAGGTTCAGGAGAAGAGCCTAAATTAGTTAAAGTATGCAAAACTCTAAAAGAGTTTTTAGTAACTAAAGTTCTGCCATCAGTACCCATACCACCTATAGATTCAGTAACCCAAACAGGGTCACCACTAAATAGCTCATTATATTCAGGAGTTCTTAAGAAACGAACAAGACGCAATTTCATAACAAAATGATCCATTAATTCCTGTGCCTCAGATTCTGTAATAACTCCATTTTGTAAATCTCTTTCGATATATATGTCTAAGAAAGTAGAAGTTCTACCTATACTCATAGCAGCACCATTTTGATCTTTAATAGCAGCTAAATAACCAAAATATAACCATTGAATAGCTTCTTGGGCATTTTTAGCAGGTCTAGAAATATCAAACCCATATTTAGATGCCATAATTTTTAAATCATTTAAAGCTTTTAGTTGATCACTAATTTCTTCTCTATCACGAATAATATCTTCAGTAAATGAAGAAGAAATACAGTTAGCAAAATCATTTTTCTTTTGTTCTATTAAAAAGTCTACACCGTAAAGAGCAACTCTTCTATAATCACCAATTATTCTTCCACGTCCATATCCATCTGGAAGACCAGTAATAATATGAGAACTTCTAGCAGCTCTAATTTCAGGAGTATATACAGAAAAAACGCCATCATTATGAGTTTTTCTATAATGATGATAAATATCTTCTAACTTATCAGAAACTTTATCATTATAAGCTTCACAAGATTTTTCAACGATACGTATACCACCATTTGGCATCAAAGCTCTTTTTAAAGGAGCATCTGTTTGAAGTCCTACAATTTTTTCATGTTCTTTATCTATATAACCAGCTTCATGACTAGTAATAGTAGAAGCAATATCATTAGAAATAGAAAGAACGCCTCCATTTTTAGTTTCTTTATCATATAGTTCTAAAACTTCATCCCAAAGTTTTTTTGTACTTTCAGTTGCTTCGGCAAGAAAAGTATCATCACCTGTATAAGGAGTGTAATTCTTCTGAATAAAATCACGTACATCAATTTCATTTTCCCAGTCGCCACTAGTAAAGCCATTCCACTCATCAAATTTCATAAGCATACCTCCAAATAATTATATATATTTTTATTTTGCGCCCAAAATATACTTTTTTATACGCGCAAAAAGTATATCACAAAAAAAAATCACTTACAAGATAAAAAATATACATAGCTCAAAATATACTTCAAAAAATAAATAGAAAAGATGTAGAGCTAAAAAACATACAATATAAAATAAAAAAATATTATAAATATAGTAAAAAGTATGAATAATAACAAAAAATTCTATTGAAAAAAAAGATTATATAATATAAAATAAATCTAGATTGCATAAGAAAGAAGGAAAAATAAATGAATAAACAAAAATTAATAACAAGAATAATTGCAATAATAATGATAGGAGCAATGTTATTAGCAACCGCTAGCACACTTTTATATTATTTATTTTTAAAATAGAAAGGAATTAAATGGAAAGTATAAGATTAGATATAACAAGCTTCTATGAGAATAATATAGTAAATTATATTGAAAGTCTGCAAGAACATCCACTAGATTTATTTATGCTAATTTTGGATATATTAATAGTAGGTTATTTAATAGTAAAGTTATTTAAATCAATAAGACATACTAGAGCAAGTCAATTAGCTCAAGGAATTGTAATTTTAATAGTTTTAACATATTTAACAAGATTGCTACATATGTATATATCTAATACTATTCTAACAGCAGTAATGAATTGGGGAGTTTTAGCTTTAATGATTATATTCCAGCCGGAACTAAGAAGAGGACTAGAACAACTTGGAACTAACAAGTTTAGTAAATTTTTTGGAATAGATAAAAGTATAGAAGTAAAAACAAAAGAAAATATTTATAGAATTGTAATTGCAGCCACAGAACTTGCTAAAACTAGAACAGGAGCATTAATAGTAATCGAAAGAGACATAAAACTAAATGATATTATAGATTCGGGAATTATACTAGATTCAGAAATTTCACCACAATTACTAGTAAATATCTTCACACCAAGAACGCCACTTCACGATGGAGCGGTAGTAATTAGAGATAACAAGATAGCTGCAGCATCATGTATACTACCATTAGCTGATGATAAAGATATTGCTAAAGAATTAGGAACAAGACATAGAGCAGCAATAGGAATTTCAAAAGAAACAGACTGCGTTGCTGTAGTAGTTTCAGAAGAAACAGGAAAAATATCAATAGCAAAAGAAGGCACTTTAATAGCCGATGTAAAAGAAGAAACTTTGAAAAAAATATTAGTAAAATATTTAATAACTATTAAAGACATCGAACAAGAAAAAAAAGAAAGAGTTAAAAGATTTAGAAAAATATATAAAACTCAAACAGATGAAAATGATAAAAACGAAAAAAGTAGAGAATAATTTTTGTTCTCTACTTTTTTATAATTCTATAAATTTATAAACAGCTTCTGCAAAACCACCTTCAGCAACATTGTTTTTAGTAGTGTATTTTGCAACATCTTTAAGTTCAGAATAAGCATTTGCAACAGCAACACCAATACCAGAATTCTTAACCATATCTAAATCATTCAAGTTATCACCAATAGCCATTATTTCATCCTGATTAACTGACAAATATTTTCCTAAAATATCTAAAGCCGAACTTTTACTAGTATTAAAAGGCATAATAGATAAATATTCATATTCTTTATTCAAAACTCTATCTTTATATTCACCAAATTTTGATATTTTTAAAACAGAAACATTAACTAAATTTAAAATTTCATTTCTAACAGTTTCTAAACGAGAATTACTAGAAATAACAAATTGATAAATAGGGAGATTATTTTTTTGGATATATTCTAAAACATCAGAAACCACAATGAATTCAAATCCAGGAAGTTTTTGAAGTTTAAAATTTCTTAAATCAAGAAATTGAAGCCTTTCAGTAACTAAAAGATTATCACTATAAGCATGAACATGAAGTCCATGTTTTTTAGCAATGTTAAAACAATTTATTAAAGCGTCTAAATCAATAACATTCTTATAAATAGGAGTACCAGTTTTTAAATTATAAATTTGAGAACCATTACTAAAAATACCATAAGTAGCTTTACATTTATCACATAAAGATTTACTAACTGAATAAGATTTACCAGTACAAATGGCAAAATCAATATTATGACTATTCATCATATCAATAGCCTCAAAATTAGATTGGTTTATAAAATTATTTTCACTAATAATTGTGCCATCAAGGTCACTTGCAACTAATTTTATTGACATAACCAAAAAAACTCCTAAAAACTAAATATATTATACAATATGATTATAATTAAATCAAATATTGAAAGAAAAGTCAGTAACAAGAAGTGCACAAAAAATTATCAATCTATTGATAAAAAAAACTCTAAAATATATAATATGTAAAAAAAGGGGGAAAAGTAAATTTGAAAAACGAAAACGTTGGAAAAATAGTTAGTTCAATTGCAATATTACTTATATTTATTTACATCATTGCAAGTATAATAGGTATGAATAGTAGAAACAACCCTTCAATGTATAAAAATTCTAAAACAGAAGGAACAACATTAAATATATTAGTAAGCTCAGAAAATCAGGATTTACAAAGTGTTATAGAAAACTATATTAAGGGCAAAGATTATAATGTAAATATAGAGTATGCTGGAACACTTGAAATAATGGAAAAACTAAACCGAGGGGAAGAATATGATGCTGTATGGATTTCTAATTCTATATGGCTATACATGTTAAATGACTCTGTAAATATTTCAAATTCTAAATGTACAAGCATAAATCCAGTAATTTTCGGAATAACAAAATCTAAAGCAGAAAAACTAGGATTTGTAGGAAAAGATATATATACACAAGATATTGTAAATAGTATTTCAAATGGAAATTTAAAATTTAGTATGTCAAATCCAACAACTACTAATAGCGGTGCTTCTGCATATTTAGGATTATTATCAACATTAGCAGGAAATCCAGAAGTATTAAAAGAAGACAACTTAAATGATGAAGAACTAAAAGAAAAAGTAACTACATTATTTAGTGGATTAGAAAGATCTTCTGGAAGTGAAGAATTCTTAGAAGAATTATTTTTGGCAGGAGAATATGAAGCAGTTGTAACATATGAATCATCAATAATTAGTTTAAACAAACAATTAGAATCTCAAGGAAAAGAAACTTTATATGCAATATATCCAATAGACGGTGTCTCAATATCAGATGCTCCATTTGCATATATAGATAATGGTAATGAAAATAAAAAAGCAGCATTTACAGATCTACAAAGTTACATATTAAGTGACCAAGGACAAAAAGTTTTACAAGAAAAAGGAAGAAGAACATGGTATGGTGGAGTTTCAAGTACTGTAGATAAAACAATATTTAGAACAGATTGGGGAATTAATACTGAAAAATATATATCACCAATAAAGTATCCTAGTACAAATGTAATAAAATCAGCACTTGCTTTATACCAATCTGAACTTAGAAAACCAGTACATGTTGTATTTTGCTTAGATTATTCTGGTAGTATGATTGGAACAGGATATGAAGAACTAATATCAGCAATGGAATATATACTATCAGAAGCAGCAGAGGCAGAATATTTACAGTTCTCATCAAAAGATAAAATAGATATAATACCTTTTTCAACAGGAGTAATAGATACATGGTCAACTATTAATGGAGCAGATACTAATAATTTATTAGAGAGCATAAAAACGTTAGAACCTAATGGTTCCACTGCAATATATCCAGCGGTAGAAGAAGCGGTAAAAATATTAGCGGATGAAGATAGAGATACATATAATACATCGGTAATATTAATGACAGACGGTCAAGGAAACGTAGGAAGACAAGAAGATTTAGCAAAAACATATACTGACATTGGAAAAGAAATACCAATTTATTCAATAATGTTTGGATACGCTAGTGAAATTCAATTAAGTGAAATAGCAGAAATGAGTAATGGAAAAGTATTCGATGGAAAAACTGATTTAATAAAAGCTTTTAAAGAAGTTAGAGGATATAATTAATTTATAAAGAGGTAAAAATAGTGAAAAATTCAAGTATAATATCAGCCGGATTACGGGGGGGTATTTTTTGCAATTCCATATATAGGTTTATCGATGGGAATATTACCATCTTTAGCAATTGGAGCAGCAGCTTTTGGAGCAGGAGAATTAATATTAAGAAAAAAAGAACCAGAAACAGGAAAAAATACAAACACATTTACTAGAACTATAAGTGATGCTAAAGATAAGAACTATCAAATTGAAAAAATAATTCCATTGTTAGAAGATTCTGAATTAGTAGAAAATGTGAAATCAATAAATCAAACAGCGACAAAGATAATAAATACAGTTGAAAAAAATCCTAAAAAGATGGAAAAGGTAGAAAAGTTTTTTGATTACTATCTGCCAGTTACAATAAGTATATTAAAACACTATGACGAAATAGAAAATCAAAAATTAGATACAGAAGAAAGCAAAAAATTTATGGAATCAACACGAAAGATGGCAAAGAAGATAAAAGACGCATTTGAAAAACAATTGTCAAACTTATACCAATCTGATATGATAGATACAGATGCAGAGATGAAAGTATTTGAAACAATGTTAAAATCAGATGGTTATTATGGAGAAGATGATTTTAAGATTAAGTAGGAGGGTACTAAATTGAAAAAATTAAAAAAAGAGCAAATAGTAGGTATTGGAATATTTGTAGCAATAATTCTAATATTAATAGGAGTAAAGCTAGCAAGCAATTCTAAAAACAACGCCACAAATGGTACAGAAAGCCTAAATCTTAAAGATGTATTTATCGCAACTGGAGGAGGAAAAGAAAACTTTATAGCAGATGAAGAAGTTACATCCATCATGCAAAAAAAATATGGTTTAAATGTAGTATATGATACATGGAGCAACGGAAAATTAATCAAAAACTTATTAGTAAGAGAAGATGGACAAACTAAATATGATGCTATGTTTTGCTCAGATCAAAGATTTTATGACTATTATAAATTAGCGCCAAATACAGCAAATGGTGAAGCTGAAAGATATACAGTATTAGATGGAGGATTAACACTAAATACACCTATAGTGATATATAGTTGGGCAGAAGTTGTAGATGCTTTAATAGACGATGGAATGGTAACAGAAAAAGATGGTGTCTATTATATAACTGATATGAATAAATTGTTGAATTACATATTAGAAGGAAAAAAATGGTCTGACATAGGATTAACACAACTATATGGCAACATAAATATAGCTTCAACAGATCCAGTTACATCATCACCAGGAGCAACATATTATGGATTACTTTTATCAATAATGTGTGAAAGCAATGTAAATGCTACAACAGTAGAAGAAAATTTGCCAAAACTAAAAGAATTTTATGAGAAATCAGGATATATGAACAATACACCAGCTGACTTATTTGAAAGATACTTAAAAACAGGAATGGGTGGAGAACCTATGATTGTTGATTATGAAAAAAGTATAATAGATTTTGCAAATGAAAACCCAGATGGTTTCGAACAAATAAAAGATCAAATTAGAATCTTATATCCAACACCAACAATTTGGAATTCACATTGTATTGCTACATTTACCGATAACGGTAATAGCTTTTATAAAGCTTTCGAAGATAAAGATATACAACAAATTGCATGGTCAAAATATGGATTCAGAACTGGTATAACAGGTGGAAACTATGATGTATCATCAATAGGAGTTGGAGTACCACAAACAATAGACAGTACAGTATCAAGCTTAAAAATGGACATATATAACAGATTGATAGAATATTTAAGTGAATAAAAAATAACCAAAACGGAGGTAAAAAAATGGGAGAACTTGAATTAAAAGTTGCAAAAGAAGTAAAGAAAGAAGAGGTAGAAGAACTAATCAACGAAAAAAAAGAAGTCACAAATGAAAAAATTGAAGAATCATTAAATTATGATTTGTTATCGCCAGAAGAAAAAGCTGCAATTGATGAATTTAATCAAAAATTAGATATTGAAGATTCAGCAGAAGTATTACAATATGGAGCAAAAGCACAAGCGAAAATATCAGAGTTTTCAGACAGTGTACTAGCAGGAGTAAAGACAAAAGATACAGGAGCTGTAGGAGACTTATTATCAAATTTAGTAGTAGAGATTAAATCATTTGATTCAGAAATAGCTGATGGAAATAAAAAAGGAATTGCCAAACTATTTAATAATGCTAAAAAACAAGTTGAAAAAATAATAGCAAAATATAGAAAAATAGAAGGTAATATAGAATCAATTGAAAAAGAATTAGACAAACATAAATTACAATTATTAAAAGATATAACAATACTTGATACAATGTATGACAAGAACTTAGAATATTTTAAAGAAATATCATTATATATAATTGCTGGTGAAAAGAAATTAGAAGAACTAAGAAATGTAACATTACCAGAATTAAAGAAAAAAGCTGAAGAAACTCAAGAACAAATTGATGTTCAAAAAGTAAATGATATGCAAAATATAATAAATAGATTTGAAAAGAAAATATATGATTTAAAAACAACAAGAATTATATCTATTCAAATGGCACCACAGATTAGACTGTTACAAAATAATGATGCAGAGTTAGTAGATAAAATTCAATCATCATTAATAAACACAATTCCATTATGGAAAAATCAAATAGTAATTGCCTTAGGCATAAATAATGCAAAACAAGCACTAGGAGCACAAAAGGCTGTAACTGACTTAACAAATGATATGTTGCAAAAAAATAGTGAATTATTAAAACAAGGTTCAATTGAAATAGCAGAAGAGTCAGAAAGAGCGATTGTTGATATTCAAACATTGCAAAAAACAAACAAAGACATTATAGAAACATTAGACAAAGTTGTAGAAATACATGAAAACGGAAGAAAACAAAGACAAGAAGCCGAAGTAGAATTAGAGAACATAGAAAAAGAATTAAAAGCAAAAATGTTAGAAATAAAAGTAAATAAAGACGGAGTAAACTAGAAAAATGTTTGATAAAAGATTATTAGAACATATGTATGACGATTTCTTCGGGATTGAGACACTAAAAAAAGAAAATGAAAATTTAGCAGAAGCACTAGCTAAAAATGATTCATTAGAGTTAAAAGTACCAAAGCTAAATCAAGAAAAAAAAGAAATAACCATGTCAGAAAATGATACTACTATGTCAAATGAAAATTCAAAAGAAGTTATCAAATTAAGAAATGACAAGATGGCAGAAATTTTTGAAAAAATAGATAACCTTTACATATCAGAACAATCAAAAAATACAATGAAAAAAATAATTGAATATATGAGAAAATACAATGAAAAAATAGAAAAAGAATTTATTTCATTCAATATGTGCATATATTCAAATAGTAAAGAGATTTCTGAGAAAATAATTGAAATATTAAGTGAATCAGTAAAATATTTTAACTATTTACAAGAGAAAGAAAATAAAATAGTTTCGTTTTATGAAATTGACACAGTAGAAAAAATAGATGAAATTTATAATCAGAACAATATAGTTTGTTTAAAAAATTTTGAAGGATTTATAGGTAACGATAAAAACTTTAAAGATAAAGTTTTATATAAATTTGAAGAAAATTTGGAAAAAGAACAATCAATAACTATACTATTAGCCAAAAATGAAGATGAGATAAAAAATGGATTAGAGCAAAAATATGATTGGATAAAAGAAAAATATTTTAACTTTGAAATAATTAGTACATCACCAGATATTCAAGATATATATCAAGAAATTTTGAGTAAATTAGAAGAATCAGAAGAGATACCAGAAAAAGTATCATTTAAACTACTAGACTATATTGCTGCAACATATCCAAAAACGAATCTTCAATATACAGATTATAAAAATAAATTATATGAACAAATTATATTCAGTAAAAATGGAAAAATTACTGAAAAAGACATTCCAGAATACGAAAAAGATAAATCTATAGAAGAAACATTTGCTGAATTAAATGATTTAGTAGGATTAGAAAATGTAAAACAAACATTAAAAGACTTAGTAAGCCTAATTGAATTGAAAAACAAAGCAAAAGATGAGTTAAAAATAAAAAATGTAAACTTACACATGGTATTTTTAGGAAACCCAGGAACAGGAAAAACTACAGTTGCAAGAATTGTTGCACAAATATTATACAACTTAAAATATATACAAAAAAATAAATTAATAGAAGTATCAAGTAAAGACCTAGTTGCAGAATATGTTGGACAAACTGGACCAAAAACAATGGCAGTGATTGAAAAAGCTATGGGAGGAGTACTATTCATAGATGAAGCATATACTCTAGCTAGTGGAAATGGAAACGGAAATTCATTTAATGAAGAAGCTATAGCAACATTAATACAAGCAATGGAAAATTATAGAGATAATTTAGTTGTGATTTTTGCAGGATACACAAAAGAGATGCAAGCATTTTTAGATGCAAATTCGGGAATTGTATCAAGAATTGGTTATACATTGCAATTTGAAGATTATACATCAGAGGAATTGATAACAATATTTGAATCAATGATAAAAAAGTCAGGATTTGAAATTGAAGAAACTGCAAAACAAGAAGCACTAAAAGTGATTGAAGAATATAAAGATTCTAAAAATTTTGGAAATGCAAGATTTGTAAGAAATCTTTATGAAAAAACAATAATAAAACATGCTTCGAACACAAGAAATAAAAAGTCAAAGAAAATACTAAAAACTATTAAAAAAGAAGACATAAGTACCGAAAATCTACTAAAAGGATAAGAAAAAAATGAAAAAAGAAAAAATGAAAGTAAAATGCAAAAGAATAATTGCAAGTATTATTCTTTTGATCATTATTTCAATTTCATCATGTATATTACCAGTTAATGCTGCAACTACAGAAGTAAAACAAGTTACAATAGACTATACGGGAGCAGTTATTTCTGTAAAATCAGACAAAGAAATACAAAAAATAGCAATGTATAAGAAAGACAGCAATGGAAATTTTGTCAAATTTTTTGAAAGTGATGAAAGTGGATATACAGAAAGAAATTTTTTAGTATCAAGATACAGACTATCAGAAGATAATAAAACATCAATAAAAATTATAATAACAACAGATGGAGAAGAAGTTCAAGACCTTGATATTGATAAAATACCAAAAGCACCAGAACCAATATCAACGCCAACACCCACTCCAAGTGAAACTACAACGCCAAGCCAAACACCAAGTCCAACAACCACACCGACTGAAAGTCCAGACCCAACAGATAAAGTAAGTAAAATAACATTAAATAAAGCTAGCATTACGTTAGATATGCCAAATACTAAAACAGCAACATTAAAAGCAACAGTATCCCCATCAGGCTCAAGTACAAAACTAACATGGTCTACTTCAAACAAATATATTGCAAGAGTTGATAGTACAGGAAAAGTAACTGCAGTATCACCAGGAAGCTGTACAATAACAGTAAAAACAACAAGTGGAAAAACAGCAACATGTAAAGTTACAGTAAAATTTAGAGGAAAAACAGTAGGAAGTGATGAAAAAATATATTTTATAGATGTAGATTCTGCAGACTGTATCCTTTTATATAGTCAAGGAAAATATGGAATTATAGATACAGCCACAGGAGGAAGCGCATCTGCTAAAAAAATAAAAAATATGCTAAAAGATCTTGGAATAAAAGAATTAGAATGGGTATTAATAACACATTATGACATAGATCATTGGGGCGGATATAGCAAGATAAGTAGTCAATGCAAAATAAAAAATGCGTATATAAAAAAAGTTTCAAGCCGTGGAGGATATAAAAGTGTAAAAAGTACTGCTCAAAAAGCAGGAACTAAAATCAATTATGTAGGATCTAAATGTGATTCATTTAAATTTGGAAATTTTTCATTTAAACTATATAATTTAGAAGATATGACATCTAAGTATGGAATATCAAGGCAAAACATAAACAGTATAGTCTCAATAGCATCTGTAAATAATAAAAGAATTGCTTTTATGGGAGATTTTACAAATGTTGGTTCAGGAATGGGAGGCGCTCAAGTAAAGATAGCTACAACAATATGTAACAAAACAGCTAAACAAATTGGAGACATAGATATCTATAAAATAGCACATCATGGGTATAATGGAAATAGAGATGAGGAATTAAAATATTATAAGCCAGAATATGCAGTATTAACAAACTCAGGGCAAATATCATCATCCCCATCAAAACGAGTAAAAAAGTATACAGGAACAAAACATTTTTATGTAGCAGGAACAGGAACAGTAATAATGAGTATTTCCAAAACAGGAACAGTATCATGTGCTAAATTACCAGATGGAACATAAAATAAAAAGCTTTTATAGGTTTCTATAAAAGCTTTTTTACGCCCAAATTAAGTTTAAGACACAAGAAAAAATACAAAAAACAGCCAAAAGGTGATATAATAATTCATGAAATTAATAACGGAGAAAAAAGTTGAATATTTATAAAAAATTAAATCAATCAATTGAATATATAGAAAATAATTTAGAAAATAATATAGAAACAAAAAGAATCGCACAAATTCTAGAAATGAACGAACAATTAGCTCAAAACATATTTTATTGTATATGCGGAATATCTATATCAGAATATGTAAGAAACAGAAGACTGTCAAACGCAGGATTTGATTTATATAATACAAATATGAGCATAGTTGACATAGCAGTAAAATATCAGTATACAAGTGCAACATCATTTTCAAGAGCTTTTGAAAAATTTCATAATATAAAACCTAGCCAAATAAAAAATGGGCAAAAAAAGTTAAGAGTATATTCTAGAATAAAATTACAAGAAATAGAAGAAAAGAATAGTAGTATAGAATACGAAATAATAGATCAAGAGCAAATGGAACTTTATGGTACCTATATAGAAACTACAATAGAAGAAATAAGAAAAGTAGCACCAGATTTTTGGTTTGAAATTTATTATAAATACAAAGAAAAATATGGAGATATAGACTACGGAATGACTTCATACGATAATCGATTTGAATGCAATAAATGTAAATATTGGGTATTGTACAAAAACAAAGTAAACGAAAAAGAATTTCAAAAAGTAATACTACCCAAAAGTAAGTGGATAGTATTCAAAACCAAGACTCAAGATACAAAAGAAATACAAGAAACTACACAAAAAATATACAAAGAATTTATACCTAGCACAAAATATAAATTTAAAGAATTACCAGAACTCGAATATTACCATAATAATATAGTAGAAATTATGATGCCATTAGAAGAAAACTGATTTTTTTTTATATAGAAAAAGTCAGTCTTTTTTTATTAAAAAAATGTAAAATTTGTACTAGAAGGAGAAAAAAATGAAAGGATACACATACCAAATCTTTTTAGTACAAGATTATGTTACAGAAGAAAGTTGGTTAAAATTCATTCTAGATATTTCGAAATTAAATGGTAGATTTAAATTCTTTAAAATATACATGCAATTTGAAAGAAATGAAGTTAAATATTATCTAAAAACAAAAAGAAAAATGCCAACCATAATATCAAGTTCAAGTGAGTTCTTAATAAAAACAGAAGAAAACTTTAAAAAATTAAAAACAAAATTGAACTTTTTATATTTAGTAACAAATGAAGAAAATAAAATAACCAAAATTTATGAGAAAAATGAATCAAAATATAGAGAAGTTTTAAAACAAGTGGAAATAAAAATATTACCATTTTCAAAAACTAACTATTTAACTAAATCTAAATTATATTTCGAAAATCATAAAAGAAGATTATCAAAAGCAAGAGCATTATTTTTTATTCCACATTTAGAATTAAGTATAGATTTTGGAACACATACAAGATTTTTATATAGTAAAGAAAACAGAAAATATTTAAGCATAGATAAATCTATGAAATATTTTCAAAAAGAAGAACAATCAACAAATATATTAAAAGTAAATACATTTCCATATACAGAAGAAAAATATTATTTAAACTTAGAAAAATATGATTTTGATAAGCATTCATTAATAGTAGGAGCAAGTGGAACAGGTAAATCAAAATTTATATCAAAATTTATATCAACAATTTATCAAAATGATAAATTAAGAGAAAATTATAAAATAATAGTAATTGATCCACATAGCTCATTAGAAAATGATATTAATATAGATGACAAAAAAATAATCAATATGAAAGATAAAAATAGCAATATTGATTTATGGTTAAATGATAGTAAAAATGCTAGCACTTCTGCAGAAATAATAATAACAATCCTTAAAACAATATTGGCAGAACAATATAATAGTAAACTAGAAAGAGTTTTAAGATATGCAACTTATATTTTAATAAAAAAAGAATCTTTAAGCTTTCAAAATTTAAGAAAATTATTAACAAACACAGCATATAAAAATGAAATAATAAAAGCAAGCGAGGATTTAGAAGAAAATGTAATTGAGTTTTTTCAAACAGATTTTAATGAAATAAAAACTAAATCATATCAAGAAGCAATATCTCCAATCATAGGAATAATTGATCAAATGGAAATGTTACCAGCTTTTAAAAATGAAAGCAATATAAAAGTAAAAGATTTAATTAATGAAAACTTTTTGAATATTTTTTCAATAAATCAAGCAATATTAGGAAAAAAGGTAACAAAAATAATTTCTGGGCTAATAATGGGTGTAATATTTCAATTAGTCCAAAGTAGCAGATCCAATCAGCATATTATCTTGATAGTAGATGAAGTAGCTGTAGTAGAAAATCCAATCTTAAAAAGTATTCTATCTGAAGCAAGAAAATATAATTTATCATTAATTTTAGCAGGACAATATTTAGGTCAACTAAGTAAAGAAATAAAAGAATCGATTTTTTCAAATGTAATAAATTACTATGCATTTAGAATTTCCAGAGAAGATGCAGTTATATTAAATAACCAGATGCAAATGGAAATGGCAGTGAAAAACACATATTCAAATAGAATAAAACTTTTGTCAGAAATGCCAAATAGAGAGCTAATAGTAAGAATCGGAAAACAAGGAAAATTAATACCAGCATTTAGAGCCAAAACACTTGATATGGAAAATGTTACTCGAAATCAAATATTAATAAAATCAGATAAAAAAGAGATAGAATTAATAGAAAAAAATATTGAAAAAGATTTTAATTTTAGTATAGGAAAAGCTATAGACTTAAGAGAATTAATGAATTCACAATCAACAAGTAGGAGAAAAGTAAAATATGAATGATAAACAAGCAAGTCAAGTAGTAAAAAACATATTTAATCAAGTATTCAATAAAGAAATAAAATATACACTAGAACAAATAAGAGAAAAATTTGCATTTGATGTAAAATTGCCAGTAGAAGTAAAAGACTCTGTCACTGGAGAATCAACATGGACAGAAATGCCCAATAGCAAAAAATTTATAACAAATAATAATATGGAAAAATACGATTCTACTAGAGGTTGGATGATTCAAAAAAGAAAAATAGAAAACCTATCAGATATAATAAAAGCATGGGAAAAAGTAAATTTTACAACTACAGAAAGAGTTTATGATTCGATAAATGTATCAAAAAGCGATACAATATATAGTTGTACAAACATATATCAATCTACAGACTGTAGAAGCAGTAAAAATATAATTTTCTCAGATGGAATAGGAAGTTCAGAAAATGTTATAGCTTCCCAAAGAAGTTCAAATCTTGCTAACTGTATAAGAGTAGATGATTCAGGAACATGCTCAAATAGTTATAATGTAATATGTTCAGCTAAAATAACCAATTCAATATTTATACAAGATTGTAATAATTTATATGAATGTATGTTCTGTTCACATATTGCCAGTAAAAGATATTGTATAGCAAATATGCAATTTGAAAAAAATGAGTACCTAAAAATAAAAGAAGTAATAATCAATTGGATATTAGAAAATAACTACTAATTATTCATGACCTTTATAGTCAATTCTAAAAATACAATATCCCCTAACATAATTAATAAATATTATACAGCCAATAGCAAAATAGAAGGGAAAAACAAGATTTCAGATCAAATTTAAAAAAATGAACAATATTTGATTAAATATGGAAAAAATGCTATAATATCAACAGTTTAGAAAATTTTAAGAAAGAATAAAAAGTATGAGAAATATAAAATTAATAATAGAATATGATGGAAAAGGTTTCAATGGTTGGCAAAAACAACCCAACAAATTAAACATTCAAGGAGAAATAGAAAAAGCAATACAAGAAATAACAGGTGAAGAAGTAGATTTAATAGCATCAGGTAGAACAGATGCTGGAGTTCATAGTATAGGGCAAACTGCGAATTTTAAAACAAATTCAAAAATTCCTATAGAAAAGTTTAGTAAAGCAATAAATTCTAGATTAAAAAAAAGTATAGTAATAAAATCAGCAGAAGAAGTAGATGAAAAATTTCACAGCAGATATTCTGTAAAATCTAAGACATATAGATACATAATAAACAATTCTGAAAATGGAACAGCAATTTATAGAGGACTAGAATATCATGTACCAATGAAATTAGATTATGAAAAAATGAATAAAGCATTAAAATACTTTATTGGAGAACACGATTTCAAAGGATTTAAAGCAAGCGGAACAAGTAGTAAAAGTAGTATTAGAACAATTTTTAATGGTGAAGTAAAAAAAGAAGGAGAAAGAATAATAATAGAAATAACAGGAAATGGATTTTTATATAATATGGTAAGAATAATAGCAGGAACACTAGTAGATGTAGGTATAGGAAAAATAAAACCAGAAGAAATACCAGATATAATTGAATCAAAAGATAGAAAAAAAGCAGGTAAAACATTGCCTCCTCAAGGGTTATATTTATTAAAAGTGGAATACTAAAAAGAATTTTTATCGAAATTGTAAAAAAGTAGACACAGAAAGATTGTGTTCTACTTTTTTAATATTAGAGTGCAAAACTTATTTTGGTGGTTTGTTATTTATAAAAAAATTAACAGAATTCAAAAAAATGAATATTATATACAAAATTAATAAAAAGGAGATAAATATGACTAATATATTACTTTTGTTTTTTGCTATTCCAATAGCGATAATAATACTATCAATTATTTTTGAAACAATAATTAATTGTCCAATAAAAATAGCAGGAATTGTATTTGCAATATTTCTAATAGTAACTTTTGCAGCATTTGATGAAACATTCTTGATATTTACAATTCTATATACAATCTTAGCTTTTATAGTTGCATGGATTACAAAACAATGGACAAATAATCAATCTGATTGCCAAGAAGAATCAAACTGCTCAGATGATTCAAATGATTCTACAAATTCTAATAATACGAACAATACAAACAATTGCAGATGTGGATGTAATAATGCAAGAAGAAGATTGTTATAAATAATGCAAAGTATTGTTAAATAAAGGAAAATATGATATAAACAATATGAATTTATGTAAAAGATAAGGAGACAAAATGAGACTAGACAAATTTTTAAAAATGAGTAGAGTTATAAAAAGAAGAACTATAGCAAATGAAGTAGCAGATAATGGAAGAGTAGCTGTAAATGGAAAAATAGTAAAACCAAGTTACGACGTAAAAGTAGGAGATATTATAGAAATACAATTTGGAGATAAAGTTTCTAAATTTGAAATTATATCAATTCCGAAAGTTCAAAATAAAGGATTAGAAGAAAGTATAAAACTATTATAAGGAGCAATAAAAATGCCAGATTTTGTACATTTACATGTCCATAGTGAATATAGTTTACTAGATGGAATGAGTAGAATTAAAGATTTACCAGTAAGGGCTAAAGAGCTAGGAATGAAAGCTATTGCCCTTACTGATCATGGTGTTATGTATGGAGCAGTAGACTTTTATAAAGAATGTAAAAAAAATGATATAAAACCAATAATAGGTTGTGAAGTATATGTTGCTCCACATTCTAGATTTGATAAAGAAGCAGGTAAAGATAATGGATATAATCATTTGATTTTACTAGTAAAAAACAAAACAGGTTATCAAAACTTAGCTAAATTAGTTTCACTTTCTTTTGTAGAAGGATTTTATTACAAGCCTCGTATAGATTTAGAAATATTAGAAAAATATAGTGAAGGTTTAGTTTGTTTAAGTGCATGTTTAGCAGGTAGTTTAAGTCAAGCAATAATAAAAGATGATATGCAAAAAGCAGAAGAGATAGCTCTTTGGCACAAAAAAGTATTTAAAAATGACTACTATATTGAAATACAGCACAATGGATTAAGACAGCAAATAATGGTAAATCAAAAACTAATCCAATTAGCCAGAAAACTAGATATTCCACTAGTTGCAACAAATGATGCACACTACTTAAAAAAAGAAGATAGCTATTTTCATGAAGTTTTACTTTGCATTCAAACAGGAAAAAGAATGTCAGATGAAGACAGAATGAGATTTGAAACAGAAGAATTTTATATCAAATCGCCTGAAGAAATGGCAGATTATTTTTCAGAGTTTCCAGATGCAATAGAGAATACAGTAAAAATAGCCGATAAATGTAATTATGATTTTGAGTTTGGTGTAACAAAATTACCAAATTATGATGTTCCTAAAGAATATGAAACACATTTAGATTACTTTAAAGACTTATGCTATAAAGGTATAAAAAATAGATATGGAGAAAATCCAGAAAAAGAAATTATGTCGCGACTAGAATATGAAATATCAGTAATAGACAAAATGGGATATGTAGACTACTTTCTTATAGTATGGGATTATATAAACTATGCCAAATCAGTTGGAATACCTGTAGGACCAGGGCGTGGCTCAGGAGCGGGTTCTATTGCTGCATATGCAATAGGAATAACAGATATTGACCCAATAAAATATGGACTAATCTTCGAAAGATTCTTAAATCCTGAAAGAGTTAGTATGCCGGATTTTGACGTAGACTTTTGCTATGAACGAAGATCAGAAGTTATTGAATATGTTGAAAGAAAATACGGAAAAGATCATGTATCGCAAATTATAACTTTTGGAACAATGGCTGCTAGAATGGTAATAAGAGATGTAGGAAGAGTTATGGACTACCCATATTCAGAAACAGATAAACTAGCTAAAATGATACCAATGGAAGTACATATAACAATACCGAAAGCATTAGAACAAAATCGAGAATTAAAAGAACTTTATGAAAATGACCCAGAAGTAAAAAAAATATTAGAAATAGCAATGAAATTAGAAGGTTTACCAAGACAAGCCTCAACACATGCATGTGGAATAGTTATAACAAAAGACCCAGTAGATACATATGTGCCACTATATGTAAACGATGGTAATATATCTACACAATATACAATGAACCTATTAGAAGAGCTAGGATTACTAAAAATGGACTTCTTAGGATTAAGAACATTAACTGTTATTTCAGATACTGAAAAAATGGTAAAACAAAATAGAGGAATAACCGTTGAATATGATAAAGAAATGAACGATCCTAAAGTATATAAGCTATGGGCTGATGGTGAAAGTATAGGAATATTCCAATTTGAAAGTCAAGGAATGACAAACTTTATGAAAGAGTTGAAGCCAGACTGCTTAGAAGACATAATAGCTGGAGTATCTTTATATCGACCAGGTCCAATGGATCAGATTCCAAGATATGTTAAAGGAAAACAAAATCCAGGACATAATGTATATACCCACAAAGCACTAGAACCAATATTAAACGTAACATATGGCTGCATGGTTTACCAAGAGCAAGTTATGCAAATTGTTCGTGAACTTGCAGGATATTCTCTAGGTAGAGCTGATTTAGTAAGAAGGGCAATGGGAAAGAAAAAACTAGACATTATGGCAAAAGAAAGAGAATATTTCATAAATGGACAAACCAATGAAAAAGGAGAAGTCCTAATTAAAGGATGTGTTAGAAATGGTATAGATGCTGATTCAGCAAATAAAATATTTGATGAAATGGCAGAATTTGCAAAATATGCATTCAACAAATCACATGCAGCAGCCTATTCTGTAGTATCATACAGAACAGCATATTTAAAAGTATATTATCCAGCCGAGTTTATGGCAGCTACGCTAAATAGTTTCTTAGGAAATTTAGATAAAGTACCAGTATATATATATGAATGCAAAAGGCTCAATATAGAAATTTTAAAACCAGATATAAATAAGAGTTTTACCAAATTTACAGTTCAAGATGGTAAAATAAGATTCGGACTTGGAAGTATTAAAAATGTTGGAGTTTCAGCAATTGAAACTGTTATAAAAGAACGAGAAGAAAATGGAGAATTTAAATCCTTTACAGATTTCTGTGAAAGAATTCAAAGTGGAACTGTAAATAAAAAATGTATAGAATGTCTGATCAAAGCAGGATGCTTTGATGAAATGAATCAAACAAGAGCCACTCTATTAGCATCATTTGAAAAAATATTAGACACAATAAACAATCAAGGAAGAAACTCTATAGCAAATCAAGTAACTATGTTTGATTTAGTAGAGCCAGAAGAAACAGTAAAATACCAATATACCGTATTAAAAGAATTAGAAGAAAAAGAAATGCTATCCCAAGAAAAAGAAATGCTAGGAATTTATATTTCAGGGCATCCACTAGAAAAAATAAAAGAAGCAATTGCAAAACAAACAAATATTAATTCAATGCAAATAAAAGATTTAAACGATGAAAATACTAGTAATTTTAAAGATGGACAATATGTCAAATATGCAGGAACAATAACAAATATAAAGAAAAAATATACTAAAAGAAATACAATAATGGCATTTGTAACAGTAGAAGATTTATATGGAAGTGCTGAGATAGTAGTATTTGATAGCATATATTCAAAATGTGATAATATCCTAATCGAAGAAAATATTATTTTAGTTGAAGGAAGATTAAGTATAAAAGAAGACGAAGATGCTAGAATAATAGTTCAAAACATAACAGAATTTTCTGAAAATTCAGAACAAAATAAAAAAAAGACATCGGTCAATATTGATATAACAGAACTATCTAATGAAAAAAAAGAAAAGCTAAAAGGAGCTATAAAATTCTTTTCAGGAGATAAGGTTAATATGAAAATAAATGTAATAGAAAAAATGCAAAAGAAGCCATGTGGCTCAATATACTTAACAGAAGAAATACTAGATCAATTTAAAGAGATAGTAGGAGGGGAAAATGTGGAGTTGGAGTAGAAAATTTCCTGAAAAAAAAGAAATACTAAGAACCTTTTTTGAAAAAATAGCCGGTAAAAAAGAAGTAGATATAGGAAAAAGAACATATTATATGCCTATAAATTATAAAACAAACGATAAAGAAGTAATAGCAAATGAAAATTTACCAGCTATTAACTTAAAAAATAATAATCTACAAATATTTGAAGATGCTTTAAAAGAATATGTAGAAACTTTTTTTAGTAGTGAAAAATATTGGGCAAATCCAATAAGCAGTTGCGCAGATAACGAAGATAAATTACATCATGCATTAGCAACTATTTGGCTTAATGCTACATATGCAGACTACGAAGAACCAATCCAATTTATAAAAAGATATACACAATTTTTAAAGGATAAAACATTTGATGAATTTTATGACAAAAAAACAATAAAAAAAATTCAAACATTAAGAAATTGTAGTATTGAAATTTCCAAAGAAGAACAAGAAGAGTTTCAAGAAACACCTGATGCAATTCTATTTACAATAATAATGACAGACCAAAAAGGAAATAAAGTTAGTAAAAAGCTACCACGAATAGCATATGGAATATCAGATGGAGTAGCTTATATATACGGAATACAAGGGTATAACTTCCAAAGAGAAGAGTCGCCAGAAATAAAAAAAGTTAACAGAAGTAGATATAAAGTAAATAGCATGGATAAGATGCCTCAAGACTATAGAAATGTATATTCAAAGCAAGAGCCATATGCGTATATAAGCCTATTTGCATTTTTATGTATGCTAAAAGAAAAAGGAATAACCAAAGTAGTAATGCCAGCATTTTTACCACTAAGATATGAAGGAAAAGAAATTGGTTTGTCAAAAAAAGAAGATGAAATACATGCACAAGATAATATAAGTGCAAAAGAGAAAAAAGAAGCTTTAAAAGAAATAGAACATAATATAAATGAACATCAGAGAGTGCAGTATAATATAACAAATAAATTTTTATCATATATGGCTAGAATGGAATGTGATGTTCCAGGAATAGAAATACAAGAAACTCCAGATCAAAACGCATGTGGACTAGTAGTGGACATCTCACAAATGAGTCCAGATGAAGAGCAAACAATAATCTTTTATGAAATATCAAAGAAAATACAAGGACTAATGAAAGAAAAACAGACACCAGAACGCTAATAAAAAAGCGTTCTTTTTTGTTGAAATATAAAGAAAAACATGATAATATATTTTTATCTTGAAAATAGGAGAAAATTAAATGCCAGGATATGTAATTCATTTAGCTGTAGCAAAAGAATACATCAGAAATTTTAGAGTAAAAAACGAAGAAGAATTTTTAAAAGGAACTATAGCACCAGATTTACTTTCTATTAATGGAAAATCAAAAACACATTATAGTAAAGTAGGAGGATCAGGAGTAAATTTAAAACAATTTCTAAAAGAAAATAAAATAAATACTAGCTATATGGAAGGATATTTCTTACATTTAATTGTAGATTATCTATTTTATAATAAATACTTTACAAACTTTGATACAAGGCTTTATAACGATTATGACATAATAAATAAAAAATTAATAGAAAAATATAAAATAACTATACCAGACGAAATAAAAGCAGATGTAAAATTCAAAGAAGGAACAATAGAAATTCTTGATATAGATAAACTAGAAAAAATGATATCTGAGATTTCCAAAAAGAAAATTAGTGAATACAAAAAAGAAGCTAAACAAAACGGAATAGTAACTACTAATAGAGAAGATAATAAGTTGATTACATCAAATGGAAGTAAAAAAGAAAAAATTGCTCTAACAATAGTAATAGCAGTTATCTGTTTAATAATGTTACTTTTTATAAATCAAAAAAAAGGATATTATTGTGATGAAATATTTTCTTATGGATCGTCAAATAGTGAGTATGACAATATATTTTGGTCATACAATGAATATGATGGAATAAACAAATTAGTAAAAGAAGAGGTTTTTAACACAAAAAGTATTAAAGAAACAATCCAAAAGTTGAAATACTATTTCATAGACCACACTGATGAAAAAGACAAATATCAAGAAAATGTGCTAAATCAAACTAAAAAAATTACTTGGCAAACTAGAGAAGATGCAGAAAATTATGTGAAAGCTAAAGAAAATAAATTCAATTATATATCTGTTTATTATAACCAAGTGCAAGACGTACATCCGCCGTTATTCTATATTATAGTTCATACAATATCATCAATATTTAGTAATAGCTTTTCAAAATATACAATATTTTTTATAAACTTACCATTTTTTATAGGAACATGTATATTAATTTGGAAAATACTAAATCTAATACGGAAAAAAATCAATTTCAATTTTAACAGTGATTTTATATGGACTAAGTATAGGTGCAATATCTACAATGATGTTTTTAAGAATGTATATGATGCTTACATTCTTTACCATATTATATTTATATACAAATATAAAAATATTTAAAAGTGGATTAAAATTAACTAAACAAACTGGATTTTTATTAGCGATAACTGCAATATTAGGATATTTAACTCAATATTTCTTTATAATTTATGCGGCAAGTATAAGCATAATTATGATAGTATTATATATTTTAGATAGAAAATATAAAGAGTTATTTAAATATATTAGTATATTAGTATTATCTGCAATAATAGGATTTTGTTTATTTCCATTTTCAATAAATCATTTGTTTTTCTCAGAAAGAGGATTAAATAGTTTTGAAGAAATAAATTATTTAGGAAAAATATTAGAATATTTTAATCTAATATTAAGATATTTTGGAAGTAAATTTGAAATAGTTCTTGCTCTATTTGCTATAGCGCTACTTTCAATAATAATAAAGGTAAAAAAAGAAAGAAAACTAATGACATTAATAATATTGCCTACAATTATATATACAATAATTATTGCCAAATTTACCGAATTTATTGAATTAAGATACGTTATGAATATTTTGCCAATAATTGCAATAATGATAATGATGGCAGTAAGTTCAATATTTGAAAACGATAAATACAATAATATGGTTGCTTTTGCAGCATTAATAATCCTAATTGGATATGGCTTTTTAACAGAAAAACCAATGTATTTGTATAGTCAATACGATAATTATATTGAAATTTCAGAAAAATACAAAGAAGACAACTTTGTTTTTGTAGGATATTCATTTTTTAATCACATGCAAAGCATGCCAGAATTCTTGAACTACAATAAAAGTTTAATAATATTTGAAGATGAATTAGAAGTCCTTAAAAATGATGAAGAATTAGAAAATAAAAACGAGTTTATATTAAGTGTAAATATTTCTATGCAACCTGAAAAGGTAGCAAAAGAAGTAGTAGAACTTACAAGTTACTCTGGATATGAACTATTATATGAAGGTTGTGAAGGAGTAGAACAAGTTATATATAGAATTTATAAATAAAGTGCTAAAAAGCACTTTATTTTTTATACAAAAAAGACTAAAAATACTAATAAAATATTGCCAAAAAAATAATTGAAAGACATAAAAATATATAATTTTTATATTAAGAAAAACTTACAAAAGAAAGAGAAATTTATGGAGGTTATGCTCCATATAATCAAAAAATTGGTAAAAAACCCAAAACGTTAATAATAAAATTGACAAATTCTAAACAATGAATTATAATAAAACATATTCAAAAACGAAGAAAAAGAGGAGTACATTTATCAATTACTATTAAAAGAGAAAGAAGTGAGCCGCTGAAAGCTTCTATAGTAAAATAAATAGAAGGTAGCTTTTGAGTTGATATAATGAACTAAAAGTAATTATATCCGTGTCAGATACGTTAAAATCTAAGATGAGAAAAAATAAAGGTGGTACCGTGAGATTAATTGCCCTTTGCAAAAATGCAAAGAGCAATTTTTTTATAATAAAAAACTGCTAAATTAAAGTCAAATAAAATATTATAAAATACTTCGTAAACTAGGAGGAAAATATGTTAGAAATCAAAGCTAAAAAAGAAGGTGCAGAATTAACAAGTATAAAATTAGATGGAGAAGAAAAATTGCATGACGGAAAAGAATACTGGAATAGACAAGCCCCAATATTATTTCCAATTGTAGGAAAACTAAAAGAGGGAAAAACAATAATTGAAAATCAAGCCTATGAAATGGGACAACATGGGTTTGCAAGAGACATGGTATTTGAATGTAAAAAAGACAAAGAAAACCTAAAGGAATTCAAACTAATAGCCAATGAAGAAACTCTAAAAAAATATCCATATAATTTTGAACTTACAGTAAAATACCAAGTAAAAGACAATACACTAATAGTAACATACGAAGTAGAAAACATTGATAATAAAAATATCCTATTTGGAATAGGAGCGCATCCAGCATTTAAATGTAACTATTCGAGTGGAAAATATTATATAGAATTTGAAAAGCAAGAAGACGAAATAGGAATATTAGAATTAGAAGATGGACTTATTGCAAAAGCAAAACTAAAAGAAGAAATAATAAAAGATAATAAAATTGAATTAAAAGAAAATACTTTTGATAAAGATGCAATAATAATGCAAAATATAAAATCTAATAAAATAACACTAAAAGAAGGCGAGAAATCAGTGTTAGATTTTGATTTTACAGGATTTCCATACTTAGCAATTTGGTCTAAAAAAGGAGCTCCATTCGTCTGCATCGAACCATGGTACAATACAGCAGACTACAAAGATAGCACAGGAATATTTGAAGAAAAAACCAAAATAATTAAATTAACACCAAAAGAAAAATTTAAATGTAAATATAAAGTAAAATTCTATTAAGGAGGAAAAAATGGAACATAAATTAAAAGATAAGCTAAATCCAAAAGATTTTGAAGATAAAATATATGAGAATTGGGAAAAAAGCGGGTACTTTAAACCAGCTGAAAATAAAGGTCAAGAAACATACTGTATCATGATGCCACCACCAAACGTTACAGGGAAATTACACATGGGACACGCATTAGATGATACAATACAAGATATTTTGATAAGATTTAAAAGAATGCAAGGATACAGAACACTTTGGCTTCCAGGATCAGATCATGCAGCAATTTCAACAGAAATGAAAGTAGTTCAAAAACTAAAATCAAAAGGAATATCTAAAAATGATTTAGGAAGAGAAAAATTTTTAGAAGAAGCATGGAACTGGACTCATGAATATGGAGGAATAATTCAAAGTCAGCAAAGAAAATTAGGTTGTTCTTGTGATTGGGAAAGAAACAGATTTACATTAGACGAAGGAATGTCAGATGCTGTATTAGAACAATTCATAAAACTTTATAATAAAGGGTTAATCTATAAAGGAACGAGAATGGTAAATTGGTGCACAAGCTGTAATACATCAATATCTGATGCAGAAGTTGAGTATAAAGAAGAACCATCACACTTATGGCATATAAGATATAAAATAACAGGAACAAAAGACCAATATATTGAAGTTGCAACAACAAGACCAGAGACAATGCTAGGAGATACAGCAGTAGCAGTACATCCAGATGACGAAAGATATAAAAACTTAATAGGAAAAACTTGTATTCTTCCAATTATGAATAAAGAAATACCAATTATAGCCGATGAATTTGTAGAAAAAGAATTTGGAACAGGATGTGTAAAAATAACACCAGCGCATGATATGAACGACTATCAAGCAGGACTAAGACACAATCTAGAAATAATTGAAGTATTTGATGAACATTTTAAAATGGGAAACCTAGTACCTGAATTAGCAGGAATGGATTTGATTGAAGCAAGAGAAAAAATAGTAGAAAAATTAACTCAAATAGGAGCATTGGTAAAAACAGAAGATTATGTTCATAATGTAGCAAAATGCGAAAGATGCAAAAATACAATTGAACCAAAAGTATCTGAGCAATGGTTTGTAGATATGAAAGAACTAGCAAAAAGAGCAGCAGACAGCGTAAGAAATGGAGAAACAAAATTTGTACCACAAAGATATGAAAAACAATATTTCAATTGGCTAGATAATATTCAAGATTGGTGTATATCACGTCAATTATGGTGGGGACACAGAATACCAGCTTATTATTGCCAAGATTGCAATCACATTAATGTATCAAAAACAACTCCAGAAAAATGTGAAAAATGCGGAAGTACAAATCTAGAGCAAGATCCAGATACATTAGATACATGGTTTTCATCTGCATTATGGCCATTTTCTACATTAGGATGGCCAGATAAAGAAACACAAGACTACAAAGATTTTTATCCAACACAAACACTAGTAACAGGTTTCGACATAATAACATTTTGGATTTCAAGGATGATGACACAAGGACTAGAATTAACAAATCAAGTACCATTTAAAGATGTATTAGTACATGGAATTGTAAGAGATAATCAAGGAAGAAAAATGTCTAAGACATTAGGAAATGGAGTAGATCCACTAGATGTTATAGAACAATATGGAACAGACAGCTTAAGAATGTCATTAATAATAGGAACAACACCGGGAAATGACATAAGATATAGCAATGACAAAGTAGAATCAGCAAGCAACTTTGCAAACAAATTATGGAATGCATCTAAATTTGTATTAATGCAATTAGAAGATGTTGAAAAATTTAAAGAAGAAACAATAGAACAACTTGACCAATCAAAAATGATAGATGTAGACAAATGGATAATTTCAAAACTAAACACATTAATAAAAGAAGTAACAGAAAATATTGAAAAATACGATTTAGGAGTTGCGCTTCAAAAAATATATGATTTTATAAGAAATGATTTCTGCGATTGGTACATTGAGATAGTAAAACCTAGATTATGGGATAAAGAAAACAAATCAAGATACACAGTACAATATATATTAAACTATGTATTATGCACAAGTTTAAAATTACTACATCCATTTATGCCATTTATAACAGAAGAAATATATTCTAAAATGTATCATAAAGAAGAAAGCATAATGATATCAGAATTTCCAAAATATAATGAAAAATTAAACTTTCTCAAAGAAGAAGAAGCAACATCAGAAATAATGAATATAATAACAGAAATTAGAAACATAAGAAGCAAAATGAATGTACATCCAAGCAAAAAATCAAAATTAATATTTGTAACTACAGTAGCAAAAGAAGAAATTGAAAAATCAAAAGACTTCTTAGAAAAACTAGGATTCGCAAATCAGATAGAAATAAGAGAAAATGCTGAAGGAATACCAGAAAATGCAGTAGCAATAATTTCTAAAAACATGGAAGTACACATTCCATTTGAAGAATTGGTAGACATCGAAGAAGAAAGAAAAAGATTAGAAACAGAAAAGAAGAGATTAGAATCAGAAGTAGCAAGAGGAGAAAAAATGCTTTCAAATCCGGGGTTTGTAAATAAAGCTCCTGAAAGCAAAATAAATGAAGAAAAATCAAAACTTGCAAACTATAAAGAACTATTAGAAAATATAATTCAAAAATTAGAGAAAATGTAATACAACCAGAAAAAGAAGATAAACAAAAAGTTTATCTTCTTTTTTTGTAAAAAATTTTATAAATCAAAAATAATTTTTAAGATTTATATTTTATAGATTATATGAAAATTAAAAAAATTAAAATATAAAAAGCAATTCACATAAATGTCGAAAAATGACATAAATCTCCCAAATTTCGCCAAAGGAAAACTTGTCCTAAAAATAGAATATAAAAATATAAAATTCAAAAGAGGAGAGAAAATGAGAATAAATTTTAATGATCAGGAAAAAATATTAACATTAGAAATTGAAGAAGAAATTGATCATCATATGGCAGGAAATTTAAGGAGGGAAGCAGATTATGAAATTCAAAGACGTAATCCTAAAAGAATTATACTTGATTTTAATAACGTTGTATTTATGGACAGTGCAGGAATAGGAATGGTAATACGGAAGATATAAAACTGCATCAATGATTGGAGCAAAATTAGAAATGCGAAATGTTAAAGAAAATATAAAGAAAATATTTGAAATGACAGGAGTATTAAAAATAATACCAATAGTAGAGGAGGAAAAAAATGACAAAAAAATCATATGATAACGAAATGAATCTAGAATTTTTAAGTAAATCATCAAATGAATCTTTCGCAAGAATAACAGTAGCTGCATTTGCAGCACAATTGGATCCTAATATAGAAGAAATTTCTGACATCAAAACCGCAGTATCAGAAATAGTTACAAATGCAATAATTCATGCATATGATTCTAATGATGAAATTATAAAAATACATAGTTACATAAAAGATAACTGTATAACAATTGAAGTGTCAGATACAGGTAAAGGAATAGAAGATATCGAACTAGCTAAAAAGCCTCTATACACTTCAAAAGCAGAACTTGAAAGATCGGGTATGGGATTTACAATTGTTGAAAATTTTATGGATGATTTAAAAATAGAGTCTATATTAGGATTAGGAACGAAAATTACGATGAAAAAAATTATAACTAAAGAAGAAAATTCATTAGAAAGTTAGGGGAGAACATTTTGTATGAAACTACAATAGAGGAAATCTTAGAAGCACAAAATGGAAATCAAGAAAAATTAAATGATATTGTAGAAAAAAATGCAAAATTAATATGGAGTATAGTAAAAAGATTTCAAAATTCAAAATATGAAAAAGAAGATTTATTTCAAATAGGCGCACTAGGCTTTATCAAATCAATAAAAAGATTTGATAAAAATTTTAATGTAAAATTATCTACTTACGCAGTACCATATATCATTGGAGAAATAAAAAGATTTTTGAGAGATGATGGGGAAATAAAAATAAGTAGGAGTTTAAAAGAATTAAATACAAAAATTATAATGTTAAAAAAAGAATACGAAAAACAAGGTAAAGAATTAACAATAGAAAAAATGAAAAAAGAGCTAAAAGAATCAAAAGAAAATATATTAATGGCAATGGAAAGTGAGAATTGCGTAAAGTCAATGTACGAAGAAAATCAAGAAGGAGAAATAAATGTTAATATAGTAAAACAATTAAAAATAGAAAGTCATGAAAATGAAACAATTAGAAATATGATTTTAAAAGAAGAATTACAAAAACTAAAAGATAAAGAAAAAGAAATAATAATTCTAAGATATTTTTATGGGAAAACACAAAGTGAAATTGCCAAAAAGTTAGGAACAAACCAAGTACAAATTTCGAGAATCGAAAAGAGTATATTATTAAAGATGAGGGAGAATATAAAAGAGCGACTGTGAAAAAAATATTAAAAAGTATAACTAAAAGCTACATTTTATTATTTTGTATTTTAATAACAGTTTCAATAATAATTTTACCACTTATGTTTACACAAAAATTTATAATTGAAAATAGTATAAAGAAAATAAATGTAGAGGTGCAAAAAGATTTAAGTCAAACAATTGATTATGGTGTCAAATATAAAACCATAAATTTATTACATAGAAATGATAATACAGTAGAAACTATAGAACTAGAAGAATATTTAGTAAATGTATTAGCAGCTGAAATGCCAGTAGACTATGAATTAGAAGCTTTAAAGGCACAAGCAACAGTTGCAAGAACATATACACTTTACCAAATAGAAAATGGGAAAAAACACGAAAATAGTGATATGTGTGATAGTTCAGAATGTTGTCAAGCTTGGATATCAAAAGAAAAAAGATTTGAAAGCTGGAAAGAAAATCAAGAAGAAAAATGGAATAAACTAAAAGAAGCCGTTTATTCATGCAGCGGAGATATAATTACATATAATGGAAAACCTATAGATGCCTTTTTTCATTCCAACAGTGGAGGAAAAACAGAACTTCCAGTTAATGTATGGGGAGGTACAGATTATCCGTATCTCCAAGCGGTAGAGACCTCAGGAGAAGATGAGTATAGTCAATACTATTCAGAAATTGAATATACCAAAACAGAGATAGAAGAAAAAATGAAAAAATCATATGAAGACTTTTCAATTAATTGGCAAGAAAACAACTGTATAGAAATATTAGAATATACAGAAGGAGAAAGAATAAAAACAATTAAAATTGGAAATCAAAATATTGCAGGAGTTGAAGCCAGAAAAATCTTTTCGTTAAGATCATCAAATTTTACATTTGAAATATCTGAAGAAAATGTAAAATTTAAAGTTATAGGCTACGGACATGGAGTTGGACTGAGTCAAACAGGTAGTAACACACTAGCAAAAGAAGGAAAAAATTATATAGAGATAATAAAGCATTTTTATCAAAACATAGAAATAGAAAATATAAAATAAGAAATTTTTTTGACTCTCGTATATTTCTAGAATATATGGAAATACTTGTAATAAAGAAATTATAGGAGGAATATATGAGTAGAGGAAAAAGATATGCGCAAAGCAATTTAGAGAAGAAAAAAATATTATATATAACAGGCGTATGTATATTTACGTTTTTATTAATAGCAATTTTTGCTTTAACAGGATATAAATCAAAGCAAGAGGCAAATCAAAAGATTTCAGAAATAGAAAAAGAGCAAACTTCTGATGCTACATTAGTAAGTCAAACAGAAGATAAGAGTATTAATGAAGTATTAGAAAGTAATGAGTCAAATCAAATAGAAGAAGAGAAAATTGCAATAAACACATCAAACATAAGCGAAAATAAAATTGAAACTACAAATGCAAATTCAACTATAGTAGAGTCAGAAGTAAAAAAAGAATTAGAATTTATAGTGCCACTAGAAGGAGAAATATATAAGGATTATTCTGACTCAAGTTTGGTATATTCAGAAACATTAGAAGAATGGACGGTGCATTTAGGAATAGATATAAAAGCAGAAAAAGGAACACCAGTAATAGCATCAGAAGAAGGAACTGTAGAATCAATTAAAAATGATCCAAGATATGGATTAACAATAATAATAGCTCATAGCGATGGATTTAAAACTATATATTCTAATCTTCAAACAGCCGAATTTGTTCAAGAAGGTCAAGAAGTAGAAAAAGGAAAAACAATTGGATCTGTTGGACAAAGTTCAAGCTTTGAAATATCAGATGATCCACATCTTCATTTTGAAATGACAAAAGATGGAAACAAAATAAACCCATCATTGTATTGGAAAAAATAAAAGAAAAGCTATTTACTAATAAGGTAAATAGCTTTTTTATAAAAATTTCACGTAAATAATATCTATTTATTTTTTAATTTTCTATTTTCAAATTTATTCATAAGCCTTATAAAAACAACTAAATAAATAATTCCAAAAATATATCCACCTAAGACATCAGTAGCATAATGTACACCTAAATAAACTCGACTAAGACCAACCATAAAAATAATTAAAGAAAGTATACATATAATAAAAGTTTTTAATTTTTTATTTTTCATATTTTTATAAACATAATAAATAATTAATCCATAAAAAATTGTAGACATCATAGTGTGTCCACTTGGAAAACTATATGAGCTTTCATAAGTAAAAGGCATTGTATTAGTAGGTCTAGGACGTCTTACAATAATTTTAATCAAATTATTTAAAATAGTACCTATTAAACAAGCAGATAAAAAATTGAAAAAATACTTTTTATTTTTATATAAGATTGCAACACATAATATACCTGAAACAATAACTAAAGTAGAACCAAACGAAGTAAAAAAGCTCATTAACGTTACTACTGAAGAACTTGTAGTAAACATAGACATTATAAATTGATATACTGGTAAATCAAAAAGAATCATAAAAAACTCCTTAAAATTTTATTAAAGTAAAAAAATTATATAATAATAAAAAACAAAAAGCAATCTTGATTATAAAAACAGATACAATAAATTAGATATTTAATTATTCTTTAAGGTATTAAAAATGTTCTAATTTTTTTAACGAAAAAAACATATTATGCAATTGATTTTAAGTAAAAATCATGATACGATTATACAAAGCAACAAGTTAACCATCAAAGTTGGAGGTGTTCTATGATTATTGAATTACCAAGCCAATATGAACGAATTGAAGGAAAAAACGATTTTGCACGAGTTCGGGAAGGAGTGCTAGAACTAAAAGGAAATTATGATTTTGAAAAGATTATGATTGAAATGGCATATTTGTTGAAAGGAAAAAACAGATGTCATTATTGCAGAAATAGTGTGCCCGAAGACAAGATTACAATTGATCATCTTTATCCATTAGACTTTGGAGGAGTAACGATTACAAACAATCTTGAACCAGCATGTCATAGCTGCAATAGCAAAAAATCAAACATGAATCAATTCGAATTCAACATTTGGCGGACAATTAACTCAAAAGAAGAACAAAAAAGCTTTTACCACAAAACAATTGCAAAGAAACGAGCTAGGAAAATGAATCCTAAAAAGAAAAAAGGTTTCGATTTACCTAAAAAATGGGTGACCTATAGAAATCTTTCTGCTATTAAAAAAATAACAAAAGCGGAAAACCGAAAAAGTGAAAGATTCAAAAAAATGCTCATGTTCGCTCGAAAATACCACAAACTACCTAGACCCCTCATAATTTCATCAAACTATATACTTTTAGATGGAAAAATAGCCTATTCGGTCGCAAAAGTTTTACACTTTGAGGAGGTACCAGTTATTATACTGGAAAATGTTGTCGTATTAAGATAACAGCGTTCAGCGAAACTCTCGGCATCTGCCGAGAGTTTCAGCATTTATATAAAATAAGTTGAGATATCAAACTAAACTTGTTATAATACAAAATATAAAGAAGGTGGAAAAAATGAAATATATAATAGATAGAATCGAATCAGATAAAGTAATTTGTGAAAATCAAGAAAATAAAAAAATGGAAGAATTTAAAAAAATAATGTTTCCAGAAAAAATAAAAGAAGGGGATATTGTAATTTTAAATAAAAATAAATTTACAATAGAAGAAAATGAAACTAAAGATAGAAAAGAATACATAAATGATCTAATGAAAAAACTAATGAAAGGATAAACAAGAATGGGAACTACTTGGACAAAAGAACAATTAAATGCAATATGTGATAAAGGAAATAATATATTAGTAGCTGCAGCAGCAGGAAGCGGAAAAACAACAGTATTAGTAGAAAGAATAATTAGAAAAATTATAGATGATGGTATCGATATAGACAAGATGCTAGTAGTAACTTTTACAAATGCAGCAGCATCAGAAATGAGAGAAAGAATTTTAAATGCAATATATTCAGAAATAGAAAAAGACCCATTAAACCAGAGATTAAGAAAACAAATTGTTCTTTTAAATAAATCAAGTATATGTACAATAGATTCATTTTGCCTAGATGTAATCAAAAACAATTTCTTTGAGATTGGAGTTTCTTCAAACTTCAGAATAGCAGACAACACAGAACTAGATTTATTAAGACAAGAAGCAATTGAAGAAACATTTGAAGATTTATATTTAAATGATGATAAAAATTTTCAAAAATTAATAGAAATTTATAGCGGATATAAAGATGATGAAAATTTAAAAAACATAATTTTAAAAATTTATAATTTTGTTCAAAGTGCACCATTTCCAGAGGATTGGCTAGAAGAAAAAACAGAAATTTTTAAAGCAAAACAAGAAGAAAATTTTACTAAAACAATATGGGGAGAAATTCTCATCAAAAATTTCAAAGATGAATTACAAAACTCACTTCAAATATTAAAAAGCTACAAAAGGAAACTAGAAATGATACCAGAACTTTCTAAAAGTCTGCTAATTATTGAAGACGATATTAATCAATTAGAAAATTTAGATAAATCATTAGAAAACTGGGACGCAGCATATGAAATAGCTAATAACCTAAAATTTAAAACATGGCAAGCAGATAAAAAAGTAATAAGCCAGCTAAAAGATGAAACAAAAAATGCGAGAGACAATGTAAAAAAGAGATTAACCCAAAGTATTGAAAAAACTTTTATATACACAGGAAAAGAAGCCATAGAAGATATGACTGAAATGTATGAAAGCCTAAAAATGATAAAGAACATAACATTACAGTTTATAAAAAAATTTGGTGAAAAAAAGTCAGAGAAAAATATTATGGACTTTAGTGACATTGAACATAATGCACTAAAAATACTATTAAGGAAAAATGAAAAAGGACTATACGAAAAAAGTGAAATAGCAAAAAAATACGAAGAAAAATTCAATGAAATAGCAATTGACGAATATCAAGATAGTAATTTAGTTCAAGAATATATACTAACATCAATATCAAATGGTAAAAATATATTCATGGTAGGAGACGTAAAACAAAGTATATATAGATTTAGACAAGCAAGACCAGAATTATTTTTAAACAAATATGAGAATTATGGTCTAATCCCAAACGAATTAGGTCAAAAAATACAGTTATTTAAAAATTTTAGAAGCAGAAAAAATATATTAGATGTTACTAATCTTATATTCGAAGACATTATGAGCAAAGAATTTGGAGAAATTGCTTATGATGAATCAGAATACTTAAATCTAGGAGCAAATTACGAAGAGCCAGAAAAAGAATGCGAATTTGCAGGAAAAGCGGAGTTAGACATAATAGACTTAAAAGAAGAACAAAATGAAAATGAAGAAGAAATAGAAGAAAGTACAGAAGAACTACTAGAAAAGACAGAAATAGAAGCAAAATTTGTTGCTAAAAAAATCCGTCAATTAATAGATTCTAAATACCAAGTATATGACAGAAAAAAAGGCTATAGAAACATTGAATATAAAGACATCGTAATATTATTAAGAGCAACATCTAATGTAGCCAATATTTTTGAAAAAGAATTAATAAATAATGAAATACCAGTATTTAGCGACCAAGCAGACAATTACTTAGAATCAATAGAAATAAGGAATATAATAGCATTATTTAAAATAATAGACAATCCATATAGAGATATTCCATTAGTAACAGTAATGAGATCTGTAATAGGAGATTTTACAGATAATGAGCTAATAGAAATAAGACTTTGTCAAAGAGAAGGATACTATTATGACTCAGTAAAAGCAGCAGTTAATTCAAACCAAATAAAAGAAACCACAAAAGAAAAACTAAAAAAATTTGTAAATAAAATTGAAAAGTGGAGAGAAGAAGAAAAATACTTACCACTAAACGAATTTGTCTGGAAAATATATAAAGAAACAGACTATTATAACTATGTAAGATTAATGCCAAACGGGCAAATACGAAAAGCTAATTTAAAGATGTTATTCGACAGAGCAAAAGAATATGAAAAAATCAGTTTTAAAGGATTATTTAATTTTATAAGATACTTAGAAAAAATAAAAAATAACAATAGCGACCTAGCTTCTGCAAAACTAATAGGTGAAAATGAAAATGTTGTAAGAATAATGAGTATTCATAAAAGTAAAGGACTAGAATTTCCAGTAGCAATAATTTCAAGAACTGACAAAAAATTTAATCAAAAAGATCAATCAGATCAGATTTTAATGCATCAAGATATTGGATTTGGAATGCAATATATAAATTATGATAGAAAAATAGAATATACTACAGCAGCCAAAGAAGCAATCAAGATAAAAATAAAAGAAGAATCAATAGCAGAAGAAATGAGGATTTTATATGTAGCATTAACACGTGCAAAAGAAAAACTTATAATAACAGGTATAGAAAATGATTTAGAAAAATCACTAGAGCAAAAAAGAGAACTAATACAAAATTATGAAAAAGAAAATGGTAAAATAAATCATTTAGTACTAAAAAAATTTTTAAGTTATTTAGAATGGATTGAACTTACATATTTAAACCATGAAAATATTGATGAATATATTACATTAAATAAAATAAACAAAAAAGAGATTTTAGACGACAAAGAAGTAGAAAAAGAACATAGAGAAAAGAAAATAATATCAAATCCAGAAAATTTAGAAAAAATAAATCAAATTTTAAATTGGAAATATGATTATCAAGAAATGACAAATATTCAAAGTAAAATGAGCGTAACAAAAATAAAAGAGCTAAAAACAAAAGAATTAATAAAACACGAGACTCCAGAGATAAAGCCAAAATTTATGGAAGAAAAGAAATCATTAACAGGAGCCGAAAAAGGAACACTAGTACACTTAATTCTTCAAAAATTAGATTTAAAAAAAGAGTATAATAAAAAAGAAATAGAAGAAGTCATTGAAAAACTATATAAAAAGCAAATAATAAATAAAATTCAAAAAGAATCAGTAAATATAGAAAAAATATACAAAATTCTATCATCACCATTTTTTGAAAAAATAAAAAAAGCAAAACAAATAAAAAAAGAAACACCATTTTATACTTATATAGACACAAAAGAAATATACAATACTGAAAAGAGCGAAAACATACTAGTACAAGGTATTATAGACTTATACTATATTAATGACAATGATGAAGTTGTATTAATAGATTATAAAACTGACTATGTAGAAAAAGAATATGAATTAATAGAAAAATATAAAGTACAACTTGAAATATATAAAAAAGCATTAGAAGAATCACTAAACACAAAAATAAATGAAATATATATCTATTCAATTTGGTTAAATAAAGAAGTGAAAATTGAAGAAATATAGTAATACCAATATTTACAAATTATGTGAAGTGTAGTATAATAAAAAAGGATATATAATAAACAAAAATAGGAGGAAGCCCATGAAAAGAATGAAAACATTCTTTATGTATGGTTTATGGATTGTATTATTCTTTATATTTTCTACAATAGCATCAGATATGCTAATTAGAAATTCATATAAAAATGTAAGCAAAGAAAATATACATATAGAGCAATCAGATAACGGATTTGAAATCACAGTAGATAGAGCAGATTCAAACAAACAACAAGGATATTTTACTGGAACAGTAAAAAATACATCTAATAAAGTAATTGAAAAACAATATGTAAAGGTAGATTCATATTATAAAGGAAAGCTAATGCAAGAAAAATATTTAGCTTTTGAAAATTTACAACCAGGTGAAGAAAGAAAATTCAAATTGATTTATGATGTAGGACAAATAGATGAATTCAAAGTATCTTACGTAGATCAAATACCAGAAAATAGAACTATAATAGATAAAGCAATAGATAAAGTAAAAGACTTCTTTAAAAATATAAAAAATAGTTCAATATGGTCAGATATAACTGGAGAAGAAAATAAAGGAGATTTCGGAATACCAGGATTCAAACAAGTACACGTAGAAGGAAATGATGCAATATTATTCTTCACAGTATTATGGATATGGTATACAATTCCAGCAGGGACAATTTGGTTTATAATATAAATAAAAAAGAGTATTCTATTCTAAAATAGAGTACTCTTTTTTACATTTAATTAAAATAAAGTGAAAACCTTGAAATAAAAGGCTTAATTTGATAAAATTATACCAAATTTCAAATGTAAGATGAGGAGAAATATCAGTGGAAGACAATCAAAAATATATTAGAAATTTCAGTATCATTGCGCACATAGACCACGGAAAATCAACATTAGCAGATAGGTTAATTGAAATGACAGGAGTACTTAGCCAAAGAGAAATGGAAAGCCAAGTACTAGATAACATGGATATTGAGAAAGAAAGAGGAATAACAATAAAATCACAAGCAGTAAGAATGAACTATACTGCCAAAGATGGAAATACATATATTTTAAATTTAATAGATACACCTGGGCATGTTGATTTTAATTATGAAGTATCAAGAAGTTTAGCAGCATGCGAAGGGGCAATACTAGTAGTAGATGCAAGCCAAGGAGTAGAAGCACAAACACTAGCTAATGTATATTTAGCATTAGATAATAATCTAGAAATATTACCAGTAATAAATAAAGTAGATTTACCTAATGCTAGACCTGAAGAAGTAAAAAATGAAATAGAAGATATAATCGGAATTCCAAGTATGGATGCACCATGTATATCAGCAAAATCAGGCTTAAATGTAGATGAAGTATTAGAAAGAATTGTAAAAGATATTCCTTCACCAAAAGGAGATAGAAACGGAAAATTAAAATGCCTAATATTTGATTCTTTTTATGATAATTATAAAGGTGCAATAAGTTATGTAAGAATAAAAGAAGGAACTGTAAAAGTGGGGGACGAAATTTTATTTATGGCAACCAAAAAACATTTTACAGTAACAGAAGTAGGATATTTTGGAGCAGGAGAGTACATTCCATCAAATGAGTTAAAAGCTGGAGAAGTAGGATATATTGCGGCTAGTATAAAAAATGTTTCAGATTTACATGTAGGTGATACAATAACACATTTTGAAAGACCAGCAGAAGAACCACTTCCAGGATATAAAAAAGCAAATTCAATGGTATATTGTGGAATGTATCCATTAGACGGAAGTGAGTATGAAAATTTAAAAGATGCATTAGAAAAATTAAAATTAAATGATGCTGCACTAGAATACGAACCAGAAACATCAATCGCATTAGGATTTGGCTTTAGATGTGGTTTTCTAGGGCTATTACATCTAGAGATAATCATAGAAAGATTAGAAAGAGAATTTGATTTAGGATTAATAACTACAGCACCATCTGTTATATATAAAGTCTATAAAACAAATGGAGAAATAATAGAATTATATAATCCTACAGATTTACCAAAGACTCAAGAAATAAAATATATAGAAGAACCTATCATGAAAGCAGAAATAATGACACCAAAAGAATTTGTAGGAAATGTAATGGATATATGCCAAAAAAGAAGAGGAACATACATTGACATGAAATATTTAGACTCAAACCGTGTAGCACTAGAATATGACTTACCTCTAAATGAAATAATATATGATTTCTTTGATACATTAAAATCAAAAACAAAAGGATATGCATCAGTTGATTATGAATTTAAAGAATATAAACAATCAGAGCTAGTAAAACTTGATATTCATATAAACAATGAGGCAGTAGATGCACTATCATTTATAGTACATAAAGATAGTGCATATGCTCGTGGAAGAAAAATGGCAGAAAAATTAAAAACAGTAATTCCAAGACAATTATTTGAAATACCAATTCAAGCAGTTGTTAGCGGAAAAATAATAGCAAGAGAAACTTTATCAGCTATGAGAAAAGATGTCTTAGCAAAATGTTATGGTGGAGATATTACCAGAAAGAAAAAACTTTTAGAAAAACAGAAAAAAGGAAAGAAAAAGATGAGACAAATAGGAAACGTTGAAGTACCACAAGAAGCATTTTTAGCAGTTCTAAAATTAGATGATGAAGAATAAAGGAGCAAATGATGAAAATATTAAGAAAGATTTTTTTAGTAATACTAATATTAATGGCTATACTAATACCTAAAGCAAAAGCTGTTCAAGAAAAAACGAACAATGAAACAGAAAACACTCGGAATAAATTATAGTAGTATATTAACTGATGAAGAAAAAACAAGATTCAAGAGCTATATCGAAATAAAAGATGGATATGAAAAATTCATGATAGTTGCAGGAATTTTATTTTTAATAGTTATAATAATGGTAATTAAAACTAATTCAATAGAAACCTCAACAAAAGTAAGTATTTTATTAGTAATTTTAGCAGTAGGATTATATTTGTTAAAATTTACTGTAACAGGAAATATAATTTATACATTAGATGTTATATTACAGTGTTTCGGAATAATATTAATAATAGTATCTTACTATTATATATATAAACACGACAATTTATTAATATACATACCAATATGCGCATTGGGAATATATTATTCAGTAAAATATGTTGGAATTTTTTCAAATAATATAACAGGACAAATAATACTAATTGCAGCGCCAATAGCTCTTTATATACTAGGAGCAGCTATGAGAAAAGTAAAAGAGATAGAATTATTAATACCTGTAAAAGAAAAACATGAAAGGAAAAAAGATGAAAACAAATAATAAATCTAAAAATAAGAATGAGTTTAAAAAGAACGCACATAAAAATTATGAATCAAAAGCAAAAATACAGGAAAATGAATATGAAGATATAGTTGAAGGAAGAAATGCGGTATTAGAACTATTAAATTCAGATAGAGATATAAACAAAATATTTGTTCAAAATGGGGAAAAACATGGATCAATCAATAAAATAATTGCAATAGCAAAAGAAAATAAAGTAGTAATAACCGAAGTAGAAAAATCAAAATTAGATTTTATGTCAAAAACAAAAAATCATCAAGGAGTAATAGCTGTTGTACCACCATTTAATTATTGTGAAGTAGAAGATATAATAAAATTAGCTAGAAGTAAAAATGAAGATGTATTTATATTAATACTAGACGGAATAGAAGATCCTCATAATTTAGGTTCAATAATAAGAACCGCAGAAACAGCTGGAGTTCATGGAATAATAATTCCTAAAAGAAGAACAGTGACAGTAAATAGTACAGTCTCAAAAGTTTCAGCAGGTGCAGTTGAACATATGAAAATTGCTAGAGTTAATAATATAAATGAAACGATAAGAAGATTAAAAGAAGAAGGTCTTTGGATTATAGGCACTGATGGAGATGCAAAAACATATTATTATAATCAAGATCTAAAAGGTGATATTGCCATAATAATTGGAAGTGAAGGCTTTGGAATGAGCAGATTAGTAAAAGAAAATGCAGATATCTTAGTAAAAATTCCAATGAAAGGAAAAATAACATCATTAAATGCTTCAGTATCAGCAGGTATAATAATATATGAAGCGGTAAAACAAAGAAACTAAAAAATATATTGCAATCATAAAAATAAAGTGTTAAAATAAAAACATAGTTTTTGAAGAAGAAAAACAGATTAAAAAAAAACCCTTTTTTTAATCTGTTCTTTTTTATTTTAAAAAAAGAGAAAAAAGGGATAAAGATAGTATAAGGAGGAAAAAGATGAACACTAAGTATGTATTTGTAACAGGTGGCGTTGTTTCAGGTTTAGGAAAAGGAATAACGGCAGCATCACTTGGAAGACTATTAAAAAATAGAGGATATAAGGTAACAATTCAAAAATTTGATCCATATATAAATGTAGACCCAGGAACAATGAGTCCATCAGAACATGGTGAAGTATTTGTAACAAATGATGGAGCAGAAACAGATTTGGATTTAGGACATTACGAAAGGTTTATAGATGAAAGTTTAACAAAAAATTCAAGTGTTTCAATGGGACAAATATATTCAAGTGTAATAGAAAAAGAAAGAACAGGAACATATTTAGGAAAAACAATTCAAGTAATACCTCATATAACGAACGAAATTAAAGATAAAATATACTCATTCGAAGATTCAGATACCGATATAGTAATAACCGAACTTGGTGGAACAGTTGGAGATATGGAAGGGTTAGCTTTAATAGAAGCCATAAGACAAGTAGGATTAGAAAAAGATATAGATGATGTTTGCTACATACACGTAACACTACTTCCTTATATATCTGGATCAAAAGAAATAAAGTCAAAGCCAACTCAACACTCAGTAAAAGAATTACAATCATTTGGAATAAAACCAGATGTATTAGTAGCTAGAGCAGATGACCATATACCACAAAGCATGAAAGAAAAAATAGCACTGTTTTGTAATGTAAGACCAGAAAATGTAATAGAAAATCTAACGGCAAATAGTCTTTATGAAGTACCATTACTACTAGAAGAACAAGGATTAGCAAGAGCAGTTTGTAAAAAATTAAAATTAGAAAAAGTAGAAAGCAATAATGAAAACTGGATAGAATTAAATAAAAAAATAAAAAAATGCAAAGAAGAAGTTAAAATTGCAATAGTAGGAAAATATATGCAACTAGAAGATTCTTACTTATCAGTAGTTGAAAGCTTAAGACATGGAGGATATGATAATGGCGTAAAAGTAAAAATAGGGTTTATAGATTCAGAAAAAATAAATCAAGAAAACGTAACTGAAAAGCTAAAAGAATATCAAGGAATTATAGTTCCAGGAGGTTTCGGAAACAGAGGAATAGAAGGAAAAATAGAAGCAATAAAATATGCAAGAGAAAATAAAGTACCATTTTTAGGAATTTGCTTAGGAATGCAAATGGCAGTAGTAGAGTTTGCAAGAAATGTATTAAATATTAAAGATGCCAATTCTGCAGAATTTGATAAAGAAACTAAACATCAAGTAATTCATATAATGGAAGGACAAAAGAAAGTAACTAAAAAAGGTGGAACTATGAGACTAGGAAGTTATCCTTGCATTATAAAAGAAGGAACATTAGCACAAAAAGTTTATGGCAAAAGTGAAATATCTGAAAGACATAGGCATAGATTTGAATATAATAATGAATATAGAGAAGTAATGGAAAAAGCAGGTTTAATATGTTCAGGAACATCACCAGATGGAAACTTAGTAGAAATTATAGAATTAAAAGACCATCCATATTTTATTGCTGGACAATTCCATCCAGAATTTCAATCAAGACCAGATAGACCAAGTCCATTATTTAGCAATTTAATAAAAGCTACTAAAAAATTAAAATAAAATTGAATTTTTTAATTGATTTTTATATAATACATTTAACCAATTAAACTTAAGGGGGAAGAAAATATGAAGAAAAAATTTGCAGATTGTTCAAAGATAAATGAAATACAAGAAAAAGAATTTAAAAAAATTGCAATAAAAAATGATCCATATTGGGCAACAGTATGTTGTACAACAATATTAAAAGTAACTAATAAGTGGGATGTACCCCGTGAAAATGGTAATGATGTTACAATATTAGACGTAGGATATAAGTGGATAACATTATATCCTAAAGCTGAAAATTTTGCGATTACTGCAATTTATAATGCTAAATCAGAATTAGTAGAATTTTATTTTGATATTGCTAAAAAAGTAAAATATAAATCAAGAATACCATATATTTTAGACTTATACTTAGACATAGTAATGACGAAAGATAACCAAGTAATATTTCTAGATGAAGAAGAACTAAAAAACGCACTAAATACACTAGCTATAAGCCAAAAGGACTATGATTTAGCAAAAAGAACAGCAGATAAAATCGTAAATAAATTCCACAATCAACAAAACTTTGAAGAATTAAAAGAAACTGCTGGAAGATTTTTAAATGATTTAGCCTAGAAAAAGAGCTATTTATATACTTTTAAAGTTTTTTATGATATAATAATAATTGTAAGCAATAATATTTGATTCAACATATGGAGGTGTCCTATGAAAAGACGGAAAAACAGCAGTGCAGAGGCTCAAGTAAGAAGAATAAGTCAAATGACCGAAAGGCACAAGAATACTTATTCCCAGATTTCTGCAGAACTTGAAAAAGCTTGCCAAGCAGGAGATGTGGCTGAAATTGAGAGAATCACCAAAAAATTCAACCAAATCAGTGAACAGTTCATGGCGGAAATCGATGCAGAAGCAAAGATTATTAATCAAGAATTGCATAGCTGAACATAGTATTGTAAGACAATTAGCAAAGTGGTGCGGAAATAGTTTTCCGTACCACTTTCTTTTATCAAATCAATAGCCAAAAGTATTGATAAATTAAGAAAAAAGAGATATAATTTTAAAGCAAATAATCATAAATTAAGAAAAGAGGAAATTTTATGAGAGAAAACGAATATAGAACACATAATTGCAATGAATTAAGAATAGAAGATACAGGAAAAGAAGTAAGACTAGCAGGATGGGTACAAAAAATCAGAAATCTTGGAAAAATGACATTTATAGACTTAAGAGATGAATTTGGAATTACACAAATAATTATTTCAGATAGTGAAAGCTTACAAGAAAAAATGTCAGATATAAAAACAGAATGTACGATATCAGTTACAGGAACTGTATCAGAAAGATCAAACAAAAATAAAGAATTACCTACAGGAGATATCGAAATAATAGCAAAAAATATCACAATATTAGGAAAATGTAGATCAGTCTTACCATTTGAAATAAATCAAAAAGAAGCACAAGAAGTAAGAGAAGATTTAAGATTAGAATATCGTTTTCTTGATTTAAGAAATGATAATATCCATAAAAATATTCTACTAAGATCAAGAATTCTAAAATCAATGAGAGACGAAATGGATAAATTAGGATTTACCGAAATACAAACACCAATTTTAGCAAATTCCTCTCCAGAAGGAGCTAGAGACTTCTTAGTACCAAGTAGACTTCATCCAGGAGAATTTTATGCACTACCACAAGCTCCACAACAATTTAAACAATTACTAATGATATCAGGTTTTAATAAATACTACCAAATAGCACCATGCTTTAGAGACGAAGATCCTAGAGCAGATAGATCACCAGGAGAATTTTATCAGTTAGATTTTGAAATGAGTTTTGCAACACAAGAGGATGTATTTGCAGTCATAGAAGAAGTAATTCCAAATGTATTTAAGCAAAACAGTAATTGGAAAATAACAGAAGCTCCATTTTTAAGAATACCATATAAAGAAGCTATGGAAAAATACGGTTCAGATAAACCAGACTTAAGAAATCCATTAATAATAGTAGATGTATCTAAAGTATTCGAAAATACAGAGTTTAATGCTTTTAAAGGAAAAACAATAAAAGCAATAGTAACACATAATATGGAAGAAAAAACTAGAAAATTCTTTGATCAAATGTCTGAATATGCTATAAACGAACTAGATGCAAAAGGATTAGCATGGGCAAAAGTAGATGATTCAGGAGAGTTAACAGGAGGAATTTCCAAATTCATAACACCTCAAAATAAAGAAGAATTATTTAAAATAGGAGAAGTAACAAATGGAGATGCAATATTCTTTATAGCAGATGAATTTGAAAAAGCTCAAAAAATAGCTGGTGGAGTTAGAATTGAATTAGGAAAAAGACTAGAATTAATAGAAAAGAATATTTATAAATTCTGCTGGATAGTAGACTTTCCTATGTATGAATTATCAGATGAAGGAACAATAGATTTCAACCATAACCCATTCTCTATGCCACAAGGAGGGCTAGAAGCTTTAGAAAACAAAGATCCTTTAGATATATATGCTTATCAATATGATTTAGTATGTAACGGTTATGAAATTTCATCAGGAGCAGTTAGAAATCATGATCAAGACATTATGATAAAAGCTTTTGAAATAGCAGGATATACTGAAGAAGATGTAAAAGGAAAATTTGGTGCGTTATACAATGCTTTCTCTTACGGAACACCACCTCACGCAGGTGCAGCACCAGGGGTCGATAGAATAGTAATGCTACTTGCCAATGAAGATAACATAAGAGAAGTAATAGCTTTTCCAAAAAATAAAAAAGCCAGAGATGTTTTAATGAAAGCACCTTCAAAAGTGTCAGCAGAACAACTAAAAGATGTTCATATAAAACTAGATTTAAAAGAAGAATAAGAAATGTTCGATATATAATGTATCTAAAATGTCGTTCTAACTAGTAAAAATTATAGTGACATTACAAAATGATAACAGCTGAAAGTCAAGCAGGCGTAAATGTAATATTACATTTACGCCTAATTTCTTGACAATATGTAACAAAGAAGTTATACTATAAAAGAATTTAAAGAAGAAAGAGGTCTTTTTTCAATGAAAAAAATACAAAAAATAGCATTAGTATTAATAATAATACTAGCTATCATATTAGGACTAACATATACAACATTTGCTGTTACAGGAAAGATTACAGTTGAAACAGTTAGAGTTAGAGAAGAAGCTACTACAGAATCTAAAACATTAGTTATGGGAAATTTAGGAGAAGAAGTAGAAGTTCTTGGACAAGAAGGAGACTGGTACAAAGTAAAATATAATGAACAAGAAGGATATATATATAAAGACTATGTTGAAACAACTGAACCAGTTGAAGAAACACCAGAAACTACAGAAAATCCTCAAACCAAACCAGATACAACAACTACTGAAGAAACTAATACTTCAGTTGCAACAGAATTAGGAAATACACTAAACAAAGATTCATCAGCATATTTATTACCAAATTATACATCAACGAAAATTGCAGAATTAAAACAAAGCGAACAAGTAAAAATAATATCAACATTGGCAAATTGGGCTAAAATAGAAACTGCTGAAAAAGAAGCTTGGATACCAAAAACTTTATTAATGAAAGAAGTTTCAATAAACGAGACATCTGATTCAGAAGAAAATAATACCCAAGAAGTATCAGAAGAACAAAAAAATTTAAATCAAGCAGCATATATTTCATCAAAGGCTGCAGCAAATTTACGTGAAGGACCAAGCACAGAAACAGCTTCATTAGGAAAATTAGCTAGACATACAAAAATAACAGTTATATCAGATGAGGGAGAATGGTACAAAGTAACATATAACGGGCAAGAAGGTTATATTTCAAAAGCATTAGTTACAATAGGAGAACCGCCAGTAGAAGATACAACATCATCAAGAAGCAGTGAAATATCAAGAGCTTCTACACAAGAAAATTATGTAGTACCATCAGCATCAGCAGGAGCAGCAACTGCAGCTTCAATAGCAGCGAATTATATAGGATGTAGTTATGTATATGGTGGATCATCACCATCTGGATTTGATTGCTCAGGCTTTACAAGTTATTGCTATAGCCAAGCAGGAATATCAATATCCAGAACATCATATTCACAAGCAACACAAGGAACTGCTGTATCAAAAGCAGATTTACAACCAGGAGATTTAGTAGTATTCAGCGGAGCAAGTCATGTTGGAATATACGTTGGAAATGGGCAATTTATTCATGCAGCTAATCCAAGTGAAGGTGTAAGATATGATTCAATAAGTTCAGGATATTGGGCAGGTCAATATCAAAGTGCAAGAAGATTTTAAAATATTAAGAGGTGTAAAATTAATTTAACAATACTAATAAATTTTGGATATATAATAGGAATAATAATAGGGCTATACTCAAAAAGTATAGCCTATTTTTTTATCACAATGATAATAATATATATACTAGTCAATCAAATAAAAAAGACCCGAAAGTATATGAAAATATTTTTGGATTTAAAATTATTTATAATATTACTAATTTCTATAATATTAGGAATTAGTAATATTAAGATACAAGAAAAAAGATTTAACTCTATTTATAAAGCAAATGAAAAATTAACTTTGATAGCAAAAGTAGATAGCGATATAGAAGAAACTGAAGATGGAATAAAATTTACAATAAAAATAATAAAAAATACAAAATATAAAAATACAAAATTACAAGTATATATAAAAGGAAAAACAAATACAGAATATGGAGACATTGTAAAAGTCGAAGGTACATTTCAAAATATAGATTCATATAAAAATTCAGGCGTATTTAATCTCAAAGAATATCTAAAAAAAGAAAAAATATATGGAAATTTAAAAATAAATAATTTAGAAATTTTAAGCAAATCTAAAACAATAAAATCAATCTTTTTTAAAATAAGAAAATACATAAAAGAAAAATATGAAAGTAGCTATTCGAGTAAGACAAAAAGTTATCTAGAAGTAATAATATTAGGAGATAAATCAAACTTAGAAGAAGAAACAAAAAATAATTTTAAAGAAGGTGGAATATCTCATATATTAGCTATATCAGGAATGCACATAAGTATAATAATATTACTAATTAAAAAAGTATTAGATAAATTAATAAAAAGTCAAAAGAAAAAATATATTGTATTAATAATATTACTTATTATATATAGTCAAGTAATCAATTTTAGTAGTTCAGCAATAAGAAGTATAATAATGGCAATACTTCATATAATAGCAAAAGCGATAAATAAAAAAGATAATTTTTTAGTAAATCTTTCACTATCTAGTTTAGTAATACTAATAATTAATCCGTATAATCTAATAGATTCTGGTTTTCAGCTTTCTTTTTTAGCAACATTAAGTTTAGTAAAAATATTACCGAAAATAAGAAATTCAATAATACAAAATAAAATATTAAAATACATATACACAAGTATAATAGTAAGTATATCTGCTAATATACTCATACTACCAATAATTATAAAATCGTTTAAAAAATTTTCAATATCAATGTATTTAGTTCAAATTTTTATAATTCCATTTCTTTATGCAATTGAAATTATCGGATTAATTACGATTGTTGTTCCCAAAAAATTAATATTTATGATAAAACCAATATTAGAAATGTCAGTGTTGATTTTCGATGAGATATCCAAAATACATTTTTTTACTATATATCAAAAAGTTCCATCCATAATAGAAATGATAATTTATTACATATTCGTTCTTCTTTTTATAATTAAAGTAAAAAGAAAAATAATAAAAAAATTTTTAAAAGAAGTTCTTATTATATCCATTTTAATTTGTATGCTAATCAATATAACCAATATATCTAAAAAAGAGTTAGAAATATACATGATAGATGTAGGGCAAGGAGACGGTATATTAATAAAAACGCCACAAGAAAAAAATATATTGATTGATGGAGGAGGAGACGAAAAATATGACATAGGAGAAAATGTATTAATACCATATTTGTTAAATAAAAAAATTAAAAAAATTGATTATATAATAATAACTCATTTCGATTCAGATCATGTAAAAGGAATTTTTAAAGTGATAAAAAAATTGAACGTAAAAAACGTAATAATATCTAAACAAAAGGAAGATAGTGAAAATTTTCAAGAATTTTTAAAAATAATAAGAGATAATAAAATAAATATAATCATAGTAAAAGCAGAAGATAAAATTCAAATTGAAAAAGATATAGTTTTAGAAATATTTTGGCCAAGTGAAAAAATACAAATAGCAGACAATGCATTAAATAACAATTCAATTGTAGGAAAAATAATTTATAATAAATTTTCAATACTATTTACAGGAGATATAGAAGAAAAAGCGGAAAAAGCAATATTAGAAAAATATAAAAATAATCAAGAAATATTAAAATCTACCATTTTAAAAATAGCACATCATGGTTCAAAAACATCTTCAACAATAGAATTTCTCTCTAAAGTAAATCCTAGAATAGCTATAATAGGAGTTGGAGAAAATAATAATTTTGGACATCCATCAATCATAACTCTAAAAAAATTAAAAATAATAAATTGTGAAGTATTTAGAACAGACCAAGATGGAGAAATAACAATCAAAATAAAAAATAAAAAAATGAAAGTAACTAATATCAAGATGTCCAAAAAGCGAATATTTGATATGTAAAGCATTGTGAGAGATATTTATATATTACTAATAATAAGAGAGAATAATTGAAAGATAATATAAAAAATGCTATAATAACACGAAGTAACAAATTAAATGTCTTCACTAAATCAAGCAGAGGAGGTAACTATATGAGAATTTTAGTAGTAGAAGACAATGCATATAAGCTACGGACAATACAATATCAACTATCCATTGATAAAGAAATAAAATACGATGTAGCCAGTTGTGCAATAGAAGCTTTTATGCATTTCAAAGAAAGCCAATATGATCTAATTATATTAGATTTAGGATTTTGCAGGTACAAGAAAGACCAATCATCATATGAAAGTAAAATGGGGTTAGAGCTATACGAAAACTTAAAAATCGAATGCAGACGAAGAAAAAGAAAAATGCCAGATGTAATAATCTTTTCTGAAACTGAATTAACAGAAGATGAGAAAGACGGAATATTTGGTAAAGCAGATACAGAATACGAATTTGCAGAATTATTTAGAAAATGGAATGACTCGAAGGTAAAAGTACTAATAGTTGAAGACGCGTTAAAAAAGCAAATATTAGTACAAGATGTGCTTTCAAAATTCGAAAAGATTATAAGTTACAAAGCAACAAGCGCAGAAAATGCAATAACCATTTTAGAAAACATTAATGATATTACTATAGTGATACTAGATATGAGTTTTCCTTGGAATAACAATGATAAACCAGATGGAAGTAGCGGAATAAAATTAGTTGAAAAAATGCAAGAAATTTGTGCATTATCCAAGCGGAGTATGCCTAAAATTGTAATATATTCAATAACTCCATTTGAAGACTTAATGCTAAGACAAGGAAAACAAATACCAGAATCATTTTATGGGCAAACTTTTTACCAGCGTGGCTTGGAAGAAATCTTAAAAGAAATTGTTTAAACCAAAAAAGGAGGGGTGACCTCCTTTTTTTTGCAGAATTTGAAGAATAAAAGATTAATTTTTTAGAAATAATACTAAAAAAGGATGGTATTATTTTGAAGAGATTGATAATTTTTATAATGATGTTGCTAATCTTTTTAGCAAGTATAGGAATAGGTTATTTCTATTTAAATACAAGAGAAGATCAGAAAAAGAACAGTAAAAGTAATGAAGTATTAATAGGAAATATTAATACAAATGAAACCGTATCAACAGAAAATTTGGAAGAAAAAGTATCTCCAAATAGTGAAATAACTACTACGATTTTATATAAAAAATGTGGGCATGAAATAGTAGAAACAAAAAAAGTTGATAAAGAAATTATTAATTTAAATAAAGAAGAGCTAGCAAAAATATATAAAGAATATACAATTGAAACTTTTTCCAATGGGCAAATCTCATTATACAAAGAGGAAAATAAAATGTGTGATGAACATTTCTACATTGGAGAAAGTAATGGCTTAATTTGTATATATAAATTAAATGAAGATGGAGAAGAAGAATTATACGATTCAACCAATATAACAGTAGAATATTTACCAGCAGAAGAAAAAGAGAAAATAGATAAAAAAGTTGAAGTTATAGGAAAAGAAGAGTTATATAAAATACTAGAAAATTTTGAAAGTTGACAAAGATGATATAATAAATAAAGAAGTTCACATTAGGAACACATCCGTTCCTATAATTAGGAGGTTGATAAAATGAGAACTTTAGTTATTACAAGCACAAAGAGAAGATGCAAAATTATTGGAAGAATACTAAAAAAAGCAAAAAATAGGGAACATAGTTTTGAATTTTTCTTTGAAAAAGCATCAAGTAGAATTATTCAAGAAAAATTTGAACTAATTATTGTAGACATCGAATCATCTGAAAAGATAGAATTATTAGAAAAACTATTAACAGATTTGATGTATGCAGAATATTTCCCTACGATTTTAATTCTTTCAAAAGAAATAATTCCTGAAGAATCGATACCAATTGAAAATTGCTACCAATTCTTAAACGAATTAGAACTTGCACATCATCTAAAATGCTTGGAATCCAAAGAATAAGAGGAGAAGTTTTTCCTCTTTCTCTCATAGTATAAAAATTATAAGAAAATAAAAAAGTAGAACATATGAGGTGTCTATACTTTTTGTATATAAAAGTCATCCAAGCAAATTATAAAAAGGAATATCTATGCATAGATATTCCTTTCTTCTATTTAACAATAAATTTTAATCCATCTTTTCTAGCTTCAACTCTTACTGTTTGACCAGCAGAAACTTCTGATCTTAAAAGCATTTCTGCAATCTCATCTTCAATATATTTTTGAATAGCTCTTCTTAAGGGTCTAGCACCATATTTTAAATCTGTACCTTTTTCTAAAATATATTTTTTAGCAGAAGGAGCAACAGAAATTTTAATATCTTTATTAGCTAAAGCTTCTTCAGTATGTTTTAAAAGTAAATCAATTATTTGTATTAATTCATCTTGAGTTAAACTGTCAAAAGTTACAATTTCATCAACACGATTTAAAAACTCAGGTCTAAATAATTCTTTTAAAGCAGAATTAATTTTACTATTATCAACAGTTTGCTTACCAAAACCAATTGAATTAGTATTTAAATTTGAACCAGCATTAGAAGTCATAATAATTATTGTATTTTCAAAATTAACTGTATTACCTTGAGAGTCAGTAAGTTTTCCGTCATCTAAAACTTGAAGTAAAACATTAAATACATCTGGATGAGCCTTTTCGATTTCATCTAAAAGAATAATTGAATAAGGTTTTCTTTTAACTTTTTCAGTTAATTGACCAGCATCATCATATCCAACATAACCAGGAGGAGAACCAATAAGTTTAGATGTAGAATGACTTTCCATATATTCAGACATATCTATTCTAATAATAGAATCTTCACTACCAAACATTTCAGAAGCCAATACTTTAGCAAGTTCTGTTTTACCTACACCGGTAGGACCAACAAAAATAAATGAAGGTGGTCGTTTAGTTGTTTGAAGACCTGCACGATTTCTTCTTATAGCCTTAGCAACTGCAGAGACAGCTGCATTTTGCCCAATAATTCTTTTATGAAGATTTTGCTCTAAATTCAATAATTTTTGAGTTTCTGCTTCTGTAATTTTAGTAACAGGAATTTTAGTCCAATTTTCAATTACTTCTGCAATATCTTGAACAGTTAAAGCCTTTAATTGTAAATTTTTATTAAGTTCTTCTAAACGGTTATTTAAAATACACTCTTTTGTCTTTAAGTCAGCAGCTTTTTGATAATCTTCTGTAGAATCAGAAGAAACAGCTTCTTCTTTTTCTTCTGCTATTTTAGCAAGCTGATTTTTTATAACCTCAATTTCATAAAGCTCTTTATTATTTAAATTAATTCGAGAACAAGCTTCATCAATTAAGTCAATAGCTTTATCTGGCAAAAATCTATCATGAATATATTTTTCAGACATCTTAACAGTTTTTTCTATTACGTCATTAGAAATTAGAACTTTATGAAAATCTTCATAATATTTTTTAATTCCTTGAATAATTTCTATTGTATCTTCAATTGAAGGTTCATCTACTATTACTGGTTGAAATCTTCTTTCTAAAGCAGAATCTTTTTCAATATATTTTCTATACTCAGTAAGAGTAGTAGTTCCAATTAACTGTATATCACCATTAGAAAGAGATGGTTTCAAAATATTAGCAGCATTCATAGAATGTTCAGCATCGCCAGCCCCGATAATATTATGAATTTCATCAATAACTAAAATAATATTTCCATAAAGTTTACATTCATCAACCAAAGCTTTCATTCTAGACTCAAACTGACCTCTAAACTGCGTTCCAGCAATCATAGCTGTCATATCGATTAGATATACTTCTTTATTTAATAATTTAGCAGGAACATTGCCTTCTGCAATTCTTAATGCTAAACCTTGAGCTATAGCTGTTTTTCCAACACCAGGTTCACCAATTAAACAAGGATTATTTTTAGAGCGTCTATTTAAAATTTGAGTTATTCTTTGAATTTCTTTATTTCTTCCAATAACTCTATCAAGCTTTCCAGATTTTGCTTGTTCAGTTAAATTTGTTCCAAAAGAATCAAGAAATCTCTTTTTCTTTTCTTTAGGCCTTTTTTCAGTTTTTACTTTTTTTCTTTCAGAACCAGAAGGATTAGTTGATTGAGAATTTTCGTCAGAATCTTTTTTACTCATGCCGAAAATACTGCCTAGCATAGGTCCAATAGAATTCATATCTTCACCTTCGATTCCAGACATATTTTCAGTAATATCATTAAAAATATTTTCAATTTGTGAAGACATATCATTAAGTTCATCTTCAGAAAGGTTAGATTGCTTAGCTAAAACTTCTAAAGGATTAATACCTTTTTCTTTAGCACAGTTGTAGCATAGCCCCTCAACAGAATTCTTACCGTCTTCGATTTTATTTATAAATATAACTGCTGTGTTTTTATTACATACCGAACATAACATAATATAAGTAATCTCTCCTTAAAAAAATTTGTATATAATCGAAAATTAACGACTATATAATAAAGTATAATACAACAAAAACGACAATTAGTCAATGGAAGAAGATGCAAATAAATATAATATATTAATTGAAATTAAAGCTTTTTAATGATATACTAATTCCATTATAAAGTTCATAATTTATGAAAGGAAGAAAATATGGGTAATAATAAAGAAAAAGATGTAGATAAGATTTTAGGAATGAATAGAACTATGTTTTTTGTAATAGTAATTTTACTATGTATATTATCACTAAGTATAGGAATTTATGCTCAAGTTTTTTATAGATACTCAGATACAGATCCATTTATGTTAGGAATAGGTGTAGGAAGCACTCAAGATGCAGCAGAAATAACAAAGCTAAAAAATGAGTTTAATAATAACAGTATTTTTACAAATGACGTATCAGGACAAACGTCAGTAAAAGACATAAAAAAGAAAAAATCTGAAAAAGATATTGTATGGACTTATAACACTACAACAGAAAAAGAAGAAGATAAATATAATATTAGTGCAAGTGTACCACAAATAAATATAAACTCTATAGAAGCTGAAAAAATAAATGCGCAAATAGAAGCTGATTATATAGATAAAATAGAAGAAATAATGAATAAATCAGAAGAACAAACTGATTATAGCGTTGTATATAAAGCTTATTTAAATGGAGATTTATTATCTTTAATAATAAAAGAAACAATACATGAAGGTCAAACAACACAAAGTGCCAAAATCAAAACATACAATTATAATCTAAATAATGATACACAAGTTTCAATAAATGAAATAATTAAAGCTAAAAAATATGAAGCGAAAGATTTGCAAAAGGAAATAAATGCAGAAATAGAAGAATTAAATAAAAAAGATGAAGATTTAAAAAGTCAATATTCAGAAATGAAATTAAGGGATTTAAATAACTCAATATATAAAATTGAGAATACAGAAAATTTTATTGTAGACCAAAATGGATATTTGTATATTATATATGCCTATGGCAACACAGAAAATACAAACAAAATAGATGTAATAATATTTGAATAGGGGGAAATATTTTGAACAAGAAAATATTAACAGGTTTGATAATATTTCTAATATTGACGCAAATATTAGGTATAAATATCTCAAACGCTGACGAACAAGTGAAAGTTACAGAAGAAACTCAAGAAAATACTACCCAAAATGCAGAGGTGAAAAAACAAGAGATAAAAGAAAATGTTAAAGCAAAAGTAATTGAAGCAGGTAAATCCTATGAAAGAGATAATGGAAATGGCGGAAAAGAATATGTACAAAATGTAAAAGTTAAAATCCTAGAAGGAGAAGAAAAAGACGAAAAATTTGATACTACATATGTATTAACATACGATTTAGACAATAAAATTGTAGGATATGAACTAAAAGAAGGAAACACAGTATATGTAGGCATACAAAAAGAAAACAATGAAATAAAAATAATAGTGCAAGATGTAGTAAGACAAAATTACTTAATAGGATTAGTAATATTTTTCTTTGCAAGTATAATTTTAGTAGGAAGAAAAAAAGGAATAAAAGCAATAATAGGATTAATAATAACAGTGTTAGCAGTATTTATAGTTTTATTAGCAGCAATTTTTAAAGGATATAATGCAATTTTAGTATCAATAGGAACATGTTTTATTATAATTGTATTAACATTTACAGTAATTGATGGATGGAATAAAAAAACAATATCAGCTGCTTTAGGAACATTAGGAGGAGTAGTATTAGCAGGAATAATAGCAATAATTACTGGATATTTAGCCAAACTATCAGGAGCAGGAAAAGAAGAAGCAATAATGCTTAGCATAGCATCAGATACAGCATTTAATTTTAGAGATTTACTATTTGCAGAAATAATAGTATCAGCATTAGGAGCTTGTATGGATGTTGGAATGTCTATAGCATCAAGCTTAAGCGAATTAAAAATAAAAAATCCATCAATATCAGGAAAAGAATTATTTAAAAGTGGAATGAATATAGGTGGAGATATGATAGGAACTATGACTAATACACTTATTCTTTCATTTATAGGCTCATCATTAATACTAGTACTATTATATATGTCTTCACAAGTAACATTTACTGAAGTAATAAATATAGAAGCAATAGCAACAGAATGTGTATGCGCATTATCAGGAAGTATAGGAATTGTATATACTGTTCCTATAACAGCAGTAATATTCTCATTTATAAATAGAAATAAAGAAATATACAAAGTTAAATCTGAAAATATAATAGAAGGAAAAAGAAGCTTAAAACTCTAAGCTTCTTTTTTAGTAAAATATAATAAAAAATTACTAACTAATTTTATGTCTTATTCATAAAATTAGTTAGTAACTAAAAACAAATATTTTATGGAGTTTCAATTAAGGTAATCTTAATTTCCAATTCTTCACCATTTCTAGAAACTTTCAAAGTGATTTCATCACCAATCTTACACTTGTTTTTTTCTTTGTTAAGTTGAGACATAGATTCAATTTTTTCACCATTAAACTCTATTATTACATCTCCAACTTCTAAGTCAGAATCTTTAGCAGGACCATCTTTTTGAAGTTCTGCAACATATACACCAATAGGTAAATTATAATATTGTGAATATGTTTCAGTAACATTTATACCAGAAATACCAATATAAGGTCTACTAACTTTTCCAGTAGAAATTAATTGCTCAGTAATATCTAAAGTAGAGTTAATAGGAATTGCAAATCCCATACCTTCAATACCTGTACCAGACATTTTTAAAGTATTAATACCAATTAACTCACCATCTGCATTAACTAAGGCACCGCCACTGTTACCAGAATTAATAGCTGCATCGGTTTGAATTAAAGTATACATAGTTCCATTTTCATCTTCAATCTCTCTGTTTAAACCACTTATAATACCAGAAGTAACCGTACTTCTCATATCTAAAGGATTACCAATAGCCATAGCAAATTCACCAACTTGAACAGAATCTGAATCTCCTATTGTTGCGGGAGTCAAACCATCTCTATCAATTTTTAAAATTGCTAAATCAGTAACACTATCCGTACCAACAATTTCAGCATCTATAGGTTCATCTTCATCATATAGATAGATAACAACTTTTTTTGCATCAGAAACTGTATAATAACTTGAAGAAGATGATGATGCATCAACTATATGGTTATTAGTAAGAATATATCCATCCTCAGAAATAATTACACCAGAACCAGTAGCTGTTGAAGTTGAAGAATCTTGAGTAAGAAAAGTATGATAATTAGCAGAGATTGAAAAAGTAACTTCAATACCAACAACAGAAGGTAAAACTTTATTTGCAACTGAAATAGCAGTATCAGAATATTCTGATAAATCGATACCAGTATTTACTGCTCCTTCTGAAGTGAAAATTTTTGACACTGATTTTTTTGTACTACTATCTGAACTATCAGAATCTAATAAAGTTCTTATATTAGGAACATATAGACATAATCCTAAAACCAATGATGCTCCAACAATTCCAGAAGTTAAAGAAATTAAAATAGTTTTTAAAGTTGATTTTCCAGAATTGTTTTTAGAACAACTTGATGCAGAAGTAGATTTAACAACAAAATCATGTTCAGATTTTTTTTCTTCCTTATTATCCATAATAACCTCCTAAAAATATAATTATAATTTATACTTTTTTTATGAAAAGTACAATAATTTATTATTGAAAAATATAAAATCTATATATATAATAAAAGTACAAACTTAAAAAAAAATTAAAATTTGGAGGAAATATGTTAAAAAATGAAAAAGGTATTACACTAACTATATTAGTTGTAACAATTATTGTTATGCTAATACTTGCTGGAGTAATAATGTCAATAAATATGAATTTAAATAAAGAAGCAGATTTAAAAGAAATTGTTAGCAATATGGAATTAATACGTTCAGCTGCAAGTATTTATAGAGATAAGTATATAGATGAAACAGTAACAACAGAAGGTGATGATGGAGTAAAAATATATACAATTTCAGACAAATTTATTGGAACCAAAACAAGTATAAATAATACATCAACAGATATAATGTATAAATTATTATCATACTCAAATAAAAGCATGCTAGGAGACGAACCATATTATTGGTTTGAATTATCACAAGATGATTTAAATACATTAGGAATAGATATTAAACTAAATAATGATAAATATTTTGTAAATTATAAAACATTAAGTGTAGCATATTGTCAAAACGAAAGAGATGAGCAATCAAATTATAAGGGAATATTAGCTAGAAAAGACGGAAGAAAAAATGAGAAATATTACTATTTTTATGAAGATATAAAAAATCTAAAAACAGATGAAGTGAGAAACTAAAATGAAAGAAAAAGAAGAAGAAAGATTAAAATTATTAAAAAGTGATGAAGAAAAATTATATTCAAATAATATAAAATTAATAGCAGGAATAGATGAAGCAGGAAGAGGACCACTTGCAGGTCCAGTTGTAGTTGGAGTTGCTATAATGCCAAAAGATTCTATGATTGAAGGCGTAAATGACTCTAAAAAAGTATCTGAGAAAAAAAGAGAAAAATTATATGATCAAATTACAGATGAGGCAATCGCATGGAGTGTAGGAATCGCAGATCAAAATGAAATTGATGAAATAAATATTTTAAATGCAACAAAACTTGCTTTGAAAAGAGCATTAGAAAATTTAACTACAAAGCCAGATTTAATATTAGTTGACGCACTAACTAATATTGATACACTAGGAATACCATATAAATCCATAATAAAAGGAGATGCAAAAGAATACTCTATAGCAGCAGCATCAATAATAGCAAAAGTTACAAGGGATAGAATGATGAGACAATATGATGAAATATACCCACAATATGGATTTAATGGACATAAAGGATATGGAACAGCAAAGCATATTGCAGCAATAAAAGAATATGGTCCATGTATATTACATAGAAAAACATTTATAAAAAATTTTATAAAATAAAAGGAGAAAACAAATGAATATTTTAAGCATAATAGGAAAGAAAAGAGACAAGAAAACATTAACAAAAGAAGAAATTGATTATTTTATAAAAGAATATACTAAAGGTACAGTAACAGATTATCAAGCAGCCGCATTAATAATGGCAATATATATTAACGGAATGACAAATGAAGAAATAACAAATTTAACAATCTCAATGGCAAATTCGGGAGAAACATTAGATTTAAGCGATATATCAGATAGTATTGTTGACAAACACTCAACAGGAGGAGTTGGTGACAAAATCACATTAATATTAATGCCAATAATTGCATCAATGGGAATACCTGTTGCTAAAATGTCAGGAAGAGGATTAGGGTTTACTGGAGGAACAAGTGATAAGTTAGAATCAATACCAGGATATAATGTTAATTTAAGCATTGAAGAATTCAAAGAAAACATAAAAGAAATAGGAATAAGTTTAATAACATCAAGTCTAAACCTAGCTCCAGCAGATAAAAAAATATATGCATTAAGAGATACAATTGCATGTACAGCTAATATTCCACTAATTGCTTCAAGTATAATGAGTAAAAAAATTGCAGCAGGAGCAAATAAAATATTAATAGATATAACATGTGGTAAAGGTGCATTTATGAAAGATATAAAAGATGCAAAAGAACTTGCGAACATGATGATAAAAATAGGAAGACTAGCAGGAAGAGAAGTAAGATGCGTAATAACCAATATGGACGAACCAACAGGCCATGCTATTGGAAATTCATTGGAAGTTATAGAAGCAATAAGAGCATTAAAAGGTGAAATGACAGATGACGTAAAAGAAATAATATTGGCATTAGGAGTTCAAATGATATTAATGTCAGGACAAACACAAGATATAAATGAAGCTCAAAAAATGATTGTAGATTCAATAAATTCAGGAAGAGCATACCAAAAATTCAAAGAACTAGTTGCAAAACAAGGTGGAGATATAAGTTATATTGAAGAAACTGACAAATTTCCAAAAGCTAAACATATCATACCAGTATTTGCAGAAGAAAGAGGAGCACTAAAAGAAGTAGATACAGAAATGATAGGAAACATATCAGTATATCTAGGTGCAGGAAGAACAAGAAAAGAAGATTCTATAGATCATTCAGCAGGAATTATAATGAATCAGAGAATAGGAAACGTTGTAGAGGTTGGACATGTATTAGCTTATATTCATACAAATGATGAAAGTAAAATAGATGGAGCTGTAAAAAACTTAAAAAATGCATTTATATTAGATCCAAAAAGAGTTGCAAAACCAAAAACAATCTTGGGAATTGTAAAATAGAATACTATAGAAAAAAGCAGGGCAAAATGACATTTTGTCCTGCTTTTATTGAAGGAGAAAAACATGATTGAGATAAAAAATGTAAGCACATCATATGTAAAAGGTCAAAAAATAATAGACAAGATGAATTTAAAAATTGAAGATAAAACAATATTCGGTTTTATAGGTCCAAATGGAGCAGGAAAAACAACAACACTAGAAATGATAACAGGAGTACTCCAAATAGATGAAGGAGATATTCTCATAGATGGAAAAAGCATAAAAAAAGATCCAATAGAAGCTAAAAAACTATTTGGATTTGTACCAGATTCACCGGACATGTTTGAAAAATTAACAGGAATAGAATATCTAAATTTTATAGGTGACATATATAAAGTTAATCCGAAACAAAGATTAGAAATAGTAGAGAAATTATCAAGAGAATTAAATATCTATAATCATTTAAAAGAAAGAATTCAAAGTTACTCACACGGAATGAAACAAAAACTATTAATAATAAGTGTTCTTTTATATAATCCTAAAAATTGGATACTAGACGAACCAATGACAGGATTAGATCCACAAGCATCATATATATTGAAAGAATTAATGAAAGAACATGCAAGAAAAGGAAATACAGTATTTTTCTCAACACATGTATTAGAAGTAGCAGAAAAAATATGTGACAAAATAGCAGTAATAAACAAAGGAAAAATAATATATACAGGCAGTATAGAAAATTTAAAAGAACAAGTAAAAAACGATGCATCACTAGAGGAATCATTTTTAGAATTAATAGACAGAAAAAAAGAATAAAATATTAATACAAAAGAAAAATAAAGAAAGGAAATAAATGAAAAGTTTAACAAACATAATTATAAAGAATTCTAAAAGACAAGAAATCCAAGAAACACTAAAAGAAAAAATATTATCATTTATTGCATTTATAATAGTATTTGGATTTTTAACAGTAACAATGATAAGCATTTCATATACAGTTACTTATAAACTAAAAGAAATAAATCAGACATACACATTTATAAACATTTTATTGCTAATGAACTTTATAATATTATTTGCAAAAAGTGTATTTGAAAGTTTAAATGTGTTATATTTTTCAAAAGATTTAAAACAATTACTAAAAATGCCAATAAAACCTAAAGACATTGTTCATGCTAAATTAATAAATATGATAATTTCTGAATATCAAATGGAAATCATAATGTTAGCTATTCCAATGATAATATATGGAATAATAATGAGAGTAAAAATACTATTTTATTTATACATACTAATAACGCTAATAATTTTACCTATAATTCCAATAATAACAACATCAATAATAACAGCAATAATAATGAGGTTTTCAAATAAATTAAAAAATAAAGCACAAGTAATGTATATAACAATAATAGTAACAGCCATAATAATAGATTTTTTATTTACAGGATTTAAGCCAATAAGTGTATCAAATTATGAATTTGAAAAAGCAATTTTAGAGAAAAATGGAGTAGCAACAATTATATCAAATCAATTTGCATTGTTAAAACCAATAATGAATACAATTCTAAACTATAATAATATAGAAGGAGCAAAAAATTTAACTATATACATTCTAGAAAGTTTAAGTATTTACATTGTAGGACTATTTATAATTTCAAAAGTGTATTTAAAAGGGGCAATAGGAACAACAATAAACAGTAAGAAAGCAAAAAAAGAAAATAAAAAATTAACAATAAACGATTTTAAACAAGAAAAAGCTAATAAAGCATATCTAAAAAAGGAATTAAGAACAATATTACGAACACCAATATTTTGTATTCAATGCATAATAATACCATTAATATATCCATTAATAATTTTAAGCGTATTAATAATTGCAATAATATTATCTAAAAATATGGGAGTAAACATTACAGAAAAACTGTTAGAAATAATTAATACATCCAGTGGACAAGCAATTTTTTTAGGAGTAGCTCAGGTATTTTTTATGATGAATTTTTGCTCGATAATAGGAATATCAAAAGATTCAAAAACAGCAATACTCACAAAGACATTGCCAATGGAGCTAAATAATCAATTTGATATTAAAACCAAAATAGGAAAAAGAATAAACTTATTATCAACTGTAATAGTAACATTTGCTTACTATTATACAGTACAAAATATTAATGCAAGCATCATAGTATTTTCAATATTATATCTAATGAATTCAATAGGAGAAAACATAAAATTATTAATAGATATAAAAAAGCCACAAATAAATTGGAATAGCGAGTATACAATGATGAAACAAAATACTAATGTAATGAATGTATTATTTTACACATTAGCAGTACTAATGGGCCTATTAGTAATAAGTAAAATAATAAAAAAAGCTAATATATTTTTAGTAACACTACTAATTATAAGCTTAGTAGCATATTTAGCAATAACAAATTATATAAATAAAAATCAAAATAAAATATTTAGAAAAATATATTAAAATTTGAAACCAAATAACAAGTTAATTTGTATTTATAATAGATAGGAGGGGGAAAATGACAAACACAGAAAAAATAAAGAACGTAATAGAAAAATACTCTGATATTGTATATAAAATAGCAATAACAAGAACCGGAAGTATTGAAAATGCTGAAGATATATTTCAAGAAGTATTTATAAAATACAGCCAAAAAAATCCAAACTTTGAAAATGAAGAACATGAAAAAGCATGGTTTATAAAAGTAACAATAAATTTAACTAAAAATCTACATAACGAAGCTTGGAACAGAAAAACAATCCCATTAGAAGAAAACATAAAGTTCGAGAACAAAGAGGAAGAAGATGTTTTTTCAGCAGTAAATCAATTACCCCAAAACTATAAAACCGTAATTTATCTATTTTATTATGAAGGCTATAAAGTAAAAGAAATATCGAAGATAATGAATACCAGAGAAGGGACTATTAAGACATGGCTATCAAGAGCTAGAGAAAGTTTAAAAGAAAAAATAAAAGGAGGGTTTGAAGATGAATAAAAATAAAGAAAATTACAAAAAAGCACTAGATCAAATTTACCCAAGCGAAGAATTAAAAGAAAATACATTCAAAAAAGCTTCACTAAAACCAAAAGTTAAAAAACCAGTATTTATGAAATACTTAGCAGCATGTGCTGTATTTGCATTATGTTTTTCCTTAGGGGCGCTATACCTAAATTACAAAAATCCACCAACAGAAAACAAAGAAATGCCAAACCAAGAAAAAACAATAGCACAAATTGAAAATGATCTACCAAGATTTGAAAGTATGGAAGAATTAAAAAATGCAATAGAAGAAAACCAAATGGAATACTATAATATATCAGCTTCAGTAGATGTAATGACAGATAATGCTAGTTCAGAAACTACAAAAGAAGAATCAACAACATATTCAAAAACCAATATACAGGTTGAAGGTGTAGATGAAGCAGATATAGTAAAAACAGATGGAAAAAATATTTATTATATTACAGAACAAAAAATATATATAATTGATGCAAAAAAATTAAAAATATTAAGCACTATAGAGTATAACGCTACTAATAATGCATTTTACCCAAGCGAATTATATATAAATGAAAATAAACTTATAGTATTAGGAACAGGATATGAATATAATACTCAACAAGAAAATTATGAAGAAAATGAAGTATTATATGATTATGCATATCGTATGACTGAAAACTACACTAAAGCAATAATATATGACATTTCTAACAAAGAAAAACCTTCAAAAGAAAGAGAAATTACAATAGACGGAGCATATGATACATCTAGAATGATTAACGATAACATTTATTTAATAAGTTCAAAACGAGTTTATGCTTATTACATAGATGAAATGGCAGACGAACAAATATTACCAAAAGTAAAAGATTCAGCGAATGAAGAAAAAATTATAGATTGCACAGAAATAGCATATTTCCAAGAAACAGATAATAATTCATTTATGATAGTAGCAGGATTTAATATAAATGATAAAAAAGAAGTTCAAACAGAAACATTTTTTGGAGCAAGTGATACGGTATATTCAAGCAAAGAAAATTTATATATAACACAAACTCAATATAAATACTTATTAATAAGCGAAAAAGTAACGACTACTATTTATAAATTCAATTTAGAAAATTCACAAATAACCTTACAAGCTAAAGCAGAAGTTTCTGGAAGTTTAAATGACCAATTTTCAATGGACGAATATGAAGGAAATTTAAGAATTGCAACAACAAATGGATATGATAGCAGTGCAGAAAACCAACTATATATATTAAATGAAAATTTAGAACAAATAGGAAAAATAGAAAATCTTGCAAAAGGAGAAACAATTTATTCAGTAAGATTTATAGGAAAAATGGGATATATAGTGACATTTGAGCAAATCGATCCTTTATTTGTGATAGATTTATCAAATCCTAAAAATCCAAAAGTAAAAGGAGAACTAAAAATACCAGGATACAGTTCATACTTACACCCATATGACGAAACACACATAATAGGAATCGGATATAATACAAAATCAAATGGATATGGCGGAATAGTAAATGATAACATGAAAATGTCAATGTTTGATATATCAGATATACAAAATCCAAAAGAATTATTTAGTATAGATATAGGAAAAGGACATACATATTCTGAAATAACATCAAATCATAAAGCTTTATTTTATAGTAAAGACAAAAACTTAATTGGATTCCCTGTAGAATATTCTGATGATAATGCATCTAACTACACATATAGTAGTAAATTCGAAATATTCAAAATAGATTTAGAAAAAGGTTTCGAAAAATACGGATCGCTAAAAGAAAAAGACGAGGAAATTTATTACAATAAAATAAAAAGAGCAATTTATATAGAGCAAACACTATATGTATTATCAACAGACAAAATAACAACATATAATCTAGAAACACTAGAACAAGAACAACAATTAGAACTAGATTAACTAATATAAAGTAGAGTGAGAAAGAAACAATTCTCACTCTATTTTATATTAGTTAGACAAATTAATTTATATTAGGATTTTTCGTAAGTCTTTCTAATTCTTTACATTTAATCTTATATTCAACCTGTTGAGTTAAAAATTTATAATACAAATATCCTTGTTCATATTGGCTAGCTGGATTAAAAGCATCTTGAAATTCTTCCATAAAAACCTCCCGAAAGTTTATTTATTAAAAACATATTCTAAAAATAAAAAAGTATGAAAAAATGAATAATAATATTTTAAAAATCTACAATAAAAACAGAGTTTGTGATAAAATGCAAAAGATAAAATATACAAAATCAAGGAGGCAAAAATGAAAAGAAGTGAAATTGAAGAAAAATACAAATGGGACTTATCAACAATATACAAAGCAGAAAACGAGTTCCAAAGAGATTTTCAAGATGTAAAAGACAATTTCCCTAAAATTGAACAATATAAAGGGAAATTTTTAGAAAGCTCTAAAATATTCATAGAGTTTATGGAGTTGCTAGAAAAAATAAATAGAAAATTAGAAAAAATGTACACATACACACATCTTGCTATAGATGTAGAACCCGAAAACTCTAGATTACAAGAATTAAATGCTAATGTATTAGGCTTATCAGAAAAAATAGCAAATAAATCGGTATTCATTGACTTAGAAATATTAAAAAATGAGGAAAAGGTAAATAAAATATTAGAAGATAAAAACTGCAAGAAATATACCAATATGATAAAAAATATTTTAAGAACAAAACCACATATATTAAGTGACGAAACAGAAGAAGTTCTAACAATGGCAAGTGGAGTAATGGATTCAATATATAAAACATATAGCAATATAAGACCAAAATTTGAATCTGTAATAATTGATGGAAAAGAACATTTTCTAAATGAAGAAACAGTAAAAGAATTTTACAAAAATCCAAACGAAGAAATAAGAAAACAAGCATATGAAAAACTAAACATAGAATATAAAAAAATGGCTAATGTATATGCATCAACATTAGAAGGAACTATGAAAAAAGATGTGTTTTACAGCAAAATAAGAAAATTTAAAACTCCATTAGAAGCAAGTGTTTTTGGAGATGAAGTAGGAGAAGACTTATTTTATAAAGTACTAGAAACAGCAAATAAAACTTATCATCAATATTATTTAGACTACTTAGATGTTATGAAAAAGTTGATGAATAAAGAAAAACTAGATGTATACGATTTAAGATATCCCGTAATAAAAGAGCCATCTAAAAAATATACATTAGACGATGCTTTTGAATTAATTTATGAAGCAACCAAAAATTTTGGACCAGAATATACTGAAATTATGAAAAAAGCAAAAGAAGAACGATGGATAGACTATATGCCACATGAAGGAAAAAGACATGGAGCGTATTCATCAGGATGCTATGATACAAATCCATACATCTTAACAAGCTTTATAGGAGACTTAGAATCAATTTTTACTCTAATACATGAGCTAGGACATTCTGCACACACCTATTTATCAAACCATAATCAAGATTATATAACAAGTGATTATAAAATATTTGTAGCAGAAGTAGCATCAACAGTAAATGAAAATTTATTAATGCAATTATTAATAAAAAATTGTAAAAACGAAGAAGAAAAGAAATATTTATATTTCAAAAAGTTAGACGAATTTATTGGATGTTGCTATAGACAACCATTCTTTGCAGAATTTGAAAATGAATTGCATAAAAAAGTAGCAAACAATGAAGGTTTATCAAATCAAACAATAACAGACTTATACGAAAAAATGTCAGAAGAATACTATGGCGGAAAAGTAAAACTTCACGAATTAACAAAATACACATGTTATGGAGTACCACATTTTTATTATAATTACTATGTTTATAAATATACAGTAGGAATGTGCGTATCATCAGTAATAGCCAAGAGAGTATTTGAAGGAGAAAAAAATCAAATTGAAAACTATTTAAAATTTTTGAAATCAGGTTCAACGAAAAGCCCTGTAGAACTATTAAAAACAGCAGGTGTAGATCCATTAGATGAAAAATTATATCAAGAAGCATTTCAAAACTTTAAACAAGATTTAGAAGAGTTTAAAAAATTAATATAAGAAAAAATAAAATTTATAAAAGCAGAGAAAATAGAAATATGTCTATACTATTAGTAAGTAAAGAACAATTCCAAAATCTCTGCTTTTTTTTAATCTAAAGACTGATTTCTACGATGTAAAATTCCAATAAGCATAATAATTATAACCATACCAATAATAACTATAGAAAAAATCATAGGAGCAGAATATCTATTATTAGAAGATTTTGAAGAATTAGTATTAGAATCATCATCAATAATAACATTTGATAATTCTTCTTTAACTTTTTTCTCATCAATAGTTACTTTAACATATTTCATATTTGGTGAAATCATAATAGTATCAACATTATTCACCGGTAATACTTCAATAGAAGTATCAATAGCAACACCATTAAATTCTGTATTACCAGAAGAAAAACCGTTATAGTTTTTAGTAAAATATGCTATAGCTTTATCACTATAAGAAGTACCATCTCCAAAAATTATAGAAACAGCATTCAGTAAAGATTCATATGAAAAATCATCTAATTCATCAGCTTGACCAATATATATTTCTAATAAACCATTATCATTATAAGTTTTATAAAAGATTAAATCTTCACTTTTTACAATACAATCATCTGTAGTATAAAAAGTATCATATTCAGTTAAATAAGAAGTGTCAGCAATAGCAGAAGAAGTATCATTGATAGACAAGGTTATAAATGGATTTATCTGAAATTTAATTTTAAGGCTGCCATCTTCATCACTAATATAAGTTTTCTCAATACCTGAATCTCTAACTGAAGAAAAACAAAAAGTATCATCTAGAGCAAAAGAAATTTGTCTACCTTCTTCATTCCCTTGCATTGTTGAAATAGTATCAACAAATATAGCATTCACAATATCAGCAGTATCACGCATTGAACAAGGATAATAAGTTACAAGAAGATTTTGAGACTCATCATAGTTATAAGTAACAACATCAGAACCATTATAACGTAAAATAATTGAATTAGCAGTTTGAACAGCTGAAACATTAATACCAATTGAAGATAATTTTGATACATAAGAACTTTTATTAAAATTTTCAGCTATTGTAGAAACATCTATTTCAGCAGTTTTATCATCTTCATCATAAGCAAATGAAACTGTGAAAAGTAAACTAAAAAATACTAAACACAAAATTATAATTTTTTTATATTTCATAAATACTCCTCCAAAGTAAAACTTAACAAAATCATACAAATAAAAATAAAAAAAATCAAGAAAAATAAAGACTAATTAAAAAAAATATAATATAATAAATATATTAATAAAATCAAATTAAATTCCAAAAAAGTTAAGGGGATGTAAGAGTGAATATATACAGACCGATAATAGGAGAACTTACAGAAGAAAAAAATATCCATCAAGCAATAGACGAATATAAACAAGAAGGAATTATAATTGAAAATAAAAAAATAACAAAATTAGAAGAAATTGACTTTAATGCTGAAGAAGTTGAGTTTGAAAAATGTATTTTTAAAGATTGCAAAATTTCAGGAAGTTTTGAAAAATCAGTATTTCATGATGTAATATTTGAAAATTGTGATTTTTCAAATTGCTTATTTATGGAAGGAAGTTTTATAAGAGTTGAAATAAAAAATAGTAAATTTGTTGGATGCAATTTTACAGATTCTAGAGTGTATCATTTCTCTACTACAGATACAAGTTATAAGTATGCTAATTTCTCAAATACAAATTTAGAAGAAGTAATTTTTGAAAAATGCAACTTATCTAATACTAGTTTTTCAGAATGTAAAGTAAAACACATATATTTTGAAAATTCAGAACTAACTCAAGCTCAATTTTTTAAAACACGATTAAAATCAATAGATTTATCAACATGTGAAATAAATGGAATTGTAACAAGCTTACAAGATATAGAAGGAGCAATAGTTAACAACTTTCAAGCAATAGAGCTATCAAAGTTGATGGGAATAGTAATAAAATAAGATATGCCTTTTGCATATCTTTCTTAATCCTAAAAATTGGAGATAATCAAAGTTGAAACATATAAATAAAAATAGATTAAATAAATTAAAAAATGCCAAAAAAAGAAAAAGAAAATTACGAAATATAATATCATTAATAGTAGCTAGTATAATAATTATAAATATAAGCTTTATACGATTTTCAGAAAAAAAAGTAAAAGCTAATAATATTCCAGAAGAAATAAAAGAAACAGTAAGTAGCACTGAAGAAAATACTTTACAAAACACTACTGTTGAAAATATAGTAGAAGAAAACAAAAATGAAATAGCTACAAACACAGCAACTCAAGAAAATATAATAGAAGAGAAAAAAGAAATTGAGTCTGCAAAAATAAAAGAAGTTATTGAAAACTATATAAATAATGAAGGACTAAATAGTACTAATTTTGCCTTCTTTTATTATAATGTAGAAAAAAATGAATATTACTTCTACAATGAATATACATATTTCACAGCTGCAAGTACCATAAAGGTGCCTCTAGCAATGGTATATTATGATAAAATAAACAACAAAGATTTAACATTAGAATCTACTTTACAATATAAATCAGAAAATTATGAAGCGGGAGCAGGAAATACTAGTTCAACATACAAAGCAGGTGACTATATTCCATTATCATTTTTATTAAAAGAAATGATAGTAAATAGTGACAATACAGCTACAAATATATTAAAAACAGGTCTAGGCGGAGAAACTGCATATAGAATATTAATCAAACAATATACAAAAGAAAATTTAATAGAACAATTCAATACAGATAATGTAACAACAGCAAAGTACTCATATGATGTGCTAAAAAGACTATATGAGAATCAAGATAAATATCAAGAACTAATATCATTAATGAAGAAATCATCAGGTGGAGGATATTTAAAGAAGAAAGTTACAAACTATGAAATAGCACACAAATATGGAAGCTTTGAAGGAAATGTGCATGATTTTGGCATTGTGTATGCAGATACAACCTATTTGATAGGAGTATTTACAAAAGATATAAATAATGCTGAAAATTTAATAGCAGATATAAATAAATCAGTTTTAGAAAATAACTAAGAGTTCTAAGAAAAGCCCTCGAAGAATACTATTAAACAAAGTATTCGTAAATGGAGGGTTTCTTTATGAGAAAAAGAATAGAAGAAAGAGTGATAGAAGTTGCTCATTATATAATAGATTCAAAAGATACTGTTAGAGGAAGCGCAAAAAAATTTGGGGTAAGCAAAAGTACGATACATAAAGATGTAAGTCAACGACTAGAAAAAATAAATAAAGCTCTGTATCTAGAAGTAAGAAAAATACTAGATGAAAATAAAGCAGAAAGACATATACGAGGAGGGCTTGCCACTAAAAAGAAGTATGAAAAAATGAAAATATAATTAGTAAAATATTGACTTTTTATAGTAATTAAAGCTAAAATAAATATATACAAGATACAAAGGAGAAAAAAATGAAAAAGAATAAAATAATTATACTTATAGTAATAATATTAATAGCAGTACTAATAGCTATAGGAGTATATTTTGGAATAAAAACAGTAAAAATTAACAAATACACATCAGCTGATGAGTATGAAGTAAAAGACGTAAAAATAGCATCTATTAAATCAATAGTTGGTGAGAAAAAAATAAAAGATTATTCATATGATAAAAATACCACAGAAATATTAACATTAACATTTGAAGATGCTGATAAAGAACAAACAGTAAAAACATACATAGACGCAATAAAAGATAGTGGAAATTATATAGAAATGGAAATGCAAGATTCTAATAAAAGGCAAATTGCATGCCCAGACAAAGAATTAACAACAGTTCAAACAGAAATCACAGAAAATGGATTTATATTAACTATAGAAGTAGGACCAGGATCTATAAAAGTAACTGAACAAGAGTAAAAAAGAAAAAGAATATTTCTTTTTCTTTTTTTTATTTAGTTCACATTACTAAAAGAAAAAACATATTTTATCATAGGTGATAAAATATGTTTACAGAAAGCTATAAAAGAAATAGAAATAAAATAAGTACAGCAATAATCTTACATTTAGATGGAGATAAAAAATATGCAAAAAGAGCAATAAATTATTATAACAATTTAAATCTAAAAGCAATTGTAAAAAATATTCAAGAAAAAAACCAAGCACAAGAGGTTATATCATTATTAGAATATTATAAACCAAACATATTGATATCAACAGGACATGATAAAATGTATAAAAAAGGACAAGATTTATATAACATAGAAAACTATAAAAATTCAAAATATTTTATGCAAGTAGTAAAAAATGCACGAAGATGGGAAAAGTCAGAAAAAAAGTTAGTAATCTTTGCAGGTGCATGTGAAAGTTTTTACGAAGCAATAATGATAGAAGGTGCTAATTTTGCATCCTCACCAGCTAGAATAATGATCGAGTATAGAGATCCATTAATAATAGCTAGCAAAGTTGCAATGACAAGTTATAAAAAAAATATAACAATAGAAGATCTAAAGCCATACTTAAGAAGTAATTATAATGGAATAGGAGGAAACTGTGCACAAGGACAGAAAAAAGATTTGACATAATGGCAAAAAATATATTTGTAACTCTTTTGTAACATAAGTGTAAATAAAAAGAAAAACAAAAACAAAACAAGCTTAAAACCTAGAAAAGTCAAGCAATCCAGCCCGATAAACGAGTTGCAATTTTTTTGACAAAAATCGACTCTGGTGATATACTTAGCCTATCAAAAATGAAGTAGGTGATTGAATGATTTATAAGTCAGATATTAGTAGTTTAAAAAAGGATATGGAAGCTCAAATAGGTCACAAAATAATTGTGAAAGAGTCACCAGGAAAAAGAAGTAAACCATTAGAAAAGTCAGCTATTATTGAACAAGTTTACCCAACTTACTTTAGAGTAAAATTTGAAGAAAACGAAAGAAGAAGTTCTTATAACTATACAGATATATTTACAAAATCTGTAGAAGTCCAAATATACGATGGAGAAAAATACCAAGCATTAGAACCACCAGCAATAATTTCAAAGAAAAATAGAGAAGAGTTTGCATAAAAAAATTCCTTGAAAAAGGAATTTTTTTTTGACCTCAAAATATAATTTAGTAATATAAATAAGGAGGTCAAGAATGGAATTGCAAATTCAAAAAGAAAATATAAACATTCAAAAAATAATCGGAGGAAAAAGCAAAAGAGTTGTAATAGAAAAAGACTATATTTTGCCAGATAGCAAACCAGATATAATAAAAATTCAAGCAGAAAATAGTTTAACATATATAAGAAAAAAAGAAATAATGGAAAATAAGGTAAAAATTGATGGCGGAATAGAAACTAGAATAGCATATATTACAGATGAAGGAAAAAACAGAGTACTCAGAATAGAAGATGAACTATCAGAAACAGTCGAAATTGAAGGAATAAGTCAAGAAAGCAATGTAACAGAAACTATATCAATAACTCAGATAAGCAGTACAATATTAAATGAAAGAAAAATACATTACAAGATAGAAGCAGAAATACAAGCTAAGGCATTTAGAAAAGAAAATATAGAACTCATACATGAAATAAACAAAATACATAATATAGAAACATTAAATAAAAAAATAAGAATTGACACATACATAGGGCATAGTGAATCAAAAATATCAGTAAAAGAAAAATTAGAAATAGAAAATCTACAAGAAAAAATTGAAGTAATAAAATTTAAACCTAATATAAAAAACATAGAGAAAAAAATAAGTTACAATAAAATATTAGTAAAAGCAGATTGCCAAATGAAATGCATCTATCAATCAGAAAGTGGAAGTATATATCAATGTAAAAAAGAAGTTCCAATAATGGGATTTCTAGACATTGAAAATGTAGATGAAGAATGTGAAAGCAATATAGAAATCAATTTAAAAAATATAAGTATAAATGAAAGCACAGTCACACAAGAATTAGAAATTGAAATGGAATTTAATTTATTAGGAGATGTATATCAACCAAAAGAAACAAACATGATAGTAGATCTATATGGAATAAACTGCAAAGCAAATTGCCAAAGACAAATGATATCATTAGAAAAAAATATGCCAAGTATATGTCAACAAATAGAAGTAGAAAATAAAGAATTAATAGAAGACATTAATCAGATTTATGATCAAGAATATAAAATAAAAGAAGTAACTAACAAAGAAAATAAAATAGAAATACAAATACAAGCAATATTTTTATATAGTTCATTTGAAAATGAAAATATAAATAAAAAAGAGATAACTATCAATAAGGAAATTAATAGTGAATATAGTTTAGAAAATGTGCAATTAAAAATAAGAAATGAAAAAACAGTATTATTACCTGATGCAAATATTCAAACAAATCTAGAAATTATTATCCAGTCAAATGAAACCGAAAAGCTAAATATAATAAATCAAATAGAATTAGAAGATGAAGAAAATGATGATCAATATAGTATGATAATATATTTTGTAAAAGAAGGAGATTCACTTTGGAAAATTGCAAAAAGATTTAAAAGCACGATAAAAGAAATATCAAATATAAATGAAATAGATGATGAAAAAAAGATTTGCGCTGGAGAAAAATTATATATTCCAAGAGCAATCTAGTAAAAATACTTGAAAAACGCGGATTTTTTTAAAATAAAATATTGACAATTTAAAACAGATGTATTAAAATATTAACGCATTGTATGTAAATATAAATTTATTAATTGCTTCTCCCCGGTGGCAAATAATAAATTATATATATAAATAAAATATTGAATGGAGGGTAATTATTACCATGAATAATACAACATATAGCGCAAAAAAAAGCGAAATAGAAAGCAAATGGTATGTTATTGATGCATCTGGAAAACCTTTAGGTAGAGTTGCTACAGAAGCTGCTAAACTATTAAGAGGAAAACACAAACCAACATACACACCAACAATTGATACAGGAGATCACGTAATAATTATTAATTGTAGTGAAGCTGTATTAACAGGAAAAAAACTAGATCAAAAAGTATATAGACATCATTCAGGATATATTGGAGGAATGAGAGAAACATCAGCTAGAGTTATGATGGAAAATACTCCAGAAAAAGCAATGATGCTTGCAATAAAAGGAATGCTTCCACATACAAAACTAGGAAGACAAATGATTAAAAAATTAAGAGTATATGCTGGTAGCGAACACGAAAACATAGCTCAAAAACCAGAAGTATGGGAGGTAAAATAATGGCTAAGAAATCTGAAAAAATAGTTTTCTGCGGAACAGGTAGAAGAAAAAAATCAATAGCTAGAGTTAGATTAGTTGAAGGTAAAGGAGATATTACAGTTAACGGAAAATCACTTGATGAATATTTTGGAACAGAAATATTAAAAGTTATCGTTAACCAACCACTAACAGTTACAAATACAACTGGAAAATATGATATAATTTGTAAAGTTGAAGGTGGAGGATATACAGGTCAAGCGGGAGCTATCAGACATGGTATATCTAGAGCTTTATTAGAAGCAAACGGAGAATATAGAGCAATCTTAAAAGCAAATGGATTCCTAACAAGAGATCCACGTATGAAAGAAAGAAAAAAATACGGACTTAAAAAAGCAAGAAAAGCTCCACAATTCTCAAAGAGATAATGATAAAGAACTCGAAAGTTTTATACTTTCGAGTTTTTTGTTTTTAAATATAATAAAATTAAATAAAATTCAAATTTGTATCTCATCGAAATTTTCACAAATTAAATTATCGCAAAATTGTTTTGCATGTACAAAATCAGCTTTTGATCTAATAGTCCATCCGAGAACAATATGTTTTTCTCTAAATTTTTTGACTTTTTCATCAGGTAAAGAATCAATAGCAAAAGAAATAAAATCAACATCAAGTAATTTAAGAAGTAAATTACTTCGCAAAAAATATTTTTTAAAAAAACAACATTTTTCATATTTCATATTAGAAGAAAGAAATCCTCGAATAGCATTAGGATAATGCCTTTTTAGCCAAAAAACAGAAAAAGGAGAAAAGCTTTTTATAACATATGCACCTTTATAATCTTTTAATAAGTTCATTGCTTCTTTTTCTAAAAGACCAGCACGAACATCATATTTTAATTCAATAACTAAAGGAACCCTTCCATTTATAAGTGAAATAACATCACTAAAAAGAGGAATAGAACCATCTGTATTTTGAAGCTTTAAATTTTTAATCTCATCATATACACAATCTTTAATATTTTTATTAATACCAGTCATTCTGAATAAATTATCATCATGAAAAACTACAACTTTCCCATCTTTTAAAATATGTAAATCCAATTCAATTAAATAATTGTGTTTAACAGCTTTATCGAAAGCTTTTAACGAATTTTCAGGAATGCCTTTATTAATATCGTGCATGCCACGATGAGCAATTAGATTTTGAGTTAAAAAAAATAAATCTTTTTTCATAAAATCACCCTTGTAAAGTAAATATCACAATATATCATAACCAACTAAATATATATCATAATATACCATAAAAAATATTTATGTGAAACTTTATAATAATATAGATTAAAAGAAAAATATAAAAAAAGAAGACATTTCTCGCAAGAAATGCCTCCTTTTTTATTATCTGCGTCGACGTCTTGCTACATTGGTTGTAGATTGATGAGTTTTATAATATTCTTCCGCAGAAGCAAAAGCATCATACTCTCTATCAGCTTTTTTCATAATGGCAGAGGCGGTGAAATATCCACTAAATATAGCCAAAATTAACAATAAAATTGCTAATAATACTATATAGGTTTCGGATTTTTTCTTCCCCTTGCCACCGAATAAAGCAGATGCAACTCTTCCAAAAGCACTAGGAAGTTCTCTGCATGCATTAGCGGTATTCCGGAATTGGGCGAATGTATTATACCCAGCTACAAGACCATTGCCAAGTGTTTTATGTTCCCAAAAATTAGCAACACTTTTGAACCAGATAAAAAAACCACTCGGAACAATAGCTAGCACCAGCAAAATATAAAGCATGCTCGACGACAGTTCCATAATTGCCATTAAATCCTCATTAGACAGTTCCATGAATAATGGCAAAATAAGGGGCAACGCAACCGATAGTAAGTAGAAATATACCATCGTGAATCCAGCTATTGCCATAGCATATCCAGCTATAACATAGGCCCGAAACGAACCTCCAACAGCTTTAGATTCACTCCAATATCTTCCGCAATACTTAGCGTTACTCCAAGAGATAAAGAAGTTTAACAGTAGTAATAAAATTGCCCAAATCATAACGACTTACCTCCTTAAATAAAATATTGGGTCATCAATATATTAACATAAAACAGAACAAAAAACAATAAAATGCTTGACAATACTAAAAAAAGGTGTTAATATATTAACGTTCGAAAGAAGAAGTCAATTCTCACCTACGCTAAGTTATGGCAAAAGGTTAAAAAATTACATATTACCAATATGTGTATTTTTGTGCGGATTGACTTGTTTTTAAAACAAGTCATTTTTTTATGAAATGAGAAAATTAAAAAATCGGAGGTGTTTTACTATAAAACAAGAATTACCTATTAATAGGCAAATAAAATTTAGTTCAGTTAATGTAATTAGCGAAAATGGAGAAAAACTAGGAAAACTTAGCTTAGAAGAAGCTATCGACATAGCTGAAAGTAAAGATTTAGATTTAGTACTAGTTTCACCAAATCCAGAAATGCCAGTTGCAAAAATTATGAACTATGGAAAATACAAGTTTGAACAGGCAAAAAAAGAGAAAGAATCTAGAAAAAATCAAAAAGCCGTTGAAACAAAAGAAATTAGAGTTACTCCTAATATTGGAGATCATGATTTTGGATTTAAATGCAAAAATGCTAGAGGATTTTTAGAGTCTGGAAATAAGGTAAAATTCACAGTACGATTTAGAGGTAGAGAGCTTAACAATGTAAAAATTGGAGAAGAAGTTCTAAACAAATTTGCAGAAGATTTATCCGATATTGCAAATATTGAAAAGAAACCTCATTTAGAAGGTAAAAGTATGTTTTTAATACTAGCTAAGAAATAGAAAGGAGAAATATTATTATGCCAAAGTTAAAAACAAATAAAGCTGCATCAAAAAGATATTCTTATACAGCTACAGGAAAAGTAAAAAGAACAAAAGCTAATAGAAGACATTTATTAGCAAATAAAACAAAGAGAACAAAACACACAGCAAGAGTACAAGACGGAATGATGGACAAAACATGTTTATCACATGTAAAGAAATTATTACCATATGGTGACTAATATTAGAAAGTTTGATAAAAAAGGAGTGAAAAATAAATGGCAAGAGTAAAAACAGCTAGAACAACAAGAGCAAGACATAAAAAAGTTTTAAAAAGAGCAAAAGGTTATTATGGAGCAAAACATTACAGATACAGAATGGCTAAACAAGCTGTTATGAAATCAGGAATGTATGCTTATGTTGGAAGAAAAGATAAGAAAAGTGATTTTAGAAAATTATGGATAATCAGAATTAATGCAGCTGCAAGAATGAACGGATTAACATACAGTAAATTAATTGCAGGTTTGAAAAAAGCTAATGTTACAATTAACAGAAAAATGTTAGCCGAATTAGCAGTTTCTGATAGCAAAGCTTTCGCTGAAATAGCAGAAATAGCTAAAAAAGCATAAATAAGAAAATAAAAAGTACATCTTAATTTATAAGATGTACTTTTTTATGATATTAATAAGAATTAAGCAAAAAGAGAGATAATATATTTCCTGCAGTTGCATATCTCGGGAAATGGAAGTGGAAATTTGGCGTATATATGATGATAAAGTATCTGATGCTAGTATTCAATTCGAATTTGAAAAAGCAATGCTATCTGAGACTTTGATAGCCAAAACAAAAAAGCTGTGGGATGCCACAGCTCTTTTGACATATCTAAGTTGATATGCACGGTAGACTAAAATTTCAAAGTTACACCACAGATATCAAGCATTTGCTCAGGATTATTGTCAATCCATTCACGAAAAGCAGAATATCCGAGTTTGCTCCAATAACGCCCTAAAGCGTCAAGAAGATGGTAATTCATTAGTCTTTCCTCCTTATGTATTTTTTAGTATACATAAAATTATAACATGCGTTTTATTCAAAAGCAAATTATATAAATTCTATGTAATATAATTATATTCATACAAATGAAAAAGAGAACTAAACATAAAAAATAAATCAATATATAAACATAAAATTATGTAAAATATTGAAAAACTAAAAAACATATTATATAATACACATACTGCTAACACTATGGAAAACAAGAAAGCAATAAAATAAAAAAATGGAGGATGAAACTATGGCGTACAATTTTAAAGAAGTAGAAACAAAATGGCAAAAAAAGTGGGAGAAAGAAGGAACATTTAATGCAAAACAAGATTATACATTACCAAAATGGTATGGATTAGTAGAATTTCCTTATCCTTCAGGTCAAGGACTCCATGTTGGACATCCTCGTAGTTACACAGCATTAGATATAATTGCTAGAAAAAAGAGAATGCAAGGGTACAACGTATTATACCCTATGGGATTTGATGCTTTTGGATTACCAGCTGAAAATTATGCTATTAAAAATCATGTACATCCAAAAATAACTACAGAAAAAAACGTAAATCATTTTAGAGATCAATTAAAATCATTAGGATTTTCATTCGACTGGTCTAGAGAAATAAATACAACAGATCCGAAATACTATAAATGGACACAATGGATATTTATTCAATTATTTAAAAAAGGATTAGCATACAAAACTACAATGCCAATTAATTTTTGCACAGGATGTAAAGTAGGATTAGCAAATGAAGAAGTTGTCAACGGTGTGTGCGAAAGATGTGGAAGCCCAGTAGTCCAAAAAGAAAAATCACAATGGATGTTAAAAATAACAGAATACGCACAAAGATTAATAGATGATTTAGATGATTTAGAATATTTAGATAAAATAAAAGCTCAACAAAAAAACTGGATAGGAAGAAGTGAAGGAGCAGAAGTAAAATTCAAAATAAAAAATACAGATGACACATTACTTATATATACAACTAGACCAGATACATTATTTGGTGCAACATATATGGTAGTATCACCAGAACATCCTTTTATTAAAAAATATGAGTCAAAAATAGAAAATTTAAATGAAGTAAAGGAATATCAAGAAAAAGCAGCGATGAAATCAGACTTTGAAAGAGCTGAATTAAACAAAGAAAAAACAGGTGTAGAAATAAAAGGAATAAAAGCTATTAATCCATTAACAAATGAAGAAATTCCAATCTGGATTTCAGACTATGTTTTAATAACTTATGGAACAGGTGCAATTATGGCAGTACCTGCTCATGATACAAGAGATTTTGAATTTGCTAAAAAATTCAATCTACCAATTAAACAAGTTATAAAGCCAAAAGATGAAAAAATACAAGAAGAATTGACAGAACCATTTACAGATGTGGAAAATGGTATAGCAATTAATTCAGAATTTTTAGATGGATTAGAAAGCAAAGATGCTATTAAAAAGGTTATAGAATATTTAGAAGAAAATAAATTGGGAACTAAAAAAGTAAATTACAAATTGCGTGATTGGGTATTTTCTCGTCAAAGATATTGGGGAGAACCAATACCAATGATTTATTGCGAAGATTGTGGATGGGTTCCTGTACCAGAAGAAGAACTACCATTAAAGTTACCAGAAATAGAAGATTATGAACCAGGGGAAAACGGAGAGTCACCACTAGCCAAACAAACAGAATGGATAAAAACAAAATGTCCACATTGTGGAAAAGAAGCAAAACGTGAAACTGACACAATGCCACAATGGGCAGGTTCATCTTGGTACTATTTAAGATATATGGATCCACACAATGATAAAGAATTTGTATCAAAAGAAGCTCTAAAATACTGGAATAATGTTGACTGGTACAACGGAGGAATGGAACACACTACATTACATTTATTATATTCAAGATTTTGGCATAAGTTTTTATATGATATACACCAAGTTCCTACAAAAGAACCATATCAAAAACGTACATCACATGGAATGATATTAGGTGGAAATGGAGAAAAAATGTCTAAATCCAAAGGAAATGTAATAAATCCTGATGATATAGTAAAAGAATTTGGAGCAGATAGTTTTAGAGTATATGAAATGTTCATGGGACCATTTGACCAAACAGCACCATGGTCTATGGAAAGTATTAGAGGATGTAGCAAATTCTTAGACAGAGTATGGCAGATGCAAGAAATTTTAACAGAAGAACCAGGATATTCGAAAGAATTTGAATCAATGATGCATAAAGCAATCAAAAAAGTAACAAATGATATAGAAGAAATGAAATTTAATACAGCAGTAGCTACGTTTATGACAATGGTAAATGAATTTACAAAAGCTAAGAAAATAACTAGAGGAGAATATAAAACATTCTTACAATTACTAAACCCATTTGCTCCACATATGACAGAAGAAATTTGGAGCCAAATAGGCGAAAAAATTGAGATTGCGAAAACACCTTGGCCTACATATGAAGAAGAGAAAACAATAGATGAAGAAATTGAGATTCCAGTACAAATAAATGGAAAATTAAAAGCAACAATAAAAGCAAACAAAGATGCTCAAAGAGAAGAAATTGATAATGCAGTTGAATCAAATGAAACAATTTCAAAATTAATTGAAGGAAAAACAATAATAAAGAAAATATATGTACCAGGAAAAATATATAATATAGTAATAAAATAGACCAAACAAATAATTTACTAAGACAAAGCTAAAAAATATTAACAATAAAGCGATGCAAAATACAAATTATAAAAAAGGTGTTCATCAATAAACGGTGAACACCTTTTTTGAAACTTTTAATAAATAATTTTACTATAACTTCTTTATAAAATTTCATGAAAACAATTATATAATAAAAACAGCATAACATAAAACTACTGCTTTTTCATTTTAGGCTTAGAAACTAGAGCTGCAATATATCCAAAGAAGATAGCAGCAGTAATTCCAGCAGCAGTTGTTTTAATTCCGCCTGTAAAAGCACCGAGCAATCCAAGACTTCTAACTTCATCTATAACTCCTTTAGATAAAGTATATCCAAATCCGGTAAGGGGAACTGTAGCACCACAACCGGCAAAGTCAACAAGATATTTATAAATACCAAGGCCACCTAAAATACAACCACAGGTAACATATAAAACTAAAATTCGAGCTGGCGTAAGCTTCGTTTTATCAATCAAAATCTGAGCTAAGATACAAAGCACTCCACCTATGATAAAAGCTTTTAATAACATCAAATAATCAATGGAATTTAAAAAATCATTCATGTTTTGTTTATCCTTTCAAAATATTATAGTTCAATACTTATTGCATGAGCAATTCCAGGAATAGTTTCTCCTTGCTGAGAAGAAGTGGAATTCATTAATGCACCAGTAGCCACTAAAAGCATCTTTTTAATTTCTTTATTTCTTAGCTTATTGAAGAAATATCCAGAAAAAACAGTACCACAGCAACCACAACCTGAACCACCAGAATGTGTATCTTGAGCATTTTTATCAAAAATAAGAACACCACAATCGTCATAATTTGAAGCTATATTAATACCTTCGGAAGAACATAAATCTACAATAATATCTTTACCAACATATCCAAGATCACCTGTAACAATTGCATCATAATAAGATGGTTTACGATTAGTATCTTTTAAATGAGTCAAAATAGTATCAGCAGCTGCTGGAGCCATAGCGCTCCCCATATTATTAGCGTCTTTTATACCCTTATCAACTATTTTTCCAGGGGTAACATGAGTAACAAAAGGGCCATTACCATTTCTAGATAGAACTGTAGCAGCACTTCCTGTAACAGTCCACTGAGCTGTAGGAGGACGTTGATTCCCTAGTTCAAGAGGAAATCTAAACTGCTTTTCAGCACTACAAAAATGGCTAGAAGTAGAAGTAATAATATTATCCACAGCGCCACTATCCAAAAGAAAAGCTCCCAGAAGAATACCTTCAACAAAAGTAGAACATGCTCCAAAAATTCCTAAAAAGGGAATTTCAAAATCTCTAATTCCAAAACTAGTAGAAATACATTGATTAAGTAAATCACCAGAAAAAAGAAAATTAATATCAGAAACTGAAAGTTTAGATTTTTTCAAAACAGTTTCAACAGCAGTTTTAATCATTTTTGATTCAGCTTTTTCCCAAGAATTTTCACCAAAAAATTCATCTTCTAGACAAACATCAAAATATTTAGCCAAAGGACCATCAGCCTCTTTTTTTCCGAACGATACTAGCAGTTTCTAAAATACTAATAGAATTGTCTAGTTTATAAGTTTGAGTTCCAACTTTTTTCATAAAACACTCCTTAAAATCAAACTAATAAAATAGCTTGAGTATTAAAAATTAAATAAATAATTCCAACTATAACAGAAGTTGAAATTCCATATACTAAAACTGGGCCAGCAACAGTAAACATTTTAGTTCCTACACCCATTACATAACCTTCTGATTTATACTCCATTGCAGGAGAAATAATAGAATTAGCAAAACCAGTAATAGGAATAAGACTACCTGCACCAGCAAATTTACCAATACGATTAAAAAGATTTAAAGCAGTTAAAAAAGCACTAATAAAAATTAGAGAAATAGAAACTAAACTACTAGCTAAATCTTTCGAAAAACCTCTATAAATACAATAATCAAAAATTAATTGACCAATAACGCAAATTAGCCCACCAACCCAAAAAGCATTAAAACAATTTTTAAAGATTGGAGAATTAGGAGACTTCTTATCAACATAATTTTGATATTCTTTATTAGAATTAATAGGCATCAATAGCACCTCCTTTTTAATAAATAGAATTTACAAAAAAAAGAAAAATATTCATAAAAAAATAATATTACATTACGATTACGTTTTAATAACGCTTATATTAAAAATATTGACTTTTAATGTCTAAATAGGTAAAAATATAAGTATAAATGATTATAAAAACGCCAAAAAGCAACATCATTTATCAATAAGAAAAGGAGATTAAAATGCAAAGCTGCCTAGGAGTATATATAGAAAATAAATTAATAAAATACGCCAAAGTTTCAAGAGACAGAGATAGTATAAAAATTGAGTCATTTGGAACAAAATTTTATGAAGATTTAAAACAAGCAATTAGTCAGATTGCGCAAGAAACAAATAGTGCCAAAACACCAATATCAGTAAATCTTGATGGCGAATATTATGATTATTTTGACTTCTTTTCACTTTTAAGTAAAAATGATTTAAAAAAATCTACTGAAATAGAATTTGAAATGCTATGTCGTGAAAAAAATATGAGAAAAGAAGACATGGATAAAAGATATATTTTTGTATTAGATCCAGATAAAGAAAACAGAATGAAAGCGATAAATGTATCAATTGAAAAAGAAAAAATAGAAGAACGAAAAGATTTATTTGATGGATATAATTTAACTGCTATAGAACCACTACCAATTGGAATTGCTAACTTGGTAAAAACAGGAGACGTTGAGTGCGAACTTATAGTCAACATGGAAGAAAAGACAACATTAACATTTCTACAAGATGATCAAATAGACTTATTACAAGAAATAGATAGTTCTATTTCAGAAGCATTAAGAGAAATATCAAAAAGAGAAAACTCATATTCAAAAGCATATGAAATATTAAAAAATATAACAATAACATCCCAAGATATAAATGCAGTTCAATATGGAAATGAATATATAGATGTTGTAATACCTGTTTTATTTAAAATTTTAACAGAAATAAAAGAAAAAATAGCTGAATATGGAAAACAAATAAATAAAATTTATTTTACTGGAACAGGAGCAATAATAAACAATATAGATATGTATTTCCAAGATAGAATGAATGATATTCAATGCGATATAGTAAAGCCATCTTTCTTAGAAGCTCAAAGTTTAAAGATAGGAATAAAAGATTATATAGAAGTAAATAGCGCAATTTCTTTAGCTATGTCTGGTATGGGAACAGGGGCTACTAATGAATTAAACTTCTCAGGAAAAAGTGCTATATCAAAAGTAGGAATAGAAATGCCAGGTTTACCAGGTAATAAAAAAATGCCTGAAATAAAAACATTAAAAGAATCTGCAGAAGAACCATTAGATGCTTATGAAAGAACAGTTGTAAGAATAATAGCAATGTGTCTAGTTTTTATAATAGGATATTCAATATGCGGAAAAACATTATATAATAATATGGATGAAAAGAAGAAGGAAGCTATCCAAAAACAAGATGCTACAACTACAGCAATATCAAATATGAGCAAAACAAAAATATCAATAGATAATCTAAATTCAGAATACCAATCTATAATAGCAAAATTAAATAATCAATCAGTTGAAAATGGAGAAGTAATATTTGAAAATTGGGAAATTGCAAATTTTCTAACTCACATAGCATCAGTAATACCTACCGAAGTTAAATTAATAAGCATAGAAAATACTACAGGTAGACATTTTGTAATTCAAGCGAGATCAATAAAATATCAGCAATTAGGATATTTTAAGGCTTTACTTGAAGCAAATGCATATTTAGAAAATGTAACAGCATCTACAGGAATACGTGCAAGCTCATCAATTGAAAGTAGCTTATCCCCAGACGTAGGAACAGCAGAAGAATATATAGTAGTAACAATAGAAGGAGATTTAGTATAAACACAAAGAAAAGGAGAATAAAATGAGAAAGATAATTCTCACAGGAATATTAATTTTTACATTAATAATAGGTTTTGTCAGTTATAAAACTGGATTAACAATTCCTACAAAAGTATACAGCTATGATGAACTAAAACAAAAACAAGCCGAGACAACTATGCAACTAGATGCATTAACTAATCTAAAAGCTGGAACTTATGCCAATACTCAAAAATCATTAGCTCAGACAGTAAAAAATTTCAAAGCTACTAAAACAATGTATGATGCAGCAATGGAAAGTAAAACAGAACTTGAACAAGAAAGAGCGATAGCTGGAACTAGTTACGATTTAAGTTATTTATGGGTAAAAATAGGAAATTATGCAACAGAAACTAATTGTGATTTAACAATAGAAGTTTTTCAAAACCAAGAAACAGCTGAAGAAGAAAATTATATATTATGTGATTTTAAATTTAATATAATAAGTTCTTACGCAAATTCAATAGCTTTTATGGAAAAATTAAGCAAAGACAGTGAATTAAACTTTATACCAGAAAATTTAAAAATGTATTCCGAATATAGATCTGTAAAAACGCCAACTTACTATGATGGAAGTTTTTTAGAGTCAAATCCTGATAATCCAAGCAAACCAGGAACAGAAGAAGTAACAATGCTTGTATTAGTAACAGATTTTTATAAAACTAATGTACCTATAGCAAAATCAAGCTTATCTAAAGTTGAAAACCAATTAACAATAGAAGCTGAAGAAAAGGCTGCACTAGAAGCTAGTCAAAATAATACAACAAACACAGCAAACACAACCAATAAAACCAATAAAACCAATACAACCAATACAGCGAATACTACAAATTAAGAGGTGAATATATTGAAAACTATAATTAGAGAAATATTTGCAATGATAATTTTAATTGCAGCTATTATGGTAATATTAATAACCATATTTTTTGACTACATAAAAGAAAACACAATAGAAGTATCTGCTGCTACATATCAATTATCAAGCGAAGAACAAGAGATATTAAAAGAAAAACAAAATTATATAAATTCACAAAATGCAATTGTTTTGTCATCAACATATACAATCGATGCAAATGATTTAAGTTATTATAAATCCATAGGTAACTTGTCAACAGGACAATCAAGCCCATTTGATGAGATTCCAGTCACAGAAGTATTACATTCAGCAGATGGAAAAACGTATTATGATGTAGAAAACAGAGTAAGAAGTGCAGATTCATCTGAGTATGGAACCATCTATGGAGATTACTATAATTACACCGAATCTAACCGAGGTGCTTCACAATCCTCAAATACATCAAATGAATTTTCAAATGACATATCAGCACCTTCAGTAGGAAGTGGAAGTATAATTCCATCAACATCAACAGAAAAATAACTACGGTTATATTTAAAATTTACATATATAACACAATTTTTAAAATTAAAAAAAAACTAAGGAGGAAAATTATGAAAAATCAAAAAGGTATTACTTTAGTAGCATTAGTTATTACAATAGTTGTATTACTAATCTTAGCTGGTGTTACAATATCAATGGTTATGGGTGACAACGGAGTTTTAAGTAACTCACAAAAAGCAAAATATGAATCAGCTAAAGGAACAGCTGCAGATTCTTTATCATCAGCACTTTCTTCATACACAAGCGATATTTATGCAGGAAATAAAGAAGGCGTAGCAGATGTTTCTCAAGTAGATGCAGATGCATTAAAATCTGAATTACAAGCTCAAATGGTAGGTTACACTATAGTAGAGTGCACAGGAAACTATGATTCAAACTACACTGTAAAAATAAATGATAATAATTATGGTTATACAGCAGCAATTAATGGTAAATCATTATCATATTCATCATTTGAATTTACTAATCCAGATACACATGCTAAAAACTAATAATAAAAAAATAAAAGCATATGCATTTTATATGCATATGCTTTTATAAAAAATAATAAACAACAAGGAGAAAAAGATGGAAATAATACTATACTTAATAATATTCATAATGGGAACAGTATTTGGAAGCTTTTCAACATTAGCGATTTATCGTATACCACAAAAAAAGAATATAACAAACGAAAGATCTTTTTGTCCTAATTGTAAACACAAATTAGGCTTTTTTGACCTAATTCCAGTATGGAGCTACATATTATTAGGTGGAAAGTGCAGATATTGTGGAAAAAAAATTAGTAAAAGTTATTTTTTAATTGAAACTTTGATGGGATTTACATCATTAGGAATATTTATATCTTTAGTACCTACAATAACATCAATCACAGTAGAAAGTTTAACAGAATACTTATATTTAATGATATTTGCAACAACATTAGTAATTATTGCGGGAATAGATAGAAACAATAAACAAATAAACAAACCAATAATATTAGTAGGTTCGCTAGTAGGGTTTGTACATATTATATATTTATATATAATAAACCAAATAAGTGTAATTAGTATATATAAATATGTTATATACTTTGCTATAGTATGCATATTAGCTATATTTACAAACAGAAATAAATTATTTAAATACAAATATTTACTTGAAATTTTAATGATATGCATCTATATGAATATGTTTATTGTATATGAAGTATTTTTAATAACAGCCGTATTAACAATGATTTCTTTAACAGCAAGTGTAATAATAAGAAAAAGAAACATAAAAATAGATCAAAGTGATATTTTAGCAGAAAAAGATATAAAACTAGATATACCAATAGCTTTTTATTTATGTATATCTAATATTATAGCAATGCTAATACAAGGAATACCAATTATTAATTTATAGGAGAAAAAATTAATGATAAAACTTATAAAAGAAAAAATTAAAAATAATAATGGATTCACAGGTCAAGATATTATAATTGCAATTTTTATAATATTACTATTTTTATCATTAATAACTACTCTGCTAATAAATCTTTCGAACACATCATCAGAAATATCAAAAGTCAAAATATTAACAGAAACATTGACAAAAGTAGCAGATAAAATAGATGGATTAAATTATGATGAAATAGATGTAACAACCGAAGAAAAATCTATAACAGATTTATCAGTTTTCAGTGATTTAAAATTAAGTAACAATATGAAAATTACATATACAGTAGAAGAAGACGAAACACAAACTGTAAAATCAATAAAACTAATGGTTAAATATCCAAATGTTGAAGATGTTGATATAACGATAGGAAAAAGAATAGTAAGTGATTCAGGAAGTGAAGAAAATAACCCATCAGAAGGAGGTTCTTCATCTACACAAGCAATATCAATAAATACAGATGCACAATATCCATTTAATAGACCAAACCATACATTAGAAAATGCATCATTATCATATTATCAGTATGGAGAAGGAAAACCACTATTTCCAATAAAATTTGTGTGGACAGAGGTAACTACTAGGCAAAAAAAAGGTGCATGGGTAATTACTACAGAAAGTGATTTAGAATGGTACTCATTAGAAGAAAATATATGGCCAACATTTGCTTATCAAACTGCAGATAGAGCTAGAAGAGGAATAGCAGGATATACTAATAATGAAGAATATCCAAGTTCTTCAGTTTTAAGATACAATCCTTTTACTAAAAATAAGGGAAAAAGTGACAGTAAATATGCATTTGTATGGTTACCTAGAGTTTTAAAAAAATCATCATCACAAGATTATTATTATGGATATGAAAAATCAAACAATAAAATAATATATGATAATAATGATATATTAGGATATATAGCAGATACATCCCAAGAATTAAATCCTTATAATACAAATTTATATTCAAACAATAATAACAATACAACTAAATACATAAGAGGAACCTTAATCGCATATGAATCTATATATAGTTCATGGTGGAATAGTGCATGGAATACTATTATAGATAGTGCTCCTACTGAGCTAAGTAACAAAATAAAAGGAATAAATATGCATACAAACGAATATGTTCAAGGGCTTTAATAAAATGGGAAAAGAGAAAAATAAATTTCTTAGAAGGAGATAAAAATAATGGCTATTAAAAAGGTGCCAATAGGCATTGAATTAGTAAGACGTAAAGTAGCAACAGAAGCTGATATAAAAGAAGCTATAAGATATCAAAAAGAGCATCCAAATGTAAAAATAGGAGAAGCCTTAGCTGAATTAGGAAGAGTAGATGAAAAAGAATTAATCCAAGCAATGGGAGAAATATTAGGCGAAAAAGTAATAATAATGAAACCAGAACTTGTTAATGTAAACATATCTAAATATATATCTATGGATATGGCAAAGAAAAACAACGTAATACCATTTGATGATTTAAACGGAAAAGTAAAAGTATGCTTTTCAGACACATCAAATACAAAATTAGTTGAGCAAATAAGACTAATGCTTATGCACAATGGATATAGTATGGAAAAGTATATATCTTTTACAAATAAAATTAACGAAACTTTAGAACAGTTAGATAGTAATTCTACAACAGAAGACTTAGGAAATACTGCTAATAAAGATATTACAAAAATGGTAGATACTATAATAAAAACAGGAATGGAAAAAAATGCATCAGATATACACATAGAACCAATGGAAAAAGACATAAGAGTAAGATACAGAATAGATGGTGATTTAATAACAGTAGCCAGAATAGGAAAAGAAAATCAAAGCCAAATGATAGGTAGATTAAAAGCTATTTCAAATATGTATCAAGAAAAACAAGAATCACAAGATGGTAGAATTATTATGTATCCAGGATTCAATATCCGTGTGTCATCTCAAAAAACAATATATGGAGAAAAATTCGTTCTAAGACTTTTAAAGAAAGATGCAAAAATTAGAGATATATATGAGTTAGGATTCCCTAGAGATGAAAATTTAATAACTAAATACTTTGATAAAAGAAATTCTGTAACAATTGTTGCAGCGCCTACAGGTGAAGGAAAAACTACAACATTATACAGCATAATAAAAGTATTAAACACAAATACAGTAAATATCATAACACTAGAAGATCCAGTTGAAGTTAGACTTCCAGGATTAAACCAAGTTGAAATGGACGCCAAAACCACATTTGCAAGTGCATTAAGAACAGTATTAAGACAAGATCCAAATATTGTTCTAGTAGGAGAAATCAGAGATCTAGAAACAGCAGAAATAGCACTAGAAGCTGGACAAACAGGACACTATGTTTTATCAACAATTCATACAATAAATTCAATAGAAGTAATAACAAGACTTAGAAAACTTGGTATATCAGACTACGATATAGCAAGTACATTAGCAACAGCAGTTTCTCAAAGACTTGTAAGAAAAGTGTGTCCACATTGTGCACAAAAAAGAGAATTCACAGAAGAAGAAAAAAGAAAAATTAATACATTTTCAAAAAAATATAACATGGAATTTGATTTTACAGACAAATATACATGGGATACAATTGGTTGCAAAGAATGCAACATGACAGGATACTCAGGAAGAATTGCAATAATAGAAATATTAACATTAACAGATAAGATAAAAGAACTTGTAATGAATGGAAAGTCTACTTTTGAAATAAGAAAAGCAGCATTAGAAGAAGGTTTTTTACCATTCGAAATGGACGGTGTAAAGAAAGTAGTTGATGGGTTAATAACAGTTGAAGAATTAAATAATAAAACATTAATTTTTAATAATATATAATAAGGAAGGAAAAAAGTTTTATGTTGAATTTAGAAGATATTATAGAAGAAGCTATTCAAAAAGGTGCATCTGATATTCACATTATATGCGGGTTAAAACCAGTACTAAGAATAACTAAATCATTAGTTCCATCAAAATATCCAGTAGTTACTGAAGAAGATATTTATGGATTTTACGATTTTATAGTAAATGGAAGCGTTGAAAACGATGAATTATTCAAAAAAGACAAAAGACTAGATACAGCAATTGCTTATAAAGATGTAAGACTAAGAGTAAATATTTCTCAAATGGACAATATACCTTTGTTTACGCTAAGAATTATAAAAAATGAATTACCAAGGTTTGAAGATTTAGGAGTTCCAGATGTAATAAGAAGAATGACATATCAACCACAAGGTGTTATTTTAGTTACAGGAAAAACAAACTCTGGTAAAACAACAACATTAAACTGTTTAATTAATGATATAAACGAAAATCAAAACAGAAAAATATTAACATTAGAGGCTCCAGTTGAATACAAACATAAAACTAAGAAATCAATAATAGTACAAAAAGAAGTTGGTATAGCTGGTGATTCATTGAGTTTCCACGATGGTGTTAGAAATGCTCTAAGAGAAGACTGCGATATATTAGTAATAGGAGAAATTAGAGATAAAGAAACAATGGCTGCAGCAATCGATATGGCAGAGTCTGGTCACTTAGTAATAGGAACATTACATACTAAATCATGTGCAGAAACTCTAGACAGAATTATAAACTTTTATGAATTATCAGATCAAGCACAAATTAAATACTTGATGTCAGCTTTATTAAAAATTATAGTATCACAGAGATTAATAAAATCAGCAGATGGAAGTGAACTTGTAATGGTACCAGAAGTTATGGTAGTAGACAACGTAGTTGCAGGGTGCATTAGAAAAGAAAAGTTTTCAGTTTCTGAAGTTGAAGACGCTATACAATCTACAAAAGATAAAGGAAGCCAAGGATTAATAAATGTATTGGCAGAATTGTATTTAAAAGATAAAATAACATTAGAACAAGCACAAGCACAAATAGAAGAGAAAAATTATGAAACATTAGACAAAACAATTATGCAATTAAAATCAGGAGGAGTAGGAAGAGCATCACAACAATTATAATGGAGGTAGAATATGCCAGCATTTCAATATAAAGCTATAGACAATAGAACTGGACAAATGACCAAGAATACAGTAAATGGTATAACAAAAGAAGAATTATATAAAATGCTAAAGAAAAACGGCTTGACACCAATAGACATTCAACAAGCGCTAGAAGTAACTGCAAGCGGAAGAGCCCCTGTAAAAAAACATAGAAGTTCTGAAGAAATATTAAAAGACTTATCACCAGAACAAGTCAAACTAATCTATAAAAGTAATTCAAACCAAAAAGTAAAAAGAGATATGACATCAAAAAGTAAAAAAATCGCAAGTAATAGAGGAAAGAAAATAAAAACAAGAGATATTTTAATATTTACACAAAACTTTCTATTATTAAAAAAAGCAGACTTTAACAATATACACGCATTAGAAACAGTTATTTCAACAACAGAAAATCCAAATTTTAAATCAATACTAGAAGATATACTAGCCGGTGTTGAATCTGGAGAAAATATGTATACAACAATGGAATATTATTCAAGCATATTTCCAGTAATATATGTAAACATGATTAAAGTTGGTGAACTATCAGGAGCACTAGTAAAATCATTAGAACAAGCAATGGATTATTTAGAGAATTCTGACGCACTAGCTAAAAAAGTTAAAAAAATAGTAATGCCAAACGTAATACAATTCGTAGGTATGATAGGGTTATTATTAGTTGGAACTATCTTTGTAATTCCATCAATTCAAGAGGTTTTTGAATCTATGGGATCAAAAGATCAGTTACCTTGGATAACACAATGGTTTGCTAAATTTTTAGACAGTGCAAAATATTGGTGGTATTATCCGGTAATTCTAATAGCAACAGTAGTAATAGGAATAATTGCATATATAAGAACACCAAAAGGAAGATATCAATGGCATCTATTCAAATACAAAGCACCAATATTTGGTCCATTAATTTATGCAGTAGATTTTTCAAGAGTAATGAAATCAGTATCATTAAATATAAAAAATGGAATGAGAGTACAACAAGCTTTAGAAGTTAGTAAAAACGTTGCAAAAAATAATGTAATGTTATCAATACTAGAAAATGCAATTAACAATTGCTTAATTGGTAAATCATGGGTTGAGCCATTTGAAGAATCTGGATTTGGAAACAGTATGACAACAGAAATGCTTAAAGTAGGTATGCAAACAGACTTACCAATGATGATGGACAAAATGCTAGAATTTGTTGAATCAGATATAGACGTAATCTTACAAAGAATTATGAAAGTTTTACCAGAAATCAGCTACATACTAGTTGGTGCAGTTTTAATATTCTTTGTTGTAGTAGTATTAGTGCCTTGTATACAGTTGTACATGGGATCATTTATGTTCAGCAGCGAATATGTGTAAAAATAAGAAGGAACGACATACTATATATGTGCGTTCCTTTTTTAGAAAGGATGTAATTATGAGAATTGGAATAGATATAGGTGGAAGCCATGTAGGAGTAGGATTAATAAATAAGCGGAGCAATCCTAAATATTGAAGAAAGAAATTTAACAAGAACAGATAGAGTAAATGTAAAAGAAAGTATCGTAAAAATTATAATAGAATTATTAAATAAAGTAATAGAAGAAGCAAATGTAGATTTAAACGACATTGAATTTATAGGAATAGCTTCACCAGGAACAATAAGTGATAATAAAATTGTTCAAGCTACAAATTTAGGATTAGAAAACTTTGATTTAATATCAGAACTACAAAAATATATAAACTTGCCAATGCAAATAAAAAATGATTCAAAATGTGCAGCTCTAGCAGAAAAACATTATGGAAGTATGAGAGACTATGATGACTGCGTATTTATATGTATCGGAACAGGAATAGGCGGTGCAGCATTTTTAAATGGAGAAATGCTAGTTCCAAAAAGATTTTCAGGATTTGAATTTGGACATATGGTAATAAACAAAGGCGGAAGACAATGTACATGTGGAAAAAGAGGATGTTTTGAAACATATGCATCAATAAGAGCCTTCAGAAATAAAATAGCAGAAGTACTAGACATAGATAATGACTTTTCAGGACAATATCTAAGAGAACAATTATTAGATTTCAACAATGAAAAAGTAAAAGAAGTAGTTTATCAATTTATAGAAGATCTATCAATAGGTGTTTGCAATCTAATAGATTTATTTGAACCAGAAATAGTAGTATTAGGAGGAAGCTTTTCATACTATGAAGGAAATCCAGTATATGATAGACTATTAGAAAAAATAAAAGATAAAAACAGCAGATTCAATAAAAATGCAATACCTAAAATTGAACTAGCAAAATTAAAAAATGATGCAGGAATAATTGGAGCAACAATAAGAATATAAAGTATTCATTTTTGAGAAGCCTTTATTAACTTAAAAATAAACAAGAAATAAAAATAAGAGAAAGATTATTTCTTTCTCTTATTTTTTAGTCTATTTTTTAACTCTTCAATATTATTTCCAAAACGTTTAACTTTTTGTGTAGTAGTTTTTTCAAGTTCATCTTCCTTTATAACGTAATTTTTTATATGTTTAAAATTAGGGAGTTTATCATTAATCGTTTTAATAGCAGAATTTATAAGTTTAGTGATATCTTCTTTAGTTGGCTTTTTAAATTTTTTTCTAATATTATCCATATTAAGAACAATTAAAGCCGTAACTTCAGTATCTTTATGTGCTTCATTAAAAGTACCAGCAACTAAAGACTCTTCAATATAATCATTTTTATTGAGCATATCTTCTAATTCTTCAGGGTAGACATTTTTTCCATTTTTCGTAATGATAACACTTTTAGCTCTACCACATATATACAAATAACCATTTTCATCTATTTTTCCTAAATCACCGGTTTTTAGATATTCACCCTCAAAAGTAGCTTTAGTAGCTTCTTCATTTTTATAATATCCAAGCATAACATTTGGACCTTTTACTAAAATTTCACCAACACCTTCTTTATTAGGAGAATCAATAACAAACTCTACATTAGGAATAGGAAGGCCACATGAATCAAACTTATGGAAGAAGTCATTATTTCCAGCAACAAGAGGAGAACATTCAGTCAAACCATATCCAGATAAAACCGTAATACCAAATTTTTCATAAGACTCTAAAAGTTTTGGATCAATTGCAGAAGCTCCAACAATAATTTTTTTCAAATTACCACCCAGAGATTTTAAAATTTTACGCTTGATAATAGGTTTAAAAAAGAAGGGAACACAATCCATGATGTGCTTATCATCTTTAAAATATTTCTCTGGCAAGCTATCTTTAAGAGACTTCATTATTTTTTTATGAAGCTTTTCTAAAAGAAGAGGAACACTCAAAATAATATTTGGTTTAAACTCTAGAAAATTATTAGAAAGCTTTTTCAATCCTTCACAAAAAGAAATAGTACCTCCACTAGAAATAACAAGCAAAAAACCAAGTGTACACTCATAAGTATGATGCATTGGAAGTATTGAAAGAATTGATGTAGAAGGAGAAACCTTTACAATGCTTCCAACAGAGAAAATGTTAGAGCAAATATTCTTATGAGAAAGACAAACACCTTTGGAGTTTCCAGTTGTACCAGAAGTAAAAAGCAAAAAATGCATTTCATCAGGACTAATCTTAATAGATTTAAATTTATTATCATTTTCTAAATTATATAAACCAGAACTCTTAAAAGCATCAAAACTATAAAAAGAATCAGTATTAGCTTTTAAATCAAAATTTATATATGTAATATCATGTTCTAATTTTTCATTAGATTCAAAAATTTCAGATAAATTTTTATCATCACCCAAAATGACAGCAGCTTCAGAAACATTTAAAAAATTAATAACATCATCAGAATGTAATTCCTTATCAATAGGAACAACAACTCCAACAATACAAGCAGCTAAATAAGAAATAGCCCATTTATAACTATTCTTTCCAATCAAAGCAATTTTTTTATTCATAAAACCATTTTTTATAAGAGAAATACCAACAGATTCTACATCTTTTAACAAATTAAAATAAGAAACAGTATAAGGATATCCTGTAGAATCTTTTAATATAAAAGCTGGTTTATCACCATATTTTTTAGAAACACTATAAAGCATTTCATGAAGAGTAGAATAATTAGCAGCACTAAAATAATGTTTTTGCATATAAGCTAAATGAGAACTTTTTTTCATAAGTCTAAACCATTCCTTTCAAATTGTTTATATTAGTTTTCTCTTTTGTAAAATTTAGTCTCTTTCATATCAGTAGAAACTAATTGATATGAACCATCATAAATTGAATTAATATCATTATCATCACTTAATTTAATCGGAATTGTAACTGTACAAATATATTCTTCATCTAATTCATTAATAATATGAATAGAAAAAGAAAGTGAATATTCAATATTACTTAACAAAATAGTTGCATCTAGTAATAAATTGCCGTCAAAAGTAACTGCAGAATTTGTATTTCTAAGGACAAAGTTAGAAACAATCTCTTCATTAATTGCAGAAAGTAAAATTGGATTAGAGCAATCAGCATAAAAAGATAAAGGAGAAAGCTCTTCATCATTAGAAGATACAACTTTAAAATCAATTCTATCATTTATCAAATTTTCTTCATCAATAACGCCTTTGCCAAAAAAGTTATAATCTTTAACATATAAATGTGGAGTACCTTTATCAGGCATTTTAGGATATGAAATATTATCTATATACATTTCTTTTATAGTATTTTTTTGAGTAAGACCATCGATTGAAACATTATTATCTATATTAAGTGCAATATCAGAATATTGATACAAGTTTAAATCCCAATAATCCTTTTGCATTTGATCATTGTTTAAAGCATTAGCAGATGCGTACATTAAAACAGAATCTACTTTAAAAATATTGCTATCAGTAGTTAAAGACAATACAGGTTCATTAGAATTTTGCACAGAAGTATTTTTTCCAGTTTGAATTGTATTATAAGCAAAAAATAAAATTAATATAAGAAAAATAGCTACAGAAATGGTTAAAACTATTTTTATCTGTTTGTCTTGAAACATAAAATAAAATCCTTTCAAACAAAATTTATCATAAGTAAAAGCTCTTGGTAAAAGACCAAAAACTAAAATAAATATATAACAAAAATGGCAATTATTCAATAAGAAAAGCTAAATAAATCCAAAAACTTCAATTGACAAAAAAAGAGTCAAATATTACAATATTAAAAGGAGCAAGAAATGAGAAAAATAAAATATGTTATAAAAACCAGAGAGCAAATTATAAAACAAAGATTAATAATATATAGTATAATAATAGTGATTCTTATTCTGACTTCAATTCTATGCTTAAGATCATTTAAAAAAGTACAAGCTATATCAACAGTAGTAGAAGAAAAAGAAGAGATAGTACAAGTAAATGAAAAAGTTGCTATGGAAGAAAATAAAAATCCAATAGATGTAAAAGAAATTCTAAGAGAAAACACAAGTGAAACTTACAAAAAAACACTTAATGTAGACGAAGTTGATTTGGATTATACTACTGAATATGTTGAAAATAATGAATTGCCATCAGGAACAATAAGAGTACAACAAGAAGGAACTGACGGAAAACAAATGATGGTAATAATAAAAACATATCAAGGGAACGAGTATATTTCAGAAGAAAGAATAGAAGGAGAAGTAACTGCAAATGCAGTAAACAAAATTGTTGAAATTGGAACAGGAGAAGGAAGTAACAACTACACACCTAAAGAAGGAGACGTCGTATGGGCAACTCCAGAAAAAGTAAAATTACGTGAATCTCCTAATAGAAAAGCATCAGAAATTTGTGAAATAGCCAAAGACGGAAAAGTAATAATAATGGAAGTAGTAAATAATAATTGGCTAAAAATACAAGTAGAAAACTATATTGGATACGCGGATAGCGCATGCTTTACAAATATAAACCCTAACGGTGGAACTAATTCACAAAACTTCTCAGTAGGAGTAGAATATTCTAGAGAAGAACTACTAGCAAGTCTAGACTTTAATATGGATTTAACAAAACCAAGTGGATTATCACTAAATCAATTTAAGAAAGTTCTATCTGGAAATAGTGCAGACACTCAAAGAGTACTAGAATCTAATGCAGAATATTTTTATTATGTTGAAAGACAATATGGAATAAATGGAATATTTATAGCAGCAATGGCTATACACGAAGGCGGTTGGGGAACGTCAAAAATAGCAAACGATAAGAAAAATTTATTCGGATATGGAGCATATGATAGCAATCCATATGGAGGTGCCTCAACATTCAGTTCATATGCAGAAGGAATAGACCTTGTATCAAGAGTATTAGTGAAAACATATTTAAATCCAGCAGGAACAGAAATTTATGATGGACAAATAGCAACAGGTACATATTATAATGGACCAACACTTACAGGAGTAAATACAAGATATGCAAGTGATAAAAATTGGGCAAATGGAATATTTAAATGGATGACATATTTATATAATAGATTATAAAAATAGGGACCTAGTATAAATAAAACATATCAGGTCCCTAAAAACATTGAAAAACAGAAAAGAAATGTCAAAAAATTAGTTGATATTTTTTTTGTTTTATTGTATGATTATATATGTATAAAATTAGGCAGAAAAGGAAAAAATGGGAGGATAAAAAATGAAAAAAATACTAGCACTAACAAGCATATTTTTAAGTCTAACATTAATATTAGTATCATTCACTCCAGTATATGCAGAATCAGAAAACAAATCAGTGGAAGATAACGAAGTACTTGAATCAGAAAACGCAAGTGACTTCTATAAAATAAAAGAAGAAGCAAACGGAAAATTAGAACAATATACTGAAAAATATGGTTCTAAAGCTTACGGTATAACTGCAATGATATTAGATACTGTAAGAATATATAGTATACCATTTTGCTTATTAGGTGTAGCAGTAGGAGCTATATATCAATATATTATAGGTATCAGAAGATTAGATATTAGAGATAGAGGATTTAACCTAATTATAGCGTTCGTAACAATTTTAGTAATTGCGCAAATATTACCATTAGTATTTACAATTGTCGTAAGAGGATGGGTTTTATAAAAACAGAAGAAAGTCTGGGGGTTAACAAATGAAAATTCTATTTGCAGTAAGTAATGAAAATGTCTCAAAAAGAATAGCGGAAAGTTATAGACAAAAATATCAAGAAGACGTTTCATCAAAAAACGTATTTTACTTTAATGCAATAATAAGAGAAATAAAAAATGACAAAACATATGACAGAATAGTTATAAGTGAAGACTTAGAGCCATTCTCAAATAGTAACTATGATGTTATTGATAGATTCATATTAGAAAGATTAAAAGAAATTTCATATGAAGCAAGTGCACTTGAAAAAAGACCGGATATAATAGTAATTTGCACAGACAGAAGAACAAAATCAGGATATGTTTTAAGCAAAATGCACGAATATGGAATTTATAATGCACTAGTAGGAACAGATAGAAAAATAGACGCTGTATGTGATTTGTTAAATAGACCACGTGCTTCACAAGAAGCAAAAGAATATTATAAAATAGAAGGAACCCAAACTGATACAAGTTCTGTTGATGATGTAACAGAACAGGAAGTTCAAAACATATTAATTCATTATAAAAGATTAGGTAAAAATGAAGATAGATATACAGACAGCTTTAATAATATTGCAGCACAATATACGGATAAACAGTTAAAAATAATAATAAAATGCCTTCCAATAAACGTTAGAGCTGTTCTAGAAGCAGAATGCCCTAAATATCAAGAATTAGTTACATACGCAGATGAATCTGAAGAAGAAAAGGCAGCAAAAGCTAAAATTCAAGAACAAAGAAGAATGGAACAAATCGAGAATGACCGAAAATTAAAACAAAAAATAGAAAAAGAGAAAAAAGAGGCTTTAAGAAAAGCTCAAAAAGAATCAAACCAACCTATACAGCAACAAGCACCTCAAGTACAGACACAACTAAGAAGTGGAATTGATTTATTAGATAATAAAAATGCTCAACCTAGAATGACAGGAAATGTAATAATTCCAAATAATATGAATATTAAAAATGAGAGAAAAATATATTCAGACGAAGAATTACAAGCTATAAACAACACTCCAAGAGAAAGAAGAATGGAAAATATAGCACAACCAACACAGCAAATGGAGCAAGAATCTGTTCAAAATAACCAACATAATAGTACTAAACCATTAATGTCAAACGAAGTAGCTCAAACAAATCAAAACATACAACAAGAAGCAACATTACCAGGATTAGAAGATGTAACATTCCCAGAAACAAATATATCTGGAGCAGAAAACAATTCACTACCAGGACTAGAAGACTGGGATGCAGATCCATTTGCAGAAAATGTACAACAAACAAATCAAAACATACAACAAGAAGCAACATTGCCAGGATTAGAAGATGTAACATTCCCAGAAACAAATATATCTGGAGCAGAAAACAATTCACTACCAGGACTAGAAGACTGGGATGCAGATCCATTTGCAGAAAATGTACAACAATCAAATCAAAACATACAACAAGAAGCAACATTACCAGGATTAGAAGATGTAACATTCCCAGAAACAAATATATCTGGAGCAGAAAGCAATTCACTACCAGGGCTAGAAGATTGGGATGCAGATCCATTTGCAGAAAATGTACAACAAGCAAATCAAAACATACAACAAGAAGCGACATTACCAGGATTAGAAGATGTAACATTCCCAGAAACAAATATATCTGGAGCAAAAAGCAATTCACTACCAGGACTAGAAGATTGGGATGCAGATCCATTTGCAGAAAATGTACAACAAACAAATCAAAACATACAACAAGAAGCAACATTGCCAGGATTAGAAGATGTAACATTCCCAGAAACAAATATATCTGGCGCAGAAAGCAATTCATTACCAGAACTAGAAAATTGGGATGAAGACTCAGTAATCGAAAATAATGTACAACAAGCAAATCAAAACATACAACAAGAAGCTACATTACCAGGATTAGAAGATATAACATTTCCAGAATCAAATGTGCCTGAAATAGAAAATACAAAAATAAAAGAAATAAATAATAATGTAGATCTTCAACCTGAAAGCTTAGAAACAAGTTACGAAAATATTGAAAATAATATGAATACTGCAACTGAACCAATTGTAGAAAAAATGACTGAAGATCAACTACAAATGCCAGATGTAACAAGTATACCAGAAGTACCACAACCACCAAAAAGAGGAAGAGGAAGACCTAGAAAATATCCAATTGAGCCACCAAAGCCAAAGGGAAAAAGAGGAAGACCTAGAAAAAATCCATTACCAGAAGAGGCTCAAATAGAAAAAGAGGAGCAAACAATTACTTCACAAACATCAGAAAAACTACCGGTTCAAGCGCAATCAACTCAATTAACAGAAGTAGAAGAACCAAAAGCACCAATTCCAACAATGGTACCAAATAATCAAAACGTTATTTTAGAAAATGAAACAATAAATCAACAAGATTATCAAAAAACAATACTTCAAAACGAGATGCCAAATCAATCATACAATGGCTATAGTCAAAACATACAACAAGAAGCAACATTGCCAGGAATGGAAGATTGGAATATAGACCCATTTGCAGAAAGTACAGTACAAACAACTCAAAGTATGCAACAAGAAACAACATTGCCAGGAGTGGAAGATTGGAATACAGACCCATTTGCAGAAAGTACAGTACAAACAACTCAAAGTATGCAACAAGAAACAACATTGCCAGGAGTGGAAGATTGGAATACAGACCCATTTGCAGAAAGTACAGTACAGACAACTCAAAACATACAACAAGAAACAACATTACCAGGAGTAAATGATTGGAATTCAGATCCATTTGCAGAAAGTACAGTACAAACAAATCAAAACATGCAACAAGAAACAACATTATCAGGAGTAAATGATTGGGATTCAGATCCATTTGCAGAAAGTACAGTACAGACAACTCAAAACATGCAACAAGAAACAACATTACCAGGAGTAAACGATTGGGATGCAGATCCATTTGCAGAAAGTACAGTACAGACAACTCAAAACATGCAACAAGAAACAACATTACCAGGAGTAAATGATTGGGATGCAGATCCATTTGCAGAAAATGATAATTCTTTACCAGGAATAGATAATAGTGTAGGATATGAATTAGAAAATAATTCAGATACACTATCAAGTTCTGTAGTAAATCCATATAATACAAACACTACGACAAATTATCAACAAAATTATGACTATAATCAAGCTTCTACAGGATACGGTACAAATAACAATTATAATCAAGTTGACAATTACAACCAAGCAGATAATGGATACAATCCAAATAGCACATTGAATCAATATGATAACCAAACAAATAATGGATATGAACAAAACAATAGTTATAACCAACAGAATACTGGATATAACCAATCAAGTATTGGATTCGCACAACAAGACAATTATAATGAACAAGTTTCATCATATTCACCAAGTCAAGAAAGAAAAGAATCACTACAAAAAATAGAAGAAAATAGATTATATTCAACAGGCAGTCTAAATTCAATTTTAACAAAAGACAAAAAGATTGTAGCTTTTGTTGGAGCAAGCAAAAGTGGAACATCATTCTTAGTAAATAATCTAGCATGTCTATTTTCATCAATAGGAGTAAAAACAGCCATATTAGATATGACATCAAATAAAAATTCATATTTCATTTATACTAATAATGATGAAAACTTAAGAAATATTGCTTACTCATCAATTGAAAATCTTGAAAACGGAATTGCCGAAGGTATAAGAGTTGATAGAAACTTAAATGTATATACATCTATACCTAACGATGGAAAAGATTATTCAAATGCAGAAGCTATTCTATCAACACTAGTACAAAACGAATCACTAATATTAATTGATTGCGATTTTACTACAGATTTAGGATACTTAGCTAATGCTCAAGAAATATATCTTGTTCAATCAATGGATATATTAACAATCCAACCATTAACAGCATTCTTAAGAGATTTAAAAACAAAAGGAATATTAGAGCAAGAAAAATTAAGAGTTGTAATAAATAAAGAAGTAAAAGTTAAAGGATTATCAAGCAAGGCGGTAATTGGTGGAATGTCATTTTACAATGACCCAGCAATGTCATATATGACAGAATTATTTAATAAAGAGAAAATAAGAGCATGTAGTATACCATTTGATGAAGGAGTATATTCAAAATACTTGGAATCAATTGTAAATTGTGTTATAACAATAAGTGGATATAACAAAAGTTTTATGAACAGTTTAAAAATTTTAGGAAATATGGTATATCCATTGCTAAGTAAACAAACATATAATACTAAGAGTTCAGCAGAAGCAAATTATGGAAATAACTTCTCTGCAGAAATGAATAACACATTGAATCAAATGAAAAATAAATATTAAAATTAAGAGGTGAAAAAAGTGGCACTAATACCGATAGTTGTATTAATTGGAATTATTTCAATTCTAATAGTTTACAATGTTAATATCAAAAAGAAGTTAACAACATTTAACAATGTTACATCAAAAATAAACAAGTTAAATGCACTTCAAGACTTTATGAATATAACTGGAGAAGATTTACCAGTAGACGAAAAAATACAAAAAATAAATTCTGTATTAATAGAAAAATTTGAAATAAAGTATTCAAGTATAGTTGTATTCAATGGCGCAGAATATGTATTAAAAGCATCAAACACAGACCAAAAATACTGGAATAATTTAACTAACTTACATACAGAAGATGTATTCAAAGATAGTATTAGTACCGCAACACCTAAATATATAACGATAGATTCAGAAGATGAAAAACTACCATATCAAAAAATGGACTTTTCAAGAGCAAAATCTGCAATGTTCTTTCCACTATATATAGATAATGTATATATAGGATATTGGATTATCGAAAGTTCTGTAATACACGCATTTGATGATATAGATACAACATTACTAGAAGTAATAAAAGATGATATAGTTTCAATTTTAAAAACAGTATCATATCAAACAGCGATGGAAAGTATAGTAAGAACAGATCAATTTACCGGATTGTACTCAGCAGAATATCTATATGGACAAGCTAAAGCAAAAATAGATTCTGAACCTACATCAATAGTAGCAATGTTTAGAATTACCAATATAGAAGAAATAAATAATACATATTCTAGAATAGTAGGAAACAATGTGATAATATCTTTATCAAATTGGGCTAAAACATGTATTGATGCAAATGACATATTTGTAAGATATATGGGACCAAAATTTGTAATCGTTTATATTGGTAAAACAGAAGAAGAAGTTGTTCCAATGATAAAATCATTAAAACAAGATTTAGAAGACACTCAAGTAGAATACATAAATGAACAAACATATGAACAATTTTTAGTAAGACCAAAAATTAATTTTGCAATTGGAAATTATTATAAAGGAACAGGAATTGAAAGTGTTACTAAAAAACTAGAAGAATACTTAGATAAAGCAGATAAAAAAGAAAATAATATTAATTTTATATAGATAAAGGAGAATAAGTTAATGGATTTTGATAAAACAATGAGTTTTAAAGTTGAACGAGATAACAACTTAGAAGCTAAAGAAATAATGAAAAAAGTCTATGATGCTTTAGTAGAAAAAGGTTATAATCCAATAAATCAAATAGTTGGATACATTCTATCAGGAGATCCAACATATATAACAAGCCATAATGACGCTAGAAATTTAATTCGAAAAGTTGAAAGAGATGAATTGCTAGAAAAAATGGTAAAAAATTATATAGGATTAGAAAAATAATGAGAATATTGGGAATTGATTATGGAGATGCTAGAGTTGGAATTGCAATAACAGATAGTTTAGGAATAACAGCTCAAGGTCTAGAAACAATACATCATAAAGGAAATGATAAAGTAGTATTAAAAAGATTAGACGAATTAATGACAGAATATGAAATTGGATGCATTGTTGTAGGAATGCCATTGCACTTAAATGGAGATAAGTCAGAAAGAGCTGAGATAACAGAAAAATTTATTCATAAATTAAAATGTAAGTATAACAAAATAAAAATTGACACTATGGATGAAAGACTTACAACTGTTGAAGCACATAGAACAATGAATGATTTAAATATAAATCCAAAGAAAAAAAGAAATTTAGTAGATACAATTTCAGCAGTATACATTTTAGAAATGTATATGAATAAAAATAAATAGTTTTTAATATTGTTTTAACAATTTTATATACAAATTGAAAGGAGAAAAAATATGGATAATGAAGAGACAAAAACAGGTGAGGAATTAGACAACATAATAATTTTAAATGACGAAAATGGTAACGAAGTTCAATTTGAATTTTTAGATTTAATAGAATATGAAGAAGAAGAATATGTAGTTTTACTTCCAGTAGAAGAAGCATCAGAAGAAGAAATTGGTGAAGTAGTAATATTAAAAGTAGAGCCAACAGAATCTGAAGAAGAAGAATCATACGTTGGAGTAGAAGATGAAGAGGTATTAAACAAAGTATTTGAAATCTTCAAAGAAAAATTCAAAGATGAATTTAACTATGTAGATGGAGAATAATTGAAAAATAATCTAAAAAGGAACGCCATTAATACTTTAGTAAAATTGCGCGTTCCATTTTTAGATTATAAGATAAAATATATCTTTTTATATATAAGATAAATTAAGTTAAGATTTGTTTTATATATAAATTTATATTATAACCATAAACAAAGGAGGAAAAAAAGAAATGGTTGGAATGTTAAGTTACTTAATATCATTCTTAGGAATATTATTTTGGGGATTTAGATTAGTAGTAGTATTTTGTGCATCAATGGAAATAGAGTTTGCCGTAACTCCAATAAACATAAATCTAGAAATAGCATTATTATTTGTTACAATACCATGTTTTGCATTAGTACTAAAAAGAAATGTATGGGGAGCATTTACATATTTTATACTATTTACAGCATATTTTGGAAACGATTTATATAGCTGTTTAATGAATCACACAGGAAATACAGAAACAATATTAATAGATGCACTTGGTGTTATACTACCATTAGTATCTTTTATTGATATTTGGATAAATAGAAACAGAATGGGTTCAGGAGAAGATAAAAAAACAGTGTGGTTTTATGGAAACAAAGAATACGATCGAGAATTTGATGAAAGAGCAGATAGAAATAATTACAGAACCTAATTTTTATATGTACAGAAAATACTTTTAGAATTAATAACTTTAATTTTAAAAAATAATGATAGTGCAGAAAAAATAGAAAATCCAGAAAAAAAGTTATATTATTAAATTTATAACAATTAAACAACCCTTTGCATTTTTAATAGCAGAGGGTTTAAAAGAATATGAATTTAGAACGTGGAAAACATACAGACTGGAAAGGATTTGGATTTAAAATGGAAAATTTAGAAAAAATAAATCCAATTCAAGTTAACTGAAAATTAAGTTTATGGAACTATGACTACAATGATTAAAAATAGGAGTAAATAATGAAGGAACTATTAAAAAGTAATATATATGATGTTAAAGAAGAAATAATAATTGTAGGAAGTTGCTTAAAGTTTATGCAACCGTTGGGATTCAAAAAAATAGAAGAAATATCGGACAATATATATGAATTATGTTTAGAAGAATCACATATTAATATGGCAATAACAAAAATAGGAGGAATGATTAGAACTAACAAGATAAAAAAAATCATATTTGCAACAGTTGATAAGTCACCACATTGTATACAAATGCACTATATAAGAAATGAGCTAGAAAAAATGATGAATCTAAACAATATTGATATAACAAATTATGTAGTAGTAGATAATGAATTAATAAAGATAAGACCGGAAATTATAGCTCTATCAAAAAATTTAAGTAACTTAAATAAACTAGAGAATTAATGAAGAAATGGATTTAATGAATTTTTAATTTTTTGTAATAAATATAATATAAATGCAAGAACATTTTATGAGAAAATGATAAATTATTTTAATTAAGAAGGTATTAACACTAATGAAATATAAATTAAATTTAAATGATAGAGCTTTTGATGCAATTATCAATAAAACAAAAAGAATAGAAATAAGAACAAATACAAATAACCATAATTACGATTCATTAGAATCTAATGATATAATTGAATTTACAAATTCAATTAATAGAAAAATAATTTGTAAAGTAAAAGATGTAAATCATTATGATACTGTTGAAAATTTATTAATACTAGAAGGAACAAAATATACAACATCAAGTACTAATGATTATCAAAAGGCAATCGAAAGAATTAATTCTTTAAATGGATATGAAGAAGCAATAAAAAAATTTGGCGTATATGCAATCCATATTGAATATTTATACGAACTAACTAATATTTGGGACGAATTATATAAAAAATGTAAAGAAATATTAAATAATAGAATTATTTCAGATAGTGTAACGGCAGGCGGTGTTGCGGCAGCAATATTAACAACAAGAGGAAATATATATACAGGTGTATGCATAGATACAGCATGTTCATTAGGCTGTTGTGCTGAACGAAATGCGATAGGTAATATGATTACTAATGGAGAACATGAAATAGATATGCTAGTATGCATTGGTAATAACGACAAGATTATGATGCCATGTGGAGCATGTAGAGAATTGTTAATGCAACTATCTAATTATAATAAAAACATGAAAATCTTAACGAATTTAGAAAAAAAGAATACTATAACTTTAGAAAAATTAATGCCCAATTGGTGGAAGTAAGACAAAAGAATACAAAATGAACTAAAATATGATATAATTAAATATACAGAAAAAAGAGAAGGTAGATTTTATGATAGATATGCATATACATACTTTATATTCAGATGGTGATAATTCTTTAGAAGAAGTACTGAGAAAATGTGAAACGAAAAAATTAGAGTATATTTCAATTACTGATCATAATACTTGCAAAGCGTACGAAGATAACATTTTAAAACAGAATATTTTTACTGGAAAAGTTGTTATGGGTGCAGAACTGAATGCCCATATAAATAATAAAAGAATCGAACTTTTAGCATATAATATAAAAGAACCCCAAAAAATAAATGAATGGTCAAATAAGTTTTATTCATATGAAGTTTTAGAACAAAGATTTAAGAGAGATAAGAATAAAATCATAGAAATATGTAATAAAAATGGATTTATTTATGATTTAAACAATATAAAAAAAGATATACCAGTTACAGATTTTTTTGTAGTATATATGTATTATGAATTAATAAAATATAAAGGAAATCTTGAAAAAATGGGGATTTGTGCGAACTCATTTAATGACTTTAGAAGAAATGGATTAGCAAATCCGGAAAGTATATTTTATATGGGAGAGGATAATTCTCCTAAACCAAATTATAAAGATGGCGCTAAAGTAATTCATAATGCTGGTGGACTAGCATTTTTAGCGCACCCATTTGAATATAATCTTGAAGATACAATTAGTTTTATTGATAAATTAAAAGATGAAATTAAACTTGACGGAATTGAATGTTTTCATCCATCGTCAGAAATAGAAAACAGAAGTTGCGTTTTAGTAAACTATGCTAAAAATAATAATTTATATATAAGTGGTGGAAGCGATTTTCATGGAGATAAGAAACCAAATAATGATATTGGAACAGGAAATGGTAGTTTAAATATATCAAAAGAATATATAGAAGAATGGGCTGAAGTGATTTATTAGTAGAAATATTAATAAACATACATACGAAATCAGAAATATAGAAAAAAGTTGTTCCTAATTAATTGGAAAAATTAAGCTTTGCAAACAATTAATCATAAAAAAGAAAGTAATAAAAATGAACGAAGAAAAAATATTTTTCTAATACTTCGATTAACTGGGAAATACCAACATATGGAAAAGTTTAATAAAAATAGAAAAAGGAGCTTAAAATATATGATAAATGATTATGATAAATTTGCAAAAGAAAGACAAGAACAGTTAAAAAAAGGTGAAAAAAGACCACATCGTTTTATAGAAAAGCCAATGATGAGAGAATTGCTACCAGATTTAACAGGTAAAAAAGTTTTGATGTTAGGTTGTGGCACTGGAGAAGAAAATATACTATTAAGAGCGTTTGGCACAACAGATATCATAGGAATAGATTTATCCGAAGAGTCAATTAGACTAGCTAAAGAAAGCTATCCTGATTGCAAATTTATGGTTGGAGATATGCATAAACTTCCTTTTGAAAATAATTCTTTTGATTTTGTATATAGTAGCTTAGCTGTACATTATTCAGCAGAACCTGAAAGTGTATACAATGAAATATATAGAGTATTAAACGATACTGGAAGATTGTTAGTCTCAGTTGGACATCCTTTAAGATGGGCGTGTGATGAAATAGAAATTAATAATACCAAACATAGAATAATATCTCATGGGGTAGATAATGAAAATGGAGAAGTATATGGAAACTACAATACATTTGCAAAACACGACCATTATTTTAAAAATGGAGAAGTGCTATCTTTTTATGTAGGCAGTCCATCATTCCATTTTAAGAAGTTAAAAAAGGCTGGATTTATAATTGAAGATTTCTCAGAAGGAATTTGCACAGAAGAATGCAAATATATAGATTATAATTATTGGAACAAGTATCATGAGATACCACAATTCATGGCCTTTTTGGCTAAAAAATAACTTATAAAAAGGAAGTGATAAATAATGGATATGTATCAAAAAAGAGAGATGAGAAAAAATAAAAAGATGGAAGAAAACACAAAAAGTTTACCATCGACAAGCATCAACTGGTATCCAGGTCATATGGCAAAAACCAAAAGACAAATCATTACTGATGCAAAATTAATAGATGTAGTAATAGAAATATTAGATGCACGTATACCAAAATCAAGTCAAAATCCAGATATATCAGAAATAGTAAGCGATAAAAAAAGAATAATAGTACTAAATAAATGTGATTTAGCAGATGAAAAAGAAACAGAAAAATGGACAGAATACTTTAAAAAGAGAAATATTCCTGCAATTGCAATTAATTCAAATCAAGGAACAGGAATAAATAATGTTCAAAAAGAAATAGAAAAAATAATGCAAGAAGAATTAACATCTCAAAAGCAAAAAGGAAGAATAAGAAAAACAATTAGAGTAATGATAGTAGGAATTCCAAATGTAGGAAAATCATCATTTATAAATAGAATATCTAAAAAAACAACAATGACAGTGGGGAACAAACCAGGTGTAACAAAACAAAAACAATGGATAAGAATAGGAAATCAAATAGAATTATTAGATACTCCAGGTGTATTATGGCCTAAATTCGAAAGCGAAGAAGTAGGACTAAATCTTGCATATACAGGAAGTATAAAAGATGAAGTCATAGATAAAGTAGAAATAGCATATTATTTAATCAAATATTTAGATAAAAACTATCCCGAAAAATTATATGAAAAATATAAAATAATGCCAGAAGATATTGAGAAAATAAAAGACAATCCTCAATATTACTTAGAATTAATGTATTTAATTGGAAGAAAAAGAGGAGCCTTAATATCAGGTGGAAATATAGATGAAGAAAAAGTTGCCAATATAGTATTAGATGAATTTAAAAATGGAAAAATAGGAAAAATAACATTAGAAAAAGTGACCAAAATATAAAATAAGATTAATCGTCAATAGAAAGGATATAAATGGAATTAATAAATAGAGAAAAAAATGAAACAGATATAAACTTATTATCACCATTAACTTGGGCATATGTAGGAGATGCTGTTTATGAGCTATATGTCAGAACAAGTCTAGTAAATAAAACAAAACTAAAACCACATAAACTACATATTGAATCAATAAAATATGTACAAGCAAAAGCTCAAGCGGATATATTAAAAGAAATAATGGAAGAACTAACAGATGAAGAAAAAGAAATAGTCAGAAGAGCAAGAAATGCGGAAAATCATCATTTACCTAAAAATGCGGAACCAGAAGACTATATGTATTCAACAGCATTTGAAGGACTAATAGGATACTTATATTTAACTAAACAAGATGAAAGATTAAAAGAAATTTTAGAAAAATGCATAGAAAAATAAATAAAAGAATACATATATAATATGTCCAAAATATAAAGAAAAAAATTATTGACTTTCTATATTATGATTTTTACATAAATAAAATAGAAAGATAATTATCTAAAAAAAGAATATCAAGCAAAATACTTGATATTCTTTTTTTTAGATTGGTGACCCCTACGGGAATCGAACCCATGATTCCGCCTTGAGAGGGCGGCGTCTTAACCGCTTGACCAAGGGGCCATAATAAGTACTCATTATTTATACCACAAATAGCATCTTTTCGTCAATAGAAAGATAAACAAAAATTTTTTATTTTTTGCGAACAAATGTATTGACAAAAAAATAAATAGCAGTATAATACATATACAAACAAACGTACGGAGGTATAAAATGATTGGTTCTCTTCACATAAAAAATGTAGGAATTATAGACGATATAAGCATTAATTTAAACGAAGGCTTTAACGTATTTACAGGAGAAACTGGTGCAGGAAAAACCTTAATAATAGATTCACTTCAAATACTAGCAGGTGGAAGATTTTCAAAAGAAATAATACGTTATGGTGAAAAAAGCTCATTTATCGAAATGCTAGTTTATTTAAACGAAGAAGAATATATAATTTCTAGAGAAGTAAATATATCTGGAAGAAATATATGTAAAATAAATGGAAGATTGACTACAGTAAATGAATTAAAAAAATTCATGAAAAAAGTTATTGATATCCATGGGCAACAAGATAATCAAACAATATTAGAAGCCTCAAGTCATATAAAGTTTTTAGATGATTATATAGGTGAAAAAATATCTTTACTAAAAGAAAAATATTTAGAAAAATACAATAGATATACTCAGATAAAAGAAGAACTTAAAAAAAATTATGGAGATGATAAAGAAAAACAAAGAAAACTAGATTTATTAAACTATCAATTAAATGAAATAAAAGAAGCTAATCTTTATGAAGGCGAAGAAGAAGAACTAGATGAAAAAATCAAAAAAGTATTAAATTCAGAAAAGATTCAAAAGAATTTAGAAGAGTCACACTATAAACTAGAAGAAGGAATTTTAAGTGAGTTAAATATAATAATAAGAAATTTAGAAAAAGTAAGCAACTTCGATAAATGTTACGAAAAAACATTAAGTCAAATTCAAAGTGCTTATTATGACCTAGAAGAATCAGAAAGAGAACTATATAACTACAAAGAAAACATATATTTTGATGAAGAAGAAAGAATTAATATAGAATCTCGAATTGACTTAATTCAAAATTTAAAAAGAAAGTATGGAAATAATATTACAGAGATTATAAATTACATGAAAAGTGTAGAAAGTCAATTAACAGAAATTGAAAATATGTCAGACTACATAGAAAAAATTAAAATAGAAAAAAAAGAAATAGAAAAAGTACTAAACGAGTTATCTCAGAAAATACATGAAATAAGAGTGGAATTTTCTAAAAAAATGTCTAGTGAGATAAATAAAGAACTAGAAGATTTAGAAATGAAAAATGCAAGATTTACAGTAAAAATAGAAACAAGAGAAGAATTCAATATAAATGGAAAAGATAACATAGAATTTTTAATTCAAACAAATATAGGTGAAACAGAAAAGCCACTAATAAAAATAGCATCAGGAGGCGAAATGTCTCGAATAATGCTAGGAATAAAGAAAGTATTAGCAGATGTTGATAAAGTACCTATATTAATATTTGATGAAATAGATACAGGAATTAGTGGAATAGCAGCGAAAAAAGTTGGAACTAAAATGAAAGAAATATCTAAAAATCATCAAGTAATATGTGTAACTCACTTAGCGCAAATAGCTGCAAAAGGAGATTATAATTATTTTATACAAAAAGAAGTCAAAAATAATAAAACGAATACAAAAATAAAGCAACTAGATGAAGAAAGTTTATTAAAAGAAATCGCAAGAATAGCCACAGGCGAAATAAATGAAATTTCAATAAAACATGCCAAAGAACTTAGAAAAGAAAATGTTGCATAAAAATTACTATTTTTTACAAACTATAACTAAGAAAGAGGTGAAGTTTGTGGAAAATAATAATCTAAATGTATTAGACGAAGTCAATAAAGGTGCTACCATGGGAATGGATGCAATAAAATTTGTTTCAGAAAAAAATCATGATTCTAATTTAAAAGAAGCTTTAAATATAGAATATAACAAATATAAAAAAATATCAGAAAGAGTCAATGATTTATATAATCAATATACAACAAATAAAAAACCACATGAAACAAATAAAATGGACAAAATGATGACATGGTATGGTGTTCAAATGAGAACGATAAAAGACGATACTCCTTCAAAATTATCTGAGCTACTAATGCAAGGAACAAATATGGGAATAATAGAAGGAAGAAGATTGTTAAATAATAATACTAGAATAAATGATAATGTAAAAAATATTTTAAATGACTTCGTAGAAATGCAAGAAGATAGTGTAGAAACACTAAAAAAATTTTTATAAGCCCAAAATTAAATTTTAAATACTATGAAAAGAATCTACTTTATTAGTAGATTCTTTTCATTATTACAATATAAAAGATTATGCAATAATGAGATATACAAACAAAATAGTGACAAAAAGACCAATATATGATATAATAACAAAAGCTTTTTTATAAAGGAGGTTGACGAAGATGTCAGAAGCAAAGAAAGATAGCACTGCATCCAACGCAACAAAGGGAATAATTTCCGCGGAAACTCAAAGTAAAGAGCCGGGAATCGCCGATGTCCTCAAGAAACATCAGTGTGATGAGTTTTTTTCCTGTGAGTGGAGTCTGCTCTGTGATCTTGGTAAAAACTGCTGTTGCATCAGTCACAGCACCCGCTAAAATGGAAAGCCAGCTCACCGAAAGGTGGCTGGCTTTTCATTTTTCATCAGATGTAAATTCATTTGAAAGTTTAGAAATAGCTTTAGTTTCAATACGAGAAACATATGACCTAGAAATTCCAAAAATTTTAGCCACTTGATTTTGCGTCAGAGGAGCAGAATTACGAAGCCCAAACCTAAGAATTAAAATTTCCTTTTCTCGAGTTTTAAGAAGAGCATCCATTTTTTCATATAATTTTTTTCGTTTTAGTTTTAAATCAATAGAATCCTCAATACTACGTTCATTATTTTCCAGAACTTCTTGCAAAGTAATAACATTATCATCTTTATCTTTGCCTATAGGTTCATTTAAATAAACTTCAGAATTTAATTTTTTTGAGTTCCTAAAAAACATAAGTATTTCATTTTCAATACAACGCGAAATATATGTAGAAAGTTTTACTCCCTTTTTAAAGTTATAACTATTTACTCCTTTAATAAGTCCGATAGTGCCAATAGAAATTAAATCATCTAAATTAGCAGTTGCAGAAGCATATTTTTTTGCAATGTGAGCAACTAATCTTAAATTTCGTTCAATCAAAACATTTTTAGAATCTAAATTACCATTTTCAAATTGATTTAAATGAAACTTTTCATCTTCAGGAGACAATGGCTCTGGAAAAAGTGAATTATTTGATATATATCCAAGCAAAAAAATAAAAGAATTTAAAAAGTTTAAAAAACAGGAAATAGACAATACAAGCATATTTAACCTCCATATACCTATAAAGAAATATATGAAATAAAATAAAAAAAGTGCGTGTCAACATTAAAATAAACTTGTCATAAAATGTCCATATTTAAAAGAGGCAGGATACTAAAGACTTTAAATATTATGTAAAATATGGTATAATAAAAATATCTATAAGATAAGGAGGTGCCAGCAATGGTAAAAACAAGGAGCGAGGCAAAGCGGTTAGAATACGAAGAACCGCTACAAATGAAGTGGAACGGAAAAATGAAACATTATGAGGAGGTATTTATCAATTCTGGAGGTGAATACACCCAAGAAGAGGCTGAAAAGCACTTGGAAAAAATCAGGGAGGGTCATCCCACTAGTAGCAATTGGTATTGCCCCGAAGGTCACGAAGGAACGTTTAAAGATGTAGATGGACTTTGGTATGCGTATCGTCATCATGCAAAATACTCCTAAAAATCCTCAGCCCCAGCTGTTATTAATTCAGCTGGGGCAACTCAGTTAATATAAGAAAATGAACAGTTGATTTTGAGAAAAAATCAAATTATAATATAAAAGAATTAAATAAAAGAGAGTAAATTATGAATGAATTAGATGAATGCAAATTATGTCCATTTGAATGCAAAGTAAATAGAAATGAAGGCAAAATAGGAAGATGTAAAGCCAGAAATAAAGTAAAAATAGGATTATATTCACTTCACTATGATGAAGAACCATGCATAAGCGGAAAAAATGGTTCAGGAACAGTATTTTTTAGCAATTGCAACTTAAAATGCATCTTTTGTCAAAATTATAAAATAAGTTGTGAATCTAAAGGAGAAGAAATAACAACAAATGAATTATCAGAAATATTTTTAAAGCTACAAGAAAAAGGAGCAAACAATATAAATTTAGTAACAGCTGTGCCATATGTAATGCAAATAATAGAAGCAATAAAAATCGCTAGAAACAATGGATTAATCATACCAATTTTATACAATACAAGTGGATACGAAAGTATAGAGACACTAAAAAAATTAGAAGGATATATTGATATATATTTGCCAGACTTTAAATATTATGATAACAAACTAGCTACAAGGTTATCAAACGTAACAAATTACAGAGAAGTAACAACTAAAGCACTACTAGAAATGAAAAGACAAGTAGGAAAAAATATATATGATGAAAATGGAATACTAAAAAGAGGAATGATAATAAGACATTTGGTTTTACCAGAAAATATCCAAAATTCAAAAGAAGTATTAAAATGGATAAAAAACAATATGGGTGATGATATAACTATAAGTCTAATGGCACAATATTTTCCAACATATAAAGCTTTAGAAGATAATCAAATAAATAGAAAATTAACTCCAGATGAATATAACGAGATAGAAGAATATTTATATAAGTTAAATATAGATAATGGATATATTCAAGACTTAGAGGAAGAAGAAGAAAAATATGTACCAAAATTTTAAAGGAGGAAAACATGAAATTAATATACGGAACAGGAAACAAAGCTAAAGTAGAAGCAATGAAAAGAATAGTACAAGAAAACAACATAAATGTAGAAATAGTAACATTAAAAGATATTGGATTTGATGAAGAAATAATAGAAAATGGAAAAACATTTGAAGAAAATTCTGAGATAAAAGCAAGAACAATTGAAAAATATTGCAATAAAAATAATATAAATGGAATTATAATAACAGATGATGCAGGTCTATGCATTGAAAAACTAAATGGAGAACCAGGGGTATATACAGCCAGATATGCTGGAGAAAATCCAACACAAATTGAAAACATAACTAAAGTATTAGATAATATGAAATCTTATCCAGAAATGAAAGACAGAAAAGCAACATTCGTATGTGTTTTAACAGCAATAATACTAGAAAGTGGAGAAAAAATAGTAGCAAGAGGAGAATGTAAGGGATATATAGCAAAAGAAGCTGGAAAATTAGGAGGACTAACATATTCACCAATATTCATACCAGAAGGTTTTGAAAAACCAATGAGTGAAATGCCAGAGAAAACATATGAAGCAGTTCATAATCATAGAGACATCGCAATGAAACAAATTACTATGAAATTAAAAGAAAAAAATTTATTATAATAATGGAAAAAGACAAGATTTTTGGAAAAACTTGTCTTTTAAAAATTCCTTACAAAATTTAATATATACTAAAAAAATAAAAAAATCAAATAACAAAAAAATATAAATTAATGAGAATAATATAGAAAAGAAAGAGAAAAATATAATTAAAACAAAAAAGAATATATTTAAAAAGAAAATACAAATTTGAAAGACTAGATAACATATGTTAATATATAAACATAAAAAGAAATAAGTTAATAATCTTCCCTGCATGGTGCGTTTTTGGCAGAGTTTTTAGAACCTACAAGTTTTGGAGAAGGGAGCTTGCTCTCTGAATATGGCGTGTATGCTTGCTTTTTAAGTAAGAAACCCAGGAGTATTTAGGACGGCACCCACCTGTTTTAGGACAGGTCCATAAAAATTCTTATTCATGACGGCTAATGTGGGGTATTTTTTTATAAACACTTTTGAGTGTTTTTTTTATGCTCTTAAAAGAAGTATATTCATAAACAAAAAGAAAATAATTAATTCTTTACAACAAAATATAAAAATGCTACAATAAAACCGACTGGAGGCAATATGAAAGTAAAAGAAGCAATTAAATATGGAATAGAAGAATTAAATAATATAAACGATAAAATATTAAAAATAAAAATACTATTATCATATTGCATGAACGTAAAAAAAGAATATTTAATAACTCATGATGAAGAAGAATTAGAAGAAAAAACTGAAAAGAAATATAAAAAAGGAATAGAGGATTTAAAAAGAAATGTTCCTATTCAATATATAACGGGAGTTCAAGAATTTTATCGGAAGAGAATTTATAGTAAATAAAAATGTTTTAATTCCTAGATATGATACTGAAACTTTAATAGAAGAAGTCTTGAAAGTGGCGAAAGATCAAGAAAAAATCCTAGATTTGTGTACAGGGAGTGGAATAATAGCAATAACTTTAGCTAAAACTGTGGAATCTTTTTCAGTATATGCATCAGATGTAAGTAAAAAAGCTCTAGAAGTTGCAGAAAAAAATAATAAAAAACTAGAAACACATGTAAAATTTATAGAGTCAAATTTATTTGAAAATATAAAAGAAAAAAACTTCGATATCATTGTTTCAAATCCACCATATATAAGTAAAAAAGATATGCAAAACTTAGAAAAACAAGTAAAAGAAGAACCACAAATTGCATTATATGGTGGAGAAGATGGATTAGATTTTTACAGAAAAATAGCAAGCCAATCAAAAGAATATTTAAAAGAAAATGGACACATATTTTTTGAAATAGGATATGACCAAAAAGAAGCTGTATCAAAAATTTTAAAAGAAAACAATTTTAAAAATATAAAATGCATCAAAGATTTAAACAATATAGATAGAGTTATAATTGGTAAAAAGGAGGAATAATATGTCCTTTTCATCAGAAGTAAAAGAAGAATTAAGCAAAATAAACACATTTGCTAAAAAAGAATTATTAGAGGCAGAGTTAATTGGATATTTACTATCCTCAAATATAAAACAAGAAGAAAATAACATAGAATTTTTTACTGAAAATGAATTTAATATAGAAAGAATATATAAAATATTATTTAAACTAGATATTGAATATGACCCAGAAACAAAAGGAAAAACATATGTAGCCAAAATAGAAGAACCTAAAATACGAACAGTTGAAATGCTTGAAAAAGACGATGAAAAAAAAGCATTAGTAAGAGGTATATTTTTAGGAAGCGGGTCTGTTAACAATCCAAACAAAAAATATCATTTAGAAATATTATTAAACAATAGGGATGTAGCACAATATATACAAAATATACTAAAAGAAGCTAATATAAAAACTAAAATTTTAGAGAAAAATAACACCATATATATAAAAGAAGGTGAAGAAATTTCAAAATTTTTAGCTTTTATAGGTGCACAAAAATCAGTATTAAAATTTGAAGAAATAAGGGTAATGAAAGACTTAAGAAATAATGTAAACAGGCAAGTGAATTGCGAAACAGCCAACTTAAATAAAACAGTAGGAGCTGCAGTTATTCAAATAGAAGCAATAAATTTTCTTAAAAAAATGAAAAAATATGAAGAATTACCAGATTCATTAATAGAAATTGCAGAATTAAGAATAGAATATCCAGAAATGAGTTTAAAAGATTTAGGAAAACAATTAGAAAGCCCAATAGGAAAATCTGGAGTAAATCATAGATTAAAAAAAATTGTTGAAATAGCAGATGAAATAAAAAGGGGAAGATAAATGAAAGAAATAGGAATATATATTCATATCCCATATTGTAAGAGAAAATGCAATTATTGTGACTTTATATCTTTTTCAGATAAAGACAATACAATAAAAGAATATATAGAAACAATAAAAAAAGAAATAGATGAATGCAAACTATCAGGATTTGATATAGGAACAATATACATCGGAGGCGGAACACCATCATATATAGATAGTAAATATATAATAGAAATAATAGCAAAAATTAGAGAAAAATTTATAGTAACACAAAATGCAGAAATAACAATAGAACTAAATCCAGGAACAATAACAAGAGAAAAATTACAAGACTACAAACAAGCTGGAATAAATAGACTAAGTATAGGATTACAATCAACAGACAACAACATTTTGAAAAAAATAGGAAGAATACATACCTACGAAGAATTCGTTGAAAATTATAATTTAGCAAGAGAGATAGGATTCAAAAATATTAATATAGACTTTATGCTAGCACTACCAGAAGAAAATGAATGGTCAGTAGCAATACAAATAAGTGAAATAATAAATCTAAAACCAGAGCATATTTCATGTTATTCTCTTATCGTTGAAGAAGAAACAAAATTAAAAGAAATGCTAAATAACAAAGAAATAACATTACCTTCTGAAGAAGAAGAAAGAAAAATGTACTGGAAAACAAAAGAACTATTAGAGGAAAATGGATATAACCATTATGAAATATCAAATTTTGCTTTACCAGGATATAACTCTAGACATAATACAGACTGTTGGAATCAGAAAGAATATTTAGGATTTGGAACAGCTGCACACAGTTACTATGGAGGAAAAAGATTCTCAAATGCTAAGACAATAGAAGAATACATACAAAATTACAATGAAAAAACATTAGAAGAAGAGCAAAGTAAAGAATCTATGGCAAAAGAATATATGATGCTAGGACTAAGAAAAGTAGAAGGAATATCAATATCCGAATTTGAAAGAAAGTTTCAAATAAATCCATTATTTTACTTTAGATTTGAAATAAGCAAATTAGTAGATGAAGAACTTATTGAAATAGATTTAGATAATATAAGATTAACATCAAAAGGATTAGATTTAGCTAATCTAGTATTTGAAGAATTTATATAACAAAACGGCTCACCCCTTTGGGTGAGCTATTTTTGACGTATAAGATCAAGTACGATCAAATACATGGAAGAGATCATAGTAAAGATTCTTAACAGAAATCGGATCAAACCAAGACACAAGAGGAGCCGATACATGAAAGTCAGGTTTAACCATAAAAACAGCTATCATCAGACACGAAACATCATATTCAGAAGAGTTTACAACATTACCGTCAGAATCAAATACTCTGTTAAAGAGCTCCCTAAAAATAATCTCAGGATAAATCTTAGCTACAAATGATTTGATAGCTGGCACATAGAGCCAACCAGTTTCCATATTTCCGTAGTAGGCGGCTTTCGATGAACCTTCTTTACATAGTATCATCAACTCTAAACAATCAGAAAAACTCGATTTCAAGAGAGAACCGTCCTTTGAAAAAACTTTTAAATAAGCTGTCATAAGCTTTTCTCGGAAAAAGATTTCAGGAAACTGCCGAGCCAATAAAGCTTTGATTTCAGGAACGTTTAGAAAACCTGTATAATCATTGCCATAATTGACACCAGGCGGACACTGATTTAACAAAGCTATGCAATTCGCACGCCCGCAAAACATAATCCTACCAGAGGGATCAAAAACCTTTGAGTACGCTTTCAAGAATTTTTCCCGTTCCATTTCCATAATGGAATACCTCCTAAATTATTATTTCATAAAGCCAATACTAAAGAAGTAAATAGAAGTATTAACTATTATGATTGCTAAAATTATAAATCACATTTTATTAAAAGTAAATAAAAATATTTTTATAAAAATGACAAGATTTATCTAAAAAACAAAAAATAAAAAAATTCTAGCAATTTGTATTGACAATTGCTAAAATTGGATATAATATATATAAAGATTTAGCAAACGAGAAATAAAAGTGCTAATGAAAAGAGGTATGAAAAATGCTTGATAACAGAAAGAAAAAAATCCTTCAAGCAATTGTTGAAGAATACATTGATACAGCACAACCCGTGAGTTCAGGAAATCTAGTAAAAGAGCTAAATTGTAGTAGTGCGACGATAAGAAATGAAATGGCCGAATTAGAAAAAATAGGATATTTAGAAAAGCCATATACATCAGCAGGAAGAATCCCTTCACAAAAAGGATATAGATACTATATTGATGAACTAGTAAGAGATGACAAACTAACTGCGAAAGAAATGCACTATATAAAAAGTAAACTAGAAACAACAGTAAACGAACTAGAAGGGCTAACAAAAATTGCAACAACAACACTTTCAGAACTAACGCATTATACTACAATTGCAATAGGTCCCAAAATAGAAACACATACAATATTAGATGTAAAATTCGTATTGCTTGGAAGTAGAGTAATGATGGCAATAATTTTAACAGATTCAGGAATAATAAGAGAAGCCATCATAAAATTTGATGAAGATGTAACAGAAGAACAAATACAAAATTTAAATAAAATATTCGCTAACCATATGGTTGGAAAAACTATAGACGAACTTGGCGGAAACATGGAAGAATTCATAACAAATGAAATGAAAAATAGTATTACACTTATTAAAAAGATAATAGAAGAAATCAACAAAATTTTCAAAGAACATGATGAATTCTTTTTAGAAGGAACAAATAAATCTTTCGATTTACCAGAGTTCCAAAAAACAGAATTAGCTAAAAACTTTATAAATGTATTAGATGCAAAAGAACTAGTATCTGAAGTTTTGAATACTGGAGTTGCAGAAGATATAAATGTTTATATTGGCGAAGAACTACACGATGAAAAATTAAAAGATTTTAGTGTAGTAACATTTAATCATTTACTAGGTGACAAAGACATAGGTACAATAGGAATAATTGGACCAACTAGAATGGATTATTCAAAAGTAATTTCAATTATGAAATATATAAGCAAAAAGCTACGAGAAAACTATAATGATGACAATAAATAAGAAAGAAGGGATAAGATGGCAGAAAATCAAGAAAACGAAAACATTGAAGAAAAAGTAGAGGACAAAAAAGAAGAAACTGAAAAAGTAGAAACAGAAACTACAACAGAATCAGAAGTCCTTGAAAAAGACATAAACAAAGAACTAGAAGAAATGACAGATAGATATAAAAGATTATTTGCAGAATTTGAAAATTACAAAAAAAGAAACTTAAAAGAAAAAGAATCTTTAAGAAATATGTTAGTATCAGACATTATGATGAGTATATTACCGATAATAGACAACTTAGAAAAAGCAATAAGTACCGGAACAAAAGATACTGCGTATGAAGAAGGAATAAAAATGGTGCTAAAACAACTAAAAGATACTTTAACTTATCATGGAGTTAAAGAAATAGAAACAATTGGAAAACCATTTGATCCAGAATTACATGAAGCAGTAAGTCATGTAACAGACGAAAAATTAGGACCAAATACAATAAAAGAAGAATTCAGAAAAGGCTATATAATAGGAACAAAAGTAATAAGACACTCAATGGTAATAGTAGCCAACTAAAAAAGTTTTTAAATTTAAAAAATAAATTTCTACAAAAGAACATTAAAATGTAAGATTCAAAAATAAGGAGGAATTAAAAATGTCAAAAATAATAGGTATTGACTTAGGAACTACAAACTCATGCGTAGCCGTAATGGAAGGTGGAGAGGCTGTTGTAATACCAAATCCAGAAGGAAATAGAACAACTCCATCAGTAGTTGCTTTCTCTCAAAATGGAGAAAGATTAGTAGGACAAATTGCAAAACGTCAAGCTGTTACAAATCCAGATCATACAGTTATATCAATAAAAAGAGATATGGGAACAGACAAAAAAGTAAAAATAGAAGGTGATGAATTTACACCACAAGAAATATCTGCGATGATATTACAAAAACTAAAATCAGATGCAGAAAATTACTTAGGAACAGAAGTAAAACAAGCAGTTATCACAGTTCCAGCTTATTTCTCAGACAGTCAAAGACAAGCAACAAAAGATGCTGGTAGAATTGCAGGACTAGAAGTTTTAAGAATTATAAACGAACCTACAGCTGCATCATTAGCTTTTGGTATGGATAAAGCAGATAAAGATCAAAAAATAATGGTATATGACCTTGGTGGAGGAACATTCGATGTTTCAATTCTTGATATAGGAGATGGAGTATTCGAAGTTTTAGCAACAAGTGGAAATAACAAACTAGGTGGAGATGATTTTGATCAAAAAATAATGGATTATCTAGTTGCAGAATTCAAAAAGTCAAATGGAATAGATTTATCAACAGATAAAATGGCAATGCAAAGATTAAAAGAAGCAGCAGAAAAAGCAAAAATAGAGTTATCAGGAATGGGGCAAACACAAATCAACTTACCATTCATTACTGCAGATGCTACAGGACCAAAACATTTAGATATCACATTAACAAGAGCAAAATTTGAAGAATTAATTGGAGAATTAGTAGAATCTACAATGGGACCAGTTAACCAAGCTTTAAAAGATGCCGGAATGGAAGCTTCTGAATTAGATCAAGTACTATTAGTTGGTGGTTCAACAAGAGTTCCATTAGTTCAAGAAACTGTTAAGAAAATAACAGGAAAAGAACCAAATAAAGGAATAAACCCAGATGAGTGTGTTGCGTTAGGTGCAGCAATTCAAGGTGGAGTACTTTCAGGAGATGTTAAAGACTTAGTATTACTAGATGTAACACCACTATCACTAGGTATTGAAACATATGGTGGAGTATTCACAAAATTAATTGAAAGAAATACTACAATCCCAACAAAGAAATCACAAGTATTTTCTACAGCTGCTGATGGTCAAACAAGTGTTGAAGTTCACGTATTACAAGGTGAAAGAGAAATGGCAGCATATAATAAAACATTAGGAAGATTCCAATTAACAGGAATTCCACCAGCACCAAGAGGAGTGCCACAAATCGAAGTTACATTTGATATTGATGCTAATGGTATTGTTCACGTATCAGCAAAAGACACTGCAACAGGAAATGAACAAAAAGTATCAATTACAGCTAGCACAAATCTTTCAGAAGACGATATCAACAGAGCTGTTAGAGATGCTGAAGAACATGCTTCAGAAGACAAAAAGAGAAAAGAAGAAGTTGAAGTAAAAAATAATGCAGAAAGTTTAATATATAACAGTCAAAAAACAATTGATGAATTAGGTGATAAAATTAGTAGCGAAGAAAAAGCAAAAGTTCAAACAGAAATTGATAACTTAAAGAAAAAAATAGAAGAAAACAATGTAGAAGAAATCAAAGAAGGAACAGATAAATTAACAAAAGTATTCTACGAAATTTCTGAAAAACTTTATAAAGCAAATGCTGCTACAGCTGGAACAGAAGGTACTACAACTGAAACAACATCTGATGATGACGGAGAGGCAAAAGAAGGAACAGTATATGATGCAGATTACAAAGTTGACGAAGAAAACGAAGATGAAGATAAATAATAAATAAAGTCAAAATAATTGGGGCAAATCAACAAATATGAATTATTTGCCCCGATTTATTTGTATAAAATAGTAGACTACATAAAACTAAGATGGAGGGAAAAATGGCTAGCGGAAAAAGAGATTATTATGAAGTACTAGGAGTAGATAAAAATGCTACTGATGATGAATTAAAAAGAGCATATAGAAAACTAGCAAAAAAATACCATCCAGATGCAAATCCAGATAATAAAAAAGAAGCTGAAACAAAATTCAAAGAAGTAAGTGAAGCATATGAAGTATTATCAGATAAACAAAAAAGACAGATGTACGATCAATTTGGACATGACGGACCACAAGGATTTGGAGGTGGTCAAAATGGCGGAGGATATTACTCATATGGCTCAGGTTTTGAAGGATTTAGTGGATTTGAAGACTTCGGATTTGGAAGTTTTGGAGATATATTTTCAGCAGCCTTTGGTGGAGGCACTAGAAAAAGAAATGGACCTAGAAAAGGTGCAGACTTAAAGATAAATTTAGATATTACATTTGAAGAATCATTTTTAGGAGTTGAAAAAACAATTAGTGTAAATAGAAATAAAAAATGTGAACACTGTCATGGAACTGGTGCGAAATCAGGAACAAATCCAGTAACTTGTAAAGTATGTAATGGAACAGGTAAAATAAGACAAGTGGTAACAACACCATTTGGACAAATGTCAACGCAAAAAGTTTGCTCAAACTGTGGCGGTGAAGGAAAAATAATTAAAGAACCTTGCCAAGAATGTAAAGGAAAAGGAACTGTCAGGGAATCAGCAAAAATAAAAGTAAAAATACCAGCAGGAATTGATGACGGTCAAACAGTAGTATTAAGAGGTGAAGGAGAACCGGGAACAAAAGACGGACCAAACGGAGATTTATATATTAATGTTCATGTAAAAAAACATAGCATATATAAAAGAAAAGCAGATCATGTCTTATGTGATATTCCAATAACATTTACAGGAGCAACTTTAGGAACAGAAATTGAAATTCCATTAGTTGATGGAACAAAAGAAAAATACAAAATACCAGAAGGAACACAAACTGGTAGTAAATTTGTTATAAAAGGAAAAGGCTTTAAAAGTGTAAACGGAAATTGGAGAGGTGATTTTGTATTTACAGTAAATGTTCAAGTTCCTAAGAAATTAACTCAAGAGCAAAGAGAACTAATAACAAAATTAGCAGCAACAATGAATGAACAACCACCAATAAAAAAACGCGGAATATTTGGATAAAATATAGTATAGAGAAAATAACTAAAAAACTCTCTTATTATTAAATTTTTTATTTAATAATAAGGGAGCTTTTTTATATATAAAAAGAATATAAGTAATAAAATAATTTTATGTCTATAAAATATTAATTATTTTAAATTCACTATAGAAAACAAGAAATTTTAAAAGCTTTTATTGAAAGTATATTATCAAAATGATAATATAAAAAACAAAAAGAAAGGAAGATTTTATATGGAAAAATCAAAAGTATATTTTACAGATTTCAGAGCAAGACCAGGATTAAACTTACTACAGAAATTAGAAAAACTAGTAAAAAAAGCGGGAATAGAAAAAATAGATTTCAAGAATAAATATGTAGCAATAAAAATTCATTTTGGAGAGCCAGGAAACTTAGCGTATTTAAGACCAAATTATGCAAAAGTAATAGTTGATATAGTAAAAGAATTAGGAGGAAAACCTTTCTTAACAGATTGTAATACTTTATATGTTGGTGGAAGAAAAAATGCGATTGATCATTTAGATGCAGCATATACAAATGGATTTAGTCCATTTTCAACAGGTTGCCATGTAATTATAGCTGATGGATTAAAAGGAACAGATGAAACATATGTAAAAATAGATGGAGAATATGTAAAAGAAGCTAAAATAGGAACAGCAATAATGGATGCAGACATAATAATTTCACTAAACCATTTTAAAGGTCATGAAGGAGCAGGTTTTGGAGGAGCTATAAAAAATTTAGGAATGGGATGTGGATCAAGAGCAGGAAAAATGGAAATGCACAATAGTGGAAAACCTGTTGTAGATAAAGAAAAATGTAAAAAATGCAAACAATGCCAAAAAATATGTGCCCATAATGGGATAACATATGATGAAAATGGAAAAGCAACTATAAACCACGAAAAATGTGTAGGCTGTGGAAGATGTATAGGAATATGCAATTTTGACGCTATTTATTCGCCAAATGATGAAGCTGCAGACATACTAAATAAAAAAATGGCAGAATATGCATTAGCAGTTGTAAAAGATAGACCTCAATTTCATATAAATTTAATTTGCGATGTTTCTCCAAATTGTGACTGCCATAGCGAAAATGATGCGCCTATTGTTCCAGATATTGGAATGTTAGCATCATTTGATTCAGTAGCATTAGACAAAGCATGTGCAGATTTAGTAAATAAACAAGAAATATTTGAAAATAGTCGTCTAGGAGAACAAATTAAAAATAATATAAAAGAAAAAGATCATTTTCATATTAATCACCCTGATACAAATTGGGAAAGTCAGATTGAACATGGAGAAAAAATAGGTCTAGGAAAATCAGAATATGAATTAATAAAATTATAAAAACAAAGGGCGCGGAATTGATAACCGCGCCTTATAAAGTGAAGTATGAATCTAAGGTTAGAGACTGTAACAAAAATCCCTATAAAATTTACATTTAGATTCCAGCTCCGAAGAGCCAAGTTTGCGCTGAACAGCAAGACTAGCCACATTATCAGCGTGAATACTGAAAGTGAAATAGTCATACTTGGAACTTAAAAGCTGAGCAAGAATTTCAATGCCTTGAGTCGCATAACCATTTCCGTAATATTTTTCGCCAGTAAAATAATGGACATCTGCACCATCGAAAAGATTGGGAGAGACAGCAAATACTGAAACGAGACCAACCCTTCTTACAAAGAGTCCATACATGGCATAATTATAACGACTGTTTTTCCGAATAATTTCTTCAGCCTGAGTGACATTTTTTGCCTTTAAGAACGGAAGAAACTTGGTCATCATAGGACCATTTGAAATTTTTGCAAATAAATCAGCATCTTTCACACTTAGTTTCCGAACGGTAAGACCGTTGCTTGATAATTTCGTCATAAAACGAACCTCCTAAAAAAATACTTCATCATAATAATACCACAAAAAAGGAAAAAAGGCAAATTTATGTAAACAAAGTGGCTGGGTAAATAGAAAAAAAGAAAAAACTAGTAACTTATTGTAGTCACCAGCTTTTCAAAATCCTTATAATCTAGCCAAATAAATTGAAATATCTTTGTCAAAACGTCGTTTTATAAAATTTAGTTTTGAAAGTAGTGTTGAATTAGAAATGTTATCATTGTAAACATAAAAAACAATAGAAACAAACTTAGTATTAGCATATAGTTCTTTTATTTTAGATAACGCAGCAGTACAATATCCTAAATTTCTGTATTGTGCTCCAATAAAATATGCACACTCTAAATTTGATGTAAGAGACTCTTTATCAGAATCCATAACATGAAAAACACCCACTAATTTATCTGTTGATGCATCAAAAACACCTAATAATTCAGAACAGTCACTAGAGTCAAAATTATTAAAAAGCGATTTTATAAAATCAGGTTTTACGACATATAAATAATTCACATATTCTTTGACCAAAGGATCATCGGAAATTTCCGAATAGGACTGAACGTCTTGATCATTAGTTGAATCAAGGCTCCTTAAGTAAACTTCTGGCATGATAAGACCTCCCTATTTAAAAGATTTACATAAAACATTATATCATATAATTGACAAATATTCAAAAAAAGGGTATAATACATAATAGTTATATCGCATGAGGCGATAAGAAGAGATGTATATAAAAATAAAAAGAGATAATGGTTCGGAATAAAATTAAATATGGTAAAATAAAAACAATAACTATATTGTTTTATATTTGCGTTAAAATAAATTATATGAAGCGGTGTAAATAATTTATAAAAAATATAAAAAATGAACGGAAAAAAGAATCATTAGGCTCTTTATATCAAAAAGATATAAAGAGTTTTATTTAGCTTTGCTAAATACTATGTAATTAGAGATTACAGAAGATTAATTTATTTTGTATAACATTAAGAAAAAAATAGGAGGAATTTAATAAATGGAAAATAACGAAAAAAACAATTCTACAAATATAACTAGAAAAAATAATAATCCTAGAAAAAAGAGAATTGTGAAAACAACTAAAGAGTTACAGCCAGTAATAAAAGAAAGAACATTACAGGAAATAACTCAAGATTTAAAAAATGCAAAAATGAATAACAAAGAAACTAACAATACACAAAACAAAGAAAAAACAATAAAAGAAATAACAGAAAATTTGAATAGATCTAGAAAGATAAATAAAAGACAAATGTCAAAGAAAAAAGATGATACACAAGAATTTGCATTTAAAAAAGAAAAATTAAAAATAATACCACTTGGAGGTATTCAAGAAATTGGAAAAAATATTACAGTATTTGAATATGGAGATGATATAGTAATAGTAGATTGTGGTTTAGCATTTCCAGAAGATGACATGCTAGGAATTGATTTAGTAATACCAGACTTTTCATATTTAGAAAAAAACCAAGACAAAATAAGAGGTTTAGTAATAACACATGGACATGAAGACCATATAGGTGCAATACCTTACTTACTACAAAAAATAAATGTACCAATTTATGCTACAAAATTAACAGCAGGACTAATAAGTCACAAATTAGAAGAACACAAATTATTAAAAAGTACAAAATTAAAAATTGTAAATCAAGGACAAACTATTACATTAGGAAAAATAAGAGTAGAATTTATAAGAAGTTGCCATAGTATACCAGATGCCGTAATATTAGCAATACATACACCTGCAGGAACAGTAGTGCATACAGGAGATTTCAAAATAGACTATACACCAATTGATGACGAAAAAATGGATTTCGGAAGATTAGCAGAACTAGGAAATAAAGGAGTTCTTGCCTTAATGTCAGACAGTACAAATGCTGAACGTAAGGGGTATACAATGTCAGAAAGAAGTGTTGGGGAAGTATTAGACAAATTATTCTTTAATTGTACAAAAAGAATAGTTGTAGCAACATTTGCATCAAACGTACACAGAGTGCAACAAATAGTTAATTCAGCAGTTGAAAATAACAGAAAGATTGCAGTATGTGGAAGAAGCATGATAAACATGATATCAACAGCAAGAGAACTTGGATACATAGATGTCCCAGAAAATGTATTTATAGATATAGATATGATAAAAAACTATACAGACGATCAACTAGTAATTATAACAACAGGAAGCCAAGGAGAAACAATGTCAGCATTAACAAGAATGGCATCAGGAGAACACAAAAAAGTTACAATAACACCAAACGATTTAGTAATCATATCAGCAAACCCAATACCAGGAAATGAAAAATACGTCGCAAAAGTAATTGATGATTTAATGAAAATAGGAGCAGAAGTTGTATACAGTTCATTAGAAGATATCCACGTATCAGGACATGCATGCCAAGAAGAACAAAAGTTAATGCTATCATTAGTAAGACCAAAATTCTTTATACCAGTACATGGAGAATATAGACAATTGATTGCCCATAGTGAAACAGCAAAAAAAGTAGGAATAAAACCAGAAAACATCTTCTTAACAACAAATGGAAGAATATTAGAACTAAATGAAGATGAAGCAAGCTTAACAGGAACTGTTGCATTTGGAAAGATAATGGTAGACGGATTAGGAGTAGGAGATGTTGGAAATATAGTTTTAAGGGACAGACAACACCTATCACAAGATGGTCTAATAATAGTAGTAATGTCAATGGACGAAGCAACAGGAGAGATAGTAGCAGGACCAGATGTAATTTCAAGAGGATTCGTATATGTACGTGAATCAGAAAATCTAATGGAAGACGTAAAAAGAATGTTAAGAGAAGAAGTAGCAAAATTAGAAGAACACGGAGTAAGAGATTGGTCAACAATCAAAGCTCAATTAAAAGATTCTTTAAGAGATTACATATTTACAAAAACCAAAAGAAATCCTATGATTTTACCAATTATAATGGAAGTATAACTAAATGTAGCAGTATCAAGCCATTTATGATTTGATACTGCTACATTTGTTGATAACGTGTTGATAACGTATAGAGTTTAAGAAGGTTTTTGACTATATTTTTTATAATTAGAATTTAATATATATAGCTTATTGCTTTCTTTATAATTAACCATTTTTATAGCTTTAATTTTCTCTTCTATTGAAACATGAGAGTAAATATCTTCACCGACATCATCATTGCTATGACCGATAATAGAATTTATAATAATATCTTTTATACCTATTTTACGCAACTCATTCCTTAAAGTATGTCGTGCATCATGTGCAGTATGATCAGAAACTTTTGGATGCAACTTTTTAAAATTGAATTTGTAATGATATAAATAGTAATCATAATCGATCTTCTTTCCATTAGGCTGCATAAAAAGAAATTCATTACTAGAACTATAATATTTTTCAAATAAGGGTTTTACTCTAGGATGTATAGGTATTTCTCTATTAATACCAGCATCTGTCTTTAACCCACCAATAAAGTAATTATCGTCTAAAAAAATATTAGCTGTATAAATAGAAAGAAGTTCGTCAGCTCTACAACCGCAATATAATAACATCAGCCAAAAATCTCTAATAAATTGTTCTCTTTCTTGTTTGTTTTCCTTTTGAACGCCATCACTTTTAATAGTAAAATTCCATAAATAATCTATTTGTTCATAAGTAAAAATTCTACTTTTCTCAATTTGCCTGTTTTTAGTTTTTTTGATTTCTTTTCTATTATTAATAGATGTAGATATAAATTGCGCATATCCTTTGTCAATTAAATCTTCTTCAAGGGCAAATTTATCTAAATTTACAAATAAGTTAATCATTTGTCGCTGAGGTTCAATACCTTTTTTGCTCTCTTTTAAGTGAGTAGTAAAATCAGAAGCTCTTAAATCTTTGTATACTTTATCATGCAAAGATTTAGAATTATTAAAAGCAGTTTGCATTCCTCTACAGTAATGACGTCCAAAAGGTTTATTCTTAGGTCGTATATGGTATAGTTTTTCTAACTTCATTTCTTCATCAGTTAGCATTTTAGTTTCTTTAAATTTTTCAAAAATTTGTTTAAAAGTATAGTTTTCTCTTTGTACTTTTTCTACAATAGCATTAGTTAAAGTTTTAACAGGAATGAGAGGATATGGCTTAGGTGGAAAAGTATAAATTCTATTATATTTTTTTTCATCTATATAAATAGAAGTAGGACTATTATGATAATTTTCCAAACAGACAAGAGCTTCTAATTCTGTTGAAAATGATCCTAAAAAATGATAGATATTTTTTCCATAAATATCATGTCCTATAGTAATTTTAGCACCCCATGGATTAGACCTGTTTTTACCTAGAAAAGTAGCAGTACCCTTGCCGTTAGGTCTTTTAGAAAAAGTGTGCATAAAAATACCTCCTTAAACAAAATTTTGGTACTTGTATAAGAAGGATAACTATATTATAATAAGAATACAGAAACACTTATACAAGTGATTTTAGAGAATAACTAACATACAAACTTTGACCGGAGAGTATGTTAGTTATTTTTAATTTGTTTCATATTTTATCATTTCAGAACAATAAAGCATATTAACGATTTGTTCTTCTGTTAAATGCATAGTTGTTAACCACGTTGTAAATAATGAATGTCTAGTTTCGTTAGAAGATAAAGTAGGTTCGCAATTCAAGCCATTCACTTTATGTAAAAATTCATAATCTAAATTGTCGATTTGAGCATTTAAAAATGTCATATTTTCAACTTTTCTTGAATCCATGTAAAGTATTGAATAAGAAAGTAATATATCAGTATCATAATTATAAACAGTTAAACGTTGCAATTTATCCATTTCATCATAAGAAAATACATAATTGTTACTTTCTAGAAGTGCAATTGTTTTTACAGCTTCTTCTGAATTTAAATTATTTAATGTATCAAGTTCAGAATACATTTTATCATCTATTTCTTGCATTTCTGTTTCGTTATATTCAGTTTTATCAATTTTATTATTTTTTTCAGAATGTTCTGAAGAATTTTCTTCTTTATATGAGTAATTATTAATATATAAATTAATTGTAATAATAGAAATGATAACAATAATAATAATTAAAAGTATAATTATTATATTTTTTTTATCTTTCATATATAATTCTCCTATTCAAAAATTTTACTTATTCTAGCTTCAATAACTTTACCTATTATTTGAAAGTTAGAATCTTTAGTAAGTTTCTTAGAAGGATAGTAAGAGTTAAAAGCAACTAACTCAATATAATCCTCATATTTAACTACTTTTTTTACAGTAGCTTCTTCATTATCTATTAAAATAATAGCAACTTGTCCATTTTCAACGTCATTTTGTTTATGTACTATTATAATGTCATCTTCAAACAAAACAGGTTGCATACTATCTCCAGTTACTTTTAATGCATAACAATTCTGAGAATCAGGTATAGTGTTATCAGAATTTACATATCCAATTATATTTTCTGCAGCTAAATAATCATAGCCTGCTTTCACTTTTCCAAGAAGCGGAAATATTTGTTTATTAGAAAAAATATCATATTTCTCATCTGTGAATCCTGCAAGCCAAGATGGAGATACATTAAAAAAATTAGCTAATTTAACAATTGTACTTCTTTTTACTCCAGTAATTTCTCCAGATGCATATCTAGATATTGTGGCATTTGTTTTTCCAACATATTTTTCAATTTCATCTAAAGTATAATTACTATTGGAGATTAATTCATTTAATCTTTTTGAAAAAAGTTCTTCCATATAAAACCTCCTATGTTTGTATTTTATAACAAATTTTCGCATTGCGCAATATTATTTTCTAAAAAAAATAAAAAAATTTCGTAAAACGTATTGACAAAAAACAAACAATAATATATATTACGTACAACGTAATTACATGCTACGTAAATAGGAGGTGAGATAATGGAAAAAACAGTATCATATATAATAAGCAGATTAGAAGGATTCATGAAATTTAGAAATGTAACCAAAAAAGATTTAGCCACTAAATGGAAAAAAACAGGTTCTTATGTTAGCAGAAGATTTAGAGGAGAAGTAGAATTTAGTTTAACGGATATTCTAGAATTAACGGAATGTCTAGATATTCCTAAAAAAGAAGCAGCTGATATTTTTTTTGGTTGCGAATTACGTAACACGTAATATCGAATAGTAATTCACTTAGTACTATTCATAGAACATATATACTAAGTGAATTTAAAAATGAATGGAAATATTATACAAGGAACAATAAGTTTTGTAAACATAATATGGATAAGAGATCGAAAATTACGACGAAAGGAGGAAAAATGGAGAAAGTTAAGACTTTATCACCATACGAGACAGGAAGAATTATAGGTACAAATGCAGAAACAGTAAGAGCAGGACTGAGGTCTCAAAGATTTAATTTTGGAACAGCAATACCACCTAAAAAAGAAGGTGGTAGATGGATATATAACATAATAGCATCAAAAGTTTATGAGTATGCAGGAATAAGCATAAATGAAAGAAAGGAGGAAAACAATGCAAATACTATACCTTGAAGATGAAGAAGAAAAAAGAATAAGAGCAGAGAATATGAAACTAAAGGCATCGAATGAAGAACTAAGAAATGACAATGAAGAAAAAGAGCTACAAATTTATCATTTAAAAAAAGAACTAAAAGAATTGAAACAAAAGAACATAAGATTAGAGGATTGTGATGTAATTTTACTAAAGAAAAGGAGGAGTTAATAATGATTTATGATGCAATAGCATGTGGAATGGTAGTTGTAATAGAGCTACTAGGAATATTCTTAGCAATGATATTTATACAAGGATTTTTATATCAAGTTTCAGGTAAAAGAGTAAATCCATGGAAAAGTTTAAAAAAATGGGCAAAAAAAGAGATATACGGCTCTGGCAAGCATATGTATATCTCTGTTGTAAATAAAAAATAGATTACATGAATAATCGTATCTTTTCCAGTATTTTAGCACTATTAGTGGAAAAGGTCAAGAGAAAGTTATAAGGAGGAAACATGATAAAACCAAGGGGAACAAAAAAGCCCCAGTGAGATATATACCAATACTGGGACTTTAAAGGTAATTTATTAGTGCAAAATGACACATTAGTTATTGGCGATTTGTTGGAACGATAGGTTCCATAAGTAAAAGTTTTGTTTCTACCTGTTGTATAAAAATTTCCAAGTATTTTTTTACTACAACAAAATCAATATCATCATAATTACGCTGATAATGAGTGTAATCATTGCCTAAAACTCTAATGACATCTGCAGCAGAAGTTTCGATATTGACTTCTTGAAGATATTTGCCAATTGAATCATATAAATTCATTTTACAAACATCTTTTTCAGGTGCATGTAATTTCTTTATTGCAAAGTCTTTTATAAGAATTTCAATAGAGTTCCTATAACCGGAGCCAGCTAATTCCAAATGACCGTTTTGCTCAGCAGTGGAAGATTGCTCATACAAATTGGCGAATCTAGGAGACATTTCTTTTATGTTTTTAGGAATTGTAACAGATTTTAAATGAGGAAAAATATCAAGTAAAGTTGCTTTTAAATCACTATATTCATAAGTTGCATAAAAAGGTGTAGAGCAACAATTTCCCTTATATGAAATTATTAAAAGTCGATGTGTTGAACTATAAGTTAATAATCTATGATCAACAATTATAGGTTGTAAAGAAAATCCACAATTTGGACAAATAATAGGGATTTCAAAAATTATATCATTATTTGGTGTTATGTTTGATAAACGACATGAATTAGATTTGGTTTTATACATAATTTACCTCACTTTCAAAACGATTATATAAAATTTGTCAGAAAATGTAAATAAAAAAGAAAGGAAATAAATATGATAAGAGCGTTAGATGAACAAGGAAGAGTAGTAATTCCTAAAACGATAAGAAAAAATTAAATTTAAAAGAAGGAATGCTTTTGGAAATTAAACAAAGCGGACAATACGTAGTTATTGGAAAAAGTGATTCATACATATGTAAAGAATGTGGGCAGTTAGTTGATAAAATAGATGTGTTTTGCAGAAATTGCGGAAAAAAATTGAAATAATAGGTATTTTCTATGTGTAAATATTTTTGTTGGAGAACAAGAAAAGGAATCAAATACAAATATTGCAGATTAAGTAAAGGTGAAATTGAATATGAAGACTGTCATGATTGCAAAAATAAAGAGTATAAGCAATATAAGAAACAGAAGAGCAAAAAGCATAAAAGAACAATAGCAACTGATATTCAAAATGGAGTTAAGGAATCAGTATGGAAACGTGATGGTTATAAATGTATATTCTGTCACAAAAAAGTACCAATGTTTAACGCAAATGCACACTTTATTCCTAGATCACAAGGTGGACTGGGAATAGTAGAAAATATATTTACAGCTTGCAATAAATGCCATCAGGAACAGGATAACGGACTGGAAACACAAAAGATGGAGCAAGAAGTAGAAGAATATTTAAAAGGCAAATACGAGAATTGGAACAAAGAGAACTTAGTTTATAAAAAATATAATTTTTAATACAAAAGAAAGGAGATATAGGCATGTGCAGAAAAACGGTTTTATTTTATATGTTGAGCAGAAAGAAATATTCGATATGCTCACAGATGAAGAAGCAGGAAAACTGATAAAGAATATTTACAGTTATGAAGCTACTGGAAAAGAGCTAGAGCTAGAAAAATCTTTAAAAATAGCTTTCCAACCAATAAAGCAGGTTTTAGATAAAAATCGCGAAAAGTATGTAGAAAAATGTAAGCAGAATAAGGCAAATATTGAAAAAAGATGGAATAAAAATACGAGCGTATACGAACGTAAAATTTTGTATACGAATTATACCGATAAAGATAATGATAATGATAAAGATAATAATATAAAAAATAACAATAGTATAAGCGACGGTTGTGTTGACGGCTTAGAAAAAATTTTTGAATTTTATAAAAGTAATATCGGACAAATAACACCATACATAGAAAAATTGCTAAGAAAATTTTCAGAGAATTTAAATCAAGATATTTTGCTATATGCTCTGGAAATAAGTGTTGAAGCCAATCAAAGAAATTTCAGATATATAAAAGCGATACTAAATAATTGGTCTAAAGCTAATATAAGAACGTTGGAAGAAGCAAAAAAAGAAAGTAAAAAAAAGAATAGTACAGCACAAGGAAAGTCTCTTGAAAGAAAATACAATGAAAATGAATTTAAAAAGCTGTATGCAAATGATTAGGAGGAAAAAATGTCAAAAATAAGTGAAAACTATGCTTTTTATAGAGATAGAAAAATAGAAAAGAAAACCAAATATAAGGGTAATGATCATTTGAACAATAAAAATAAAGAAAAACTATATGATTACTATACTTGTGATTATTGTAAAGATGAAATAGTGATTTTACCTAAAAGAGAAAATATGACAGGAGGCATTGTAACTATACCATATTCGTTAACAGGAAGAGGACCAATAGAACTAATGTTATGTCAGAAATGTTTAAATCCTGTATTAAATGAATTTGAGGAAGCTAGAAGCGGAGATAACCATATACCAAGAATGGATTAGGAGGAGAAAGAATGTTTAATTTTTTTAAAGGATTTATAGGAGAATTAGAACTTAAATTGATAGATGATTTTTCAAATAAAGTAAGAGATTTTATAAATGATTTGTTTGAAAAAATAAAGAAAGATAAAGATGACGGAGTGAAAGAAATTGAAGCAAGTAGCGGTGATAATTCAAAACAAGCAAGTAGCGGTTATGGTTCACAACAAGCAAGTAGCGGTGATAATTCAAAACAAGCAAGTAGCGGTAATTATTCACAACATGAAGTAACAGGAAATAACTCAATAGCTTTTGCTTGTGGCAGAAATAGCATTATAAAAGCCAAAAAGGCACATGGATAGCTCTTGCCGAATATACAACAGACGGACAAGGTTATTATATTCCTGATTTTGCAATAAGTGCTCAGATAGGAAACAAAGACTATAAAGATGCTAAAGGAAGAGTTTTAAAAGAAAATGAATTTTATATATTACATAATAAAAAAATTTATCCAGTAGACGTTTCTGATGGCATAAGCACAATTAAAATATCAGAAAAAGTAAGAGATGGAATCACAATAATTAAGGGATTAGCTTTCTGCGATGATGAAGTTTATTTAGTAAAACAAGATGATTTAGCAGCACATGGAAAAACATTACGAGAAGCATTAGAAGATTTACAATTTAAGAAAATAAAAAGTCAAGAAATAGAAGATATAGTAAAAGAAATAAAAGAATCAGGAAAAGTAACAAGAGCACAATATAGAGCAATCACAGGAGCTTGTTCCTTTGGAACAGAACAATTTTGCAAGCAACATGGAATTGAAAATTTAGAAGAAATAGAATTAGAAGAATTAAGAAAAATATTAGTAAATGACTATGGCGCAGAAAAATTCTGGAAGTTAATAGATGAAAAATAATAAACAAAGGAGAATAAAAAGTGGAAGAAGAACTAAAGAAAATAAATGCATTAATGAATAATTTTAGTAAGAAATATGGAGTCAGAATTAAAACGGACACAATTAAATCAATAAATTTAGAAACTAAAGAAGAAACTTATATATACGATTTAAGAATTGAAGGAGGAAAAAAGTAATGGAAGAAATTGCAATAGCTCTAGGAATAATCAATATAATTTTATGGGTAATAACATGGATTATATATGCAGAAAGTCAAAAGATACAGGATGAGTATAATAAGTTATTTTCAAATGAAATATACGAACTAAAGAAAGAAGAAACTGTAAATGAATTTAAAAGCAAACTAAAGCGAATAAGGGAGAAAGAATAATGGGACAAGTATTTTTATATTTAATAGCCATATGGATAATAGTCTTTGTAGTAGTATCGATAATATTAGAAATAATAATCATCGCATATTTCGCAAGTGAAATGATTTTAAAGTGGAGGAAAAGAAAATGAAAAATAATATAAAAATAATTTTAATTATAGCATCAATAATTATAGGAGTAATAGTGCTAATTAGTTGCATTTTTATTGGAACTAATAATATGGCGATTAATTTAGAAGAACAGATAAAAGAGAGTAAATCAAGTATAAATATACAAGAAAAAAGAAGAGAAGATTTAATTTACAATTTGGTAGATACAGTAGAAAGTTATAATCAATACGAACAAGAAACAATGACAAAGATAGTTGATGCTAGGAGTAAAGCAAGTAATGGTGATGTAGAAGAAGCGGAGATATTAATTAATGCGGTGGCTGAACAATATCCAGAATTAAAAAGCAACGAAAATTACAAATCTTTGATGACAGAATTAGCAGTTACAGAAAATTTAATAGCAGAACACAGAAACAATTATAATATTCAAGTTAAGCAATATAACAAACATATAAAGAAATTTCCTAATAATATGATTTTAAATATTATGGGGTATGAAAAATTAGACGATACATATTTAAATTATGAAGCTTCAGAAGATGCACCTAGAAATTTATTTGAAGAATAGAGGTAGTGTATGGATTTTGAAGATTTTGAAATTACACGTAGAGAAATACTAGTAGTAATAGCAATAACCTTTATGTTGATAGGAATAGGAGTTTTAATATCAGGAGCTATAAAAAATGGAATTGATGAGAAAAATGAACATTACTATAAGGCACTAAAAATAAGAAATGATGAGGAAATGTTCAAATATGCAATAAAAACAAATGTAGGGTATACATTTGCAGAAGGAAAAGTACAAGCAATAGACGGTGTAAGTATAGATGACATTGAAGGAAAGTATTTTTATATTAAGAAAGTAAAAGAAGAATATACACGACATGAAAGACAGGTTGAACATGAAGAAAAGATAGGAAATGAAACATATACATATTATACAACAGAGGAATATTGGACATGGGATTATGCAGGTCAAGAAGAATTTAATACAAAAAAATTTAAGTTCCTAGATGAAGAATTTGAATATGGTGCTATAACATTTAGTAATGAAGAATATAAAGATACTAAACCAATAAATAGTAATTTAAGATACAAATATTACATAATTCCATCAGAATTTGAAGGAACATTATTTACATATATTAACAATAATACAATAAATCAAAGTAATTTTTTTATAAATAACACTATAGACAGAATAATTGAATCAAAAGAAAAAGAAAGTGATATATATTGCGGAGTATTCTGGGGTATTTGGATAATTTTTATATTTTTTATAGATTTCGGATATGTATATTTAGAGAATAATTATTTGGAAGGATAAAGGAAAAAATATGGAAGATGCAATGGAGAAAACAAATGAATACATATGAAATAGATAAAAATACAAATAAAGATCATGTAGCAACGCCAAGGTGGGTAGTAGAAGATATATACGATTTAATAGATATTAAAAGCTTTAAAATGATATGGTTTCCTTTTAACAACTATGATAGTCATTTTAAATTAAAAGCAGATGAGCTAAAACTTAAATATAAAGCAACACACATATTTGATGATTGCGGAAATGATTTTTTTAAAACAGAACCGCCTGTAGGATGCGATTTATTAATAAGCAATCCACCTTTTGCGCAGCAAAATGAAATTATAAATCACACATTCGAATTAATAGAAACTCGGAAAAATCAAAGCTTTTTGCTTATTGCTTCCTTTATCAACATTAGAAACACCAACAAGAGCAGAAATGTATGAAAAATATATAGATAAACTTAATATTTTAATTTTCAAAAAGAGAATCAAATTCATAGGAAAAAGTACAAGCTTTAATAAAGGATGTTGTTAGATTTGCTATAACATAGAAAACTTAAAAGAAAAGATAATTTGGATATAGAAGAGGTGATGTAATGGAAGAAGATATAAAGATATTGGAAGAATTTATTGACGGGTTAAAGCAATACAATCCAAAAACAGGAAAAAATATAGAACCAATTTGTTTTGGAGGAGGACAAAGATATGTATATAAAAATGTATATTATGCAATACACCATTTAATAAAAGCATATAGAGAGAATGAAGCGATAATAAAAGAAAAAGACAAAACGATGAGAATACAAAAACAAAAATTACATGAACTAAAATTTGATTTAAAAACAATAAAAAAGGATCTAGATTTTGAGCCATGGTCAACATATAAAGTTGAAGGAAACAAACTATTCGATATGGCAACGATACTAAAAAATTAAGATATGCACGTTATTTTAATGCAGACTGGGGAGGACTAGGGACAGAAGATGAAATAGAAGAGGTAATACAAAATATATGTGAACAATATAACGTAGAAAGGATAGAGTGATGCCAGAGAAAGAAAAAATAGTAAGCATAGATGTTTTAAGAATAAATCATAAAAGAAAAAAGATATGTGAGTGTGAAAGACCTCTCTATGAAGTAGATTGCAAAAATAGATTGGTATACTGCGAAATATGTGGAGCAATAGTAGATGCATTCGATGCAATATATAAAGTAGCTATGCACGTGGAGGAAATAAACGAAGATATAAAAAGAGCTATAGAAAATAAAAAAATTTTAGAAACATATAAGCCGCATTTAAAAGAAGCGAGAAGATATGAAAGAATGATGCGAGCAAAAGATATGTTACCCAAATGTCCAAAGTGTAATAAGGCGTTTAATTGGAATGAAGTAACGATGATGATAAATAAACATTATTACAAGGAGGAATAGTAATGCCAAGTAAAGAAGAAATAGAGAAAGCTAGAGATATTTTACTAAGAGGAAATGATATAGAATCAGCAGCAATAATATTAGAAGCGGTAATAATGGATAACATCATAATTACTGGAAATAGAGTAAATATATTAAGAATAGCAACAAGACAGATATTGAATTTTTTAAATGAATATAAAGATAAAGACTACTTAGAAGTTGTTAGAGAAAAAGTAAAAGCAAACGAAAAAAATAGGCAACTAGAAGCGGAAAGAAAAGAAGTAGTAGCTTATATACAAAGAATGATAGTAATGATAGAAGAAGCAATAAAACAACTAAGTAATACAACATATTATTATGAAAGGCAAGAAATGAAAGCGAAGTTAGAAGTATATAAAGATATATTAGATTTAATGAAAGGAGAATAACTATGGATATACAAGTAGGAGATAGAGTTACATATAAAAGTGATAAAAGTGAAAAAAGTGAAAGACAAGTAATAATGACTAATGAAGAGCAAATAGAAAACTATAAAAAGAGTAATTTAATATTAAAAAAGATGATGATTTTTTATATTTTACGCAATATGATAAAGAAATGAATTATATAGATATAATTGATGATTTTGAAGGGTTAGAAAATCATAAAGTATATTATTTAGAAGAACTAGGTTTAGAATAAAAATATTGAAAGGAGAAAAGAAATGAGTCATTACACAGTAGCTGTCATAACAGATGACATAAAGAAAATAGATGATATGTTAAAACCATATAGTGAAAATTTAGAAGTAGAACCATATATAAGTCAAACTAAAGAAGAATTATTAGCAGAAGCAAAAGAGAGAAAAGAAAGAAAATCTACATAGGATTTAATATAGATGAAATTAAAAGAAGAGCTATACGAAAGAAAATCAATGGGTATAAAGTAAAGAAGTTTTATAAAAATTTTGTATTATATGAAAAAAATTTAGAAAATGGAGAAACATTAAGAAAAACTTATACATACTGGGATTTAAGTAGAATAGTATAGGAGGTTTTGAAGATGACGAAAGAAGATTTAATACAGTTATTAAAAAACAACAGAGAAAATATTGGTAGTTTAAAACTAAGAAAAAATGATTTGAAAAGATACAAAGCTGAACTAAAAGAGCTAGAAAAAATAGAAGCAGAAAAGAATATGGGGACGAGCTACGGATTTAATAGCGATATACATAGTAAAAATCAGATAGGAGATAAAGTAGCTCAAACAATAATTAAAAGAGAAGAAAGAATTGAGGAACTAAAACAAAAAATAAAAGAAACTGAAAAAGAGATTGAAGAACTAAGAGAAAAAGTAGAAGAAGCGGAAATAAGACTAAATTCATTAAAGTACAAAGAAAGAAAGATATTAACAGCCTATTATGTAGATGGGAGACAGGCGGAGGAAATAGGTAAAAACTTATACTATCAACTCTATGGATATTCCTGTTCTGAAAGAACAATTTATGGCATTATAAAAAAAGGAACTAATACATTATTAAATCTATAAATAAAAAAATATCAAAAATTTTCATATTTTTTTCATTGTTTTTGTAAAAAGCATGGTGTTATAATTATAATGAGCAAAGAAAAAAACTTTTTATTTTTCTTTTCTATCATTTATATAAACTTTTGCCAAAAATCTTAACTTTTTTAGTTAAGATTTTTTTATATAGCGATTGTAGAGAACCGGTATCTCACCAGTCTCATAAGCTGGATTTAATCAGTTCGACTCTGATCATCGCTACCAAAAGTATTGATGCTAGGATTAATACTCTTCCAGATTGCGTTCTCTAAATAAATCTCCGAAATTAATACCAACTAATAGATATAAGAACTGCCTAGCAAGTTCTTATTTTTTATAAGGAAAGCAAATGAAAGAAAAAGAAGTTATTAGTAAATTTGAAAAAGAAATATGTAGCAAGTGTTTGAAAAATAATTGTGATAGAAATATTGTAATCATAGATAAAAATAATCAATTATTTGTTAAATGCAAAAGTTATGAAAAAGATTTAACTAAAATAAATAAACCAGATAGAGAAATAGAAAAATATTTAAAAATGAAAAATAGGAAAGGAGAATGCTAATGAAAACAATAATGTTTAAAAAAAATGTAACTGACAAAAATACAAATGAAACTTATATTAAAAATCAAGTAAAAGAATTTAATAACAAAAGAGCTGATGAAATATTAAAAGCGAGAGACAAAGAAGGAAAACCATATGCAGAAGAAATCAAACCAAAAAAATAAAAGAAAACAAGTTGGCGATATTGTTGTGTTTGTTGGAGAAAATTATATAATACCACAAATATACAACTACAAAGAAAAATTAGAAGGAAAAAAGTTAATTGTTAAAGATGTTATAAAATGTACTTGTCATGATTATGATATGGATTATTTGATATTTGAAGGAATAGAAGGATATTTTAGAGCAGGCTTTTTTAAGCTAGAAGGAGAATAGAAAGAATGAAAAATTTATTAGAAGTATTAAGTGATAATTTAGGAAAAAAATATAAAACAACAGCAGATTTTAGGGCGGACGCTAAAAATATAGATATGAAAGTTTTAGCTGAAACTATGTATCAATATATGGATTATCAACAAGCAATAGATTTAGTTGATATGAGTAAATTTAAACCAACAATGATAATTAAAAAAGATGAATAATGTATAGCATAGAACAAATAAAAGAATTAATCGCAACGGGCAATAAAAAGAAGATATATGATGACAGATACTGGAGAGATTACTTAAGTCCTAAGATATTAAAAAGAGATAACTACGAATGTCAGGAATGCAAAAAAGAAGGAAAGTTAACAATCAAAGAACACAGAAAGAAATTAGACATACATCACATAAAAGAAATTGAGAAATATCCTGAATTAACATATGATGAAAATAACTTAGAAACTGTATGCATACATCATCATAATATACTAGACAATAAAAATCAATTCAATAACACAAATAAAAAGAAATTTATTAATGAGGAGAGATGGTAATGCCCAAAAAAGAAATAGAAAAAGAAATTAATGAAGCAAACAAAAAAGCAAACGAAATTAAAACAGAGAAAGATGTTAACGAAAGAAATAATAAAGCCGAAGGATTAGATAAAATAGATTTTAAAATAAATGAAAAGATATATGATGTTAACGAATTAGTTGAGATTACAGATAAAGTTAATAAGACATATGAGGAAATAGAAGTTGCAAAGAAATTTAAAATACTATTAAGAAACTATTATGATGGAATAATATGTGCAGCTCTAAGACCTTGTTGCGGAAAGCAATATACAATAGAAGATTTAAAAAGCAAATTAAAAGAAACTAAAATATATGAGCTTATAGAGCTAAGATGCAGTAGAAACACTATTAAATTTAACAAGAAGACAGTTGATGTAGTAGTTGAATTAATTGAAAGATATGAGTTATCATAATCCCCCCATTAAAAAGTTTTAGCTAAAAATCACAGACTGCCGAACGGGGGGTGTTCTAGACAAAACAGAAATGACCTCGCGTGTATATAAGGGGGTGTAAAATGGCAACTAAAAAAAGTACGAAAAATACGAAGAAATCAAAAGAAACAGAGTTTGAAGAAAGTTTAGAAAAAACGGAAGAAAATTTAGAATATCTAAAAAAACAAGAAAAAATGGAAAGCAAAATAGAAATATTACAGCAAAATATTAGAAAAGATTTAATGTCGCAATTAACATCTCAGGGAAAGTTTGGAAAACACTTTGAGGATATGGTAGAAGACTATCTATATTTTATAGATTTAAAGGAAAGATTAAAGTTTGACTTGGATGATAGAGGTATAAGATATAGAGCAATAGGCGGAAATGGATTTGCAACATATAAACCAAACGAAAGCTATGAAAGATTACTAAAAACTAATGCTGAAATGTTGAAAATTTTGCAAGAATTAGAATTAAAAGCTCCTGACGATGATGGAGATGATGGAGATGATTTATTGTAAAGAAATAGATGAATACATAAGATACTGTGAGGAAAACCCTCAAAAAATAAATGAAGATAGAAAATTATTAATTAAAAACATCGTAAAACCTTTGCTTTCAAGGGACGATGTTTTTTTTGATAGTGATACATATTATAAATGTATTCAATATTGTGAAAAGTGGTATTATAAATTATTTCCATATCAGAAATTTGTATATGCTTTTGTATTTATGTATAAAGACGATATTCCAATATTTAAGACTTTTGTTATACTAATGGGACGTGGAAATGGAAAAGACGGAATGATGGCGCCGCTCATGAATTTCTTACAGTCAAGATTATACGGCGTTAGTAAGTATAGTATAGATATAGTTGCTGCTTCTGAGGATCAAGCTAATGACACTTTTAAAGTTGTCTATGAAATGCTTGAAGCCAATAAAAAGAAAATGGAAAAGTATTTTTATTGGAACAAGGAGATTATTATAGACAAAAAGACGAAAGCTTTTTATAGATATAATACTTCAAATGCTAAAACAAAAGATGGAAAAAAAGATGGAGCTATATTATTCAATGAATATCACACTTATGAAAATTATAAACAAATAAAAGTTTTCACAAGTGGATTAGGAAAAATAAAACATTCAAGAGTTTTTATAATTACTACAAATGGATATGTAAGAGAAGGACCACTAGATGAACTTTTAAAAGTTTGTGAACAATTATTAGAAGGAATGGAAAATACAGTTAGGTATTTTCCATTTTTATGTAGGATAGATAGCAAAGAAGAGGCAGACAATGAAGAATGTTGGATAAAAGCAAATCCTTCTTTAGAATACATGCCAAATTTATACAATGAAATAAAAACTGATTATGAAGAATTAAAATTATTTCCAAGTAAAAAATCAGAATTTATGACTAAAAGAATGAATATGCCTGAACAAAAAGAAGAGGAAGAAGCAGTTAGTTGGGATTTAATTAAAAAAACAAATAAAGAAGTACCAAATTTAGAAGGAAAAAGTTGTATATGTGGAATAGATTATGCAAGCTTATCCGATTTTGCATCAGTTTTTTTATTATTCAAAAAATCGAATACCTATTATGGAATTACGCATTCTTGGTTTTGCAAAAACAGTAAGGATAGAGCAAGAATACAAGCACCAATAAATGATTGGAAAGAACAAGGACTATTAACAGAAGTAGATAACGTAGAAATAAATCCAGAACTATTATGTAAATGGATTACTGAAAAAGGAAAAAAATACAATATAAAAAAAGTAGTCTTAGACAACTTTAGATATGCGTTAGTAAGCAAAGCACTAATTGAAATTGGTTTCGATGCTAAGAACAAAGAAAAAGTAAAATTAGTTAGACCTAGCGATATTGCAAAAATTCAACCAGTTGTAGAAAGCACATTTGTAAATCAAAAAATAATATGGGGAGACAATCCTTTAATGAGATGGTTTACAGGAAATACAAAATTAGTGCCTTGGCAAAATAATACCAAAGTTTATGGCAAAATAGAGCCTAAATCAAGAAAAACAGACGGATTCATGGCTTTTGTAAATACAATGACAGCATCTGAAGAAATTGAAGAAATAAATGAAAATGCACAAATATTTGAAGCAATAACTTTTTAGAAAGGAAAAAACATGAGCATAAAAGATATTTTTGGAAGATTTTTTAATAAGAATGATACATTTTATAATAGTTACACAGAAAAACTAACTAAAGAAATATATTACAAAGAATTAGCTATCGCAAGTGCAATAAATATAATAGCTAAAATGATAGCCAATTCTGAATTTAGAACATATAAACAGAAAAAAGAAGTTTTTGAAGAAAACTATTATAGATTCAATATAGAACCTAATCAAAATCAAAATGCAACTGAATTTTGGCAAGAAGTAATATGGAAATTGTATTATGAGAATGAAGCTTTAATAATCAAAGAGTTAGGTATGTATTACTTAGCAGATTCTTTTACTCCTAAAGACAAAACATTATATCAAACATCTTTTGAGAACGTAAAAGTTAAAGAGCTAATATTTAATAAAACTTATTATATGGAAGATGTATTTTACTTAAAGCTAAATAATTCAAAAATAAAGCAATTACTTGACAATGTTTTTAATAGCTATGGAGAATTAATTGCTGTCACTGCTGGAGATTACAAATCTTCAAGAGGAATAAAGGGAAAAGTAAAACTTAATACATCGTGGTCACAAAAGTTCGACGATCAAACAAAACTGCAGAATGCAATTAGGGAAAAGTTTAAATCATATTTTTCAAGTGAAAATGCAGTTATACCAATGGAAGAAGGTTTTGATTTTACTGAAAGTGAAAAGAAATCTTCTACAAGTTCAGAAGATATTCAAAAAATAATAGATGGAGCTATCAACATGGTGTCGATAGCTTTTAATATGCCTAGAAGCGTATTAAAAGGCGAATTATCGGAAATAAAAGAAGAAACCAAGAATCTTTTTACTTTCACAGGGAAACCAACAGCTAAACTGTTGCAAGATGAAGTTAATAGAAAACTTTATGGTGTTAATGCCTACAAAGAAGGTTCAAAAATGAAAATCGATATTAGCAAAGCTGAATATATAAATATGCTCGATTCAACAAGCAGTTTGGATATTTTAAAACGAAATGGATTTACGCACAATGAGTTAATGAGAGCTTTAGGAGAAGAACAAATCGATGAAGCTTGGGCTAATAAAAGATATATTACAAAAAATTATGAAGAAATAAAGGAAGGAGGAAAAAATGAGAAAAAATAAATACTATAGTTTTTCTGATGTAGAAAATAACAAAGCTAAACTATTTATTTATGGAGATATAGTTTCATATGAGTGGTATGACACTGATGTATCTGCATCTGGATTTAAAGAAGATTTAGAAGCTTTGGGGGATGTATCAGAACTAGATGTACATATAAATTCATATGGAGGTTCAACTTTTGAAGGATTAGCAATATATAATTTATTAAAACAACATAAAGCTAAAATAAATGTTTATGTAGATGGAATTGCAGCATCAGCAGCCTCAGTAGTAGCCATGGCTGGAGATAAAATATATGTACCAAATACAGCATTAATCATGATTCATAATTGTTGGACATATACAGGAGGAAACGCCAAAGAATTAAGAAAAACTGCTGACGATATGGACAAGATTGCAGAAGCTTATAAAGCAGCATATTTATCAAAAGTTAATATTACAGAAGAAAAACTGGAAGAACTTTTAGAAGCAGAAACATATTTAACATCTAAGGAATGCGTAGAAATGGGATTTGCTGATGAAATTATTGAAGTTGAAGAAAACGAAGCAGTAAATCAACATGCTAATAGATTTATTATGAATTTAGTAAATAAAATAAAACAACAAGAAGCAGAAAAAAATAATACAAAAGTAGTAATTGACGAAGAATTGTCAGAAAAAATAGCTCAAAAAGTAGTAAATCAAATAAAAATAGATTTAAACGATTTACAAGAAGAAAAAAATAAACAATCAAATAATAAAAATCAAGACACTTTAGTAGTGTCTTTTTTTAATGAAATTTTTAAAAAATAGGAGGAATTTAAAATGGAAAACCCAGATTTAAAACTATCTAATGAAGAATTAGAAAATGAAATGAAAGAAGCAATAAAAAGTGGAGATAATGAAGCTCAAGCAAAAGTCATGACCAAAATTATGCAATATGCAGCACAAGAAGCTACAAGAGAAACAGCAAAATTATTTAGAGAAACTAATCAAGATAATATGATTATGACAGCTAGAGGAGCAAAATTATTGACATCAGAGGAAAAAGAATATTATAGTAAAATAGCAAAAGCAATTAAGGCGGAACAATCATTAAGTAATATAGAAGTAGCAATGCCAACAACAATTATAGATAGAATTTTCGAAGATTTAGTTTCTGAACATCCATTACTTTCGAAAATAGATTTCCAAAACGTTACAGGAATGATTGAAGTTATTGTCAGAACTGGAGACATTAATCCAGCTTGGTGGGGAGGCTTAACAGATGAGATAAAAAAGGAATTATCATCAGGCTTTGAAAAGAAACCAGCAAACTTATATAAATTAAGTGCATTTTTACCTATAGCAAAAGCTCATATGGATTTAGGTCCAGCGTGGCTAGATACTTTCATAAGAAAATGCATTGTTGAAGCATTAAGTATAGGTTTAGAAGAAGGAATGGTTGACGGAGATGGAAAAGAAAAACCAATAGGAATGAACAGAAATTTAGCTGGAAATGTAGTTGAAGGAGTATATCCAAAAAAAGAAGCTATTAAAATAACAGACTTAAAACCAAAAACAATGGGAGCTTTAGCAGCTAAACTAACTAAAGATGGAAAAAGAGCCGTAACTAAATTATTAATGGTAGTAAATCCAGTAGATTATCTAACAAAAATATTTCCTGCAACAACAGTCTTAAACACAAATGGAACTTATTCAAATAACGTACTACCATTTCCAACAGATGTAGTTCAAAGTCCAGCTGCTGAAAAAGGAAAAGCAATTGTCGGAATTGCTAAAAAATACTTTATGGGAATAGGGTCTACTCGAAAAATAGAGAGTTCTGAACACTATAAGTTCTTAGAAGATGAAACAACATATATAGGAAAAATGTATGGAAATGGATTTCCTGAGGACAATGATTCTTTCTTATTAGTAGACATATCTGAATTAGAAGAAGCAACATTAGTAGCTCCAATTGTAGTAAATAATACAATTGAAACACCTAATAATTCAGATGAACAGACAGAAAAAGTTTAAAAATTGAGGTGATTAACCTTGGAGGACATTCAAGATTTACTTGAAAAAGTAAAAAAATATCTACATATTACTTGGAATGACGAAGATGATAGCATAAAAGAATTAATTGAAGAAGCTAAGCAGTACCTGAATGAAAAAACAGGTACTGCTATTAAATATAAAGAAGATTTAGTGGCTTTAGGACTTCTTAAAGACTACTGTAGATATACAAGAAGCTACTCAAAAGAGTATTTTGAACAAAATTTTTTGAATGAATTACAAAATTTACAGCTAAAATATGCAATAAATGAAAAAGTGGAGAATTCTGATGAATGAAAAAGTAAAAGTAAAGCATAGCACATATAACGAAGGTTTTTTAGAATATGGTTCTATAAAAACTATTAGAAATATTCAAAAGATTAAAACAGGTGAAAAATTTGAAAGTATTGGAAAACTACCTTTTCAAACAATGACTATTAGAGATAATGATAATTACGTAGCTAATTCTTTAGGATATACAATTAATAAAAAACTTAAAGTTCCATATAGAAGCTTACCTAAAAATATAAAAATAAAAATTGATGATGAAATATACGATGTTGTTAAAAAAGACAGTTCAGATAATATAAATTTATATATTTATCTTCAAATAGCTACTAATAAAGGAGAAAAATATGACTGACAACAAAATAATACAAGTTGCAGAAAGCTTTAAATTACCCGTTGGAAATCAAAGAATATATGAAAATGAGGTTGAAGACTACAATTATATTATTATAAGAAAAGGCACTCTTAAGAAAAATAATTGTGGTTCATATGTTCGAACTATTGAAATTATTTACGTCTATGATGGTGAACAAACAATTAAAGATAGTGAAATAATTAAAGCCTTTGAAGATATTAATTTAAGATTCATTCAAATGGATCCAGATGATATAAAAGTAGGCGACACAAATAAATGGGTGGACATGAATACTTATATTTTCGAAAGACCGGAGAGAATACAATGAGCTATAATCAATTATCTGTAAATTTTAAAGATATAGAAGAACAAGTAAAAAAATTTAAGTTACTACCTAAGAGTGCTGAATTTGAAATTAATAACTATATGTGGGGGGAAGCAGGTAAGATATTAGAAAAAGAGGTATATAAAAGAATGCCACTTTCTAAATATGAACATTTTACCAAAGGAGCTCCAAAAACACATGCAAAACAGTCTGATTCATTAGAAAAAATCAGATATGACTTAGGAATTAAAATACAAACAAAAATAAGACCGAAATCGAAAGATTTCGGTTATTTAATTTTTCCAGATGAAGGACGTGGAATACGTCAAAGAAAAAAAGGAAAACAAGAGTTTTTTAACAAGGCTCTTGAAAGTCAAAGTACAAAAATCACAAATGGACTAACGGACCATTTGAATAAAAAAATTGAGGAGGTATTATAATGGACTTTGAAGACTATAAAATACGTCAAGCCACAATAACAATTGATGAAAAAGCAGCAGTAAGCTTTGGTTGTATTGGCACATTAGACGGAAATTCAGAAACAGAAACAGTTGAGAAAAAATGCGAAGGAGCAGTTGTAAAAACTAAAAAGAAAGTTAAACAAGTTAATGTCACGATGACAGGACATGCTGCTACTACTGTTCAAAGAGATGTAATGGGAATGACAAACGAAGGTCTAAAAGAAGGAATATATGGCTATGGAGATGATATTAAACCTAAAAAAATCATTCTTACAGCAATAATAGAAGACATGGATGGAAACATCAAATACATAGCTTTTCCAAATATGGATGATGTAAAAGGATTCAATATTAAAGTAAATAATGACACTACAGAAATTGAAATGAAAGATTTTGAGTTCGTAGCAAGAAAAGATGAAAATGGATTTTTCTATTATGATGCATTTGAGAAAGACATTAAAGACGAAGATGTAAAATCTAGGTGGTTAAGTGCATTTACACCTGAATTAGTTAAATCAGTTCCTGGAGTTGGATAAGAAGTAGGTTAAAAGATAAAGCACAAGGGCAAATTAATGCTCTTGTGCTTTTTATAATTAAAAATAAATTAAAGTGCTGTTATTACAGTATTTTAATTTGTTTTTAGGAGGAAAAGATGAAGATTCAAGATAGAGAAATAAATTTAAAAATAACACCGAGAGCAATTGAAAAGGCGGAAACAAGAAGCAAATTAGATGTTTTAAAACTACTAAGAGAAGTAAAAGAAGTAGAGCCTAAACTTAGTGATTATTACAAATTAATTTATGCGGGATATTTAGGAGCAACTAACGAAGACATTACCTATGAAGCTTTTTTAGATTTAATAAAAGATATTGATATGGTAGAAATTGCCGAAATAGGTGTTGATTTATTATTAGAAAGAAAAAACTAAAATTCCAAGAAGCATTTAAAAAAGCTACTAGCAAAAAAAAGAAAGATGGGAAAATATATAAAGTTCCAGACATACATATCGAAACATTGGCAGATATGTATGTCTTTTACGTTTACATAAATGAAATAGATGAACAGACTTTTTGGAACGCTGATATTCGCTTCTTGGAAAATATACAGAAAAACATAGTAGCTTACGAAAATTATAAGTTAAATCCAAAGGAGGTTTAAGCAATGTCAAAAAATAAGCAGCAGATTCAGTTTGAAGCTGATGTAAATAATTTTAATAGTAATGTCAAAAATGCTGAGAAGACAATAACAAGCTTAAACAACCAATTAAAACTTAACCAAACACAACTAAAAGGAAACAATGAAAACACAGACCTATTAGCCAAAAAAATAGAATTGTTAAAAGAAAAATACAAACAGCAATCTAGTGTTGTTGAAAACAATAAAAATCTTTTAAAGTCATTACAAGAAGAATATTCAAAACAAGAAGAAACAATAGCATCTTTAAGAAGTAAGTATGAAGCTGTAGCTACTTCAATGGGAAAAGATTCTGAGGAAGCTAAAAAATTACAAGAAGAATTAGAATTACAAGAGAATAGACACAAGACACTAGCAAAAACCATAGAAACGACAAATAATAAGATAATTAAGGCTCAAACAGCGCAACAGGCAACAGATAATGCAATAAAAGAAACGAATCAAAGTTTAAGTGAACAAACAAATAAATTACAGAAATCAAGTCAGGCATGGATAGAACATGGAGAAACAATTAAAAACATAGGTAGTAAGATAGAAAAAGTTGGTAACAAACTATCTATAGTTAGTGGAATAACAGGTGGACTAGCAGTAGCTTCTGTAAAAGCATCTGTTGATTTTGAGTCTGCTTTTACAGGTGTAACCAAAACAGTTGATGCTACAGAAGAAGAGCTAGCAGAATTAAGAAAAGGAATACTAAAACTATCAACGCAAATGCCTGCATCAGCAAGCGAAATTTCGGCGGTAGCTGAGAGCGCAGGGCAACTTGGAATTGAAACAGAGAATATCCTAAGCTTTTCAAAAGCGATGATGGATTTAAGTAATTCTACAAATCTATCATCTGAAGAAGCTGCGAGTCAATTAGCAAAATTTGCAAATGTAACACAGATGTCTCAGAAAGATTTTGATAGATTAGGTTCAACAATTGTTGAATTAGGAAACAACTTTGCTACTACAGAAGCAGATATTGTGGAAATGTCAACGAGATTATCAGGGGCAGGACATCAAGTAGGAATGACAGAAGCTCAAATAATGGGGCTAGCTACAGCTTTAAGTTCTGTTGGAATAGAAGCTGAAATGGGTGGCTCTGCATTATCAAAAGCAATGGTAAAAATGCAAAATGCTGTTGAAATGAGCGGAGAAAAACTAGACAATGTTTTAAAACAAACAGGAATGACCTTAAGAGAATTAGAATTGATGTCTAAAAACGATTCTAAGAGCTTTAAAGAATTATCTCAAAGTATAGGAATGACAAGCACAGAAGTGCAACAATTAATAACGGCAGGAACTAACTTAGAAGATTTTTCAGCAGTGGCAGGAATGACAGCTGAGGAATTTAAGAAAGCGTGGCAAGAAGATGCGACATCAGCTCTTACAGCCTTTATACAAGGGCTAGGTAATGCCGAAGATAAAGGCGAAAGTGCAATTGCCATGCTTACTGAAATGGGATTGACAGAAACTAGACTAAGAGATTCTTTATTAAGAGCAGCAAACTCAGGAGATTTATTTAACAGAGCAATAGAAACTGGAACAAAAGCATGGGAAGAAAATATAGCTTTAACGAACGAAGCAGATAAGAGGTATGAAACTACAGAGTCTCAAATGATAATGCTTAAAAATGAAGTTACAAAACTTGCTATAGAATTTGGCGATGAACTTGCCCCTTCACTAAGAGAAATAGTAAAAGATGCTAAACCAATGCTTAACAACATATCTAGTGCAGTTAAAAAGTTTTCCGAATTAGATAAAGAAACGAAAAACACTATATTAAAACTGGGTGCATTAGTAGTTGCAGTTGGACCTGCAATTAAAATTGGTGGGGCAGCAGTAAAAACAATAGGTGGTGTAGTAACAGGTGTTGGAACTTTTAAAGGAGCTATAGGAGTATTAAAAGGACAAACAGAAGGTGCTACTCAAAGTTCCAAAACTTTAGCGAGCGCAATTAGCGCTATAAAAAGTCCATTAGGAATAGCAACAGTAGCAGTAACGGGTGTTACAATAGCTTATACCGCTTATCAAGAAAGTATAAAAAATGCAACTCAGGAGACAAGAGAACAAGCAGAGGCTTCCGCAGAAGCCTTAGAGAAGACGAAGCAAGAAGCAGAAGCAATTAGAGAGACAAGAAAGGCTATAGATGACAGCAGAGACTCAAAGCTAAATGAGTTGGAATATTGTAAAAATCTATACAATGAATTAACTCAAATAGTAGATGAAAATGGAAAAGTTAAAGTAGGTTATGAAGCTAGAGCAGAAGTAATAACTAATCAGCTCGCAGAATCGCTAGGAGTTGAAATCAATCTAACAGATGGTGTAATCGACAAATATAAGGAATTGCAGTCAGAGATTAATAATGTGATACTAAAAAAAGAAGCGGAAGCTATATTAAATGCAGGGCAGGAAAAATACAATAAAGCTATTTCTGAACAAACAACTAAAACTCAAGAACTTTTGGAAACAGAAAAAGAAAGAGAAGCAGCAATGTCAGCAATGTATCAGGCTACTGAAAAGGCCTCAGATAAATGGGAAAAGTATATGAGCATAGGGATTGGACATCCATTAAAAAGGGCTAAGGCTAAACAGGAATACGAAGAAGCTTTAACTGATGCTAGTAATTTAACTTCGAAATACGATGATTTAGATAAAAAGTGTGAATCTTTAAGAGATACTGTTGATTTATATTCTGAAGATATAAAAAGCTATGAATATAATTTAGAACTGTTTACAGAAGGATCATCAGAATCTTTGAAAAAAATAACTGCGAGCATATCAGCTACATATGAAAAAGATGGAAAGTTGATAAAAAGGAGTTTTGAAGAAAGAATAAAAGAACAGCAGTACTATAATAATCAGTCCAAAAAATTAATGGAGGAAGCGGTAGAAAATGGTAATGAATCAGAGAAAAGAAAGAATGAACTTGCTTATAACTCTTCAAAAGTAAGGCTAAAAACACTAGCAGAAGAATTAAAAGGAATGACATCTATAACAAATGAAAACTCAGAGGATGTAGTTAATGCATGGAAAAGCTTAGCAACAGATTCTTATGACATTTACGCAGAAATAATTTCGCAATATCCTGAAAAACTAAGATTGAAAATTCAAGAAATGACAGGAGTAACTGTAGAAGAAACCCCATACTTAGTATCATCAGCAGAAGTAATGATAGAACAGGTACTACAGGCGCTTGATGAACAGGGGAATTTCACGAAAGAAGGTATGAATAATTTAAAGGCATTCTTAAATGGAATGAGTGACGAGAATCTGAAATCACTTTTGCAAATGGCTGGCGTAAGTGATATAGATAGGGTCATGCAAGGAATTAGAGAAGGAAATTTAGCAGAGGACGAAGGAAGAAAAATATTAACTAGTCTTCAAAATGGACTATCAGATGGCAGAATAATTAATAGTATCTTTGGTACAGCAAGAAGTATTGCTTCTAAACTGTCGGGGTTATTAAGCGTTACCGCTAAAATCAATACAGCTTCATTACCAGGACATGCAACAGGATTAGATTATGTTCCATATGATAATTATGTGGCAAGGCTACATAAAGGAGAGAGGGTTTTAACTGCAAAAGAAAATAAGGAATATATGACAAATGCGATTGAAAACAAGATAAGTAATAGCACAAGAAATATGGTTGTTAACTTTTACCCACAAAAAATGACTGACGGAGAGCTACAAAGGGCCGAAAAGTTTATTTCAGATAAATGGGGGTTAAAAATATGAGTTATGATTATAAAGACATTCGTAATTTTTATTTTGAAAATGAATTAGGAAAGAGAATAGATTGCCAAAAAGTTAATGGCGGTTTATTTTTATACAATGTTTCGGGATTAGGATATGAAGAAGATATAGAGTATGTTCAGGTTGGAAATACTTTCGTTCCTAACAAAAAAACGCTTAAACAAAATCAGATAACCGGCGATCTAGAGTTTGATGACATGAGTTACGATGAATATTCCGATTTTATTGATTTCGTTTTAAAATCTAGTGACTTAAAATTAATATACATACCCAAAAAAACTAATAGAATAGAGTATTATAGAGACATAGACATAGTTCAAATAGACAAAAGTGAAGAAGATGATTACAACATATTGACATCTCCAATAACCATAAAGTGCAAATCGTTATGGTATACCAAAAATGAAACTATTTACACAATTGAGCCTCAGACAGGTGAAATAAGATGGGATTTTGCATGGGATAGTAGATTCAATGACTACGCTTCTAGAATATCTAATTATATTAATAATGGACATGTAGAGGCTCCAATATTATTGGAAATAGATGGATTTGTAGTAAATCCATCTATTGAAGTGTATATAGAAGGAGAACTGTATCAAACTGTAACTTTTGATACAACAATAGAAAAATATGAAAAACTACTTTATTGTAGCAAAGAAGAGGACTTTTATATTAATAAACAAAAAGTTGATGGATCAATCGTAAGCTTATTTGAGGCTGATGTGATTAAGTTTGAGAATGATAACGTTGTCAGAATCCCGACAAATAGATCTACAGAAATAAGGTTGCTGGCAGCAAATGATATATTGAAAGCTAAAATTACATTTCTAGAATATCGCAAGGCAGTCTAGAGGTGAAAGATGAAAGAATTGTTAGTTAAATTTAATAATACGAATTATGTCGCTATATATAATGAAAATACGGGCTATTATGAAGTGGAAATAAAAGCGCCTAAAGATGGTGGGATATATGAGGCTAATTTAGAATATACAGATTCACTAGGAAACACAGTAAAAGAAGACGTAGATATTCAAATATTAGTAAAAGAAAAAATAAAGCTCGCGTCGAACAAAAACTTTATATGGATATTTGATTATAGGGATTTTTCAGTTAAAGATATTATTGAAATTTCAGATTATGAATTTGATATTGATGAAGAAACTAATGATACATCATATATTAACGTGGCTAAAAAAATAGATGTTAAAAAAAATGACATTATAGCTTATAAAAAGAATAACGAACCTTTGTACTTTGGGGTAATTAAAGAAGTATTAAACAATGATGGCGAGTTACTTTATAAATATACATCGAAATATATAACAAATATGTTTGATGTTACAATTAAGCTTAATAAAGAAGAAATGATAAAAGAAATAGGAATAGAAGATTTTATAGCTAACGCCATTACTGAAAATTTTATTGCAAATGCAGATATATTTTTAAATAAAGCGTATTTAAAAGTAAATGTAAAAACTCACACTAAAAAGCAAGTTTCAGTTAGTAATGCAGAAAATGGAATTTATAATTTGCACACGTGGATGACTAATTGTACCCAAAAATACGATATAGTTTATAATTTTTCAATTGAAGATAAATCTCTGATTATAGACATTGAAAATAAAACATATAAGAAAGAACTAATAGATACACAAGCACAAGCAATCTCAAATTATTCGGAAGTCTTTGAAACAAACGTAGTAGCAAAAGTAAGAGTTCTAACTAGCGGGGAAGATTATTCATTATACTTGTTAAATGACAGGACAACAACTACTGATATGCTTAATCCTAACAGGGCTGAAGGAACAGTTAAAACAATTTATACAGAAAAATATGAAGATGCACCTCAAAAAGCTTTAGACGAATTTAAAGTAAATTCGTACAATCACAAAATTTCTTTTAATATATTAGAAAGAAAATTCAAAATAGGAACACCTGTTTCTATAAAAACTAAAAACTCTATTATTTATGATACCTATATTTCTGCAATTAAAATAAAATCTTCTAAATTTATAGAATATACTTGTGGAAACATAAGAACTAATTTCATTGATAAATTATTGAAAGAGAGGAGATAAAAATGTTAAAAGGTCATGTTTTTGCAAAACAATTATTTGAAAATCCAATATTTGCATTATTTATGGATACCTTTTTAAATAAAAATAATGGTATCGTTGATTACAAGAATAAAATGGAACTTACAAATAATGGGTCAAGCATAATTGTTAATAGTGGTTGCGTTTGTGTTCGAGGAAGATTCATCGAGGAAGACACTTACACTTCAATAAACGTTGGAAATGATAGTGCTTATTGCAAATTAGTAATTGAAATTGATTTAACTAAGATGAATACAGAAAGTGAACTAAATCAAGTTTCGTATAAGATTGTAAAAGGAACGAGTTATAGCTATCCTGAATTAGTGAAAAACGATATAGTCAAGAATCCTACAGGAATATATCAATATGAATTAGCCAAATTCAAAACAGGTTCATCAGGGATAGTAGAGTTTGAAGATACTAGAACTTTTTTAGATTTTCCTAGTATCTATGCAACAATAGAAAAAATAATATTAGATATGCTAAATAGTGCTAAAACATCTTTAGAAACAGAACTTAATTCATCTAGAGAAGCTTTAGAAGAACTTTCAGATGAATTTACAGAAAAACTGAATGCAATTGAAGAAGGAACGTATTATCAAAAGAAAATTTTATACGGATCTAATCAACCTGTTCCTGAGCTAGGAACAGAAGGTGATGTATATTTAAGATATTTAGAATAAAAGGAGAAACAATGTTTTTAAATACAAACAAGAGAAAAAATCAACTAATCACCACATTGTTAAATTCAAATGGTGTTATTTCGGGCAATATAAAACTAGAATATGAGGTTGTTTATTTTAATGTATATGAAATGACTTATACAATAAAAGTTACACTATCCTACAAACATTCACGAAGCGATACTGGCATAGTATTTACACCGTTTTTACAAGTAGATAATTTTAAAAATGTAGGAAACAAGTTTAATTGTAATAATGAGATTAGTTCAAAGTATGTGAAGATTCATGAAATTACATATAGTAATTCCTTAAAAACCTATTCTGCGAATGCAGTTCGTATTTCTTGGGGATGTAACAGTAATATATTTGATTATATTGATTTAACACTTTTATCTCCTAATTTCGGAGTTTCTAAGATAAATGGAAACCTAAAACATACTATAGCATATGTAAAGGTCAGAAATGAATGGAAAAGGGCAATGGGATATGTAAAAAAAGATAACCAATGGCTTAAAGTTGGATATTTTAGGTATTGGGCAGAGCGGAGGAAAGTGGGAAGATATCTCTGATTGGTCAGACTGGAGCGATAATGAGTAGAATTGTAGAGTTAAAGATAGAACCTGATAAAATTTATGTATGTTCTATCTTTGAATTAAGAGTGAAAATAGAAGATAGTTATATGAATAAAAAGTATCTATCAAGTGAAAATGGAGAAATATTAATAACAGAAAACGGATTGAAAATACAGAAGGAAGGAAATGATTAGATGGCAGAAAATGAATTAAAAATAAGCGAAATGCAGTTAGCACAGTTATTAAACGACGATGACATTTTTCCAATAGTACAGAATGGTACGAATAAAGCTATAAATGTAGGGCTTTTAAAAGAGTTGATTTCTAATAGCAAAGTTATAAAAGAACGCTTAGATATATTAGAAAATATAAATGCAGGTTCCACAATAACAATACCTGTAAAATATAAAGTAGGCGCAGACTGCTTAGATGTTTTTCTGAACGGTGAATACTTAAGCAAATGTACTACATATGATGATGCGGCCACAGGTCACTATTCTGAAGTTGGAGAAACTGATAGTATAAGCAATCAAATTAAACTGACTTCGGACTGGAAACTGGAAGTTGGTGATTATTTAGACTTTACAGTGAGAGGAGTGTGGGAATAATGATACCAAAGAATAAAAAAGAAGAGATAATCTTTGAAGGTGAGTTATATAGCAAGCAAAGTCTTAATAAAGATTTGAGCCAATATAGATACTTATTAATTACATATGCAGTCTATGATTATTTAAATAATAATACATGTGGAGCTAGTAATATACTTATAATGGATTTAACAAAAAAAGGAACTAAAGTAACAGACTATCAGATCTCTACAGCTTTACCATACGGTATTTTTTCTGATACTGGCGCAAATATTGGAGCGAATATGTCTGTAGGTTTTATCGTAAATGCAGCAAAAAGTACATTTAAACCATTGTTTGCCTATAACGGAACTGTTCAAGAATCAACTGTGACTCAGTATTATGTAAGCAAAATTGTTGGAATAGTATAGAAAGGAGAATATAAAATGAAAAATCAATATAATCATTGTGGCTGTACACACACACACGGACAGTTTTTAAAGAATGGAGGTGCTATCTATGGTACCTCAATGTAAAAAAAGCAAGAAATATGCATATATAAGCGCAGGAATTACCAGTGCCATAGTATTTGGCGCGAACACAGGAGGAATAGTTCCTTTAAATAATATCTTAGGAAAATCTGATGACAGTCTTTTCTCGATAAATGATACCGGGGAAATAGTTTGTAACTTTGATGGCTGGGTAAGCATAAATGGTTCAATAAATTTTACTTATTTAAACGAAAATAATTATGCTTATATTTATAAAAATGAAGAAAAGATAACTAATGTTTGGGGAAAACTACCTATAGTTACAACTAATTTTATGATGCCGATATCAGCGGGAGATAAAATTAGTTTAAGGTATTATTCTACTGAGGGCAACAAAGTGGGGAATGCCACAAACCAGACATTTTTTAATGTCGTAAAAATTAGTTAACAAAGGAGAAAAAGATGGAGTCAATAATAGTCGCTATAATAACAGGTGGATTATCTCTAATAGGAGTAATAATTTCAAACATGTCTAGTAATAAAAAAATAGAGAATACATTGAGTACTCGACAAGCTGTTACTGATGAAAAAATATCGGAACTTACTAGAGAAGTACGTTTGCATAATAATTTTGCTCAACGAGTTCCAGTATTAGAAGAACAAATCAAAGTTGTTAATCATAGAATAGAAGATTTAGAAAAAGCCAAGTAATTACATAGTAAGAAAATAAAAACGTCTTAAAAGCGATTTTAAAAGGTCGATTTTGAGGCGTTTTATTAATTTATAAAATGAAAGGAGCAAATAAATATGAAAAAGAAAATATTAATAATAGTCTCATGTATTTTAGCAGTAATCATTTGTTTGTGTGGAATATTTATTCCAGACAAGCCAGAAATTAAAGAATCCGTGCAGATAATTCAAAATACTATTAATAATGAAATAGCAACTTATGAAATGACCGAGAAGGAAGTTGACGAGCTTCCAACAACAGAAATAGTTGAACAGACAGAAGAGGACGAGAAAAACATTGAAGAGCAAGAAGTAGAAGATGAGGCTTTTGAATTACAAGGTGAAATTGCCTATGAAGGAGATAAAGCACGTTCTTGGAATGTAACACTTGGAGATTACAAAGGACTTACATACTACAGCCAAATAGACTCAAGATGGTCCAATAAAATGTATAGTTCTGTTGGAAACACTAGTCAAACTATTGGAAGTTCAGGCTGTGGTCCAACATCTGCAGCAATGGTTGTAACATCTTGTAAAGGTGCGATAACACCAGATACTATGAGCGATTTGTTTGTAAAATATGGGTATAGGAGTGCAAATAATGGTACATATTGGTCAGCTTTTAGAGCATTAGCTGATGAATTTAATATAGAATATCAAGAAACGATATATTTAAACACAGTAGTAGAATTATTAAAGAATAATCATATAGTAGTTGCTAGCTGTGGTAATGGCTTATTTACTACAGGCGGTCATTTTATCGTATTAACTGGAATTGAAGAAAATTATATTAAAGTATATGATCCATATCTTTATAGTGGAAAGTTTGATTTACCAAGTCGTAGAGGAAAAGCAGAAGTCAAAGGTAATACGGTTTATGTTAGCATAGATAATTTTAGAGCTTATGCAAATTATTCAAATTTCTTCTGTTATAAATATGAAGGAACACAACAAGTTAATAATTCAAAACCTGTAGTTACCTTTACCTCAGTTTATAATAGATATGTTAAAGTTAACACGTCTTTAAACATTAGAGCAAAGCCAACTACAAATTCAACAATTGTGGCCAGCCTTAAAAATAATAGTCAAGTAACAGTATATGAAATTTCTGGAAACTGGTCTAGAATAGGTACTAATCAATGGGTATGTTCAGACTATTTAGTTTCAACTATTCAAAGTATCCCAAAAGTGAACAGTTACAGTACAGGAACATATGTAGTTAACGCAAGCGTTCTGAATGTAAGATATGGAGCAGGAACTAATTATAAAGCTAGAACATATAATCAACTAACTGCTAATGCTAGACAGCAAAACAGAAAACTCGGTAACTATTATACAAATGGTTACAAAAAAGGTGTAGTATGCACAGTAACTAAAGTAAGTGGAAACTGGGGCTTGACTGCATCTGGTTGGATATGTTTGGATTATTGTAGCAAAAGATAGAAGAAGAGCTTATAGCTCTTCTTCTACAGATAGTTCTTCGAGTTCTGAATCATAAATTCTGAGTAAAGAATCAAAAATTTTTCCTATTTCGTGAGGATTATCACTAGTGTTAGAGTTGTTTTTTAAAAGAGCACTAATATCGTTTAAATTTTTTAAATTCTCAATAAAAATATTCTCGATAAAAGCAATTAAATTAGCAAAATCAGAATATTATTAATTTCGTTTTGTGCAGCTTCAGTAGAAAAATTATAAACTTTTTTCAATAAGATAAAAATAAAGTCCTTTAATTCTTTTTTGGAAAAAGTAAGTAAGATTGATATTTCATCATGCCAAAAGACTAATCTAAAATTAATGAACTTTTTTGGGTTAGAGTAGATAAAGAAAAGGCATGTGTTAGAGACCAACCTAATAGTCAAACTGGAAAATTAGCTGGTTCTCAATATCTTAAAAGAGGAAATACATTTCAAGCATCAGGAACAGTAGTAGGAGAAAATGTTAGTGGCAACAACATTTGGTATAAGTCATGGAAAGGTAACTATGTTTGGTCAGGAGGTTTAACAAGAATTTAAAGAAAAGTTTTATGACTCTTCGGTTTTTCTTTTGTCAAATTTCGACAAGATTTTTATTATGCATATGTTATAATAATTCTAAGAAGGTGATTAATA
>JAGBEP010000018.1 GCA_017936925.1 Clostridia bacterium | reverse complement strand
CAATATTCCATGCATATGCATAATATGTCAATTTCTGTACTTGTATTTCTGTTAAATTTTCATCTTTACAATAAAAATATTTTCCAACTTCTGTAGCATCCATTACAACCCCTCCTCATCTTCTATATATTCTTCTACAAACTTCTTTCCTTCATTAGTTAACATTATTTCTGAATTATTTTCAGAAGGCTCTATTATATTCAAAAATTTTAACCCGTTAAAAATTGTTTCATATTTATTATTGGCTAATTGATTAATATTTTTATTACTTAATTTAGCATTGTTCTTATTTCTTCTTTTATATCCTTTGATTATATTACTTTTGAATTTTTCTGCTTCTATATATTTTTCATTATATATAATATGCAATAATGTTCTAGTTTCTTTATTTATTATATTAATTGTAGCAAAATTTCTTAACTTTTTGTTTTCTTCTTTTATTTTATTAGAATCACAATTTTTACATAAGTATTTATCACTATATACTTCCTTAATAGTTAATTGTGAATTTTTTATGTTTTTTAATTCTTCCAGGATTGTTTTTTGATTATCTTCAGGATTATCAATATCTTTCATTTTTTCTGCAATTTTTTTCTTCTGAGTTGATTCTTCAAGAATTGCTGCAGAATCAAATTTAACTGATGCTTTTTTTTCTCCAAATTCAAACCTAAGTTCACTTATCTTCTGCGTAATCTCTTTCAACTTTTCTGCCATTTTACCAAAGCTTCCTAAAAATAATAACACTCCAATTCCTAGCCATATTATAACATATTTATTTTCAAAAATATTAAAATATTTTTGAAAATCTTCTAAATTAGTAAAACATTTTATTTCTATTAAAAATTTCAATATCAATGGCAATATAAACGGAAAAGTAAAGATTATTAATATTATGCCTAAAGCCCTAAAAATATTATATATTATTCTAAAAATATTTTTTATCATTTCTCCCATATATTGAATAAACCTATAAATTTTTTTAGTTATACTACAAATAAATTTTAACACTCTTTCTTGTTTTTCGCTTAGTTGTTGCATAACATATACATCCTTCCGTCTGTATATTAGCATATCGTTCTACTTTTTTCAACATTTTTTTACAATTGATATTTCTATCCTTTAAACATAAAAAAATAGGTAGACTAGAAATTAATCTAATCTACCTCTTCTTTAATATTTAGTACAATATTTTAAATTAGCTATATTCTAGTTAATCCCCCAGACCAAACATAGTTTCCTTTCCAAGATTTGTACCAGATGTTATTACCACTTACATTTTCTCCTACTACTGTTCCACTAGCTTGAAATGTATTTCCTTTATATAAATATCTCGAACCCGCCAATGCTCCTGTTTTACTGTTAGGTTGATTTCTTACACAAGCTTTTGCTTTGTCGACTCTTACCCAAAACAAATTATTAGCTTGTCCTGTTACTTTAGCTTGGTCCTTTGGTCTTAAAACTCCTAAAAATCCTTTGTATGTATGTAATACCTTCTTACAAGCTTTTCCTCCCCAGTTCATATCATAAGAATAGAATTGTGATGTGTTTCCTTCCCCTGTTGCTATCGCAATATGACCATATGTATTTCCAAGACCAGCTCCCCAAACTACTATATCTCCTTTTTGAGGTACAAAACTTGGTGTATTTACTATTTTTGTAAAACTATTTTTCAAAGGCAAATTATTAAAATTTTCATAATAGTCTTTTGCATTTCCCCAAGCACCTGGATTTAATCCAAAAACTTTATTCAAATAAAACTTTATTAAATCCACGCATTGTACTCCTGCTACTCCATCATAATCTATTGCTTTTCCGTTGTAATAGTTTATAAATTCTTGATAGTTCATCTATTTTTCCTCCTCATCTTTTTCTTTTTTTGTAAAATAATAAGTAAAAACAGCTGTTATTAAATTTGTTACCAATATCAATATATTGTCTGATAATACAATTCCGAAAATATTAGCAAACACTATAACGAACAGTACTAAAATCATTGCTACTGTTATAAAACTTTTTAAATCATCTAAAGCTTTTTTCATTTTTTTCCTCTTTTCTTTATAAATTTTAAAACGCCTTGAAATCGACCTTTCAGAATCGCTTTTAAGACGTTTTTATTTTTTAACTATGTAATTACTTGGCTTTTTCCAAATCTTCTATTCTATGATTAGCCACTTTGATTTGTTCTTCCAATACTGGAACTCGTTGAGCAAAATTATTATGCAAACGTACTTCTCTAGTGAGCTCCGATATTTTTTCATCAGTAACGGCTTGCCTAGTAATTAATGTACCTTCCAATTTTTTATTACTAAACATATTTGAAATTATTACTCCTATAAGACCTAGTCCACTAGTTATTATAGCTACTATGATTGATTCCATTTTTTCTCCTTTCCACCCTATGTTATTCTTTAAAATAAAATCCTTGTATTATAATTTGATTGCCACTGGTTATTGATCCCCTTACTTCAACCTTGTCATCTAAGTTATATGCCCAAAACTCACTTGCAATGATTCCAGTTCCACTCTGTGACTCAACAACTGGCAAGCATTTCGCCGAAACTGGTAATTCTATGATAGTTTTCCAACTATTGGTTACCGTAGGAGTAATCATTACAGACAAATAAACAATCTTTGAAGTTTCGTCAACTAAAACTCTTCCTCCATCGAAAGTACAATTTATAAAATTACATTGAGAAGTTATATCTTTCATTCCTTCTTTAATTTGAGGTATCATTGCTCCACTCTCCTCTCACTACAAATTCTAAATAATCACCAACTTCCAGTTTCCAATCCGAAGTCAGCTTGATTTGATTGCTTATACTATCAGTTTCCCCAACTTCAAAATAACTTCCTGTAGTTTCATCGCTTCCAGTACAAATTATAAGTCGTTCTCCTTTTAAGTATACATCTAGCACATTAGCTCCAACTTTGTAATAAACTGGTATCGTTACTATTGCACCTTTTTCAGTATCTTCTGTTATGTCTAATCGTGATTTTTTAGTGTTTGTATATACTGTTTCATCTATAGCTTTTTCAATATTGTCTTGCAACTTTTTTAAGTTCAATGCACTAATATATGGCGATGTTCCATTTACAAAATTAATTTTATCCATGCTTTCTCCTTTCCATTAAATAAAGCACCAGTTTTATAACTGATGCTTTTGTTTTTATCTAATTAATTTTTTATAATCCAACACATAACAATCTGAAAGTTTCTCTTCCTTTAGGTGTAATTAATGTTTGTGTTCCAGCCCATTTAGTTTTTTCATTGTAACTTTCTTTCATTTCAAATAAACCTTTATTTTTATCTGCAAATGGTTGTAATTTTCCTTTCTTATCTCTAAAGATATATTTATGTTCTATTAAGAAAGCTATAAATTTCTTTTCTTTTACTCCTAAAGCTTTTGCTGTTTCTCTAAAGCTAGTTAATAAATTTCTATCTACTAATTCATCAAAATATTCTGATTTAGGCTTCATGATTTCATTTTCAACTACTAATTGTGAATTATGTATTTCTAATTCTTTATTCTTCTTGTTTAATTCATTAATCTTGCTATTAGCCATCAATACAGCTTTTGCCATTAACTCTTCATCTGTCATGTTTTCCTGACCTGCTATATACCCTCCATGAGTTCTGATTGATGGTAATACTTCATGAGTTATCCATCTTTTAAACTCTTTTGCTTCTTTTTTTCTACTGCCTAAAATTAATGCATATAAGCCGTATTCATTTACTATGTTTACTTCTCCTGACATACCTCCGTAGATTCAATCTACTCACTTCATCATTATCCAATCTTTTTACGGCATCTCTTGAATTTTTTATTTCTAAAATTTCGCATACATCTTTAGCTACAAACCATGGTTGATTTTCTATTTTTATTGTTCGAATTTCTCCAAACTCTTCATTTTTAAATATCATTAAATCGTTCATTAAACATTCCCTCCTAAACTATTGATATATTCTAGTCCTTGTTCCCAAGTAAATCTTTTATTTGCTACGCCCCTGTACAATGTTCCTGAAATATTAAATACTTTTTTGCTCCAATTTCTTTTATCTCCTATATAAGCTTTTAGTTCTTCAACATATTCTTCCATTATGCAACACCTTCTTTCCAATCTTTCTTCCATGACTCAATTCGTTCCTTATTTTCTTCTAGAATTTGTTGTATAATTTCATCTTTCTTATCAATATCTTTTATATTGATATATACTCCATATGTATGGTTTACTAAATTCACGTAAAAACTGGTTGTTTGATATTTTGATATAAAATTTATTTCCATATAAAAAAGACCTCCATTCATTACTTGAACTTTGGTCCTTACTGTGATACAATTTATTTGTAAGGACTTCAGTTCTTATGTGGTGGATAATGTGAAAATTTGGCGATGGACACATTATCCTATTTTTTTATTTCTGAATAGACTTTTTCTATCCCCTCTCTTACAATCTCAGATTTAGTTTTATTACTGCTTTTTATGCAATAATCTAATCTTTCTTTATCTTCGTTTGATATTCTTACTTTTAATTCTATATTCTTAGGGTTTGTAGTAGGTCTACCCATTTTCTTTTTTTCTATTTTTCTCACCTCACTTTTGTTCACACATAAATATTATTATATGTTCACACAAAAGTCAAGAGGTAATTTAAAATTTTTCCAAAATAAAAACACTCACATTTCTGTAAGTGCTTATTTGCTTATTATAGATTATTAAATATTTCTAATATTTTTTCTTTATTTGGATGTTCTTCATACGAAACTAACATTAGTCCCTTATTATATATTGCAGGTAATTCTACATTATTAAACGCAGGCATTATAATAACATTCTTTTCTTTGGCAGATTCAATATTTTGTTTTGTTAGCTCTTCTGAACTTTTTTCGTCATACTCATATATTTCTATATAAGCTCCATTTATTTCATACCCATATCCCAGTTCATTTGCACCAATCAAAGTTCCCATTTTAGTAATTTCATCTGTTATTTCAAAATTATTTTTTAGTAGTGCTGATTTAAAATCTTCTATAGATAAATCTTGAGATAAATTTTTAGTTTCACTCTCTTCATTAATATGATTTGATATATAATTTACTGGATTTTCTTTTGTTCTAATATATATACCTAAGCATAAACCTCCTACTGTAAACACTGCTACTATTATTAATCCTATTATTACTTTGATAAATGTTTTCATATTTTTCTCCCCTTTTACTATTTATTCTACTACTTCTGTAACTTCTGTATTTTCCGCTTCTGCTCGTTATGGTATTGTAATACTTGTTTGCCCATTAAAATCTACCATTTTTTCTGCTTTTAACACTCCATTTACATATAATTTTAAATCTCCTACTCCAATTCCATTAATGGTTATTTCAATATCTTTATTTCTATCTATAAGTGTTCCTGCATAAATGTTATTATCATTTAAATCTAATTTAAATTCTGTATCATTCTCCCAGTTTACTCCAACTATTGGAATCTTACAAATAATTTTCTTCTCTTGTTCAACAACTGGTTCCGAACTCTCTGTCACTTGTTCATTTTGTATTGGTACTGTTTGATTTACTTTTTGTTCACTTTCTTTAACTTGATTATCAACTTCTGGCGTTTCTTCAGTTACATTCTCTACTTGCTCTACTTGGTTTTCAATAATATTTTTATCGTCTTGTTCATTTACATTCAATTCTGATATTACTTCTACAGTATTAGACATTTTGTTTTCCCCTTTATTATCTATTATTTTATTGGCTGTAATTACTCCTGTTGAAACTATTGCTCCTGTTCCTGCTATTCCTAGCACAATTTTATAAATATTTTTCATATATCTCGCACCTCTATAGAGATATTACCAAATATTTACTGTTCTTTCAATAGTTTTATTTCTTCTTTTATCTCTTCTATTTCTTTTTGTTGCTCTTGTATCGCTTTGCAACATAGACTGACAAAAGAATATACATCTACACCTGTATTTTTATCATTTGTTACTTCAGTTGAATAATTATAGTCTTTTCCTATAACAAAACCTATATGCTTTTTTGAATTATTTTCCTCATTTTTTAATAAATATTTATATATATCTATTTTCTGTATCTTTTCTATTGCATTTTCTAATTTTTCAAATTCTTTTTTTCCTTCTGATAATGATGTCTGAGTTAAAGTAGGTGTTGTTATTCCTGTTCCTTTAATTGAGGTATATTCTGTCAAAGCAGAACTTCCTGAATATAAACTAATAATTCCTGGATGTATAAATGTAGTAACTGAAGATGCAGTTCTATCGCTTACATACATATTTTTGTTTAGAGCGTCTATTAATATTTGACAGCCTGAATGATCTAATTGTATTTTAGTTCCACTCATTAATGTAAAGTTTGAACCAAATACACCGTCACCTATTATAAAATTACCACCTTTTTCAGAATTTTCTAATTGTATAATTCCACCAGTAAATTTACCATTTACCGCTTCCATATTTCCTTGCTCATCAATTTTGAATCCGCCATTAATACTTACATATCCTTCAAGCTTAATAAGTTTAGCAAGTATTTTAGCTTCTTCTGGCGTTAAGTTTATACTAGCTATAACTTCATCTTTTCCAACTTTCTTGCTTGCTAATAGTAAGATTTCTTGGTTATTTTGTTCTATTTTGGTATTTAGTTCAACTGTAGCACTTTGCAAATCTTCTTGAGTTGCAAACTGTTTTATATATTCATTGTCTACAATGTATCTACAGAAATAACTTACATTTCTATATTCTCGAATGTATATATATGTATCATTTTTTAGAGTCTCAAGGTTAATTGTTCCTAGTTCTTCTATTGTTTCTGTGTCTAGCACCTGCAAATCGTTGCTTATTCTTCTTGTTATAGTTACTTTATTGTTTATAATATTTAATTCATCTCTAACTGCTCCTACATTTCTTAATGGTTCACCCATTTTGATTGTATGGATTATTGCATTTTCACTTGTATTTGTTCTTGGTTGGCTATCTATTATTAAATCAAATGTGTCACCATATGGAACTAGTGTTTCACTTGGCACTAATGTTTCTGATGGTGTTAATACTTTAAATTTTTCTGTGTCACCATAGATTGTCAAATCCAAAACTAATGTATTTCCCTCTGCTGTATCTGATAAATGTAATTGATTAAAACTAGTTACTTCTCTAGAAAATTCTTCTATGCTTTCAACTTTTTGAGTTATTCCATCCACACTTTGTTCTACTGTACTAATTCTTTCACTATACTGCTCTATATTTGATGTTAATGATTCTATTTTTTGATTTTGCTTATCTACCATAATATAAGCTTGATTTATTTTTCTGTCCGTGCTATCTGCACACTTATAATCTGTTTCTGTCTCTTCTGGTGCATCCATATACAGATCTTCTGTCAAGCCATCATCAAAAGCAGTTTCGTCATTTAAAAGTATAGTTGAGTATGTTTGTCCATTCAATACTAAACTAAATCTATCATAAGCTTCTAAAAATAATATACCTTTAGTTTTTATATCAAAAGTATAAAATTCAAAAGTTTTTAAATACTCAAACATTTCATCTATATATAAATCTCTATCGTTTGTACTTAATAATTGATTATCTGATATTCTATATTCATGTAATCCATTTTCTTCTATGCTGTCATTATCTTTTCTGAATATATTGTCACTTTCTTCTGCTCTACTAAAAACCAAAGAATTGAAGAACACTTTTTCTCCAATAGTTATGCTATCTTCATCTAAATAACTTTCATCTATTTCTTGCCCTGTTTCTTCCGGATATTTTAAATAAAGTTCATCATTTATAAATACTAATGCACTACATGATAATGTAGCTATTTCATCTAAAACATCTCTAAAAGTATACCCTATGCCTATATGCAAAGTAGGATCTATTAATTTGGTAGAATTAATAAAAATAGCTGGAATATTTGATGTATTCCAGCGTAATCTTTCACATATTCTAATTAAGTATTCTCTTAAAGTTATTTTTTCACTCAGTTCTAAATCATAATCTATCATGGACTCTAACATTTTGTCATATGCCATTACTGTATATGATAGAGTATCTTCTTCTCTTTCGGAACTATATACATAATAACTGTTATATTCTATATATTTATAAGTAGGCTCATTTACTTTTATTCCAGCTTCTATATTGATTTTATCTTTCTTGTTTAAATTATATTTAGTATCAAATTTTATTGCATGCATTATTGTTTTAAATAATAATGCATTTATTGTTGGTTTTATATAGTTAAAATTATCTATATCTACATCTATATTATTTACTTTTATTTTAAAATCCAATTGCCTTCCATGTGTTCTTATATCTTCTTTAAATGTATTATCTATATTTCTCATACATAATGCTCCCTTTTTTTATTTGAAATTACAGCACTACTATAATCTTGAATTTTTTCTAAATGCTCCTGGTCCATTTCTTGGTCATTAGAATAACAAGACATATTATAAATTGTTTTCTTTAAGTCTGGATTATAAAATGTAACTTTGTTTTCAGCCTTATTAAAAAGCGAAAGTACAATACTTAATTCTTCTTCATTTAACTTTCTAAAAGTCATTGTTATTTTTGGATAAATACCTTTTAGCGTTCCGGAATTATCTCCAGACAAAGCTCTGCCTGTATCTTTTCCCCATATTTTATGATATCCAAATCTAGCTTTAGTTATATATTGAGCCATTGCTACACCATCTATTATTAAACTATTTTTATCTATTAACATAAGTTACCTCCCATTCTTAGCAAAAGCAAGTTCATTACTTCTTTGTGCCATTCCTCTTTGTACAGTTTTGCTATCTATATTTAATATATAGTAACCTCCACCTGAACCTATTTTACTTGCTAATTTATCAGCTAAAATATCTAGATATTCTAAATTGTTTTCTAATGGCATTATCATTTCTGCTCCTGCTTCACCAGTTATAACAGGTGTTGGTTTTGCAACTACTCCACCTTTTCCTAATTCTTGAAGTTTAGGAATATTAATACCAAATTTTATACCACCTATTCCTGGAACTCCTTTAGGTACATCTATTCTTATTTTATTTGCTCCTTCAATCATTTTATTGATTCCTTTAATAATTGCATTTAATGGTGCTTTTGCTATTCCCCATAAGCTGTCAAATACTCCGTTTGAAAATATTTTTAAATCCATTCAATACTGTTTTTATATCACCTGTGAATATTCCGTTTAAATACTTGTAAAATTCCATCTAGTATTGTTTTTATTCCGTCGAATAACCCGTCAAATGCATTTAGAATTGTCTGCAGAACAAATAAAAATACTGTATATATTATTTCTCCTACTATTCCAAACTTTTCTTTTACCCAATCCATTTGTGAAAATAGCCAATCAATGCCGTTTTGTAAAAAATCATGTATTTTTTCCCAATTTGATACTACTAATCCAACAATTATAGCTATTGCTCCTGCTACCATTAATGGTACATTTCCAATAATTATTCCAAGCCCTAATAGTATTAAACCTATATTTGAAATAACTTTTCCAAAATTCTCCCAAGATGGATCATTTAAGTAACCAATTAAACTTTCTATTGTTCCTACTATTCCAGCTACTAGCACTCCTATACCTAATGCTTTTATTCCATCTAATCCAAGTTTCATTGCTATAATTCCAGCTACTATTCCTGCAAGAATTTGTAATACTAAATCTTTATTATCAATAATCCATTTTAACCACTCTGGAACTGGTGCTTGCATACTACTCAAGTCCATGCTTGGTGCATCAATACCACTAGTGCCTCCTCCAGATGAGTCTGAATTATCTGACAATATATTCATTTCGTCAAAACCTTGTAATGATTTCTGAATCTCTTTTGCTGATTTCGCTGTTCCACTTGCTCCTTGTCGCATTTTTTGAAAATTTTTAACACTAGCATTGCTAAATAAGTTAATTCCAAACCAAGCACTAGTTATTGCATTTATATACGACAATAATGTCATAGCCAGCGAAACTAATCTTTGAACTACTGGCGTTATCGCATTAGCTAACACATACCTCATATATTCTAAATTAGTAGCTGTTTGAGTATCATACTGTGAAACTAAACTAACAGCACTTCTTACTGCTCCCAAAGCTGTTCTTATGCCTATAATCCCCATAGCCATTTTACCTATTGATGATATTTGTTTACTTATTCCTTTTCCTACGTTATTTATAGAATTTTCTATATGTTGGATTTTGATACTTTCTATCTTTTGCTTATATTCGGATATTTTAGCATTGTTTTCAGCCTGCTTTGCTTTTACTTTAGTAAGCTTTGAGTAAACTTTATCTATTTTAGGAACTTGTTTATCTATTTCAGCTACTGTCTGTCTATACTTTTGATTAATACTATCTATTTGAGCCTTTATATTAGTTAGTTCTATGCTATCTTGTCCAACTGCTAATTCAGGATTAGCTTGTGTCATTTTATTTTTTTCAGCATTTAGTTCTTTGAGCTTCTGATTATAGCTCTCTGCTTGTTGTTGTAATTTTGTATATACATTTATTTCATTTTCTAAGTTTCTTTGTTCTTGAGAATTACTAGAATTATCAGTTTGTAACTTTTTTATTTTATCTTCTAGTTGTTGTATACCTTTATCTATTTCTTTGTTATCAATTTTAGTTTTTATTTTTAAATAGCCATCTGTTGCCACTTTTTTCACCTCCTTCGAGGATTAATTTGTTCTCTGAATAGTCTGTCTAACTCTTCTTCTTTTTTAGTTTTCTTAATAATTTTCTTTTGCTTTAGAGCAACTGCTTTCTTCTGCTTTATCCATTTTTCTTTTTCTTTTCTGTCTTTAATTTGTGAAATGTCAAATGTTCTTAAATATATAACTCTGTTTAAAATACATTTCTCTGAAAGTCCACAAAGTTTTTCGTAAAATTCCCACCAATGCATTTTCTTGGCATTTAAGTCAATTTGATAATCATAAAAAAAAGAAGTTTTAATATATCCCATATCTTCTTTATAGGACATATCAACTTCTTTCTCTGATACTTCAGTATTCTCTTTTCCACAGGTTAAATATTTCATTGCTATTTTTAATAACTTTTCCCAATGATGTGATGCTTCTATACCTTTATCTCCATATAATAAATAAATTATGGCCAAACTTTTCTCTTCCTCAGAAACATCTGACTCAGCTACTTCATTGCACTTTAGCGCTACTCTAAAATCCGTATTTATTGGATATTGCGTATTCTCAATTTCTGCATATTGGGGATAATTAGACATCTTTTAATACTTCCTTTTCTTCTTTTAAACTATATTTATTTTTTATTCTGTTTTCCATATCTTCTACAGTTAAATGTAATTTATCCATATGAGGTTTTAGAGCTTCTGAAATGTCATCCCATACTTCCCAATAAATCTTTTTACCATTAAGAAATTTCTGAGTTCCTCCTTGTCCTAAAAATAAATCCATTGAGCTTTCCATTTTTTTATAGAACTCTTTTATAACTTTTGTTTTTTCTTCTTCATTATGAGATAAGAAACCTTTACCTTTTCTATCTTTCTGTTTATTTATTATAATGAACTTATTTTTAAGTTCTCTTCTAGCATCATTAATTTGAGTAACACACTTGTTGTATTTTATTGGCAAGTCTATATCACCTAAATCAAATTCTATACAAACTTCTTTGCCATCTTTATCATAAATAATATTTCCTTCTGTATCTTTAAATCCCAGTCTAAAAATGTCTTTTCTTTCTTTTAATTGTATATATTCCATATATACCTCCACAAATTAATTTAAGAGGGATATTTTTCCCTCTTATTCTGCAGTAAATACTGGTTTTCCATTTTCGAATGTTACTGTTCCGAATGTAGGATCGCCTTTATAATTTACACTATATTTTATTTTAACTCCTGCTCCACCTTCACGGCTTCTTGAATCTAAACCTATGCATACTTTAAAGACTCTAGCTTGATATTTTGGTGATGTTTCTGTTTCAGTTACTTTATATTTATCAATTTCTAGTACTTCTGATTCTGCATCTTTTCCTGTTTTTAATCTATATCTAATGTCATCAATAAATTCAAATACTGGATCACCTTTATAGCAAGTTTGCTCTGGTCCTGATGTTAATCCATATCCATCTACATCTTTATTAGCGTTTTTGTTAATAATCCAATGCTCTTCACTTACATTTGAATTGTAAGACTCTTCGTATTCTGTTACACCTACTCCAAATAAAGCCCAATTTCTAGTTGTTGCTTTTGGAGTAGTGTTTAAATATGTTATAACATCAGTTGTATCAATTTTTTCTAGCATTTCTTGATCTATTAGTTCTTCGTCATCCATTAGCTTTTCCTCCTTTTAAAATATTCTATTTTGCATTGAATACGATAAATAGCCTCATTTGCATTAGTTACATGTATATAACCGTTAGTCAATGCTTCAATTTTGTATATTCCTTTTATATTAGGAAATATCTTTTTATTATTATTTTCTTCTAACCAATTTCTAAAATTTTCAAAGAATTTAGAATTATCTATGTTGTTTTGAATATCTTCATTCCAACGTAATTTGCTATCAAAAGTAAAAAGAAACTGCATTTCTGAACCAACTAAAAAGTTATTGATTACTGGGTTATATCCTGCACTTTCATTTATAGAGTATGTATTTACTTTATCAGTTAAATATTCTATATTTAATTCGCCATATTCTTTTAAATATGGGCACTTAGCAATATATTCTCTTATTTCTTCTATCATTTTTCAATCTCCTTTTGACCTGCATTCAATATATCTTCATAATGATCTGCTAACATTCTTTCTGTAAAATGATCTCCTCTATTCGCTCCTCCATGATAATTTAATTTTTCACCACTTGGAACTTTCTTTACTCCTGGTCTACTCCAATATCGTCCACTTACTGGATCATAAAAAGCACCTTTACCAGTTTTTGAATCAACATATTTTTCTCCTTCGTTCTGATAATGTGCATAAGGCTTATTAATATTAATTTCGCCCGAACCAGGTTTAGTAGAACTGTACATACTATTAATCATTTCTTGATTTTCATCTGCTGGCATATACTTATCTACATATCCCATGAATGCACTATCAATAACTTTCTGCGTTCTTCCGCCATCTAGTCCATATTTATCTAGTATTTGTTGCTTCTGCACATTAGAAAATGCTATCTCATAATCAATTTTCATGTTAAGCTCCTGTAATAGCAAAATGCCACATATCTTTGCTACCATAATCCTTTTTAGAAACATTAGTTATTTTCATTACTTCTTGACAATCTTCTAATAACTTAGCTATTGCTGTAAAGTCTTTTACAATGCCTTTTACTAAATAATCGTCATTTTGTAATGTCCATGTTTTCTGTTCTTTTTCAAATTCTTTTGGTACTTGATATTTTGCATTTCTGCTATCGTTTATTAATATTCTTGCACTTAATCCATCATTTTTTGTTAATTGCGTACCATTAATAGATATTCCATCGTTAGAACTCCAAAATCCTTTTACATAGCTTACTTTATACATCATTGTTTTTGTTTCTTTATCAAAATATTTATTTATAATTGTTATATCTTTATCAAATAAATCTTCCATAAACACTCCTATTTAGTAACCCTGTAAACATCAAATAATTTTCAATTTCTTCTTTAATTTTATTTTTCTGATTAGATATTTCTTCATCTAGTTCTTTTAAACTAGTTGTATTTGCATAATTCTTTGATAAATCTGCAACTTTTTCACTACTTATAATTCTGTTTTCTTTTTCGCTACTAATTAATTTAGCTTTTTTATTTTCTATACTTTCTATTTTGTACAATATATCAGCAACAGAGCAAGTTGCCATTCCTACTTCTTCCTCATGATTTTCTATATTTTTATTCATGATGTAGTTTCTAACCTCAATACTTGCTCTTGTTACTACTTTTTCAAATTCTTCTAAGGACATGTTGCCCTTATATATACTTTTATAGAAATCATAATCAATATAATTCTCCATGTCCCTTTACTCCTTATATGCTTTCATATTTCTTTATTATTATTTGTGCAGGACTTACTACTCTCATTGCAGTATTATATTCTACTTGTGCTTTAGAGCCTGCAAAGTTTTCACTATCAATTAAACGATATACTGAAAAGTTATCCTCAAGTTTGAAAGCTTCATAGTATCCACAAATCATTTCTACATTACTTAAATCTACTGTTTTTAATGTTCCACTATAATCATAATACTTTACTTCTGCTTTATCGAAAGAATTGCATTCAATAATACTCAATCCAAATCTTTTTATTAATTGTGCACTTATAATTGCAGGATCTTCAGTAGATTTTAATCCTAATACTTGTAATGCAGCTGAGTATACTGATGTTGAAACAAGTATAAAGTTTGCCTGTCCATGATTATCTTTAACTTTTTTTCTCATAGCAATAATTTTTTCTACAACATTATCTTTTGTAGTTTTTTCTTTATCTTCTAAAAGTGTTCCTTCATTTACCATACAAGCTAATGCAGAATATCTACGTCCTTGTTTAGTAACATTTAATGAATTAGCAAGATATGCTTCTGCTAAATCGAACTTAACTGCAGCTGCTTGAACTCCATATATCTTTCTTGATTTTTGAAAATTGTTATTATAAGAAACTTGTATTAAGTCATCTTTTGCAGCCTCATCATTAAAGTCTCTTCCTGGTGTTCCTGGCTCTACTTCGTTTCCATCATCTAATTTGTGAGCAAAATATCCTCCTGCTGGCCCCTCAACTATATCTTCACTATATGTAACTCCTGGTATTAAAACTTCATCTGTGTATAAATTTGGTTCTATTGCTGATAAATATTCTTCATCAACATATTGATTTGCGTATTTCATATTTTAATTTTCCTTTCTATTTTTTATAATATGGATTATTTGCGTATTTCTTATCTAAATAATCCTTTTTTTCATTTACAACTGTATTTGCTGTCTTTCCCTGAGAAAAGCCAGTTGTAACACTTTTCTTTTCTTCTGTTTTAGTAGTTTGTGGATGTTCTTTTAAATATGTTTCTAAATTTTCATTAAACTCTCCATCCATTTTACTTACTTTAAATTGCACAAATTCGGCAGTGTCATAATCTAAACCTTTTTTCATAACTTCAATTATTTGTGAATTGAAATCTCTTTCTTCTTGTAATTTTTGATTTTTAATTATTTCTTCTTGCTTTTTTTGTTCTTCTGTTTTTTGCGATTCTTGCCATTCTCTAAAAGCTTTCATTTCTTCCTTGCTTGGCATATTTTTTCTTTCTTTGGCTAACATTCCATTTACTTCCTCTTGAGTAAATGTTTTTACCTCAGTTTTGCTTTCAGTCTGAGTAACTGTCTCCTCAGTTTTGTTTGTATTAGCAGTATTTGCAGTCTGAGTAACTACATGTTTTTGTCCTTCATTGTTTTGATTTTCACCATTCATAATCTTTAAACCTCCATTTTTTATTCGAGTAACGAGTAAATCTCGCACCTTAGTTTCTTTTACGCCTGACTAAGTAAAAGGCCATAAAAAAAAGACGTACGTCTACGTCTTTGGATTTATAATAATAAAATTTTAATAACTTATTTGTTACTATTAAACCATTCTTTTATATTTCCAGATTTAACAGCCTTTTCAAATTTTTCTGCTTCTTTTTTTTCTTCGTATGTTAATTCTCTTTTCTTCCCAGTTTCTTTTATTCCTGGTACTTCATTAATCCATCTTGGCTTTTTATTCATTTGATTCCCTCCACAATATATAGTATTTGCCATTTTCTTTTATCATATTTTCTATAATGAATTTACTATTTCTAGGATATAATATTTCACTTTCTTCTGGATTATATTTTCGTATATCTTTTCCCTTTTTAGAACTTATGTATATACATATATTAGCTTGATTATTATAATTCTCTTTATTGGAAAAAGATAAATATTCGTTAAATATTATTGTTTTTCCCTTTTTATTTTTATCAATAAACTTTTGTAGTTCTTCTTCGTTATCCATATCTAATACTCTAATTATATTTCCTTCATAATTATTGCATTTACTCAAAGCTGAATCTAAGTTATTTCTAAATTCTAAATCATATTTATCTAACTCTATGTTATTTCTTAGCTTTTCATTGATTTTATAACTTTCTGAACTGATATAATCATTTATTGCTTTTTCTTCTTTAATAGTCAATACTATATCATCTTCTTGAATTTTTGTCACTTTTTCAACGTTTTCTCTTGAAAAATCTCTACGTAAATTATTTTTTTCAGTAAATTCTTTATTTCTTAATTGCCATTCTTTTATTTTCTTTTTACATTTATTATAGTATTCTTTATCTCCTGCATTCTTAAATATTTCAGCCTTTCTTTTCCATTTTCTTACACCTCGTTCTATATATCTTTGCTTTTGTGATAGTTCATATTGTTCTAAAGCATCTTCCTTAGATATTTTTTTTAATTCATTACCTCTCGCAGTTCCGAAATATGGCGTCATATAATGTTTACAGTTTGGCCCTGCTAGTCCATCTACTTCTCCATACTTTGTTACTTTTACTAAATCTACTTGTTTAATGATAGTTCCTTGCCAATCAAAGTGTTGCGGTCTACATTTAATGTGCTCAGATAAATAAATATATTGTACATCTAATTCTCGGATTATGCTTTCGTTTATTTTATTTGTTAGTTGCTGTGTTGCTGTTACTAACTCTCTTCTTACTGCTCCTTCTATATCATAGTTTCTTATTCCTGTGACATTTCCTTCTTCATCTATAGTTTTATATGTTAAAGTTTTAATTCCTTCATTTCCTAGCTCTATTAATGAATTTCTTATTGCTTCTTGATATGTAATTCCATTACTAGTTTGAATATATGCATTTTCTACTACATTTAAATATGCTGTTCTTGTTCCTTCTTCTATTTTTTTACTTATTTCCAAAAATCTGTTTGTAAGTTCATTATAAGAATATTTAATTAGATTATTTACTACATTATTCTCCATTAATATATGAGGATTTATTTGCAAATATCCACCTTTATAAGCTTGATTCAAGTTGTTTATATTTAATGTATTAAACCCAATCTTTTCTAATGCAGATTGGATTTCTAAAGGATTTTTATTAGTTGCTTTTGCAATATATTTAACTATATTTTCATTTAATAATCCTAATTCTTTTAATTTTTCTATTCTCCAATAATCACTATTAATAAATTCTTCATTAATATTAAAATGCGAAACTATTTCTTCTAATAGCTTAGTTTCAAGTTCAGAATAAGTATTTATAATCTTGCTAAAAGCTTCTTCATTATCCATTATTCATCACCTGCTGACTCTATTCCATCTGTTATGGTTTCATCTATAATTTCTTGATTCATCTGTTTAGCAAATTTTAATGCTTCTTCATCTTTTAATTTGTATACATCTCTATAATATTGAGCTTTACTAATTAACTTAGCATTATATTCAGACTGAGCTTGTCTTTGAGTTTTCTCTGTATCCTCTATTATAGTATCATCATAGAAAATACTTACACTAAATTTCTTCTTAATATCTATAAGTTCAGCTATCGCATATATTAGATTTGTTATTGCTTTAGTTATAATATTTTGTTGTTTTTGAATCTTTCTATAAACATCACTGTTGGAACTAATTACATTATCTGTATTGACATATACTTGTCCATCTTTAAATTTATAATAATTATGTCCCAATCCTACTTTACTTGTTACAATATTTAAATTATATTGTACTGCACTTGAAATAGGCTCTATTCTTAAATCTCCACTTGTTTCTTTTACTAATTCTTTGTTTTCTTCTCCTGGCAATACATAATGTACTACATCATCTGGATCGAATATCGGTACTGGCTCTCCATTTTCATTTGTGTTAAAATCTAATGCTCCTGCACCTACATATATTCTCTTTTTTCCTAGGTCTATTTCGTTATCCATACTGTCATAAGCTTTATCTGTAACAAACATTGCATCTATGGCATTTGCGAAACTACTAATTCCATAAGGACTGTCTATATCAAAATTATTTACCTCTGGAGTAAATAACATTCCAAACCTAGGTAAATATGATTTTGTATGTATCTCTGCTGCATCACCTAAATCTATATTTGATACAGATTTATCTTTTTCTATCTTTTTAGCATTATAAATTATATATCCCTCATCATCGTCTAATACATGTAAATTGAATAGATACTCATTTCCATCTTTCGTTTTTGTTTTGCTCCAGAATAATACATCTATTACATCATCTTCATTAGCTTTTAAAATAATGATATTAGGTGCTTTCATATAGTTTATTTTTAATACATTATTACTTAAATATGGAACATAAGCACCTGTACCTAAGGCTCTTACTAACTGCATTAATTTATTACTATTATGTAAAAAATTATTTTGTTCTAAACATTCTTTAATCTTTTTCTCTACATCTTTCTTATCTATTGTAATATCTAATTTCTCATTAAAAAAGAAATCTGCTAAATCTCCGCATATTTGAGTTGGCAAATTTAATGATTTTATTTTGTGTTTGATATATTTTTTTCCATTATAAATTTTTATATTATATTTTTTAGTTGGACCTTTGTAGATATCTAACCATTCAGACACTCTTTTTTCTTGGTTTTCATCTATACAACTATCGTATCCCATTTCTTTTAAATACTCTGTTACTATTTTATCCATTAATCTTTATCTCCTATTATATTCGGTAATATTTGTTTAATATATTTCCATACTCCCATTACTAAATAACGTTCAGCATCTGAGCAGTGATCATTCTCTTTTATAGGTTCTTCTTTTCCTTTATCTAGCTTATCTTTGTCATATTCATACATATATCTTTCAGTAATTAAATGTTTCTGTTTTGGACTTAAGAATAACCTCATATACGACATTAGTTTTTGTACCCTTGATATTCCTAAACTTACTGTATTATCTGCATTAGGTATTGATATACCAGGACATACTCTTTTAATTTCTTCTGCTAATCCTTTAGCACTTGGATCTAAAAAAAGAACAAGTAACTTTTTACCAGTTTCTTGTTCTACTCTTTCTTTTAACTTCTTAAATTCTTGTGCATATTCGCTTGGACTTTTCTGTTTTCCTGTATCTCTTCCTGAGTAATAATATTCGTCTATTCCTCTTAAACACTTGTCTACAAAGTCTATTCCAAAAACTTGAAACGTAGTTGCATTCATTTGACCATAATCACCACCTGCAACTAAGAATTTCATATGTGATATTTGTTCTTTTGTAGGTTCTTTTACCATAGATTCTTCTTTAAACATGTAATAGATTAATTCATCTATACCTGTACATAATCCTAGCCATAACCAATTATACATTTTAGGGTCTAATTTTCTTAGTTCTTCAGCTGACTCTATTAATTTTTTTCCTAACCATTCTGCGGGTACATCTCTATAGTCTGTATGTATTCTGATGCAATCTTTTCTTTGGCACATTTTCTCAACCCATTGCATTATTTCTGCCTTTGGATTTTTAGGTGGGTTGAAATAATATTCCATACAAAACTCATCCTCATTTCCTCTGATGAATGTTGCTTCTATATTTTGTATTTCATCTTCTCCATCGCCTTTATCGAAGAACTCTGTTAGCTCGTCTATTATTACTAATTTAATTGGCTTTTCTTCATCTATCATTCCTTTGGTATCATCTATAGAATCGTTCCCCGTAAAATACACTGTATTCCCATTCTTTTTATACTTGATTTCCATCGGACTGACTGTAATTTTAAAATCTTTCTTATCTAATCCTAATCTTTTTATGGCCCTTAGACATTCTTTATACACTGTCTTCTTTAGTTTATTGTGAAATTTTCTAAGAATAACTACACTACAATTATCGTCACTAATTACTTTATTTATTGCTTTTATTCCTCCTCTAGATGATTTAGTTCCTGCTCTTCCTGATGTAAATATTTTATGAGTATATTTAGTATCATTGAAAGTTGAATGATATTTCTTTATTAATATGTCACTTAGTCTAACTCTCTTCATATTCACCATCCTTTGGTAAATCATTTATTATTTGAACTCTATCGTCATCGTCTATAGTATTTTCATCTTTTACTATTTCACGTATTTCTCTAACTGCATTAATTTGCTGTGCCGAATTACTGTTCATTGCAGTTTTCCATAATGAAATTACAATAGCCATTTGATTATCTATTTGATCCTTGTCAATTCCTAAAAATTCTAAAGTATCAACTACAGCATTTCCTTTACTATCTTTTAAGTTAAAAGGTAACGACAATAGCAAATCCATCTGTTCTTTCATTGCTTTTCTTTTTCTTCTGACTTCGCCCGATTTTTTTCCACCTTTTGCACTATCCTTTGAATGTTCCTCTCGACTTCTTCTCGAGTTCACTTGCTCAATAGGCATTAAGTTTTGTTCATTTGCCAATCACCTCACCTCGTATTTTGCTCATATTCTTCTTTAAAACAACTTTCTTCATATCTACAGTTATCGCAACTTCTTTTCATACATTCCTTATAATTCAACTCTTTTTTCATATTTTTTGCCTCAAAACTAAAAATAGCAAAGCTCTTTTGAACCTTGCTATTTCTTTATTTAATTTTCACTCACTAACATTTTAGCACACAATTATGGTCAATTTTTAGTACTTTTTTTGTACCAAATTAAATTTCTCCAAACTCTACTGCTGTAAAATATATTATTTTTCTATAAACGTTGTAATATGTATCTGCTGAAATGTATTTATAAGTTTCGGCCATTTTTTGACTATGTTTTTCTTTAAATATAATTATAAAAACTTTCTTCTCTTCTTCATTTAATCTATTAATCGCATTTTCGACATATTTTAATCTTCTTTCAACTGCCAAAATAGTTCTTGAGGTTCGTAGCTTTACTGCTTTTTGCTCTGTAGAATTTCCTGTTGCATTTCCTTTAGGCTGACCATCTGCTGGTTCTGGTGAAGCTTCTATAATATCATTTTGTAGATCTTCTAGTTCTTTTTGATTATCCCAATATTGATAAAGTTCGTTTTCCATTTTTTTCTTTACCCATCTAGGCACTTTATAATTTGTTCTAGCCACTCTTTTGTACCTCCTTCATTTATTTTTTATCTAACATTGTTAATATTCTTTCGTCTTCTTTTATACAATTAATACACAAATTATCATCATCTGTGTAAAACTCATAGTATGGTTTTTCTCTTTTACATCTACTGCATCTTTTCATCTCCATAAGTTAATCCTCCAAACTCTTTTCTAAAATTAAGTTTTTATATGTATCTCGCTCCGTTATCACTTCATTTAAACTTGTTTCTGTATTATTTAATTTTTCTTGCGTATATCTGAAATCCTCTTTATTTATTCCTGCTGATATTCCTAAACCTATTAAAAGCCCTATTATCACACCTATTATCACACCTATTATTATCCCTAAGAACATCCCATCAATTAAACAATCCATATTGTTCTCCTTTCTATTAATCAAATTTACTTGTAATCACCATTACTATAACACCTACTACATATCCCCATGTATATTGCCAATCAGCATGTACATATTAACTAACAAATGCACCTAACATTATCGCTAAAATTGATAATAAATATTTCATTTTTTACTTCTCCATTCTTTTATTTTATCTGCTATAGTTGCAATCACTAGTATCGTAAATGAAGCTATTCCTATTGCAACTAATATCTGCATTACTATAAATATGTTCGCTATTATTATTAATCGTTCCAATATCTTCAATCCTTTCTATCTCTCTGTTATAAATAACAGTTCTTTCATTTTTTATATAGTCTGTAATCATTATGCTATTTGTCATATATTGAAAATGTTTAAAAACAACTAAGTTGTATATTTTTTCTCTTTTAAATAATTTATTAAATCCCATTCTGGCCAACCTTCTTTTTTTATATTTTTTATATTGTTATTTAAAAGTTGTATAACTGCATCAATATCAATCATTCTTACATATTTACCTTCAAAACATATAAGAAGATATGCATTACATCCTGCATTTTTACATTGTTTTAAGAAGTTAATTTGATTTATATCTTTTTTTACTATCTTATATGTATCTGTCTGTGCCTGCTTTGCATCAAACATATCATGTCTTCCTGGTACTAAAATTTCATAATCAAACTTTTCTCCTTCAATATAAGTTCCATCTATAAGTCTTTTTGCATAATTTTTATGACCATGAAATCCTAATTTTTCCACATATTCAATAACTTTTTCAATTTGCTTTTCAAATTCTCTTCCTTTTTGCATTTTTTCTATTACTTCTTTCTTTTCTGAACACATATCTTTTATAACTTGTCCTTGTTCTTTTATTGCTTCATCTTTTACTTGTATTTTGTGTTCTAGTTGCTCTATGTACCATTTTAAATATCTTGCCCAACCTGCATTATCTCCTGCTGTCTCCATAAATTCTATATAATTATTTAATTCTTCTTTACATGTTTCTATTTCTTCTTTACTTGGCATTACTCTATCCTTTCTACATTCCCATTAATCCAAAAATATTTAATACTTTCAAATTGTTCTTTTGTTACTATACTTTTTATTTCTACCGTTTCAAGTGGTCTAAATTCTGATATACTATCCATTAAACTATCATCATATATTGGAAAACCTAAATATATATTCCCCTCAACATCATCAAATTCATCAACTTCCATTCCATTTACATAATCTCCTACTTCTATTAAATCTATAATATCTTTAGAATATTTTTTTATAAATCCATCTCTTGAAAATATATGATTTGGATTATACATGTCATCTCTTCTAACTTCTCTTTTACAATCAATTGTGTAATAATTCAAATTCTCTTTATTTACTTCAATAACTTGTCCTATAAAACCATCATAAGTTCTTAAATATTCTCCTACTTTTATTTTCATAACTACACAAACTTTCTACCACACATTGGACAATAATTTATAACAAACCTAGGCTCATATATTCTTTTAAAAATATTAAATTTGCTTTCATTTGCGAATATATCTAAAGTATCTCCAAGTATTCTTAAATTTGCACTACCACCGAAATTACAACTTTTTAATACCTTATTTTTATTACAAAACTCACAATTATTTTTTGTAGCTTCTAATTCATCTTTATCTAAATCCATCTTTTTATACCTACATTTCCTAAAGGAAATTTACTCAACCCCCTAATTTTCGTATAATTCATCAAAACTTTTTATTCCTAAACTTTGTTTAAACTTTCGAGTTCTTGGTCTTCTAAATGCTCCCAAAACTATTCCTACTATAAATCCAATAAATATTAATCCAAATATATAATCACCTTTCATTTTTGTTATCCTTCCATTTTAAAATTATTTCACTTGCGAAATATGCTATAAGTACTCCTTCCAATATTATTGATACTACTACAAATGCAATCATCCATATGGATATTAAATACAAAAATACTTGTCCCATCACTCTTTCTCCCTTATTTTATTTAGTTTGCTTTTAAATTCATTTATAGTATCTTCTTTCTTTAGTTCATATATTTCATTTGAAAATAACTTATTATACTCATCCTGTATTTTTTGACTTTCTGCATATATAATCCATGTTATTATCCATAAGATTATATTAATAATTTCTAACCCTATTACTATTTCCATTTTCTCTTTCTCCTAATTTTTTCTTTAGTTCGTTATAATTTATATAATATTCACATCTATATATTTCTTTGAAGTTCTCTAATTCTTGTTTACTACAGCCTACGCAGGTTTTACACTTTGTTTCAGGTTTATCCATACTTATTCCTCCTAAATCCTCGGTATATGGTTCATATTTATAGCTTCAAATCCCTTTTGTGTTCTTTCATATACTGCTACCGTTTTCCCTGTATAAGTGCATTTCTTTTTATCTATAACTTTTACCATTCCCATTCTTGATAATTCTGTTAATCTCGGTGCCGTGTAATTTCTTTCTGTACTTGGTATAAATCCTAGGTCATATAATTCAACAGCTAATTCCTTTGCCGTTTTGGGTTCGTCTAATCTATTCAAAATTTGTATGTATCTTATTTTGACTTTATCTTGTATATCATCAAAACTCATCTGCCTTGTCATTTCGGTTATCATTCGTATCACTCCTTTCAACCGTTGCAAAATTTGCGACAGTTCATATTTTTAGTTATTATCTATCAAATTCCAAAATCTCTCTGCTCCATAATCACTTATTAATATTTTTCTTAGCTCACTTATTTCTATCTCTTCTAAGTCTTGAATATTATGTTCTTCACAGAATTTATTTGTTCCAAATGAACAAGCTCCTGTTAAAGCTCTATATTGACTTCTTGTTACTTTTCCAGTTCTTTTTATTTCTGCTATTATCTCTTCTGAATCAACATTGTCTAATTTTTTATAAGTTAGATCATCTATTGCTTCTCTTACTGTATATCCATGAGCTGATATTTTTCCTTCTGTTGCTATATACATAGCTTCTATTTGATCTTTATCTTGTTTGTAAATATCTCTTATATCTACTGCTTTTATTATTTTTATGTTATCTCTTTTTTTCTCTGACAATATTATGCTTTTGATTCCATCAATTTCTACAACCTCACAAAATTCTTTGTTCCATAATATGTATTCCGCATTTGACTTTAAAACTCTTTTTCTCACATCTGTATATTCTTTGTTACCTATTTGAGCAGTTTTGGCAAAAACAGGTATCATTTTGTCATTATTATCTCTTTTGTACTCTGCCAAGGCTATCCATGTTCCTTTTACAGCTTTTATAGTTCCTTTGTATCCGCAATCAAAGCATATTGAGTTCTTACCACTAATAACATTTTTAGCATAGTCTCCACTACTTGCATTTTGAGCACCGTATCCACTACTTGCATTTTGAGCATAGTCTCCACTACTTGCATTTTGAGCATAGTCTCCACTACTTGCATTTTGAGCATTGTATCCACTACTTGCATTTTGAGCATAGTCTCCACTACTTGCATTTTTAGCATAGTCTCCACTACTTGCATTTTTAGCATTGTATCCACTACTTGCATTTTTAGCATAGTCTCCACTACTTGCATTTTTAGCATTGTATCCACTACTTGCATTTTGAGCATTGTCTCCACTACTTGCATTTTGAGCACCGTATCCACTACTTGCATTTTGAGCATAGTCTCCACTACTTGCATTTTGAGCATTGTATCCACTACTTGCATTTTGAGCATAGTCTCCACTACTTGCATTTTGACAATTTTCAAATATCCCTTTTATCCATTCTTCAACCTTATCACTAAAGTTATCTATTAATTTAAATCCTATTCCTTTTGCTACTTTTTCAAAAAAATCAAACATCTTCTTTCTCCTCTCAATTTTTTAAAATATAATCTCTTAAGTCGTATTCTTCAGCTTCTGTTAATTTATTAAAGTTCTCATCTTCTTTTATGCTTCTGAGAAATTTCATTTTCTCGTCAAGATTTCTCAAATTTTCTTCGTTGTATTTATTAATAAAATATAAATAAATATTCTCTACATTCTTTACATTCTTGTTTGTGTTCATTTGTTGTTCATTTGGTGTTCTTTTGATGTTCAAATGAACAGGTTTTTGTTGTTCACTATTCATACATTGAGCTTGATAATCCTCGTATTTTTCAATAGTTACAACGGAAAATTTGTTGTTCGGTTTTATCCTTAACATTTTCAATTCTGCTAATAAATTGATGTTCCTATACACAGAACTTTCTGTCATTTGTAATTCATCACTAGCCACTTTTCGTCCAAAAACAAACTGCCCTTTTTTTAGATTTATTATCTTGTTCCCCACCAGTTGCTCTCTATCTTCGTGACTAGCTTTTATTAAGCACCATATCCAAACTTTGAGTGCTTTCTCGTTTCCCCAAATGGGAGATTGTATAATTTTTCGATACAACTTAATCCATGTGTTGTCCATAACTCCCACTTTCCTTTCTATTTGCTATTTAAATTCTTCTATGAATTTTTCTTCATTATATTTTTTTATAAAAATTCTCTTTGCCTTGTTTTCTAACTGCAAACTAAATTCTTTGTTGTTTGTTAATAATTTATGATGTTTTCTGCAAGCAGGAATAACTAAGCCCCAAATCATACTCTTTTTTCTGTTCCTGCCTCGAAAAACTTCATGTAACTCTATATTTGTATTTTCACAGAAATAGCATTTTTCTAAATTGTTTGTTAAAATACTAAATCTGTTTCTTTCTAACTTTGCCAATTTACTTGATTTATGTTTAAGCCTATATTGTTTCTTCTCTTTGAGTTGTTTCTGCTTAGGAAAAGCAAAATTAGAATAATCTATACTCATTCTCCCCAACTCCTTAATAAGCTGTCTATCTCTGCTTGTGGCTTTGTTTCTATGTCTAAGTTCTTACAATTCTGAACAATTATATTTACTAATCTGTTCATTTCAGCTTGTGTGTATCTACTTGATCCGTGATAGCACATCACGTTTATAAATCCATCTAATTTACTTGGTTGTGTTTCACATACCCAACCTATTCCATTTCCTTGCCATAGCTTAATCCATTCATCTAGTGCTTCTGTTTTGATTGGAACAATTGTGTATGCTCCTACATCTCTAATTGCATCTCTGTATACTTCTTCTTTTGTAATTGTTATCTCGGGTGTTGATATTCTTTCTGCTATCTTTTGAATTAGAACCCACATGTAAGCATTACAATCAAGACTTCTTTTTTTACTATATTTTTTTAGCTCAACATTCAATTTTAAGCCGTTCAACTCTTCTATGTTTGTAAGTTCATTACTGTCTAATAAAATCGATATCTTAGGCTTTCTTGTTTGAAAATCTATGCTAATATCTGTTAGCTTTCCGTGTTGTTTGCATTGTCTTTCTTCCTTTCTACATGCTGGTGCATAAACACATATTCTGAACTTTCTGACATGTTATTTAATAAAAATTCACTTGCTTGTTGCTTACTTAGATGACTTTCTTTAGCTCTAAACTCATAAACATACTTACAGTCTTGCTGTTTTTCTTTTATTCTTTCTTCTATTTCATCTTCATCATAATTGCCTTCAATAAGATATAAGTCATAATCTTTTGCTGTTATCCCTTCGACTGTTTTTGTATCTGTCATATAGATTACTTTATAATCATCAAATAACACTCTATAACCGCATTGTGGTACGTCATGGTATAATTTGATTGGTACAACTTTAAATAGCTTATAATCGTATCTTGTGCCAATTTTAAGTACGTCTATATTCTTTCTTTCAACTCCACATTCAAGTAATGGATTTAGCAACCATTCACAACAAGCAAATCTCAATGTTGGTCTTTCTTCAGCTAATCTTTTTATTGTTTCTTTCTTAAAGTGGTCTGAATGTATATGTGTAAGAAATACAATCTTTAGTTTTTTATAATATTTCTCTAATCTTTTAAAAGTAACTCCACAATCTATTAAAATTATGTCTCTTATTATTGTTGCGTTTCCTGAACTACAACTAGATATAATTTTATAATTCATTCATAGATACCTCTTTTGTTTCTTCTGTTTGTTCTATAACATCAGCTTGTACCTCAATTGGTTCTTGCTGTGGAATATCTTGTTGAATTTCCTCTGCTTCATACATTCCAGCTAGATCTTCAACAAAAGTTTCTCTTAAAGCTCTTACTTTTGCTACCTTCTCAACCATTGTTGCGCCTTTTGTACTCCAATTTGAATTTAATGAACCATCATTTTTTCTCTGTGCTACTTCATTGAAACTTACACTCGAATAAGTTGGATGTGTCCAGTCTTTTCTGAATACTCTAGCCCAACCACCTACAAGTTGTTCTGTTCCTAATTTGAATGTTCCTTGTCTTTCTTCTATTGATCCATCTTCTTTTTGAACTATAATTCCACATTCCATTCCATCATAATTTGGGTTTAAAACGGCTCTTTTTAATATTGCATCTTTTCCAACAACTAATTGTGCTGGTGTTTCAGCTTTATATTTAATCAAATATGCTTCTCTTAAAAATGGATTTAATTTTCTAACCTTACAAAGTTCTGTAAACAATTTAAACTCTTGATTTGTAATTGGAACTTCAGTTCCAACTATGTATTCTTGTACTATCTGTTTGCTTAATTTTACTTCTTGTCCTTCAACCTCAAACTTAACTACTAAATCTTGTACCTTATCTTTATCTTTATTTTCATTACTCATAATCGTAACCTCCACTTTCTAAAAATTGTTTTAATTCTTTCAATTTTGTTCTTGTTCCTCTTACAGTAAATTTCAATGTTAAGATTTTCTCTTGTTTTTCCTCAACTGGTTTTTGTAAAACTACTGTTTTGTTTACATTAAAATTATCTAAAGCCTTTTTTGTTTCTTCTGTCTGTACTCTAATGTTTTCATCTGCTATTCTTTGAGCTTCTTCTAGTTGTTTCTGCTTTAACTCTTCTTGCCTTTTCTTTTCTTCTTCAATTGCTTTAAATCTATTTGTTACTGTTGTAATTGCTTTTGATACATTTAAATCATTCTTATATTCAACTAATATCTCTGCTTTGTGTTCTTGTGTTTCTATTAACCTTAAGTCATCTACTATTTTGTCTATAAATGCTTTGGCTTGTTCTTTTAAGCTCTTTTTGCTTGCTGATAAAGTTACATTTATCTTTGCTTGGTCATAAGCAATAAAATCAATTTTGTTTGCTTGTTTGTATTCTTCAAAATATTCTTTTATTTCTTGTTCTTTTTGTTTTTTAAGTTCATTCTCTACCGTATCAATCTTATTTTTTAGATCTATATCTGCACTTTTGTATTTATCTGATATGTAAGTTTTGTAGATTTCTTCAAATTGTGTGTACGGTGCTAATATCTGCTCTTTTACCATTTTTCTTTGAATTTCTAATTCTTTAAATTCTTTATTTAACTCAGTTCTTACCTCTTTAATTGTCTTGACATTTTCCTCTGTACAAACTAAACTTTTTGCATTTTCAACCTTTTTTTCAATTTCTTCAGAACGTTCTTTTAAATGTTCTTCAATCATTGGTAATTGCTTGACTATTATTAATTCATTGCTCATAATCTGCTCCTTTCAAATTCAATTATTTGTGCCATATTCTCGGCTTTTTCTTGCTGAAGTAATCTTTCTTCAACTTCTTCTTTTTTCTCTATGTATTTTTCTTTAACTGCGTTTATTTCAGCTACTATATCTTTAATGTCTCCCTTTATATCTTTTGAAATAAAACCTGCTTTTAAATCATTCAAATCATTTGCGTAACTTTCTAAATCATCAATAATATTTTCTAACTCTTCACATCTATCTTCATCATCTAAAATCATTTTGTTCTCCTCTCTTGCACTTTTCCACTAAAAATGCTATACTAATGGAAAAGTATGATTATTCATGTAATCTATTTTTATTTACAATGATTAAGTTCTAGTCGGCTTTCCAATTTGACTAGGACTTCTTTTATTTTCATCTTACAGATTACCTTATTATCATTTTGTTCAACTATCTTGCTAAGCTCATTGATTGTATTTTCTAGTATTGTTGTTTTCTTATTTAGTCTATAATTATCTAGTTTAAGTTCTTCTACTTCGTTTCTTAGCTCTTGATTTTCTGCTTTTAGTTCTATTCCGTCCATTCTTTACTTACTCCTTTCAACATATTTCTTTTGTAAATATTCCATATACTAATTTTTCTTCCTGATAACTGATAAACTGTTCCTTGTACTGCAACTGCTATTGCAAATACTCTTACTAGTTGACTAATCATTATCATTAAGCAACCTAGTGCATCTAAGTATTTTTCCATCTTTCTCACCTTCTTTCTATATAATTTGTCGTGCGATTTCTTTTAACACTTCTTGTTTTTCTTCTTCTTTTAGCCCCAGCTCATATAATAGAACTGCTCTTTTATCTGCTAACTGTTTTACTCCTGTGCCTTTTATTTTTGGAAACCCTTTGCTATTAAATATCTCTCTTGCTTTCCCCTCTCCAACTCCTCGCCAATCAGCATAGTCATACGGTGTTATTGTGTCAGGTAATTCATTAAATGTTTTTATTGATTTCCTTGATTCCATTCGTTCATCTCCTTTCGTGTATGTATCGGTTCGTGGTTATTTTTGTTTACTTTTGTCAACACTCTTAATAAAAAAAATATCGTCAAATCTGCAATCCAAGGCCCTACAAATGTTAACAGCAATTTCAGGACTAGGATTTCTCTCTCCTTTAGCTAATAAACTTATTGACGTTTGTGAGCAGTTTGCTTCTTTAGCTAGCTGTCTATATGAGTAGCCTTTTTCCACTATTTTACTAATAAAATCATCAATATCTTTAATCAATACTGTTCTGTTTGCCATCTTTACTTCTCCTTTCTTGTTGACTTCTGTAAACATTATATATTATAGTTTACAAATGTCAATAGTTTTTTCAAAAAAAGTTTAAAAATATTTACATTTGTAAATTTTTGTAGTATACTCTTTTACATAAGGAGGTTTACAATGGAACTTTCAAATAAAGAATTAGGAATATACTTAAAGTCTATTAGAGAAAGTTTAGGGTACAGTATATATGATGTAAACAGACTATGTCACATCTCACCTAGTTATTTGTCTTTAATGGAAAACGGAAAACGAAAACCAAGTGCAGTAATTCTAAAAAAATTAGCACCTATTTATAATATTAACTATATAGATTTATATGAGAAAGCAGGATATATTGATCTGATTGAGAGTGAAAAACTATCTTCTAACAATAACAACTTCCGTTATGCTAATCATAATGGAATAAACACAGACGGACTTGATGATAATGACATTGAAGAAATAAATCGTTTTGTTGAGTTTATTAGGAATAAGAAGAAAATGAAAAATGAGGGAAAATAGATATGGAAGAAAATGAACTAATAGTAAAAACGGAAAAAAGCTTTGAAGATATAAAACATATAGATGAAAATGGAAACGAATTTTGGTATGCAAGAGAATTAATGGTATCATTAGGATATAAAGATTGGAGAAACTTTTCAAATGTAATTAATAAAGCTAAGGATGCCTGCACAAACAGCAATATTAATGTCTTTGAACACTTCGTTGATGTCAACAGGGTGTTAAAAGTAGGTAATAATGCCGATATGTCAATAGAAGATATTTCTTTGACTCGTTATGCATGTTATTTAATCGCTCAAAATGGTAGCTCTAAGAAAAAGCAAATTGCTCTTGCTCAAACTTATTTTGCTGTTAAAACCAGACAGCAAGAACTAACCGAAGAAGAGTATATAAAATTATCTGAAGATGATAGAAGAATATATGATAGAAATTTAGCACGCAAAAGAAATTCCGCTCTAGCAGAAATTGCTCAAAAAAAGGGTGTGGAAAACTTCGGGAAGTTTCATAATGCAGGTTATTTAGGATTATATAATGAAACTGCTCAACAAATAAAATCTAGAAAAAAACTAAGTAAAAAAGATGATATTCTTGACTTTATGGGTAGTGAAGAATTAGGTGCTAACATATTCCGAATAACTCAAACTGAAGCCAAACTAAAAAAAGCTAATATAAATAATGAACAATTAGCTTGTGCCACACACAACTATGTTGGCAAAGCTGTAAGAAGAACTATTAAACAATTAGGTGGAACAATGCCTGAAGACTTACCTACTCCTGAAAAAAGTGTAAAACAATTAGAAAAAGAAAGAAAAAAGAAAAATACGTTAGCACAAAAAGATACTAAAAAGTTAGATAAATAACTTTTATGTTATGGAGGAAGAATGAATAGTTTAGATATGTATAAAATTGCTGAAAATGAAAATATAGACATTTTAAATTACAAATGGTCTAATTCTAAAGCTAAGATATTTGAAATCGATAATAGCTATTATATTGCGTTAGATAATAAACAAATAGACAATAGTATTGAAGAAAAAGAAATATTAGCTGAAGAACTTGGTCATTATTATACTAATAGCTTATATTATCTACATTCTGATAATGTTCAAAAGAAAAAATGTGAACTTAGAGCAATGAAATGGGCCTACTCTATTCTTGTTCCGTTTCACATACTAAAAGAAAAAATCGCACAAGGATATAACTTGTACGATCTAGCAGACTACTTTGACGTTAACTGCAAATATATGATTGATTGTATTGACTTTTATGCTGAAAAGTATGGCATACTAGTTTAACAAATAAAAAAGGAATAGATGTATTCAATTTTACCACGAACCGATACATTTATTCCCTTCCCCACTATTGAAAGTGATTGAAGTTATTATATATAAGTTTACCTTCATTTTCAATAGTAATTATTAAAATTTATTGAAATTGGAGGTATTTTTATGTCTAAAAAAGGTAATGGCGAAGGAACTATATATTATAGTGAGAAATTAAACAAATGGATTGGTCAATTTGTTATTGGTAGAAAAGATAATGGAAAATTAAATCGTAAGTCTGTGTACGGAAATACTCGTAAAGAAGTTAAAGAAAAAATGACAAAAGCATTAGCTGAAGTTCAATCAAAAAGTTATATTGAAAAGAATGATATAACTCTTTTAGAAATCATTGACTTACTTTTAGATGAATCTTTAAAAGCAAATAAAATAAAAGAAACAACTTACAGTAGAAATTTACAAACAAAAAAAATAATTGAAAAATCTCCTATTGCTAATTTACCTATTCAACAAATTAATAGAAATCAAATTAATAAAGCTTTAAGTTCATTAACAAACTATGCTAACTCAACAATTGAAAAAACTCGTATTTTAATTAGACAAGCCTTTAATTATGCAATGCTAAACGAATATATTAATAAGGATCCATTTGCAATTAAAGGTGCGGTCTTAAAACCTGTTTCTCAAAAGAAAGACAAAGAAGTTATAGCCCTCGAAATTGATGAGCAAAAATCATTACTACAAGAATTAGAAAAACGGATATGACAAATATACAGATATAGTTTACATTGCTTTGTATACTGGTATGCGAATTGGTGAGATTCTTGCATTAAATATTAATGATATAGATTTTGATAAAAAAATTATATCTGTAAGTAAAACTTTAACTCGAAATATTAATGGAGAATTAATTGTAGGTACTAGTACAAAAACTGAAACTGGTGTACGAACTATTCCAATTCTATTACCATTACAACTTATTTTAGAAAAATACCTCACTTATGAAGGATATCTATTTTTAGAAAATGATAAGTTTATTTTTCCTTCTGTAATAAATTCACACTTTAAACGAATATGTAAAAATGCAAATATAAAAGTAACAACTCGCAAGGTACGAAAATCTAATAATACATATGTTAATTTAAGAACTAGTACAGTAAATACACATATGCTACGTCATACTTTTGCTACACGTTGTATTGAAGCGAATATGAATCCTGCCGTGCTTCAAAAAATATTGGGGCATAAAGATATTCAAGTTACTTTAAACACATACACTTCAATATTTAATAAATATAAAGAAAAAGAATTTGAAAAAGTAGAACAATATTTTAGCCAGTTGCATTAAAATTGCATTAAATCTCAAAGCAAAAACTCTGTAACCACTTATATTTAGTGAGTTGCAGAGTTTTCTATCACTGGAGCCATTAGGCGGAATTGAACCGCCGACCTACAGGTTACGAATCTGTTGCTCTACCAACTGAGCTATAATGGCATATAAAGTCTTTGCAAAAATGATTATAGCACAATTAAACATTTTTGCAATAGACATTTTATTCTTTAGTTATTTTTCCATATACTCCGCCGCCACCAGCAGTAATATTCATTTTTCCTTCTCTAGCTGCAACAATATTACTTGCAACTTTTTCTCCCATTGCTGCTTCTATATCATCATAAGACAATTTATGTAATATGTTCATTTCTGTATCAAAAGTATCTAACAATTTTTCGATTGTTTTTCCTCCAAGTCCAGGAACAAATGTAAGTGGTATCTGATAGACATACTCTGGTCTAAATTCGGGACTTTTAGTATCTTTTTTGTCTTTTATCATTTCAACTCTATCATAAACTCCCATAGTAATATTTCTACTATCGCAAGAATCACAAACAGTAACTGGAGCATCCCCAGGAATATTTTTCTTACAGATTTCACAATAAGTTCTATTATATTTTCCAAGCTTTGGATCCATTCCATAATTCGCAAGAATTTTTCTTCCATCCTCATTTTTCAAGGCTTTAACAAATTCCTTAAAACTAATATCTTCTAATTGTAACTTATTATATTCTCTCGCAATTTTAGGAAGTGAATGAGCATCCGAGTTTGTCAAAAATGTTTTTGTTGATAATTCGCTAATTTTATCAGCATAAGAAGTATCAGAACTCAAACCAAGTTCTATTGCTGGTATATCCTTATATTTTTCTTTAAAAATTCTTTCCAATCTCTGAGTACAATTTCCATAAAAGCTTTTATGAGGAGTAAATGCGTGAGCAGGTACTAATATTCCATTACATTTTTTTACAATATCTATCAGTTCATAAGCTGATATATCTGCTCTTTGAGAACTTAATGTTATATTTTTTATATGTTTAGACATTTCAGTAGAAAATGCCTTAATATCCTTTAAACTAGGAAAATAACAAAGGTTATGAGCACTTCCCGTTTTTCCATCTTCATTTGTTTCTGAAGTCTCAATTTCGCTCCCTAAAATAATGCACAATTTATCCTTATAAATTATTCCACCATCTTTTATTTCATATGCTTCCCCATTTTTCAAAAAGTTTTCTATATCTTCAATAACATAAGGCGAAGCACAATCTATAATTCCAGCAATATTAATTCCTTTTCTATTTACGCATTCTTTCGCAATATTAGCAAAATTCAAACTTCTAGCAGCTGTAATTTTTATAGGTTTATTGTTCTCACTTCTTCCTATATGAATATGCATATCTGCAAATACTTCGTACATTTAACTTTCCTCCTAATTTTTACTTTTATATACAAAAAAAGCTACATTTATCAAATGTAGCCATTTATTTTTATTTTAAATCATCTAAATTAAATCCTGGTAAAAGTGGAGCATCTTGAAATAACTTCAACTTTGCTCTAGCTTTCTTTAATTCGTCTAATAAATTGCCACCCATCCTTAGTTCTGCTTCTCTTTTTCTAAAAGCTTCTTCATTTCTTTCCATTGTAGCATATATTTCTCTAACAGCCCCAGGAATATCATTTCTAGTAACACAATTCAAATCTTTTTGAAATCTTGATAACAAACCTAAATGCATAATTTCAATATCTTCCATAATATCTACAAATTCTTGAAATTGTTCTAAATAAATATTTTTAATACCTTTCATGTTTTTATTAACTAATATTTCTAATGCTTCTGGCACACTATAAGCTAATCTATCAGACCTATGAACTAACAAAGCTCCAAATTGTTCTGCAAGTTCTAATATGTCTCCCTCTTTTTCTCTAGGCACATTTGGATTTCGCCCAACCCTAGAATGTTCAGCACAAATTTTACAAAATCTATCATCAAATCCTAACGCTTTTAAATATCGCCTATATTTTTCTTGAGAATTTTGTAATCTAGTAATTTCTTCTGGAGAATCAATTTTTAGGCAATCATATAAAAGAGCTGCAGTTAAAACCATATTTTGATCGACGTCTATCTTCATTGTAGACATAAATTCTCTAGCTATTTCTGCTTTCATAATTACAGAAGTATTAAAATATGTATTTTGCTTCTTCTTTAGAAAACTAGCTATTTCTATTTTTTTTACGAAATCTGGTTCATTCAAAATATATTGAGCAAAAGTAGCCATAATTTTTCCTCCACTTATAATATGCACACATTATATTTCATGCATACTCTTTTTTCAATAAATGTAACATAAATGTAATATATATTTTAACACATATTATAAACACCACAAAAAGGATTACATAAGTAATCCTTTACAAAATTATCAAATTAAAACCTAACATTAGATATTATATTTTCTAACTTTTATAAATGTATATATTGCAGATATAGAAGTTAATGCCATCAATACAAATATTCCAGTTGTAGATGCTGCACCAGTATCTGGTAATACAGTATTATTTACAGGAGTATTAGTAACATTATTTACAAGTGTATTGTTTGTCGTATTATTTGTTTGAACATTATTTACAGATGTATTATTTGCTGTATTTCCTGTAGAATTTTGAATACTTGTGACTGATTGATTACTTGTAATAGTTTGTGCAAAACTTGCTCTTGCTGAAAATACAATCAACATAACCATTACAACAACTGTTAATATTTTTAATTTACTTACTCTCTTCATATCTCTACTCCTTCGTTCATTATTACTACATAAATATTATAACATATAAAAAAATTACATTGCAATAGATTTTTTTGTTTTTTTTGCATTTTATCATTTTTTCTGCAAATACTACTCTTAAAATAACATTTATTAATTTTATTTTACAAAAAAGAGGTATCTATTATGACAAAACCTACAATAAATCTAATGTGCCAAGATAATTCTAAGCTTTTATCTTTTCTAGAAAAATTTTATAATAAAAAATTTGATAAATCAATAGAAAATTTTTCCTTTGAAAATCCAATTGAAATGATAGATTTATTAAGTGCCATCATTGACAATAATGACAAATATAATATTTCAGCTTGGATAAATTTAGATGAAGACCTTTTTTTAAAAGTAACAAATTCAAATTTAAATGAAATTGTCAAATATCTCTACGAAAGATATCCCTATTAATTATTTTTCTAAAATAATTGTAACAGGTCCATCATTTAAAAGTTCTACCTTCATGTGTGCAGCAAAAATTCCAGTTTGAACATTTTTCACTTCACTTTTACATTTTTCAACAAAATATTCATAAAGCTCATTCGCAATATCTGGTTTAGCACTATTTACAAAACTTGGTCTATTTCCCTTTTGACAATCTGCATATAATGTAAATTGTGAAACTACTAGTAATTCTCCATCAATATCTTTTATTGATAAATTCATTTTTTCATTTTCGTCCATAAAAACTCTTAAATTACACAATTTTTTTACTAAATAATCAGCAGTTTCTTTTGTATCTGAGTGAGTAACACCTAACAATACTAAAAATCCTTTTTCTATCTTTCCTGTAATTTTTTTATCTACTGTTACTGAAGCATTATTCACTCTCTGTATTACTAATCTCATTTTCTTTACCTTAACTCTTATTTATCTTCTTTTTTTGTTCCACAATTTGCACAAAACATATCACTATCATCGATTATCTCACCACATCCAGAACATTTTCTTTTTCCTTCAGGAATAACTTCCTCAGAAGCAACAGCATTATCTTCTTTTTCTTCATCTGCTACTTCTTTTTTAGCTCCACATTTAGGGCAAAACACATTTTTATCATCAATTATTTCACCACATCCAGAGCATTTTCTTTTTCCATTTGGAATAAATGGTTCAACTTCAATTTTTTCTTGTTCTTTTCCACATTGTGGACAAAATGTAGTATTTATATCAACTTCAGCTCCACAATTTGGACATAATTTTTTATTGTTTAATAATAATACTTCTTTTCTTAATTCTTCGTTCTCTTTACTCATAGTATCAATTTCTTCAATTTTAGTATTAATATATGTCATTAATTCTTCATTTACTTCTCTTGTTTCATATACTTTTTTACCAATCTCAAAATATATTTTTTCAATTTTAGATTTATTTTCATTAATTGTTTTTTTACATCTACTTTCTCTTTGTGACTTATTCATGCTTTCTTGTAAACTGCTAGAAATTTCTGCGCTTTTTTTACTTAATCCATCTAAAAACCCCATTCTAAACTCCTCCTTATAATTTTTATTCTTCTTTTAAATCTCTTGTCATAAGCATTGTTACAGCTTCTTTTGGATCTAAACTATTAAACAAAACCTCGTACACCGCATTAATAATAGGTACTTCTATATTATACATCTTCGCTAATTTATATGCAACTTCAATGTTATCAATACTTTCAATTGTCATACCTACTTCTTTTCTTGTTTCTTCAATTGTTTTTCCTTGACCTATAAGCATACCTGCTCTTCTATTTCTACTATGCATGCTACTACAAGTAACAATTAAATCTCCTAAACCAGTAAGTCCATAAAAAGTTTCTTTATTTCCTCCAAGAGCTACACCTAATCTTGATATTTCAACTAATCCTCTTGTAACTAATGCTGCAAACGTATTGTCCCCTAGATTTAATCCTGCTGATACACCAGCACAAAAAGCTATAATATTTTTTAAAGCTCCTCCTAGTTCAACTCCCTTAACATCTTTTGATGTATACATTCTCATTTTATCACTTTTAAAAATGTCAACAACCATATCTGATAATTCTTTATATTCTGAAGCAACAACTAAAGCTGTAGGAATTAATACTGAAACTTCTTCTGCATGACTAGGTCCAGAAAGAACTCCTATTTTACTATTAGGTAATTCTTCTTTTGCGACATCATCAAGAGTTTTTAAAGTTGCAGCTTCAAATCCTTTTGAACATATAACTACTCCCTGATCTTTTACGAAATCTTTATATTGCTTTATTACGTCTCTCGTGAACTTTGAAGGTGTTACATGCAATATAAGTTCTGTTCCTTCTAATACTTCTTTAACATCAGTAGAGCAATAAACTCCTTCTGGAATAACTGCTTTTGGCAAAAACTTACATTTTCTTTCATTGTTAATTAAATCTTTTTCTTCTTCAGAGAAAGACCAAATTTTAACATCATGTCCTTGCCCCGCTAAATAAATTCCTAAGGCAACTCCCCAGCTACCACTTCCTATAATTGATATTTTTCTCATAATCTCTCCTTTGTATTCTAAAATATTTTATTTTCTTCACCTTTTAATAATCTTTTTATATTAGATCTATGGTTAAAGCAGACAAATATACCAAGTAATATACCAAAAATTCTATAATCACCTGGAACTAAATAATTATCAGTAATAAACAATGTTAATACTGGAAATAAAATTGCTGCTGAAACAGAACCTAATGAAACCATTCTAGAAAGTATTATTAAAACTAATGCAAACACAAGACAAATCAATCCAATCTGCCAATTTATAAGTAATATAATCCCCAAACTTGTAGCAACACCTTTTCCTCCTTTAAAACCAAAGAAAATTGGAAATGTATGTCCTAAAACAACTGCTATCCCTGCAATTTGAATCAAATATTCTACATGTTCAAAATGATCAATATAGCCTATTAATTTAGCAAGTAAAATTGCTACTACCCCTTTTAGAATATCACATACTAATGTAAGTAAAGCAACCTTTTTGCCTGCTGTACGAAGTACATTTGTACTACCTGCATTTTTACTTCCCTTTTCTCTAACATCAAAACCTGCGATTTTTTTAGTAAAAATTACAGAAAAACTAATACTTCCTATAAAATATGCAAGTACCGCTGTTAATATGCAACATGCAACCATAACTCTGTATCCCCCTTATCTTTTGAACTTTATTCTTCTACTTTTTCATTTTTTTCTCTAACAATAATTCTAACTGGAGTTCCTTCTAATCCAAAATTATTTCTTATACAATTTACTAAATATCTTTCATACGAAAAATGGAAAAGTTCTTTTCTATTTACAAATATAACGAATGTTGGTGGTTTTGTAGTAGCCTGTGTTCCATAGAAAATTTTAAGTCTCTTTCCTTTATCTGATGGTGGTTGAACAACTGCTATAGCTTCATTAATAACTTGATTTAAAACCGCTGTAGAAATTCTTAAAGCATTTTGATTAGCAACATTATTAATCAGTTCAAATAGTTTATGAACCCTCTGACCAGTTTTAGCAGAAATAAATATTATCGGAGCATATGTGGCAAAAGGCAATTCATTATAAATTTCCTTTTTAAATCTTTCAATTGTATGTGTATCTTTAGAAACCTCATCCCATTTATTTACAGCTATAATAAGACCTTTTCCAGCTTCATGAGCTTCACCAATTATCTTAGAATCTTGTTCACTAACTCCTTCCGTAGCATCTATCATTGCAATACAAACATCAGCTCTTTCTATAGCTAAATTTGATCTCATTACACTATATTTTTCAATATTTTCTTTAATTTTACTTTTTCTTCTAATTCCCGCCGTATCTATAAAAACATATTTTCCAAACTCATTTTCAAATTCAGAATCTATTGCATCTCTAGTAGTTCCAGCAACATCACTAACAATTACTCTATTTTCTCCAAGAATTTTATTTATTAAAGAAGATTTTCCTGCATTAGGTTTTCCAATAACAGCAACTTTTATAACATCTGAATCTTCTTCATCATCTTTAGATTCAGGAAAATTCTCATAAATAGCATCTAAAACATCACCTACGCCAATAGCATTAGCAGCTGAAAGAGCAATAGGTGTACCTAAACCTAAATTATAAAATTCATAAAGTTCTATTGGATCTCCACCAAAGTTATCAGCCTTATTACAAACAACAACAATCGGCTTTTTAGATTTTTTTAGCAACATAGCAATCTCTTCATCTGCTGCAGTAACGCCTTGTTTTATATCTGTTAAAAACACAATAACATCTGCAACCGAAATAGCAATATTAACTTGTTCTCGCATTTGATCCACTATTGTATCCCCTGTTGATTCTTCAATTCCGGCTGTATCAATAACCGTAAAATCTCTTCCACGCCAATTTGATTCAGCATAAACTCTATCTCTAGTAACTCCAGGTGTATCCTCAACAATAGAAATTCTTTGACCAACTATATAATTAAAAAACGTTGATTTACCAACATTAGGTCTTCCAACAATAGCAACTACTGGTTTTGACATTTATTCACCTCATTTCATTAAGTACAAACATTTTATACTACTTCTCTCCAAATTTCAACTATAAATTAAATTATACGAAATATATTAATTTTATACACATCTTAACAATATATTAAATTTACTCTTTAAAATGAAAAAAGACTAGTAATATTTGAAGTGAACCCCAAATAGTAGACTAATAATAAAAAACTATTTGGTGGATAGAGACTACGATTAAATGTAGTCTCTATTTTTTATTCGTACTGTATTATAAAATAATAACCAATCTTTTACAATATCTATATATTCTTT
>JAGBEP010000017.1 GCA_017936925.1 Clostridia bacterium | reverse complement strand
AGAGTATATAACGAAGGAACAATAGACGGATATGCATCAGAAATAAAAGATGATTTACCAGAAGGAATCACATATTTACCAGAACATGAAGTAAATCAAGAGTATAAATGGAAGATGTATGATGAAAACGGAGAAGAAACAGAAGATGTAAGTGAAGCTGTAGAAATAAGAACAGATTATAGATCAAAAGAAAATGGAACAGAAAAAGCAGAAGTAAACGATGGAAGTAATCCATATTATAAGTCAAATACTAATATAATAAGAGCATATGACCAAAATACAATGACAAATGGACCGGATTACGTAGATGTAAAAGTAGCATTTGAAGTAACAAAAGAAAACGTAACAGACGGAGAAAATGTAATAATAAATACAGCAGAAATTACATTAGAAACTGATGAAAAAGGAAAAACAGTCAACGATAGAGATTCAACACCGGATAATGACAAAGAAAACGAAGACGATATAGATAAAGAATATATTCAAATAAAATATTTTGATTTATCATTATTAAAATACATAAGTAAAGTAATAGTAAACGAAGATGGAGTAATAACTGAAACAGAAACAGGACATGATGGAACAGAAAATCCAGAGCCAGCAGTAAAAGTAGAATTAAACAGAAAAAAGTTAAATCAAACAACTGTAACCTTTGCATATACAATAAAAATAACAAATGAAGGTGAAATAGAAGGATATGCAAAAGAAGTAACAGATAGAATACCAGATGGATTAGCATTCTATGAAGAGGACAATACAGAATATAATTGGAAAATTAAAGAAGAAGGAATAGTAACAACAGATTACTTAAAAGATACATTATTAAAACCAAAAGAAAGCGCAACAGTAGAAATCAGACTAAGGTGGACAAGAGACGAAAATAATTTAGGAACAAAAATAAATACAGCAGAAATAAGTAAAGATGAAAACGAATATGGAGCACCAGATATAGATTCAACACCAGATAATAATAAAGACGGTGAAGACGACCAAGATACAGCACCAGTTATTTTATCAATCATAACAGGTTCTACACAAACATACATAGCTTTAATAACAATAATAACAACAATTTTATGCTCTGGAATCTATCTAATATATAAATACGTAATAAAAAAATAAGATAATATAGAAGTAAAAAGAACTACAAGATAATTTGTAGTTCTTTATTCTTTGGAAAAAATCAAATAAAAAGTGCTAAAAATCAATAAAAAATTTGATATAGGGTTGAAAATGTAACAAAAATGTAATATAATTGAAAAAGTAGATGATACAATCTTCCGTAAGAAAAGCGGAAATAAAATATATAAAAAAGGATGTTTAAGGAGGATATTGTGGAAAGAAAAAAAGTTTTAAACAAGATTTTAGCAATTGTATGTTTAATCACAATAGCATTACCAAGTTTTTCAGAAGTAATTGCAACTACTCAAGAATTACTAAAAAATACTACAGAAACAGCTAAATTTGGAATTAGTTTTCTAAATAAAAACGGATGGGGATATAAAATTCAAGATAGACTAACATATAGAATCTATGAAGACAAAAACTCAACTAAAGACTATTCAAAAGATATATATTGTTTAGACTATACTAAAAAATTCCCTAGTGAAGATTCAAATCAAACTACCTTTACAACCAAAGGGGATTTGGATGATACAATAACAAATAAAGAAAAAATCAAGCTAATAGCTGAAAATATGTATTTAACCAATATGACAGATAGTGAAAAAGATGTAATTTTATCTGAAATATTTGCCGATTTAATCGAAAGAACTTCAACAGATGCAAACCCAGTAACACTTGAATATATAAAGAAAACTTTAAATGAGGATGATATTTTCTTTGCACAACAATGTGCTATATGGAAATACACAAATAACCTATCATGGCAGGGAACAAGTATCTGGATGACTAATAAAGAAAATCCAGAAAGTACAGATTGGTATCAAATTTCTAATATAGGTCAAGCTAGATATGAATTTATGAAAGAAATATATGATTATTTAACTAGTGACGAATTAACGAGTAAATCAAATTTAACAAATCCTTCATTAGAAAAGAAAACAAAAACATCAACAGAAGTTGAAGATGGTTATATCGTAGGACCATTTTATATAAAAACAGGAACAAATCCAAATTATACAGTCTCATTAACAGAGCAATCAGGTGGTATATTAACAAGCTATAGTCTAGTAGACAAAGATGGAAATAGATTGTCTACTAAATTAGAAAATACTGTAAACACAGAATTTTATGTAAAAGTACCTCTAAAAACATCTGCAACAAAAGTAATATTAAAATTAGAATATACATCAACAAATACAATTACGAAATTATGGACAAACGGAGAATCTGGAACGCAACCATTAATTGAAGTAATTAAAAATCCACAAACTGGTTCAGATACTGATGAAGCACCAATAGAAAAACCAGAAAAAATATATGACTTAGCACTAAGAAAATATATCATAAAAGTTGGAGAAAAAGAAATAACAGATAGAACACCAAGTATATCATTTAATAAAGAAGATAATGAAATCAATTACAAACATAAAAAAGATCCAGTAGTTTTAAAAGCAGGAGATACAGTTGTATACAATATTACTGTATACAATGAAGGTAATCAAAAAGCTACAGCTACTAGAATAAAAGATTATTTACCAACAGGTTTGGAATTTGTAAAAAATAGTGAGATTAACAAAAAATATGGTTGGATTTCATCTCAAGATGGATCATATATAGTTACAGCATACACAAAATCTTATGAACTAGATCCTTTTGACCAAGAAAATGGAAGAATATCAAGCATAACAGTACAAGTGGAATGTAAAGTACAAGAAAATGTTACATCAGGAATCTTAACAAATGTAGCAGAAATAGCAGAAGACAATATAGATGATATAGATTCAGAACCAAATTCAATGACAATAACACAAGAACAATTACCAGACTATAAAGGCAAAGATTCAAACAAGTCAGAATTAAACGATTCAGACTATTTTTATAGAGGTCAAGAAGATGATGATGACTTCGAAAAAGTAACTGTTGAAGAACCAGAAGTAATATTAGATTTAGCTTTAAGAAAATATATTTCAACAGTAAACGGAGAAAATCAAAATAGAGAACCAGTAGTAGATGTTTCCAAATTAAAAGATGGAACAGCTACAACAGCTACATATACACATTCAAAAGAACCAGTACAAGTAAAAACAGGTGACATAGTTATATATTCAATAAGAGTATATAATGAAGGCGAAAATGATGCATATGCAAATGAAATAACAGATTATTTACCAGAAGGATTAGGATTTTTAGTAAATCATAAAACTAACTATACTAACAACTGGAAAGTAGTAAACACAGAAACACCAACAACGGTAAAATTAAATACAATACCAAACGCTACAAAAAATTTATCAACATCTGATTTTCAAGATATTGAAAACTTAAATGATGTTGACGTAGTAAAAGGTAAAGTAACAATAAAAACAAATAAATTACAATATGGAAATACAGATAACCTAATAGAAGCTTTTAACAGCTCAAAAACAGAACCATCAAGCAAAGTAGTTCAAGTAGCTTGCGTTGTTTTAGACGAAGCAGCAGTAGAAAATAGCTTAAGAAACATTGCTGCAATAACAGCTGAATGTGATAGTACAGGAGCAGAAAGAAAAGATAGAGATTCACAGCCAGAAGAAATAAAGGTAAATGAATATCCTAATAATTCAAATATTCAAGATGATGACGATTATGAAAAATTAATATTAATAGAAAAAAATTATGATTTAGCATTAAAGAAATTTTTATCAGCAGTTAATAATGAAGAAATTACTCCATCAAGACTACAAAATGTAAATACAATACCATTAAAAAATGGAGAAACAGATGCTGAATATACAATGGACAAATCTATTGTAAAAGTAAAACCAGAAAGCAATGTTATATACACAATAAGAGTATATAATGAAGGTGAAATAGATACATACGTAAATGAAGTAAAAGATAATATTCCTGAAGGATTAGAATACATAGAAAATAGTGAGATTAATACAACATATAGATGGAAAGTTGAAAATGGAAAAATAGTAACAGACTATTTATCAGAAAAAGTAAATCCAGATAAAAAATTAAGCGCATTTAATAAAGAAACTGGAGAAATAAGTTATCAAGAAGTCAAAGTAGAATTTAAAGTAGTAAGTGAAGATGCTAAAGTTATAACTAATATCGCTGAAATTACAGATGATAATGGAGATGATATAGATTCTACTCCAAATAATAACAATCCAGATGAAGATGACCAAGACTATGATAATATCATACCATCAGTATATGATTTAGCATTACAAAAATTTATAACAAAATTAGATGATAAAGACATAACTTCTAGAATACCTTTAATATCTACTGATGAAAATGGAAAAATAACATATACACATTCAAAAGAACCACTAACTGTAGTAAATAAAAGCATAGTAGTATATACAATAAGAGTATATAATGAAGGAACAGTAGAAGCTTATGTTGAAGAGATAAAAGATGATATTCCTGAAGGATTAGTATACCTTCCAGAACATGAAATAAATCAAAAATATGAATGGAAACTATATGATGAACACGGAAGTGAAGTAGAAAACATTAACGATGCAAAATATATCAGAACAGACTATTTATCAGAAAATAAATCAAAAGAAAGAAATGAAGATAATCAATTAAAACCATATGACAAAGCATTAGGAATAACAGATGAAAATCCTGATTATAGAGATGTTCAAGTAGCATTCCGAGTTGATCAATCCAAAATGACTTCAATGGATAGAATAATTAAAAACATAGCAGAAATTACTGATGACAATGGTGACGATATAGATTCAACACCAGACAATGATAACCCAGATGAAGATGACATAGATGATGAAACTATCCAACTAAAATATTTCGATTTATCATTACTAAAATATGTCACAAAAGTAATAGTAAACGAAGATGGTATAATAAAAGAGACAAATACTGGACATGATGGAACAGAAAACCCAGAGCCAGCAGTAAAAGTAGAGTTGAATAGAAAGAAGTTAGATAAAACTACAGTAACATTTGTATACACAATAAAAGTAACAAATGAAGGCGAGATAGAAGGATATGCTAAAGAAATAAAAGACAGAATTCCAGAAGGATTAGAATTCTATGCAGAAGATAATCCAGGATGGACAATTTCAGAAGGTGGTATAGTAACAACTGGCGCGTTAGCAAATACGTTGTTAAAACCAGGAGAAAGTGCAACTGTAGAAATTAAACTAAGATGGAAAAGAGACCAAAACAATTTAGGAATAAAAATAAACACAGCAGAAATAAGTAAAGATGAAAATGAATATGGAACACCAGATATAGATTCAACACCAGATAATAATAAAGATGGTGAGGATGATCAAGACACAGCACCAGTTATTCTATCAATCATAACAGGTTCTGCTCCAACATATATTGTTTTAACTATAACAGTCATGACAATCTTAGCTACAGGAATATATTCAATAAAAAAATATGTTTTATAAAAACAATATAAAATCAAGAGAAATTTTATACTAAAAAAATATAAAAAGGGCTAAATAGAAATATTTAGTCCTTTTTGTTTTGCAGGAGGGATGAAAATATTAACAATAATAAAAAGCGTAACTTTATTAGGATTAGATGGATACAAAGTAGAAGTACAAGTAGATGTAAGTAATAATATGCCTAAATGGGAGATAATTGGATTACCTGATACAAGTATAAGAGAGTCAAAAGAAAGGGTAAAAGCAGCAATAAAAAATAGTGGGTATGAATTAAGAAGCAAAAAAATACTAATAAATCTAGCTCCAGCTGAAATAAAAAAAGAAGGATCAGCTTTTGACTTAGCAATAGCAGTAGGAATACTAAACAATATAGGATATATAAAAAACACCAATATTGAAGAATATGCAATATTAGGTGAATTATCTCTAGATGGAAAAGTAAATAATATATCTGGAATATTACCAATGTGCATAGAACTAAAAAGACTTGGAATAAAGAAAATAATTTTACCAAAAGAAAATATCAATGAAGCATTGATATTAAATAATTTAGAAATTTTCGGAGTAGAGAGTTTAAAAGAAACAGTAGAATTTCTGAATGGGGAAAAAAAACTAAAAAACAATCAGTATATCGAAAAAAATATTTTGGAAGAAAAAATAATAGATTTTAGTGAAGTTAAAGGACAAGAAAACGTAAAAAGAGCACTAGAAATTGCAGCAGCAGGAGGACACAATTGCCTAATGATCGGAAGTCCACGGTTCAGGCAAAACAATGTTAGCTCAGAGATTAATAACAATTCTGCCAGATATGAATTTTGAAGAAAGCTTAGAAGTAACTAAAATACATAGCATTGCAGGAATGACAAAAAGTGGAAAAATAATTAGTGAAAGACCATTTAGAAGTCCACATCATACATCAAGCAAAATATCATTAATAGGAGGTGGAAAAGATGCAAAGCCAGGAGAAATTAGCCTAGCACATAGAGGAATTTTATTTTTAGATGAATTAACAGAATTTAATAAAAGTACATTAGAAGTTTTAAGAGTACCGTTAGAAGATAGAAAAGTATTAATATCAAGAGCCAATAAAAACTATGAATATCCAGCAAGTTTTATGCTAGTTGCAAGTATGAATCCATGCCCATGTGGCTATTATGGTTCAAATGAAAAAGAGTGCGTATGTTCAGCAAATGAGATAAATAAATACATCCATAAAATAAGTGGACCATTATTAGACAGAATAGACATTCAAGTAGAAGTATCAAGCATAGATTATAAAAAAATATCTAATAATGCACAAGAAGAAAGTTCTATTCAAATAAAAAACAGGGTGAATAAAGCTAGAAAAATACAAGAAGAAAGATATAAAAAAAACGACATATATTCAAATTCAGAATTAACCCCAAAGTTAATAGAACAATATTGTAAACTAGACATTGAAAGTAAAAATCTACTTGAAAAAGCCTTTAAAAAATTAAACTTAAGTTCTAGAGCATATTCTAGAATATTAAAGGTATCAAGAACAATTGCAGATTTACAAGGAAAAGAAAATATAACAAAAAGTGATATAGCAGAAGCCATACAATATAGAAGTCTGGATAAAAAATATTTTTAAAAATGGAAAGGAGAAAATATAATTTATAAAATAGAAAATACTAATAATTTATTTCCAGAAAAATTAAAAAATATTACACCTAAAATAAAAGAAATATATGTAGAAGGAAATATCAAAATATTAAATAACTTCGGTATAGCGGTAATAGGATCAAGGAATTCATCAAAAGAAGGAGAGAAAATAACTAATGAAATTGTAGAAAAATTATCAAAATATAATATTAATATAATAAGCGGATTAGCACTAGGAATAGATACTCAGGCACACAACTCATGTTTATATGCAAAAGGAAAAACAATAGCAGTAATAGGAAGCGGATTTAATCACATATATCCTACTGAAAATAAAGACCTTTTCCAAAGAATAATAAAATCCGGTGGAGCAATAATTAGTGAATACCCACCAGAAACAATAGTAGAGTCAAAAAATTTTCCTAAAAGAAATAGAATAATTAGCGCCTTATCAGACGGAATACTAGTAATAGAAGGAAAATATGGAAGCGGAACAGGAATTACAGCTAAATTAGGAGTTATGCAAAATAAGCCTATTTTTTGCATACCACATAGCATATACAATAAATATGGAAAGATACCTAATGATTTAATAAAAAAAGGTGCCAATTTAGTAACGAGTAGTAAAGATATTCTTGATTATTACAAAAAACAAAATATAAATTTGGATTTAGAAGAAAGCAAATCTACATATAACAATGAAATTTTAGAAATATTAAAAAAAGAAATTTTAAATAAAGAAGAAATAAGTAAAAAATTAAATAAGAGCATATCTCAAGTAAATCAAGAACTAACATTATTAGAGTTAGAAGGATTAATAACAGAAGAATATGGGAAAGGATACAGAATTATTGAATAATAAAATATTAGGCAACTTAGGAGAAAGAATAGCAAAAATATATTTGCAAATGAACAATTTTCAGATAATAAAGTGTAATTTTAGAAGTAGATTTGGAGAAATAGATATAATAGCTAAAAAACATGAGTATATTCATTTTATAGAAGTGAAAACAAGAACAAAAAATACAATAGAAGCAAGAGAAGCAATTGATAAAAACAAAGAAAAACATATTTGGAAAACAGCAGAATACTTTTTATACATAAATAGAATTGAAGATATTGGAATAGAATTTGATGCAATTGAAGTATATATTGAAAAAGATCAATGGATAATCAACTACATACCTGAAAACATTGAAAAATAAAGGGTTTTGTGATAAAATAAAAAAGTAATTTGTATAAAGGAGAATTGAGATGAAGCAAAAAAAAGTAATTAGTAAATGGGTATATTACTTTTCTTTAGGCGTAGGGCTAATATTAGTATATAGATTTGTAAGTGATTTTGGAATATTCTTAGAAGGACTAAAAAAAGTAATATCAGTAATTATGCCATTTATTATGGCAATAATATTAGCATATTTATTTTATAAGCCAGTAGCATTTTTAGAAAGAATTTTCAATAAAAATAAAATATTATCAAAAATTGCAAGACCACTAAGTGTATTTTCAACATATATCATTGCAATCATGTTAATAACATTATTAATAAATTGCGTTATTCCACCAATAAAACAGAGTACACAAGAACTAATAAATAATTTACCAAATTATATAGAAACAGCTAAAAAAGCAGTTTCAAATACTAACAACAACTCAATATTAAAAGAAATAGATTTAGAAGAGTTAACTAAGAAAATTCAAGAATTTGATTTTGAATCTTTAATAAGTACAGATAAAATTATCGAATATGCAGGAAAAGTAATAGGCGTTTTTGGTTTAATTTTCAACATATTTGTTACAATTATTGTATCAATATATTTATTATTACAAAGAAAAGATATAAAAGAATTTTTGAAGAAATTTGCAAAAGCAGTATTTGATGACTATACATATTCAAAAATTAATAAATATTTTGACAAATCAAATCATATATTATTAGATTTTATATACTGCCAAATATTAGATGGGATAATAATAGGAATACTAGCAGCAATAGCTATGAGTATAATTGGAGTAAAATATTCAGTATTATTAGGATTTTTCATAGGATTATTCAATATAATACCATATTTTGGAGCAATTATGGCAATAGGAATATCAATCTTTATAACACTATTTACCGGAGGAATAAATCAAGCAATTATAATGGCAATAACAGTTATAATTCTGCAACAAATAGATTCAAATATTATTAATCCTAAAATTTTAGGAGAGGGACTAAAAATAAGCCCAATACTAGTAATATTTGCTGTAACAATTGGAGGAGAGTTCTTTGGAATAATAGGAATGTTTTTAGCAGTACCTATAGCAGCTATAATAAAAGTAATAATAATGGATTTTATAGAAATAAGAATTAAGATAAAAAGTTACAGAAAAAATAAAATAAAAATAGAAACATAAAAGGTTAGAGTAAAATCTAACCTTTTATAATGTACTTTAAAATAATAATTATTTAATATAAATAATATTTAGAAATAATAGCAATGCTAATTATTTAAATTGCTTATATAACAGCAACAACAGCACCAGTTGCAAACAAAACAATTAATCCAGCAGTAGCAACACCAAGTGCAAGCGGAAGAAAAGCTTTCTTCAATGGTAAATCTAAAAAGTTAGCTACTAATGACCCAACCCAAGCGCCAGTAGTGGGAAGAGGAACGGCTACAAAAAAATATAAAGCCAAACAAGCAGCAGTTTGCAATTTAGGATTTTCTTTTATTTTTCTTGTTGCTTTATCAGTAGCCCAATCGATAATTTTTTTAAATATTTTCCATCTACCAAAGAAATCAAACAAAGGTCTAATATATTTCACTATAAAAAATATAGGAATAATATTTCCAATAAAGCTACAAATATAAGCAGACCAATAATCTAATCCCATAGCCACGCCTAAAGGTATAGCGCCTCTAATTTCAATAATTGGCGTCATTCCGACTAAAATTGCTAATAAGTATTTAAACAAAAGAGGAATACCTCTTAAAGTGGAAAAAAATGTTGCTAGCATAATACCTCCTAATTTAATTTTAATGAATTCAAAATTTCTTCTACATAAGGAGTTAAATCATCTGAACTAGTATTAATATTAAAATCAATAGTATAAAATGTAGAATCTTTAAGAATCCAATAAACATCAATATACATAGTTTCTTTGTATCTAAAATGATAATTATAAGTTTCTAAACCATTTATATTTTTTTGAGAAACCTCAGAAACTTCACTAATATTAGAAAACTTAGAAATATAATCATTTTTATCATATTCAACAAATTTTATTTTATCCCTAATAGTATTTGCCGAAGTATGAGAAAAGTAAATGGCAGATCCAGAAGTATCAGATCTTAAAACTAAATCATAAGAATCTTTATCTATTTTAGAAAATTTATAATTAGTAGGAACAGAAATTGTTAAATTAGAAGATGTAAAAGATATTGTAGTAGCTGAATTATCTGATTTATCAGACTTTAAAAGAAAAAATAGAATACTAGCTACAATAACCAGAAATAAAATTAAGACAATAAGAATAATATGTTTTTTGTCTAAAAATTTCTTATCTAAATTTAAATCTTCCACAAAATCAATTCCTCCATAAAAATTTCAAATAAAATTATATATCAAGCAATATAAAAAAACAAGTAAAAAACAAAAATGATATAAGACTTCATATGATGAAATATAAAGAATATACAAAATGTGGAAAAGCTGGAATAAACTACAATTGAAGAGCAAAAAAAAATCTGATAATATATGTATATAAAGCATTTAAAGTAAAAGGAGAAAGGTATGCAGGATATAATAAAGAAAATAAAAAATATGGATAAAAAAATAATAAAATTAATAGATATTGGTCAATGGATATTTTTCTTAATAAGCTTAATGGGAATAATAATTTTATTAGTGCATTATAAATTATACATATCAGCAGAATTATATTATATAGGATTAGAATTATTTAAAATCGGAATTATTGGAGTAATATCAGTAATAGGATGCAGTTGTAGTTTATGGCTCATAAAAGAAAAAAATAGAACTTAGGAAAATCTAAGTTCTATTTTTTATTTCATTTCATTTAATTTTTTTGCTAAATTTGATTTTTTTCTAGATGCTGTATTTTTCTTTATAACACCTTTGCTGCAAGCTTGATCTATCTTTTTAACAGCAGCTGTGAAATTAGCTGTAGCTTCTTCTTTATTACCAGCTTCTACAGATGCTTCAAACTTTTTAACAGCTGTTTTGTATCCAGTTTTAATCATATTATTTTGAAGAGTTTTCTTTTCAATAACACTAACTCTTTTGATTGCTGATTTAATGTTTGGCATATTCTATTGCACCTCCTCTTGCGATATAAGTAAATTTTACTTTTACTATTTTAACACGCAAATACTAAAATAGCAAGAGTTTTTAAGAATTTTTTATAAATTCAAAACAGATAAGCAAATTTATACATCATCAAGCACTTCGGAAAAAGATTTTGAAGAAGAATTAGTAATATTATATTTTGTTTTTAAAATCTTCCGACAAACTACGTAAAAAAACCTTGACTCCTTACGGAAACCTGTGATATACTTATTAAGACAAAATTTAATATATAAAGAAAGAGGAATTAAATTTCAGAGGAACTATTTTTAAAAATGTTTTTTAGCAGGGAACATCATTTAAAAATAAAAACCTGATTTTTAAGAGGGACTTTCTTAAAAATATATCACATTACCTGCTGTAATTTTAAGAGTTTGCTATTTAACCAAGCAAACAAGAAAATAGGGGTGATTTTTTTTGGTTAAAGTTAAAGACGTAAAACATGAAAAATGTACAAGAAAAACCTTCTCTAAGATTGGCGATAGTATAGAAATCCCTAATCTTATAAAGGTCCAAAAAGATTCTTACGAATGGTTTGTAAAAGAAGGTTTAGGAGAAGTATTAAAAGATATTTCACCTATAATTGACTATTCAGGAAACCTAGTACTAGAATTTTTTGATTACTACATGGAAGACAAAACAAAATACACACTAGAAGAAGCAAAAGAAAGAGATGCTACATATTCAACAAGATTACATGTAAAAGTAAGACTTATTAACAGAGAAACAGGAGAAATTAAAGAACAAGAAATTTACTTAGGTGATTTCCCACTTATGACAGATAGTGCTACATTTGTTATAAACGGTGCAGAAAGAGTTGTTGTAAGCCAGTTAGTTCGTTCTCCAGGATGTTATTATGATTCTACTTATGACAAAACTGGAAAGAAAATATATACTTCTACAGTAATGCCAATAAGAGGTGCATGGTTAGAATATGAAACAGATAGTAATGATGTATTCTGGGTTAGAATTGATAGAACTAGAAAATTACCAGTTACTTCATTATTAAGAGCAGTTGGATTAATAACAGATGATCAAATTATTGATTTTTTCGGAGAAGAAGAAAAGTTAATAGCTACAATTGCTAAAGATCCAATTAAAACACAAGAAGATGCTCTAATCGAAATTTATAAAAAACTAAGACCAGGAGAATTGCCTACAGTAGATGCTGCTAGAAATTTATTTAACGGACTGTTTTTCGATGATAGAAGATATGACTTAGCTAGAGTAGGTAGATACAAATACAATAAAAAATTGAGCTTAGCTACTAGAATCACAAATAAAGTTGCATATAGTGATATTGTAAATGCTGAAACAGGAGAACTTTTCGTAGCAAAAGATGAAGTTATTTCAAAAGAAGTAGCTACAGAAATTCAAAATTCAGGAATCAATGTTGTTGATGTTAAAGTTGATGACAAAAAAGTTAGAATCATAGGTAATGGAACAGTAGACATAAAAGCTTTTCTACCTGCAAAAGTATTAGAAAAAGTAAAAGTAAAAGAATTAGTTAACTATGAGGTATTAAAAAATATATTAGATAATACTGAAGAAAAAGACCTAGCTAAAGTTTTATCAGATAGAATGGATGAATTAGTTCCAAAACATGTTACAACAGAAGATATTTTAGGTTCAATAAGTTACTTATTAAATTTAGATCATGGACTAGGAAAAATAGATGATATCGACCACTTAGGAAACAGACGTATTAGATGTGTAGGGGAATTATTACAAAATCAATTTAGAATTGGTTTAACTAGACTTGAAAGAGTAGTTCGTGAAAGAATGACAATTCAAGATTTAGACGTAGTTACGCCACAAACATTAATAAACACAAAACCAATCACATCATCAATTAGAGAATTCTTTGGAAGTTCTCAATTATCTCAATTTATGGATCAATCAAACCCACTATCAGAATTAACTCATAAGAGAAGAATTTCTGCATTAGGACCTGGAGGATTATCTAGAGATAGAGCTGGATTTGAAGTACGTGACGTTCACTATACTCACTATGGTAGATTATGTCCGATAGAATCTCCAGAAGGACCAAACATAGGTCTTATATCAGCACTTACAACATTTGCTGTTATTAATGAATATGGTTTTGTTGAAACACCATATAGAAAAGTAGATAAGGCAACTGGAAAATTAACAGATGAAGTTGAATATATGACAGCTGATACAGAAGATGAGTACATAATAGCTCAAGCTTCTGAACCACTTGATGAAGAAAACAGATTTGTAAATGATAGAATTAGAGTTAGACACTTAAATGAAATTACAGAGGTAGAAAAAGAAAAAGTTGATTATGTTGATGTATCACCAAAACAACTAGTTTCTGTTGCTGCAGCAATGATACCTTTCCTAGAGCATGACGATGCTAACCGTGCATTAATGGGTGCAAACATGCAACGTCAAGCTGTTCCACTAATGATTACAGACTCACCTAGAGTAGGAACAGGAATTGAATACAGAGCAGCCAAAGATTCAGGAGTTGTAGTTATAGCCGATGAAGATGGAGAAGTTACTAGAGTTGTAGCTGATGAAATCAGAATAAAAAATAAAAAAGGCGAAGAAAAAGCATATCACTTACGTAAATTCAAAAGAACAAATGGTGCTACATGTATAAACCAAAGACCAATTGTAAAAAAAGGTGAAAAAGTTAAAAAAGGAGACATTATTGCTGATGGACCTGCTACAGATAAAGGTGAAATGGCTCTTGGTAAAAACTTACTTATTGCATTTACAACTTGGGAAGGTTACAACTATGAAGATGCTATTCTATTAAATGAAAGACTTGTAAAAGAAGATGTTTTAACATCTATACACATAGAAGATTACGATTGCGAATGTCGTGATACAAAACTTGGACCAGAAGAAATTACAAGAGATATACCAAATGTTGGAGAAGATAGCTTAAAAGATTTAGATGCAGACGGTATAATCAGAGTTGGAGCAGAAGTTAGACCAGGAGATATACTAGTTGGTAAAGTTACACCAAAAGGAGAAACTGAACTAACAGCAGAAGAAAGATTATTAAGAGCAATATTTGGAGAAAAAGCTAGAGAAGTTAGAGATACTTCATTACGTGTACCTCACGGAGAAAGTGGAACAATAGTTGATGTTAAAGTATTTACTAGAGAGAATTCAGATGAATTAGGTCCTGGTGTAAATAAAGTAATAAGAGTTTATATAGCTCAAAAGAGAAAAATATCAGTTGGTGATAAAATGGCTGGTCGTCACGGAAATAAAGGTGTTATTTCTAGAATCATGCCAGAAGAAGATATGCCATTCTTACCAGATGGAACACCAGTTGACGTAGTTCTAAACCCTCTAGGTGTACCTTCTCGTATGAACTTAGGACAGGTACTTGAAGTTCATTTAGGTGCAGCTTGTAGATTATTAGATTGGAAAGTAGCTACACCAGTATTTGATGGAGCTTCAGAAGAAGACATAGAAGAGTGTTTAAAACTAGCTGGATTAGAAACAAATGGTAAAACAATTCTTTATGATGGAAGAACAGGAGAGCCATTTGATCAACCAATTACAGTTGGTGTAATGTACATGTTAAAACTTCACCACTTAGTTGACGATAAAATCCATGCTCGTTCAACAGGACCTTATTCACTAGTTACTCAACAACCACTTGGTGGTAAAGCACAATTTGGTGGACAAAGATTTGGTGAAATGGAAGTTTGGGCACTTGAAGCTTATGGTGCTGCTTACACATTACAAGAAATATTAACAGTAAAATCTGATGATGTTGTAGGTAGAGTAAAAACTTATGAAGCAATTGTTAAAGGTGAAAACATTCCTGAACCAGGAATACCAGAATCTTTCAAAGTATTGGTAAAAGAACTTCAATCATTAGGACTAGATGTAAGATTATATTCTGATACTGATGAAGAACTTGAATTAAAAGAACATGTAGATGAGGGAATAGAACTTACAGAAGAACAAGGTCGTCAAATGATGGAAGAAGAAATGCTAGAAGAACAAAACTTGATAGAAGTTTCAGAAGACGAACTAGACAATGAGTTAGATGATGAAGAAATCGACATAAATAACTTAGAAACAGACGGACTATTTGATGAATTATTAGAAGATTCTGAATTAGATCCAAATGCAATACTAGGAGATGTTGATACAGATGAATAAAAAAGTTTGTTTCTTTAATAAGTAAAAATACATCTTATTAAAGAAACAACTAACTTATTATAAGCCAAAACAGGCAAACTAATTGAATATTTATCTAAAAATTTTAATAAAATAACTTGTTAGATTGCTCAGCAGTGTACGTTTTATTAAAATAACAGATAGTCAAAAAAATAATTTAAGGGGGCTACCAATAAATAATGGAAGAATTGGAAGTGTTTAACAAAATCAAAATTGGATTAGCATCAGATGAGAAAATAAGAGAATGGTCTCACGGTGAAGTAAAAAAACCAGAAACAATCAATTATAGAACATTGAAACCAGAAAAAGATGGACTTTTTTGTGAAAAAATATTTGGTCCAACAAAAGACTGGGAATGCCATTGTGGAAAATATAAAAGAGTAAGATATAAAGGAATAGTTTGTGATAGATGTGGTGTTGAAGTTACAAAAGCTAAAGTAAGACGTGAAAGAATGGGACACATCGAACTTGCTGCTCCAGTAGCACATATTTGGTATTTCAAAGGAATACCAAGCAGAATTGCATTATTATTAGATATTTCACCAAGAGAATTAGAAAAAGTAATTTATTTCGCATCATATATAGTTACAGATAAAGGAACATCTGGATTATTAAAATGCCAAATAATAAACGAAAAAGAATACCATGAAGCTATTGAAAAATATGGAAAAGGATCTTTCAAAGCAGAAATGGGAGCAGAAGCAATAAGAAAATTATTAACGGAAATAGACATAGAAAAATTATCAGAAAAGTTAAAGAAAGAATTAGAAAAAGCTTCAGAGCAAAAGAAAGCAAAAATAGCAAAAAGACTAGACACAGTAGAAAGCTTTAGACTATCAGGAAACAAACCTGAATGGATGATTATGAATGTTATTCCTGTACTTCCACCAGAAATAAGACCAATGGTTCAATTAGATGGTGGTAGATTTGCTACATCAGACTTAAACGACTTATATAGAAGAGTAATAAACAGAAATAATAGATTAAAAAGATTATTAGAATTAGGTGCACCAGAAATAATTGTAAGAAACGAAAAAAGAATGTTACAAGAATCTGTAGATGCCTTAATAGATAACGGAAGACGTGGAAGACCTGTAACAGGTGCTGGAAATAGACCATTAAAGTCTATATCAGATATGTTAAAAGGAAAACAAGGTAGATTCCGTCAAAACTTATTAGGAAAGAGAGTTGATTACTCTGGACGTTCAGTTATCGTTGTAGGTCCAGAATTAAAAATATATCAATGTGGTCTTCCTAAAGAAATGGCAATTGAACTTTTCAAACCTTTTGTAATGAAAGAATTAGTTGGAAGAGGAATTGCTCACAACATAAAAAATGCAAAAAGAATGGTAGAAAAATTAAGACCAGAAGTATGGGATATACTAGAAGATGTTATAAAAGATCATCCAGTATTATTAAACCGTGCTCCTACACTACACAGATTAGGTATCCAAGCTTTTGAACCAATATTAGTTGAAGGTAGAGCAATAAAACTTCACCCATTAGTATGTACAGCTTTCAACGCTGACTTTGACGGGGACCAGATGGCAGTTCACGTACCATTAACACCAGAAGCTCAAGCAGAAGCTAGATATTTAATGCTTTCAGTTAATAACTTATTAAAACCTCAAGATGGTAAACCAGTTACAGTACCTACACAAGATATGATTCTTGGTGCATACTATTTAACAGTACAAATAGATGGAGAAAAAGGAGAAGGAATGTACTTCTCAGATAAAGACGAAGCTCTAATGGCTTACCAAAATGGAGATGTAGGTTTACACTGTAAAGTTAAAGTAAGAATGAGCAAAGAAATAGATGGAGAAATCAAAACTAAAACAATAGAGACTACAGTAGGTAGAATTATATACAATGAAGGAATCCCACAAGATTTAGGATTTGTAGATAGAACTGACCCAGAAAAAGCATTCAACTTAGAAATTGATTTTCCAGTTATAAAGAAAAACTTAGGAACAATTATTGCAAAATGTATAAATGTTCATGGATTATCTAAATCAGCAGAAGTGCTAGATTACATCAAAGCTACAGGTTACAAATATTCAACAAAAGGTGCTATTACAGTATCTGTTGCTGATGTTGCCGTACCAGAGGCTAAGAAAGAAATATTAGCAAAATCAGAACAAGAAGTTGAAAATGTAAGAAAACAATTTAAACGTGGTTTAATAACTGATGAAGAAAGATATTCAGAAGTTATAAAGATTTGGGAAAAGGCTACTAAAGATGTTACAGAAGCAATGAAAGATAACTTTGACGATCTTAACCCAATATACATGATGGCACAATCTGGAGCCAGAGGTAATATGAATCAGTTAAGACAAATTGCTGGTATGCGTGGACTTATGGCAGATACATCAGGTAAAGCTGTTGAAATTCCGATTAAATCTTGCTTCCGTGAAGGTCTAGATGCATTAGAGTACTTCATTTCATCACATGGTGCAAGAAAAGGTCTTGCGGATACAGCTTTAAGAACAGCCGATTCTGGATACCTAACAAGAAGATTAGTTGACGTTTCACAAGACTTAATAATAAGAGAAGATGATTGTGGAACTCATGATGGAATAGAAGTAGAAGAAATTAAAGATGGAAACCAAGTACTAGAAAAAATAGATGAAAGACTAGTTGGTAGATATTTAATAGAAGATTTGTATAATCCAGAAACAAAAGAATTATTATGTGATACAAATACAATGATTACAGATGATTTAGCAAAGAAGATTATGGACTGTGGAATCACTAAAGTAAAAGTTAGATCAATACTTGGATGTAGAAGTAAATATGGAGCATGTAGTAAATGTTATGGTATGGGTCTTGCAACAAGAAAAAGAGTTGCAATTGGTGAGTCAGTTGGTATCATAGCTGCTCAATCAATTGGTGAGCCTGGTACACAGCTTACAATGAGAACTTTCCATACTGGTGGTGTAGCTGGAGGAGATATTACACAAGGTCTTCCTAGAGTTGAAGAGTTATTCGAAGCTAGAACTCCAAAAGGATTAGCTACAATAACAGAAATTGCTGGTAAAGTTACTATAAATGATGACAAAAAGAGAAAAGAAGTAACTGTAGTTGGAAAAGATGATGCTAAAACATATGTAATACCATTTGGATCAAAAGTAAAAGTAAAAGAAGGAGACGAAGTATTAGCTGGAGATCCTCTAACAGAAGGAAGCATAAATCCAAATGATATTTTAGCAATTAACGGACCAGAAGGAGTTTACAAATATATTATTTCTGAAGTTCAAAAAGTTTATAGAAACCAAGGTGTTGACATCAACGACAAACATATCGAAGTAATTACAAAACAAATGCTTAATAAAGTAAGAGTTGAAGATGCAGGAGATACAGGATTATTCACAGCATCATTAGTGGATATGTATGAATTCGAAGCTGCCAATAATAAAGCATTAGAAGAAGGAAAGAGACCAGCAAAAGGTAAGAGAGTACTACTTGGAATTACTAAAGCCTCATTAGCAACAGATTCATTCTTATCTGCAGCATCATTCCAAGAAACTACAAAGGTATTAACAGATGCAGCGATAAAAGGTAAAACAGACGAATTATTGGGATTAAAAGAAAATGTTATCATTGGTAAATTAATTCCAGCTGGAACAGGTTTAAAGAAATATAAAAATTTAAAAATTAATACAGAAAAACAAGAGAAACAAGAAGATGAAGATACAGAAGTAGATGAATAAAATACAAAAAAATGTGGTAAGTTTAATGCTTACCACATTTTTTATATAGGTTGTGGATAAATAACTGTGGAAAACTATATAAAGTATTGATAAATAAAGAAAAAATCAGTATAATTATAACAATTCAATTAGAATTTAGGAGAAAAAATAATATGAGTGATCAAATAAAAAAATATTTAGCATATGAAGAAAAAGTTTTAATAACAGTGATAGAATCTACAGAATTAGTAGAAGAAGCTAGAAAAATACACGATTTAACCCCAACTACAACAGCAACGTTAGGAAGATTACTAACAGCAGTGGCACTAATGGGAACAGAACTAAAAAACGAAAAAGATAGTATAAGTGCCCAGATTAAAGGAAACGGACCAATAGGAAGCATGATTGCTGTATCAGATAAAAATTCTAAAGTAAGAGCTTATATACAAAATCCACATATAGAATTACCACTAAATAATCAAGGAAAAATTAGTGTAGGTGAAGCTGTAGGCAAAACTGGTTACTTAAACATAATAAAAGATATTGGATTAAAAGAGCCTTATATAGGAATTGTTCCATTAACAAGTGGAGAAATAGCAGAAGATTTTGCCAGATATTTTGTTGAATCAGAACAAAAGAATTCTGCATTAGCACTAGGAGTATTAGTAAATAAAGAAGGAGTAATGCGTGCAGGAGGATACTTGATTTCGCTAATGCCAGACGTTTCGGACGAAATTGTAACAAAACTTGAAGAAAATATAAAAAAATTGCCTCCAATAAGCACAATTTTGGTGGAAAACTCAAATTTAGATGAAATTGCACAAAAAATTACAGGAGATGCCAATATAGAAACAATTGAAAAAAATATCTCCCCAAAATACGAGTGCAACTGTAGTTTTGAAAAGTTTGAAAAAGGACTAATTTCTCTAGGGAAAAGCGAGTTAGAAGAATTAGTAAAAACAGAAGAAAAGGTCGAAACGATTTGCAACTTTTGCAACAAAAAATACATTTTTGACAAAAATAAAATTGAAGAAATAATTAAGCAAATGTAAAAAAAGCCACTTTGTTACTAAAATGAAAAAATATCGTAATTGACTTATAATATATAGAAAATTATAATTAGCTCACTTTCAAAAGAAGGGGAGTACAAAAAGTGGAAGATATTAAAGAAATAAAATTAAAAATAAATGCAAGAGAAGAATTAGATAATATTAATAGTAAAACAATTTTTGAATTTGAGAAAACAATAGATAATTTTGAAATAGAAAAAATAAAAGCGCTTGTTGCCAAAGATGATGATAGAACAATTAGTTTATTATTTTATGATAATGACTTTTTTGCAATAGATAGAGTTAATTTCAAAAATGGATATGATTACAATTCTAAAAGAGACTATGAAACCATTTCAGAAAATTTAAATCATAAAATAAAAAAGATACCTAATGTAGCTAAAACAAGAAAAATACTTAATATAAACGACATTGAAACTAGAATATACGACATTTCTGAATACATAGTTCTTCTAAAAAAAGAAGATGTAAAATTACTAAAAGTTAATAATCAAGATGATATATCAGAATTAGTATATGCACAGTACACATTAAATAAATCTAAAATAGAAGAACAAATTCAAGAATATCAAGAGATAGAAGATGAAGAGATAAGAGAAGAAAATAGCTTGAAAAACAGAATTAAAAGAATAACAGACAGTACTAAAAATTTCTTTATCTCACTAAAAAATAAATTACTAAAAACAAATGAAGTAAAAATGCTATCTGATGGGAAGCATAGCATTTTTGAAAAAGAAAATTAATAAAAAGATACTGCAAGAAAGAAAAGGTTTATATAAATTCTTTTTTTCTTGCAGTATTTTTTTAGCTAATTAATATAATCATTTATAATAATCTCAGAAACATAGCCAGAAGTATCGTAATTTAAAGAAATCTCATAATCATATAAACTAAATTTATTAGTATCTTGAAGCGATGTTTTTAAAGAAGTAATTTCTTCAGAATTACTTGTAGAAATATCAGCATATTTGACCGTGATAATGTGGTCACCATTTGTTTTATTATTTGTTACTACTTTTTCTAATATAATTTTTACACTTGATGCTGGAACGCTTCCTGAATACATTTCATAATAACTATTAAATCTTGATATATCCATTTGAGAATCTTTAATAGAAAATTGTTTATATATTGTAAAACCAATTACACCTATTATAGCCAAAAATATAACTACAACAATAATTTTTAATATTGTAAATCCTACAAAAGAAGACATTGTACTATTAGAAAAATCTTTAAACATTGTAAACTGTCTATCAGCTTCTTCATTCTGAGCTCTAATTCTTCCTTTCTCAAATTGATAACCTGTATCTTCTGCCGTTTCAATTGAGTAAGATGTATGACAAAAATCACAAGTAATTTCCGTGGCACTTTTATCCACTTTCAAATTTGCTCCACAATTCTTACATTTCAACTCTTTTAATTCCATATTTTTAAAAATTATATTGTTTATTTAATAAGTTAAAATAAACATATGCTCCTTTCTTTAATTCAGACAAATATAAAATACTAATGATAAACAATTATATCATAGTTGATAGAGAAAATAAATAAGAACAATAATTTTGTATATCATAACTTTTATAATACTATTCAAACAAACTAGAACTTTAAATACAGTACATCATAATTAGGAAAAATGAAAAGAATTTATTCTAAATAAAGTCAATATCAAAACTACCAGATAAGGGCAAAGTATTGATTTTTAGAAGAAATAGGTATATAATTTGAAAATATTGAAAGGAGATGAGCAATATGCAAATAAGCGATGAAGAAGTACTACATATAGCTAAACTTGCTAGATTAAATTTACCAGAAAATGAGATTCAAAATTACAAAAAAAATCTTGAAGAAATATTAGAGTTTGCAGACACTATAAATAAAGTAGATACAGCAAACATAGGAGAAACAATAGGAATAAACGAAAATTACAATGTATTTAGAAAAGATGAAATAATTCAAAATAGTAATAAAGACGAGCTATTATCAAATGCTCCAAGTCAAGATGAAGGAATGTTCAGAATACCAAAAGTTATAAATTAAGGAGTGCACGATGAATATAGGAATAGATATAGATGATACAATATCAAATACATACGAAACAGTAATACCATATGCACAAAAATATACAATAGAAGAACTAGGAAGAAGTGGTACACTAAATAAAGAAAATGAGCTAACTACTCATAAATATACAAAGTATTTACATAACTGATCAGATGAAGAAGAAAATATTTTTTGGGAAAAATATTATGCAAAAATATTAAAAGAAGTATCAGCAAAAACTTTAGCATGTGAATCAATAGAAAAATTATCAGAAAAAAATAAAATCTACTTAATAACAGCTAGATGGGAAAACGAAAAAAAAGAAATACAACAAATAACAAAGGCATGGCTAGAAAAAAACAAAATTTTTTATGATGAACTAATTTTAGATGCTGAAAACAAAGTAGAAGTAGCCAAAAAATATAATATTGACATTTTTATAGATGATAGTTTTAAAAATTGTAAACTATTATCTGATTCGGGAATAAAAACATTTATAATGGATTCAAAAATAAACGAAAAATATAATGATGAAAAAATAACAAGAGTATATTCTTGGCCACATGTATGTCAAGAAATTTCAAAAGTTACGAGAGGAGATATATAAAGTGGAGATTTATGAGCTTACAGTTCACGAATTAGTGGATAAATTAGAAAAAAAAGAACTTACATCAGAACAGATAGTTAAAAGCTATTTAAAAAGAATAGATGAAAAAGAAAAAGATGTACAAGCATTTGTTACACAATCAGGAGAAAAAACATTAGAAAAAGCGAGAGAAATTGATTCTAAAAGAGAAAAAGGAGAAAAAATTTCAAATCTAGCAGGAATCCCAATAGGAATAAAAGATAACATGTGTACAAAAGGAGAAAAAACAACTTGCAGTTCAAAAATGTTAGAAAACTTTGTATCACCATATGATGCAACAGTTATAGAAAAATTAAACAACGAAGAATTAATTTCATTAGGAAAATTAAATATGGATGAATTTGCCATGGGAGGATCTACAGAATATTCATATTTTCATCCAACACATAATCCTTGGAATTTAAACAAAGTACCCGGAGGATCTTCTGGGGGAAGTGCTGCAGCAGTTGCAGCAAATTTAGTTCCTTGGGCTATAGGAAGTGATACAGGAGGATCAATTCGTCAACCATCATCTTTATGTGGAGTTGTAGGATTAAAACCTACATATGGATTAGTTTCAAGATATGGATTAGTAGCATTTGCATCTTCATTAGACCAAATTGGTCCAATAACAAAAGACGTTGAAGATAGTGCAATATTATTAAATATAATTGCAGGTCATGATCCAAAAGATTCAACATCAATGAATAAAGAGAAAAAAGACTATACAAAAGCTCTAGTAAGAGACGTTAAAGGATTAAAAATAGGCTTACCGAAGGAATTTATTGGCGAAGGAATAAATGAAGAAGTAAAAGAAGCAATTTTAGAAACTGCAAAAAAATATGAAGAATTAGGCGCTACAGTAGAAGAATGTAGTTTAGATATAGGAAAAGAAGCTTTAGCTGTATATTATATAATAGCATGTGCTGAAGCAAGTTCAAATCTAGGAAGATTTGATGGAATTAGATATGGATACAGATCAGAAAAATTTAATAATCTAAGAGAAATATATATTAACTCAAGAACCGAAGGATTTGGACCAGAAGTTAAAAGAAGAATAATGCTAGGAACATATGTATTATCTTCAGGATATTATGATGCATATTACAAAAAAGCACAAAAAGTTAGAACAGTAATAAGAAATGAATATCAAAAATTATTTGAAAAATATGATTTAATATTAACACCAACATCACCAACAGTTGCATTTGGAATCGGAGAAAAATCAAATAATCCATTAGAGATGTATCTAGCAGATATCTGTACAGTCCCAGTAAATATAGCAGGACTTCCAGGAATGAGTATACCAGTATCAGTAGATAAATCAGGAATGCCAATAGGAGTTCAGTTAGTAGGAAAACATTTTGATGAAGAGACAATCTTTAGAGCAGCATATACATTAGAACAAGAAGTAAAATTCAGAGAAAATTACAAACCAGAGTTCAAAAAATAAGGAGGAAAGCAAATGTCAATAGAAGATTATGAAGTTGTTATAGGTCTAGAAGTTCACTGTGAACTTTCAACTAAAACAAAAATATTCTGTTCATGTCCAACAGAGTTTGGAGGAGAACCAAACACACATTGCTGTCCTATATGTATGGCAATGCCAGGAACATTACCAGTTCTTAATGAAAAAGTAGTTGAATATGCTGTAAAAGCTGGATTAGCTACAAACTGTAAAATATCACAAAACAGTAAAAACGATAGAAAAAACTATTTTTACCCAGACCTTCCAAAAGCATATCAAATATCACAATTTGATCAACCACTATGCTATGAAGGAAAAGTAGAAATTGAAGACGAAAATGGAGAAAAGAAAAATATAAGAATTTTAAGAATCCACATAGAAGAAGATGCAGGAAAACTAAATCATGACGAATATGGTAGAGGAAGCTTTGTAGATTTAAATAGAGCAGGTGTACCGCTAATAGAAGTTGTTTCAGAACCAGATTTAAGAAGTGCGGAAGAAGCGGAAAAATATTTAAGAAAACTAAAATCAATATTTGAATATATTCAAGTTTCAGATTGTAAAATGCAAGAAGGCTCATTACGAGCTGATGTTAACGTTTCTGTAAGAAAAAAAGGAGCTAAAGAATTTGGAACAAGAACAGAAATGAAAAACATGAACTCATTTAGATCAATAGTAAGAGCGATTAAATATGAAGCAGAAAGACAAGTAGAAGTAATTGAAAATGGAGGAATTATAACTCAAGAAACATTAAGATGGGATGATGTTTCAGGAAAAACATTCCCAATGAGAGATAAAGAAGATGCTCAAGATTATAGATATTTCCCAGATCCAGATTTAGTTGCAATTAAATTATCAGACGAATATATTGAAAACATTAGAAAAAATTTGCCAGAATTACCAGAAGTAAAAAAAGCAAGATATATTAATGACTTTGAATTATCAGAAAAAGCAGCAAACTTTGTTACATCATCTAAATATTATTCAGATATATTTGATGAAGCAACAGAAAAATCTAAAAATCCTAAAGCAGTAAGCAATTGGTTAATGTCAGATATAGCAAGAATTCTAAATGAAAAAGAAGAAGAAGCAGATAAAATTCCATTTACAGGTAATGAATTAGGAGAGTTAGTAGAACTAATAGATAAGGGAACAATTAGCAATAGTATAGGAAAAAAAGTTTTAGATGAACTATTTGAAAATCCAAAATCACCAAGTAAAATAATTGAAGAAAAAGGTTGGGTACAAATTTCTGACGAAGGAGCAATAAAAGAAGTTGTATTAAAAATAATAGAAAACAATCCTCAATCAGTAGAAGATTATAAAGGCGGAAAAGATAAAGCATTAGGATTCTTAGTTGGACAAGCAATGAAAGAAACAAAAGGAAAAGCTAATCCACAGATGCTTAACAAATTGTTTATAGAAGAGTTAAAAAAATAATATGAAACAAAAATACATTTCGGTTAATAGATATAATAAAAATAATTATACTTATTAATATAGAAATGTATTTTTTAATAGATAACATTATTTGACAAAAAAAGGAAAAAATGTTAACATAATCAACGTAATATATTTATATATTATATATTATATGATGATAGATATGTCTATTATCAAGGAACTCGTTGAAATTTCACAGAAAGGAGGACAGTATTATGTTGCGGAAATCTAATTATTGGCAATCCAAGGTTAAATATTCTGCCAAAAATACTGCACAGAGCTTCATGAGTCCCAAGAAGAAACATGGAACGAAGACTGCAATGTCAGCGTGCTCTACAGTAGGCGGATCGTGCTCCGACATTCCTACATCAAGTTGCGCAGACTAGGCAAGAAACGGCGCCCCTACATTTTGGGGCGCCAATTCACAATTAGAGGAGATGCTAAATGAGAAAAAAAGATTTTGTAATGCAATGGCATATCACAGACCAATGTGATCAGCGGTGCAAACATTGCTATATCTATGAAGGAAAAGATAAGCAATGTGCACTAGAATTAGATTTAGAAACGTTAAATCTGATTCTTCAAAATTTCATAGAATGTTGCAACAGACTAAATGCTAACCCATTTCTCACAATAACAGGAGGCGACCCTCTATTATATGAAAAAATATGGGAATTCATTGAAATATTGCACTCAGAGGAAATTCGATTTGGAATTTTAGGAAATCCATTTCATGTAAATAAGCAAGTGGTTAGAAAGTTAGAAAAGTTAGGATGCATGTCATATCAAATGTCATTGGACGGTTTGAAAGAAACACATGATAAAATCAGAAAAACAGGATCATTTGAAGCAACATTAAAGGCGTTTGAATTTTTCAAAGATAGTAAAATTCGAACAGGTGTAATGACAACTGTTTCTAAAATCAACATTAAAGAAATACCAGAACTCGTAGATATTGTAATTAGAAACAAAATTAAAGCATTTGGTTTTGCACGTTATTGCCCAAATCCAGGAGATTTAGATCAGATGGTTACTCCAGAAGAATACAGAAATCTGTTGGATACAATGTGGAAAAAATATATGCAAAATCAAGATAAAGAAACAACATTTGTGCTAAAAGATCATTTGTGGAAATTATATCTATACGAAAATGGATTATTTGATCCAAATGAAATAGAAAATCCGGAAGATTTGATTTTAGACGGATGCCACTGCGGAATATCACATATTACAACATTAGCAGATGGAACAGTATACGCATGCAGAAGATCGGAAACACCAGTCGGAATCGTGCCACAAGAATCATTTTTTGATATCTTTACAGGAGAACGAATGGAGCAATACAGAATGTATAATAAATTCGATGCTTGCTCAAAATGTGAATTAAAAAATTTTTGCAGAGGATGTCCATCAGTTTCAAAATGTGCAACTGGAAACTTTTATGCCAAAGACCCTCAATGCTGGAAAAAATTTCAATAACAAGTTCATAAAAAACACGCTACATTTTCTGAGGTGTAGCGTGTTTTTTATAATTTTATCTTTCTAAATTATTTTGTAGCTTAGCTGCTAAAATTGATAATTGTTGCATTCTATCATTATTAGTTTCAAAAAAAGGAATACCAAGTTCATTAGATTCAGCTTGCAGACGCTGACTATATGTAATCCATGAAGCAATTCTTTTTTTTAGCACATTATCAGACAATTGAGCTGAATAAGAATTCGGAATTAGTTTGTCATTATATCTAATTTTAGAAAACATTTCTTCAACAGTTGCATTAGGATATCCTAAACAAACAAGTTGACACTCCTTAAAGAAAGGTTGCGCTAATAAATCATGAGGAAGAATTTGACAAGATTCAATTAAGAACTTCTGACTAGGATAAGCCAAACAAAAAGCTTTAAAATAAGAGGCTAGAAAAGGAGCAAATAATTTAGATTTCTGCGAAATTGGGAGAGAAACATCAATACCAAGTTCAGGCATAGATTTACTAAAAGCAAAAACTAAGGCGTCACCAGAAAAAATAGTATATTTCGAATTACTAGCCAACATGTTAGTAAGAGTGGTCTTACCAGCTCTTTGGCAACCTAAAATTACAATATTTTTATTCATAAACATCCTTTCACAATAATATAGTTTATTTTAACAGATTTACATAAAAAAGGCAAGGCAGAATAAAGGTAAAAAAAAGAAGTCATACAAGATGACCTCTTTTTAAAAAATATTAAAATGAAACTTTAACATTTTGTTTTACCTCTTCATTTTCAACTTTAAATAAATCTTCAGATTTGAAATTAAACATACCAGATATTATACTATTTGGAAAAATTTCAAGTTTAGTATTGTAATCTGTAACCATATTATTATAAGTTTCTCTTGAATAAGCAATTTTTGTTTCAGTATTTGATAGTTCTTCTTGTAGACTTAAAAAGTTTGTATTTGCTTTTAATTCTGGATATTGCTCAGCAACCACTATAATAGATTTTAAAGCCCCAGTAAGCTGATTTTCAAGTTTAGCCTTATCAGAAACTGTTTGAGCATTTCCCCAAGCAGAACGTAAATCAGTAACTTGAGTTAAAACAGATTCTTCATGTTTCATATATCCCTTTACAGTTTCTACAAGATTTGGAATTAAATCAAATCTTCTCTGTAATTCAACATCTATTTGAGCCCAAGCACTATGAACTTGATTTCTTGATGTAACTAAAGTATTATAAATAGCAATTACAAATATTATAAGAGCTACAAGGATAAGAACAATTATAGGCAATAAAATTGACATAATAATTCCCCCTTCTTTTATTTAAAAAAATAATAGCATATGAATATAAAAATTACAAGAAAAAATATAAAAGTAATAAAAATGAAAAAAGAAACATATAATATAAAAGGACAAATAGTAAAATGCTACAACTTTAAGATATTGGAAAAAAACTCTAAATTTGACAAAAAGAAACAAAAAGAGTATAATCTAATTGTTATTTCTAAAGGAGGAATATATGAAAACAGAAGAAAGTTTATCCAAAAGGATAATAAAAAGAATTGTTTTTATAGCTTTAGTATTAATTATCTTATTAGGAATAGGTGTTTATGCAGGAAATCAATCAGTAAATAGTGTAACAATTAAATTTACTGATGGAACTGAATTAAGTGTAATTACATCAAAATCAAATGTAAATGAAATATTAAAAGAAAACAACATATACATACTAGATAACGAAACAGTATCTCCAGATTTTTCAGAAAACATCGATTCTAGTAAAACAATAACAATATCAAGAAAAGAAGAAAAAGAAGAAGTAGCCGAAACAGTAACAGAAGAAGTTGTTGAAAGCAATGAAATCTTAACAGATCAAGGCGAAAAAATAGTAGAAAAAATAGTAAAAGAAACTGTAGAAATTCCTTTTGAAACTATAACAAAAGAAGTTTCTTCTACATCTGATGGTGAAAAAGTAAATAAAGTTATTCAAGAAGGACAAAACGGAATTAAAGAAATAACTTACAAAATAAAATATCAAAATGACACCGAAATTGAAAGAACTCAAATTTCAGAAGAAATAAAACAAGAACCAGTTGATAAAATCATACAAGTATCTGTACAAGTTAGTAGCAGAGCTGCAGCAAACAGAATTCAAGCTACAGCAAGTGCCTCTGTTGCCGAATGTCAAGCATATGCACAACAAAGATGCTATGATTATGGATGGAGTGATAATGACTTTTATAGTTTAGTTGTTTTATGGAATAAAGAAAGTCATTGGAACGTAAATGCTCACAATAGTTATTCTGGAGCACATGGTATACCACAAGCATTACCAGCTAGTAAAATGGCTAGTGCAGGAAGTGATTACTTAACTAACTATCAAACACAAATTAACTGGGGACTTAGCTATATAAAAAGTAGATATGGTACTCCAACAGCAGCACTATATCACTCACAAGCAACAGGATGGTATTAATATTAAATTTGATAAAAATAAATTCATATAAAAAGAAGACTAACATCTTGAAGTGAACCCCAAATAGTAGACTAATAATAAAAAACTATTTGGTGGATAGAGACTACGATTAAATGTAGTCTCTATTTTTTATTCGTACTGTATTATAAAATAATAACCAATCTTTTACAATATCTATATATTCTTTT
>JAGBEP010000016.1 GCA_017936925.1 Clostridia bacterium | reverse complement strand
AATCTCATTTGTTTCTTAAATGGAACAGAAGAACAATATTGGTATTGGAAGAATAAATATGTAAGAAAAAAAGGAAACAATTTCGATTATGTAGCTAGTTTTTATGAACATCAAAAGAAAAAATTAAAGAATAAGGAGGAATTATGACTTTAAAAGAATGTTTAGTTCAATTTTGCGATATTGAATTAGAAATTCAAGATTTGCAAGAAAAAATAAAAAAATTAGAACCAAGATGTAATGAAACTATATCAGATTCAGTAGAAACTACAACAAAAACATTTCCAGTTATTATGACACATTATAAAATATTTGGTAATGATAAAAAATTATTAAATAAATTAGAATATTTAAAAGGATTGTTAGAGGAAAGATATAACAAACAAGTAGACTTACATATAAAATTAGAAGAATTTATTAATAATATGCCTACAAGTAGATTAAGAAGGATATTTGAATATAGATATATAAATCAATACTCATGGGCTAAAGTTGCTATATTAATTGGTGGAGATTCAACAGAGGGAAGTATTAGGAAAGAACATGACAGATATTTAAAAAAATTGGAAAAAAATAATGTTTGTCCGTTTTGTCCGGAAAATATGTGATATCATTATGATGGAATAATAGAATTCCAAACTAAAATTCACCTTCAAACACTATCTTTATAGATAGTGTACTGATGATATATAAGCTATTAATTGACCTAGCAATAACAGATATTAATAGGGCTATGATGGTAGTGAAGTATGCTAGTTAGACAAATACCGAAAAAGAGAATTTATATCATTAGTACAGTATCTATAAGAATATAAGTCATCAAAATAAGATGGCTTTTTTTCGTGTTTAAAAAGAGGTTGATTAAAATGATAGGTTTAAATGAAATAGCTATGATATTGCTAATAATAGTTCCGTTTATTTATCTAATGGCTAATCATTCAATAAAATGTGAAAGAAGTTTAAATCGTGAAGAAAGAAGAAAGAGGGATAAATATGAGAATAGAAATGCTAGAAGACATATTTGAAGAAGCTAAAAGAGATGGTGCAGATATTTGTGTTGAAATAACTATTCCAGGGCAAGATGATACAGAATTTATTATAAATAGAAACAAAAGTTTAGATAATAAATTAAATTATTATAAAAATGCTTATGATAAAAATTGTATACATAAAAGCAATGAATCAATAAAAATTGTAAGTGCAACAGCAATAGAGTTTAATTGTGAAATCTAATTATAAAAACTTTTGTGATATTTCTTATTTTATGAAACATGGTTGTCATGGATGTATCAGAGAAAAAGAATGTGAAAACTATTATAGTAATCGAAGAAAGAAAGAAGGTGGTATAGGTGCCAAAAACAAGGTACAAACATTTTCTAGGAAGACCAAAAAAATATTCGAACGTTGAAGAATTTGAAGTTAAATGTTCTGAATATTTTTTAAAATGCATTAAAGATAAAGAACCTATGGGAATATGTGGACTTGCCGCATATTTAGATATTGATAGAACTACTTTATATAATTATGAAAAAAACTATCCAGATAGTTATGGATTAGTTATAAAACAAGCTAAAGCAAAAATTGAAGCTTTTCTTGAAGCGGGATTATATAAAAATAAACAAGTAACAGGAATTATTTTTAATCTAAAAAATAATTTTGGTTATGCAGAAAGAGAAAAAGTAGAAAATATTAATGTTGATATGAGTTATGAAGAATATATAAAAAAGATGGAGTCATGTACATCAGATGAAGAGTATTAATCGTAAAAAGTGGATAGAAGAATTTGTTAAAATTAAGACAAAGCAAGGTACTATAGTTCCACTTAAATTTAATTATCCTCAAACTGTATTCTATGAGGCAATTAAAAGCCAAGCTTCTCAGAATAAACCTATTAGAGTAATAGTGTTGAAAGCAAGACAGGAGGGTATATCTACTGCAACTGAAGGAATAATTTTTAGTAATATAATTAATACCACTAATAAACAAGCAGGAATTATTACTCATAATGATGAAGCAACAAATAACTTATATACAATGTCTAAATTGATGTATGACTGTATGCCAGAAAATTTTAGACCAGAAACTAAATATTCTAATGCAAAAGAATTAGTTTTCAACAATGATAAAGGAACAGGCTTAAATACTTCTATTAGATGTATGACAGCTGGTTCTAAAGGAACAGGTAGATCATTTACTTATCATTTTCTTCATATATCAGAATATGCCTTTTGGCCAGGAGATAAACATAAAACATTATCAGGACTTCTTGCAACAGTTCCAGATTTACCAGGAACAATGATTATTATTGAATCAACTGCTAATGGTTATGATGATTTCAAAGAAATGTGGGATTCAGCAGTAGCAGGAAAGAGTGAATTTATACCTGTATTCTTAGGTTGGAATAAACTTCCTGAATATAAAAGAAAATATGATGGTTTTGAATTAACTCAAGAAGAAAAAGAATTAAAAGCAATTTATAATTTAACAGATGAACAAATTGCTTGGAGAAGATATAAAATTAATACTGAATGTAACGGAGATATTGATATGTTTAAACAAGAATATCCAATTTCTCCAGAAGAAGCTTTTCTTGGTACTGGACAGTGCATTTTCGATAAAGAAAAAGTAGTTAATAGAATCGAAAAAATAAAAGATATTAAACCTTTAAGAAAAGGCAAATTCGTTTATACTAAAGAAGGTTTAGAAATAGATAATATAGAATGGCAAGATGATGAAAAAGGTTGTATTGAATTATATGAATATCCTAAACCAGGATATCCTTATGTGTTGTCAGGTGATACAGCTGGAATTGGTAGTGATGAATTTTGTGGAGATGTTATTGACAATACAAACTGTAAGCAAGTAGCTTGTTTAGAAATAGAAACTGATGAAGATTTATATGCAGACCAAATGTTTTGTTTAGGAATGTTTTATAATGAAGCATTAGTTAGTATTGAAAATAATTATTCAACATATCCTACTAAAATGTTATGGAATATGGGATATACGAATCAATACCAAAGAGAAGTCGATGATTCAATTAAGATAAAAGTACAGGATAAAATTGGTTGGTTAACAACTGTTGCTACAAGACCGGTATTAATTTCTACATTAGTTGAATTTATTAGACAAAATATAGATAAAATAAATAATATTAAATTATTAAAACAATGCCTAACTTTTATAAAAAAGGAAAATGGTAAAAAGGAAGCAGAAAATGGATTTCACGATGATAGAGTTATGTCATTTGGAATAGCATTAATGTCTCGTGATCAACAAGATTATTTTGTAAAAGAATCAGATAAGCAAACAAAAATAGAATGGCCTGATCCTTTGAAAACAGAGGAAGATGAAGAGTTTTACGATGACAATGATTATTTAAGGTGGTGATAGAATGGTCGATATTTTATTAAGTTTTATTATTTATATACTTGGAATATTTACTGGAATTATAATTCCCATAGTTGTTTATAAATACTGTAATTTTTTTGATATTAAAACTAATCAAATTCAAGAAACTAAACAAGAAAATATAGAAAAACCTAATAATGTTACAGCTGATTTAATATCAGAATGGCAAACAGGAGAAGTGGTAGGTGATAATGATGAATAAACCAACAATTTTATGGAAAAGATATCAAGAAGCATTATCGTATAAAAGAAAAGTAAAATTAGAAGATATATGGGAAGAATGTGAAAATTTTATAGAAGGTAAACATTGGCCTACACCTACACCTAGAACTAAAAATATGCCTAGACCAGTTATTAACATATGTTCAATGATTGCTGAAAATAAAAAATCTAATATTCTTAGTTCTAAAATAAAGCTTCTATATAGACCACATGAAGTTTTTTTTGATTTAGAAAAAGCTTCAGAAGGGGCAGATATATTTACAAAATTTGCGGAACATATGACTAAAGAACTTAGACAAGAAGATTTAGATGATGAAGCACAAGATTATGCTACTCAATTAGGAAGTTATGCTTTACATTATTTTTGGGATAATGAAGTTATAGGTGGAGTTCAATCTCCATTTTTTGGGGCAATGAGAGGAGAAGTAATTCATCCCAAAAACATATTTTTTGCTAATCCAGCTGAAAAAGATGAACAAAAACAAGCTTGGATACAAATAGTTAGTGATGAATTAGTAGAAGTAGTAAGAGATAGAGCTAAGAAAAATGGTATATCTAATTGGTATGAAATTAAATCAGATAATGAAGCTACAGAAGAAGAATTTAAGGATAAAGAAACTTGTCGAGTTATAACTCAATATTCAAGAGTAAATGGTAAGGTTGTATGGGAACAATCTACAAAAGATGTGCAAGTTCAAGAACCTACATATTGGGAACCTAAATTAAATAAATCTAAAATAAAAAAAGAAGATATGGAAGAACCTAAAGAACCAGATGTTGCATCAACCAATAGCGTATTTAGAAAGCAATTATATCCAATAGTTTTTGGAAGCCACAAGAATAGAAAAAATAGTATTTATGGCATTGGAGAGGTAGAACAAGCAATCCCAAATAATAAAGCAGTTAATTTTAATGTTGGAATGATGTTATTATCTGTTCAACAGACTGCATGGCCTAAAATATTGCAAAAAGCCAATGCTTTAGCTAGACAAGTTATTACAAATGCCCCTGGAGAGATATTAACAGATAATACAAAAGGAAATAGTTGGGGCGTTCAATATATGAACGGTGGAAACTTTAACCCACAAGCATTGCAACTTACTAATACATTAATTGATTTGACAAGAACAACCACTGGTTCAACAGAAGTAGTAACAGGAGAAGTATTAGGAGCTAATATGGCAGCAAGTGCAATCATAGCACTTCAGAATCAAGCTAAGAAACCTGTAGAAATGTATCAAAAAAAATATTATAGAACTTATGAAAAGATTGGTGCTATTTGGCTTCAATTTTTTAAATGTTATTACAACGATGGAAGATTATTTTCTTATGAAGAAGATGGTCATCAATATTTAGCCCAAATGAACGGCAATAATTATGAAAATTATGACTATTCAATGGATGTTGAAGTGGGAGCAGGTGGACAATGGTCTGAAAGCTTATCAATTAGTTTATTAGATAACTTAAAAGCAAGCCAAGATATTGATACTGATGATTACATAGAGCTATATCCTGAATCAATTATGACATTTAAAAAGAAATTAAAGCAAATTAGAGAAAGAAAGAAACAGGAACAACTTCAACAATTAATGTATCAACAATCGATACCAACAAATATTTCTAATCAAGGTTTAAATCAGCAATGATTTAAAAATAAATCGCAGTGAATAGCGCAAAAATCCAAATTGTCGCATTGAACAGCGCAAAAATCAAGGAGGAAAATATGGAAGATAGCGTAAAAGATTTGGAAGTCGCTGAACCAAACGAAGTAGAGGAAGTGTCTACTAATGAAAATGATTCTGATGAAGTTGAATTTACTGATTCCAGTAATAACGAGGAAAACTCTAATACTGTGGATGATGGAAATGAAGAACCAAATGATACAGAGTCAAATTCAAAAGAAACATCAAAAGAATCTGTAAAGCAAGCTCAGTCTAAAGAAGAAAACGCTAAGTTTGCTAAACAACGAAGAGAAAAAGAAGAAAGAGATAAAGAGATTCAAGATGCTTATAAAAGAGGAAAATTAGAAGCATTTAAAGGAAAAATGAATCCCTTTACGAATACCCCAATAAAAGATGAAACTGATATTGAAATGTATGAGGCTATGTGTAAATTAGAGTCAGAAGGTAAAGACCCTCTTTCTGATTATGCAGAATATGTAGCTAATGAGAAACGAGAAAAGATAAAAAAGGACCAAAAAGAAAAGGAAATTCAGGAACAAGCTAAAAAAGATGTTGAAGAATTTACTTTAAAATATCCTAAAATAAACTTATCTGAATTATTGGAAGATGAAACATTTAAAGATTATATTGAAGGTAAAAACAAATCTTTAGTAACTTTATATGATAATTTTCTTAAACTTCAAAATAAGTTTAGAACTGATTCTATGAAGCAAGCAGAAAATGCTATAGCTAATACTATTTCAACTCCAGGAAGTCTTAATAATCAATCTACTAATACTGTTGATTATGCAAGTATGAGTAGAGAAGAATTCTTAAAAATAGTAGAACAAGTAAAAAATGGCGAATAAAAAAAGGAGTTGATATAAATGCCAAACTTAAATACAAATACTATTGGAAACTTAACAGTAGAAAATCAAGTGTTCTATGACAGAACTTTATTAGAAAGACTTTTACCAGAACTTCAATATGCTGAAGATGCTGATAAGAAAAAAATACCATCAGGGAAAGGAACGGAAGTTGAATTTAGAAGATATGAATCTTTAGAAATTCCAACTGGTCCATTAACAGAAGGTGTAACACCAGATGGAAAAGCATTATCTATCACATCATTAAAAACTACAGCTAAACAATATGGTGATTATGTAACTGTATCTGACGTTTTAGATATGCAAGGTAAAGACCCTACAATTACTGAATCAAGTGAAGTATTAGGGGAACAATCATCTCTATTAATTGATACAATTGTTAGAGATACTCTATTATCAGGTACTACAGTACAATATGCTAATGGAAAAGAATCACGTGATGCTATTGAAGCTACAGACATATTAACTGCTTTAGAAATTAGAAAAGGTATAAAAAGACTAAAAAAAGCAGGAGCAAAAACTTTTGAAGATGGATATTATCATGCAATCATTGATGCTGATCAAGAATTTGATGTAAAAGAAGATAAAGCTACAAATGGATTTACTGAAGTAGCTAAATATGCTAATCAAAAAGCTTTACTTAAAGGTGAAATAGGTTCATTAGATAAAGCTCGTATTAAAGTTAGTACAAATGCTTCTACAGTAGCTAATTCTAGTAGTGTAGAAGTACATAAAGCTGTTATTTATGGTAGACATTCTTATGGAATGGTTGACCTAGAAAATGGTAGAGGTAAACCTCGTATTATTGTTAAACGTGCTAGCGAATCAGGAACAAGTGATCCATTAGAACAAAGAAATACAGTAGGATGGAAAAATATGTTTACTGCTATTCGTTTAAATGAATTAGCAATTATTAGAATTGAAACAGGAGCATCTGCTTAATAGCAGTGCTCTTTGTTTTTATAAAAGGAGGAAATAATATATGGCAAAGCCTGTAACAATTACACAAGATATTAAAACAGATGATAATAAAGAACAAAAAATTCAAGTTGAATTAACTAAAGAAGAACTTTATGCATTAAAAGACATTCAAGCTGCTAAAGCTGAAATTGAAGAAAAAGAAAAAGAAGTTGCTGCTAGAGCTAAAGAATTGTCAGATAGAGAATTAGCTATGGAAGCTAAAAAAACAAGTCAAAAGTTAAAAAATACTCAAAAAATGGTACAAGTTATTATTCCTATAAGTGAAAGAAATCCAGATGATAAAGCAGTTCCTGTAACTATCAATGGATATACATGGAATATTAAACGTGGAGAAGAAGTAGAAGTTCCAGAAGAAGTTAAAAGAATTTTAAAAGAAGCTAAATACATCTAGTTTCTTTTTTTATCAAGTTAAGAGAATTATATAGGTGCAACTCCTATAAACTTGGCCAAAGGAGGGAATGTAATGACCTGGGGTGAAATTCAAATCGAAGCATTAAGAAAGATGTTTCTAAATAATGACGTAATTAAAGTAAAGGAATTGCCTAATTATAAGTTAGATAAAAAATATAAGGTATATTTGGATGCTATGCCACAAGCTTATAATGAAGCAATCAATATAATATTAGAAACAAGACCATTGATTAATATTTATGAATTAGATTTTTCTGATATTAATTATGTAGAATTGAAAAAGAAAATAAAAAATTTTAAGAGACTTTACGATATTGTTTATATTGGCAGCAACAAACCAGATTATAAAATAATAGGAGATAACATTTTAACAATCAATAATTGGAATGAGGAAAATGGTAAATTTCTTATTTATTATGAATCATTTGTAGATAGAATTACAGCAGATACTGAAGATACTAAAGAAATAGAATTAGATATTCAATTATGTTCATTAATTCCATTATATTTAGCAGGAGAATTATATAAGGATGATGATTTATCATTATCTACTATGTATATGAATGAGTTTTTAACGAATCTTCAAAATTTAGAAAATAAAGACATTAATTATAGTCCTAGTAATATAGAAATGGTTTATAGTATTTATGTATAATATTCCAGCATCAAAAGAGAAATATACATATTCAGTAGATAGTTTCATGGGAGTAGATTTTACTTCTAGTCCTATTGAAGTTGATAAAAAAAGAAGCCCTAATGCTAGAAATATAATAAATAATAATGGATATAATGAAACAAGAAATGGATATAAAATTTTGAATAAAATTGGTTCTAAAATAAATGGAGTTTGGAATATTGACACTGAAGAAAGAGAAATGTTTATAGTACATTCTGGAACAATTTTATATGAGTGTTCTAGTGATTTTAAAACTTTTACTAATATATTATCAGGTATGACAGATAATCGTTCAATAGGTATTTATTTTAATGAATATTTACTAATTTTTGATGGAACAAGAACTGTGGTATATGGTAATTTTAATGGAGAATATAAAGCACAATTTTTAGATGAAGTCGGATATATTCCAACTACTTCTATAGCTAGAGATTCTTCAGGAGGAGGAACAGATTATGAAAAAATCAATTTAGTTTCTCCATATCGTATTAATACATTCTTACCAGAAAAAATAAAGAATGATGATGGAACAGAAATAGATCAAACAGTATTTCCACTTGAAGAAGGCAATGTAGAAAGTATTAAGCTAATAGAAGTATTACAAAGTGATGGTACATTTAAAACGATTACAAATTATCAATTAGACCAAAATACAGGCAAAGTTACTATGGAAGCACCTGGTGAAAGCCCTATATTAGGTCGTGATAGCGTATATATAACTTATAAAATTAAAGATAATAGTAATAACGCAAGTAAAATTAATCAATGTGATATAGCTGTGTTATTTGGATATGAAGGTAATAATAATCGTATTTTTGTATCTGGTAATCCTGATTTGCCTAATTATGATTATTATTGTGAACAGGACGATCCATTATATTGGCCGGATGAAAATTTCACTAGAATAGGAACAGAAGCCATAATGAGTTATTCTAGATTAGGTGATGGAACATTAGCAGTGCATAAGAAACAAAGTGATACTGATTGTACTGTTTATTATAGAGATACTAATTTGTTAGATACAATTGAAGTATTTCCTTTATCATCAGGTGTTAAAAATATTGGATGTATATCTAAATATTGTAATTGTAATTTATTAAATGATCCTTTAGTATTAACAAATCAAGGTGTATTTGCAATTATTGGAAATAATGGAGAGAAATATGCTCAGCAGAGAAGTTATTATATTAACAAAAAATTAATGGAAGAAGAAAATCTTGAAAATGCAGTTGCATTATCTGTAAATGGAAAATATTACTTGGCAGTTAATAATCATATGTATATAGCAGATTGTAGATATCTTAGCTATCCTAAGCACTCTAAAACAGAACAGTACCAATACGAATGGTGGTATTGGGATAATATTCCTGCAAGAGTGCTTTTTTCATGGAATAATGAACTTTATTTTGGAACAGAAGATGGGAATATATGTGGTTTTACTAATGAATATATGGATATTGATAATCCGATTGATGTTTATTGGGAAACTCCATTTTTAGAATTAAATTCTAGCAATCTCGCAAAAACAATTAGAAATGTAACTTTAATTCTAAATCCTGGTGGATACTGTGATATCACTTTTGGTTATATATTAGACGATGGAAGTGTGGAAATTATAACGAAAAACTATAGTGCATTAAATGATGATTTTCCAAAAACAATTCAAGAAAAAGAAAAAATCCCTAAATTCATGTTTGTTAAATTTTTTATGAAAAATAATACTAAAAATCGAATGACATTTGAAAGATTAATTTTAGAATATATTAATTCAGGTAAATATAGAGGAGAGTGATAAAATGGCAAGTTCTTGGATGCAAGAAGCAGATGAATATGCAAAGAAATATGCACAAGCTTTAAAAGAACAAAGTCAATATTTGATTGACCAACAAAATCAAGCTAAACAAAATGCATTAAATACAATTGAAAATGAAAGATTAAATGCAGTTAATACATTAAATTCTGGAAAAGATTCAGTTAGACAAACTGCTGAAGAAAATGCTAAACAAGCTAATATTAATAGAATGTTAGCATTAAGAGATAATCAAGGAGCTATGAGTAGAGCAGGATTATCAACACAAGGCATTGTAGGAAGTCAAGTTAATTCGATTAATAATAGTTATGGTAATAATTTGAATTCCATTTTAAAAGATAGAGCATCACAATTAAAAGCTATTGATGATCAAGTAAACAGTACTAATTTACAGTATGACACAAACAGAATAAATTCTATTAATCAGTATGATCAAAATATAGCAGATTTAAATAGTCAAATAGATACAAATGCTTTAAATCAATATAATACATCAGTTGCACAATATTTAGCACAAAAACAACAGGAATATGAAAATCAACAAGCAGAAGCAGCACAACAAGAAGCTATTAGACAATTTAATGAACAGCTAGCATATCAAAAACAGCAAGATGCAATTAAAAATGCTCAAACATGGTCTCAAATAAATGCAAGTAAAGTAGGCTTTGATAATACATCTTCAGGTAATACTATTAAAACAAATTATTATGAAGGTGCAATTAATCCTGATACTAGATATGGAACTTTTGGAACATTAGATAAAAATGGTGTTAAATATCAACCAAATAATGTTAATGGAGAAAAACTTTCTAATAGTGGTTATAAAGTGAAAGATTTATTTGGTGATGGATGGCAAGGATCGACAGGTGCTAGTTTAAGTAATCAAAAAGTTTGGAAAACAGGAATAGGAAAATACTATGTTTGGGATGGCTCTCAAAATAGTTATATAGATGTAACATCAAAATTAAGAGCAGTTGGAAATATGTATACAGCTCCAACAGGAGTTACATTTACAAAATAGCCTATAAGGAGGTAAGAAAATGGCTTATATAGGTGATTTACCAGATTATAACCATGAAAATAATGAATATGAAGATTTTAATGGAATAAAAATTCCTAAGAAAATTGAATTAGCACCTACAGTATCTAACAAACAAACTAAATCAAAATCTAGTCATTATAATTTATTAGATGATGGATATCAGTTTGGTGATTTTACTAGAATTTTTTTGGGAGAAGCAAAACAAGGTGCTAATAATTTAAAGAATACAGTTATAAATGCACCTAGAAACATAGTTAACACTGGAAAAAATATTATCAATGAGTCAGAATATATGAAAGATGGATGGAATCCAGCAAAGTTGGATTTAACTAGAACTGTGTTAAAAACAGGTGGTAACCTTGCAACTAAGATGACTAAAGGAGCAGCTAAATCTTTAGAAAAATTCTATGATTTCTCATTAAATGCTTCCAGCAATATCAATAGCAGATTGGAAGAAAGTTTAGGAATAATATCCAAAGATGAAGCTGAAAAAGAAAGAAAATCTGCTCAAGATATTATAAAAAGAAATTTAGTTAATGACGGCCTTGAAAAGATAGGATGGAATGAAGAAACACTTAATCAATGGGAAAAAGGGTCTATTATTAAAAATAATAATATTGGAGGTCAAGTGGCTGAAGGAATTGGTGAAATGATACCAACTTTAATTACTGGTAATTCACTTGGAACAGCTACTAACTCATTAAATAAAGTACAAAAATTAATAACAACAATACCTACAACATTAACTATGGGAGTGGGATCATATGGTGGTGCTTTAGAAGAAGCATATAATGAAGGAGCATCTGTTAGTCAAGCTAATAAATATGCACTAGGTTCTACTTTAACAGAAGTAGCCACTGAATGGTTAACAGGTGGTGTTCCAGGAATAAATGATAAAGGACTTTTGGATAATTTAGAAGATAAAACTTTAGATAAGGTATCAAATTCACTTTCTAAGTTCATAATTAGAAATGGTTATAATATGGTTGGTGAAGGTGCAGAGGAAGCACTTAGCGAAATAATCAAACCATATTTGAAAAATGCAACTTATTCTCATGGAGAAAAAATTAATTGGAATGATGTTATACAAAGTGCAATTGTAGGTGGAATAACAGGTGGTATTTTAGATTTACCTGGCAATGTTAATGAATTAAAAAGTGATATTTCGTCAAAAAAATATTATTCTAACTTAAATACTAAAGAAAACAACAATACATTCACAAATTTAAGTAAAATTAATCAAAGTAATATAAATAATCAAGAAATACAAAACTCTTCTCAAAATGGCTTAAAACAAGTAAATAATAGTATTCAAAATAATTCTAATAATTCATATCAATATGAACAATCCAATAATCAAAAAATTAATATTTTAAAAGAAAGTGCTAGTAAATATTTTGATAATTCAGAAACAACTAAAAATTTATTAGATACTTATTCTAAAATAATACAAGATAAAAATTATAATGTTATTTTTGATGATGCTATAACCAATAGTAATAACCAATATATAAATGCTCAAATAAAAACTCTTCCAAACGGAGAAACTGAAATTAGAATTAATCCTAATTCAGATCGTGCAGGAGAATTTTTAATTATGCATGAAGTAACACATGCAATAGAAACAAATTCTATGAAAGAACTTGTATTAGATTATGCAAGTAAAAATAAGGAATTTAATCAAGCTTTAGAATCATTAAAGCAAACATATGGCACTGATGATGTTTCTAGTGAAGTACTAGCTGATATATCTGGACAATTATTCGGAAATCAAGAATTTATTAATAATCTTTCTATGGAGAAACCTAATATATTTAAAAGAATATATAATTCAATTATTTCTTTAGCTAATAAAATAACCGGTAATTCAAAAGAAAGTTCATTTATTAAAGATTTAAAAAACAAGTGGGAAGAAGCTTACAGAAATCAAAACAATAATATTAGTGATATTCAGTATATGATGACAGGTAAAAAAGGAATTGATAATGCTATTAATCAAGATAATAGTAATTCTTGGTTAAGAGATAATTATAATAAAGCATTGAAATTAAAAGAACAAGGATATACAAATGAAGAAATAAGGAAAAAAACAGGATGGTTTCAAGATAAATACAAAAAGTGGAAATTTGAAATTGATGATAGCTCGGCTAAAATAATTAAAAATTTGGAAAAAAATAAGCAATATATGTTAAAAGAAATTCTTTCCCATGAAGATCTATTTACCATGTATCCAGATATAAAAGATTTAAAAGTAACTTTTGATAACATATCATCATCAGCGGTTTATTATCACAAAGGTAAGGAAATAATTATAAATAATAATAAGCTGAATGGAAAGAACTTCAAAAATGAAGTAAAAAAGTCTTTATTACATGAGATTCAACATGCAATTCAAAGAGAAGAAGGATTTAAACACGGAACAACAACATTATTTGGCAAAAATCATTATGTTAATAATTTAGGAGAAATAGAAGCTGCAGATACAGGTAAAAGAAGTGATTTATCTGTCGAACAGAGATTTGAAATTATTCCAGAATCATCTAAAAGTAATCCTTCCCACCCCAATAAAGAAGCTATTTTAAGTAAAAAAGGGAAGATTGAAAAACTAGGAGATAAATTATATAATACTTTTAGAGGTGGAAATAATGAAACTATTTCAAATAATCAGAAACATAATCAGCAAAGTAATAAGGAAAATACATATAAAGATTTGGGAAGAACCAATAGAGTAGAACTAGAAAATAGTTCTTTTTCTATGAATAAAAATAATAAATGGCAGGAACATTTAGAAAAAAACTATAAATCAACAGGTACTAAAACAGAAATGAATAAAATAAAAAAAGGTTCTATTGCCCCAAAATTTATTTCTCAAGAAACAAGAAAACTAGCTAATGAGATAAAAAAAGAAACGCCAATCAAAGAAGTTAATCAAAAGAAAATTGAAAATAATGAAAATGCTATAAAACGTTTGGAACAAGAAAAAGATGCATTAACCAAAAGAATAGAAGATAAAATAAAACAAAAACAACAATTATTAAATTCTAAACAAAATAAGGACACAAAACTATCTACACAATTAAATATTCAAATATCTAATTTAAATAATCAGCTTCAAAATAGAAAATTAGATTATGATCGTAGAATTGAATATTATAAAAACAAAAATGAAAAGATGAACTCTAAAGAGTTTAAAATCCAAGAACAGCGTATAACTAAAAAACAAGAATATATTGATCAAGCGTATGAATTAACTGAAAATATGGTAGATTGGAAAGATAAATCTGCAGGAATTAAATATCAGATAAACACAATGAAAAGAAATATGTATGATATTATGTCAAAAACTGATGCAGACAAAATATACTCTACATATTTTCAACCAATTTCTGAAAATAATGCTAAAAGTGAAAATTTTATTAATTCCTATAATGAACGTATTAAAAAGCTTAATTTAAATAATAAAGAATCAGTTGCAGTTCAAATGCTAGGCGAATACAAATATAACAAAGAAACCTTAGTAACAGGACCACAAGTAGATCAATATATAAGTGATAATAAATTAGATTATGATAAACTTTCAAATGCAGTAGAAGAGTTTAGAACTATTTACGATGAATTAATAGTTGAAACTAATAAAATATTAAAAGAGCAAGGATATAAAGAAATAGAATATAGAAAAGGATATTTTCCACACTTTCAAGAAGAAAAAACCCAAAGTAAATTTGCTAAGTTAGCAGAAAAAATGGGATTTAAAATTGATAAAAATCAGTTACCTACAGATATTGCAGGAATGACAGAAATATTTAAACCTGGAAGAACTTATTTTAAAAATGCACAACAGAGATTAGGAAAAACTACAGATTATAATGCTTTAAAAGGATTTGATAACTATATTCGTGGTGCTGCAGATTTGATTTTTCATACCGAAGATATTCAAAAATTAAGAGCTTTAGAAACTGTTATAAGAACTCAATATACAGATGATGCTATTAGACAAAAAATAGAATCTATTTCGAATAATAATGAGTATGATCAGGAACAAAAACAAGCATTAATTGATTTAGAATTTGCTAAAATAAATAATCCACTACCTAATTTAGTAACTGAGATTAGAAATTATACAGATAGTTTAGCTAATAAAAAAGATATTGGTGATCGTGGAATGGAGCATATGTTAGGTCGTGAAACTTATACAATTATGAAAAATGTTCAATCACGAGTTAGTGCTAATATGGTAGGATTTAATATTTCTTCTGCGTTAACAAACTTCATTCCAATAACTCAAGCTTGGAGTCAGGTTTCTACTAAGAATATGGCTAAAGCTATAAAAGAAAGTATTTCTAACCAATTTAGAAATGATGGATTTGATAATTGCTCTAGTTTTTTAATCAATAGAACTAAACAAGCGGATAGATTGTATAAGACAAAATTAGACAATATTAATTCTAAAGCTAGCGTAATATTTGAAGCAGTTGATGAAATAACATCTAATATAATAGTACGTGGTAAATACCTAGACAATATTGATAAAGGTATGACTGAATTTAATGCTATGAAAAATGCCAACGAATTTGCAAAAGATATTATGGCAGGAAGAGACAAGGGAAGCATGCCTACGATTTTTAATAGAAAAAGTCCTCTTGTTAAATTAGTTACTGCCTTTCAGTTAGAAGTTAATAATCAATATGGATATATGTTGAAAGATTTACCACGAGATTTAGGTGATGAGGCAAAGAAAAAACTTGTTGGTGCTTTTGTAAAAATGTTTCTTGGTGCATGGTTATATAATCAATTTAGTGAAGCTATAACAGGAAGAAAAAGTGCGTTTAGTCCTATTGATATAGTTGGTGATTCAGTTAAAACGGTTATGAATGATAATCTATCGTCATATGATAAGATTTCTAATATAACAACAGATATGGTTGGAGAATTACCATTTATCGGAGGACTATTAGGTGGAGGTAGATTACCAATTCAATCTGCAATTCCTGATATTGGAATAACAACAGAATCAATCACTCAATTATCTAAAGATGACACAAGAAATAAAGCTATTAAAAATCTTACTAAAGAATTATCAAAACCTCTTTTTTATGTTGTAATGCCATTCGGAGGAGGACAATTAAAAAAGACAATAGAAGGTGCTTCTATGTATACACATGATGTTGCTGGAAGTTATACTTCAAGTGGCAAACTAAGATTTGAAGCACCAAAGGATCCTATTGGAGTTACAAAAAGCTTAATATTTGGGCAGTATTCTAGTAAAAATGCAAAAGAATATTTTGATAAAGGTTATGCTCCATTAACTGAGAAACAAATAAAAGAATGGAAAAGTTTGGATATAAGTTTATCAGAATATAGAAAATATAGAACTGATTTTACTGATTTATCTTCGATTAAATCCGATAAAGATTCTAATAATAAAACAATTAAAGGTTCTGCCTCTGGAAAAAAAGCTTATTCTATTATGAATAATGATGCATTAAGTAAAAAAGAAAAGAACTATTTATTAAGCGCTTTATCTAGTTCAGTTGATGATTATATAACTGTAGATAAATTAAATAAAATAGCTAATGATCAAGAAATATATAAATTCTTTTATAGTTTGAATACTGATAATAGAAAAAAATTTATTAATGATATAGAAAATAATGGATTTGACTCTTATCAATTATATGAATACTATCAAACCAAAAATCAATATGAAAATATATATACAAATATTAAAACAAAGGAATTAATTATTGATTATTTAGTTAATTCTAATTTAAGCAATGAACAAAAATATTATTTATATTCAAAAGATTATTCAAGTGATGAAACTATTAGTCTTTTGCAAAATTTCAATGTAAAAGCAGATAATTATTTAAATACAATGAAATATGTTAATGATGTAAAAAATAGCTATTCAGGTGATTTATATACTAATTATAGAAAAAATGCAATATATAAATACATTAATGATTTAAATGCTTCTGTTTTAGAAAAGGTAATTTTATATAAACAAGCAGGCTATTCTATTTCAAATTATAAAAGCTCTTTATATGATTATATTGAAAAAATGGAATTAACATCTATAGAAAAGAAAAAAATATGGAATCAATTATTCTAGGAGGTGTATATGGGAAATATTAAGGAACCTAAATACGATAATGATTTAATAAATTTAGGATATTTAAAGAAGACTATCAATAATTCAGAAAAAGAAATGGAATCTAAGAATGATAGTATTTATAGTAAAAGTTATACTTCTCCTCCAATTCCTCCTTATTATGCAGGAGCTACATATTATTCTGGAAATAAGATATATCGTTGTGTAAAGGACCGATTAGTCGGTTCTTTTTCATTAACTGATTGGGTTGTTATTTATGATGAAAAACAAAATAATTTAATTGCAGAAAATTTTATTTTTTTATCTGAAGTTGATATTAAAGAACAATCTGACGATAAAATAGAGACATTTTATCAAGATAATGATCCTAGCAATGATTGGGATACATCAATAAAAAAAGCAGAACATGAAGGAGATTATTGGCGCACATTAAAAGAAGGAATATATCATTCTTATGTTTATACTAAAATGGCAACTAACCCCATCACATATGATTGGCTTGAAATTACTGTTCCAATTGCAATTTTTGATACTATAAGTGGTCATAAAAATATTTTTACATCAATTCCTAATGATTATACTAAAAATGATTTTATAAGAATTATGAATGATGAAATGGCAAGTAATTTTAATTTTGATATTGAAATTGGCAATTTTCTTTATACAGCAGTAGATAATACATCTTTTAACTCTGAAGATTGGTTAAAAAAAGAAGATGAATTATCTTTAAAATCTTTAGAGTCATATTATTATACAACTGATGAAATAAATAAAATTGTTGAAATAATTAACGATAATATTGAAGCAGATATAATAAAATCTAGTAATTCAATAAAAGCATTTGTAAAACAAGAATATACAGAAAAAACTACCACCGAAAAATTAACTAAAAAAGTGGACTCAAATGGAAAAACTATTGAAAAAATAATAGGAACTAATACATCCGAAATTCCAACACTAAATTTATCTGAATTATCTATACTGTTAGATCAAATTTCTGCAACAGTTTCCAAAAGTCTAACTTTAACTAATACTTTAACTAATAATGATAATATAGTATTAACTGAAGCAGTTGAAGGCAATATAATAGAATTTAGTATAAAAGGTAAAATGTCGTTGCTCTTTCCTTCAAAAAAACTTTATCCATCTAGTAATTTATATGGAAAAACCAGTAATTTAATTATTGAATATGAAGATGGCACACAAGAAAAAATACGATTACCAGTCAAGAAATTAAGAAAGATTGGTGAAGTATCTGATGAATTTATTATTAATTCTACTGAAACAAAATTAATTAAACGAATTGGTGTAGATGAAAATAATGAAGAATATTTATTAAGTGAAGAAAAGGTTATACAATATGACAATATTACAATACCATTAAAAAATGGTAAAAATACTATTTATCTTTCTAGCTTTAAAAATAGTGGTCTAGTTTTATCTGCAACTTATGCTATTAAAAATGAATTCACAGATACTTTTGCAACTAAAATTCAAGTGGCATCGAGCATACTAGCTTCAGCTAATGGTATTTTATTAGAAACAAAGCAAGAAATTGAAAATGCTACAGCTATAGATGTTATAGTTTCTAGAATCAATATGAGTCCAGAAGAAATAAAGCTTTTAGCAAAAAAAATAATTTTTGAGGGTTTAGTAACTGCAAATGAAAATTTTAAAATATTAGAAGATGGATCAATAGAAGCAGTAAATGGTAGTTTCAAAGGTAATATTTATCTTGATAGTGGAAATAAAGTAGTTGGTGGTGATGGATTGCTAACTAATTTAACATTTAATTCTGTTGGTAGATTTCAAAGCTTTGATGTACTAGGATTTTTAGTTTTATCAAATACAGCAGGTGGTCAAAATTATGGTTATGCAGATGTAAGTTTGGATTTTACTATTCCAAACAATTTCACAATAGTAAGTGCTTACGTAACGCTTCATCATACACCAGCATTATGGAGTGTATATAATGAATCAACTGGAAATATGGATGATGTATGGGGGTATGCTAGAAATCTAAAATTATACAAAGTAAACCAAAATTCAAATTATGAGTTTCATATGACTTATGGAAGTGAATATGAATATGCAGATAGCAGCATGTCATTAACTGAAATTACTAATGCATTTGAAAGTTCAAGTTATCAACCAACAAACATAAGTGGTAATTCTATTGATACAAAGCAAACTATTGATATAAAGAATTCTATTTCAAAAGGACATAATAAATTAGTAATAAGAAGTTCCGATTCCACACCTATGAATGACGAAAAAACATGCTGTTCCAAGACGGGAATGGCAAGAGCAGAAATAACAATTATTGGATATATATCTATATAGAAGGAGAGTGATAAAATGGCATACACGCCTTATAATCCTAGAACATGGGAAGATGAACCAAGCGAGGAAACACCTTATGAAGCAGCTGCTATGAATAATATTGAAAATGGAATTGTAGAATTAGAAAACAATTCCATTTTCTATGAAGAAATAGGAGAAATAGATGAAACAACAGGGGAGATAACATTGTATGATACTGCTAGTGTAAGCAAATAGAGAAAATAAATTAAAAATGAAAGGAAATGATAGTTGTGAAAAACTTAAAATTTAAATGGGGGGGGGGGTTGCTTATTTAAGCAACACAACAACCCAAAAGCAAGAAAGGAGGAAAATATTTAATTTTTCTTCTTTTCTTTTGCAAGGTGATCGTTTATGAAAATAATCGAGCTAAAAAACAAATTAGGAGAAATCATTATTCCTAAGAAATGGGAACCGATAGGAAAGATATTAACATTTGATAGAGAAATGGAAATGTCTAAGTATTATTATGGGACATGGGAATTAACATTAAAAGAAAGAAGCCCAATAGGAATTAATCCTGATTCTACGGATGATAGATTTAAAACTGCAGGTAATCAATTTGGTGAGAAAGAACATACTTTAAAGATTGAAGAAATGCCTAAACATTCACATAAAACTGGAATATCAGGAACAACTTTTTACAGTGGAACAATAGGATATGATACAGCACAAGTTAAAGTCGAACAAACATCAGGATTAAATACTGCGTCAACAGGTGGAGATAAACCACACAACAATATTCATCCAGTAGAAATAGTATATTTTTATAAACGAGTTGCATAAATAAGCTAATTTAATGAAAAAATTAGTACAATTAAAAAATAAAGAAAGTGAAAATTTAGATCCAATTAATTTGAATTATGAGAAAAGAATAAAAAAACTAGAAGATAATGCATATTCGACAGAAGAGCAAGTTGTGGGAACCTGGGTTGATGGTAAACCTGTTTATAAAAAAGTATATACTACGTATATCCAACAAACTGATAGTAATTTTAGGTACCTGATAATAGACACAGATATAACAAAAGAAACTATAGATTTATATGGTTCTTTAAATATAGCAGGTACATTATTAACTTTCCCAACGCCTGATATAGGATATGGAATTATAGGTGGTATAAATAAAAATGGCAGTGGTCAACTATATATAACATTATCAAATAAAGATGTTGCTATTAGTAATTTTAAATGTGTCTTGTTATATACAAAAACAACAGATTAACGAAGGGGATAAATATGGAATTAACAGAATTTATAAATAACTATTGGGCATTAATTTTTATTGGACTATTCTCATTAATTGAGATAGTCCCAGTAAAATTATCACCGATTGAGTTTATTGGTAAAAGATTAAATAATTGGATATAAATAGAAGAAAAATTAGATTTAAAATCTAATATGAAAATAGTAGAAATGAGAAACAAGGATAATGAGAAGGTACTTCCTGATTTTATTGAACAAGAGTTAAGTAATTCTAAAATAAAAGTTCCATCTAGCTATGCAGTTAATGAAGCTTTTAATAAATTGATGAATGATACTCTATGGGTCAATCCAAATCCGGAATCATCTTTCAGCCCAACAAATATTACTTTTGAAAATATTTCAAAATATAGTTATTATGAAATTTTATATAAAAGCGCTGGTGATAAGAATTTTCATTTTAGTACAGGAAAAGTTCCAATCGATAAACAGACAATATTATATGCGCCGGTCGGAGGCTCTCTGTATTATCGTGAATGTGGTCAAATTGTAAATAACACTATGTACATTGCTAATGCCTATATAAACGGAAACTTATCATCACCCAACAATATGGCTTTAATTCCTTATAAAATATTAGGACATTATAAATAGAAAGGATAAAAAGATGAAATTAGCAAAAATATTAAATGATTATTGGGCTTTAATCTTTATTGGAATATTATCATTGATAGAAATAGTGCCAATAAAGATATCCCCAATAGAATTTTTTGGAAAAAAATTAAATAGATCAACAAACGAAAAAATAGATAAATTAGATAAAAAAATAGAAGACTATCATCAAGAAGATGCAAAGATTCTGATTAGTGATTTTGTTCAAGATATTAAAAATGGAGAAGAAAAATCAGAAACACAATGGATTTCAATGCTAAACTTTGTTAATGAATATTTAGATAAAGGTTGGAATTCAAAAGTTAAACAAGATGCATTATTTATTGAAACAGAATATAGAAAAAAATTTTTAAAAGGGAGAGATTAATTATGTTGGAATTAATACAATCAAATCTGTTAGAAATTACAGTTACTATATTAACTGGAATTGTTACTTATATTGCTACTAGAGTAAAAGCAAAGTATGAAGAATATGTTAATACAGAGACAAAACAAAAGATAGTAAAAACAGTTGTAAATGCAGTAGAACAATTATATAAAGACTTAGATGGTGCTGAGAAGTTAGCAAAGGCTAAGGAAAATATTATTGCTTTGCTACAAGAAAAAGGATTATGTATTACAGATTTAGAACTAGATATGATGATTGAAGAAGTAGTAAACGGATTCAATCAAGGATTAAAGAAAGAAGGTAAATAAGATGGAATATTTTACATTTGGAATGAGAGAAATGAGAATTACTCAAAACTACAATGGAACTAGAAGTCATAAGCCGCATTGGTATAAATCAAAGAACTACTGTGATTATCCTATAGACTTAGCAGGTAATGACTCTGGAAAAAGTTGGTACTTTGCTACAGTAGATATGAAAGTAACTGCTATTAAAGGAATAGGAAATAGTATGACTAATACAATTTGGTTAGTTGCTACTGAAAAATGCATAACACCTACTGGTGAATTTACACCATTTATAGCATTAACTCATTGGAACGATAATGATCCTCACATAGCAAAATTAAAAGTAGGTTCTATTGTTAAAGCTGGTGAACCAATTTGTGAAGAGGGTACTGATGGTGCTACTGCTAATCACTTACATATGGTTTGTGGTAATGCTGATAAAGGATGTGGCAATGGTCTTATACAAAACAGTAATGGTTCATGGGTATCTAATGGTTATTGCATGAAACCAGAACAAGTAATGTTCATAGATAGAGAATTTACTACCAAAGAATTATGGGGTGGATGTTTAGTATGGAAAGATAAACCACAAATTAAATACTACCCTAAAACTTCATATAGTGGCTCTAGTTTAGTAGATGGACTAAAGTCAGTAGGAATTAACAGTTCTTTCCTAAATCGCTCTAAAATAGCCAAAGAAAACGGAATTAACGGTTATAGGGGAACTGCTAATCAAAATAATCAATTACTTAACTTACTAAAGCAAGGAAAACTTATTCAAGCATAATTAAAGAGCCTAGTTAACGGTACTTAATAGTACTTAATGCTAGGCTCTTTTTTATTTGCAGTAAAAAAGTAAAATAATTTAAGAAAAACAAAAAGTTTCTTGGTATAATACAGTTATTGGTAGTAGAAATATTATTAACTACTACTACTAGGTATTTTATTAGTAACAATTAGTAGAATAAATAGTAAAAAATTAGTATTTTTTAGCATTTATTCTTCATACTATTACTAGTGATAACAAGTAGCAAAATAATTGACAAAAACTGCCAAATAGTGTAATATAGTGTGCTAAATTCAGTTGCACTTGTAAATTTTTTGTGTTATAGTGTAATTGAAAATATTAGGATAGGGGAGGAATTTTAATGCACGATGAAAAGAAAAGTTGCAAAGATATTATTGATACTAACGCTATAAAAGAAGAAATAAAAAGATTAAGTAATATTGATAAATCTTTAATTCCACAATATCTTGATAGTATAAAACAGAAACAAAAAACAAATGAAAAAGAAATAACTAAAGATAATCCATATTATAAATTTTTATAGTGGTAGAAAAGAGGATGCAGTATGAAATATAACACTGGTCAATTAATTTGGTTAGAGGGACTAAGCGATTTTTCTGGAAAACAAGTAAAATCTACTAGATTATGTGTTGTTAGAAGGGTATACGATGATCATACAATAGATTTAAGAACATTATCAACAATATATAGTGATAAAGCTAATAATATTAAAGCAAAAAGTCTAAAGGAAGCTGAAGAAGTTTTAATGAATTTATTTGAAACTAAGATAAAAGAAAATGGACAGTATGTAATATTAGAACCAGATAAAGACAACACTTTAAATTTTTCATTTACATTTGGAAATATGATTTCAAAAAAGGTAGATTTAAACGAAACAACTACTAGACCATTACTTGATGAAAATGATAATCCTATGTTCATATCTGTAGATAAAGAAGTAGAATTATCGTTTAAAGAAGCTGAAGCTATTGCAGAAGGTATCATATATTATTTTAAAGTCAACTCAAAAAAATAGGGATAGCATTGTGAAGAGAAATCGAGGAACATATTAGTCTATCCATGAACTAGGATT
>JAGBEP010000015.1 GCA_017936925.1 Clostridia bacterium | reverse complement strand
TGATAACTCTGCCATAAGGTCACTATCATCATCATGTTCTTCCATTCCATTTTCTTGCTGTGCTCTAAATTGATATTCTTCCATCAATTCTTCTCTTCTTGCTGCCAATTGTTCATCAGTCATATCTGATATTCCCGGTGTCTCTGGTTCCGGTTCTGGTCTAGTTCTTCTAACAACATTTCTTCCTCTATTAATTTGTGCATATTGTCTTTGTGCTTTTGAATTAACTTTTTCATATAATAATTGTGCTATTTGAGTTTGCTCTGGTGTCAAATCACCTGAATCTAATACTGCTCTTAAAGTTATAGCTTGTTTCATCAATTCCAAAGAATCTCCATAAACAGCAGAAACAGGAGATTTTGCAGTAATCCTTACCCCTACTGGTTTTACATTAGCTCTAGTTAATGCAGAACCTGCTGAAATCGATAATGGATGTTCTCCTCTTCTGCTATTACTTTCATAAAATCTTGTTCCTCTATAAGTAGCAACTCTAGTGGATTCTGTTAATCTTCGTTCAGGCTCTTGATCTGAATAAATCTCAGCAATTTGATCAATTCTATCTTTTTCTTCTGACATTGCACTATCTGATTGAAGTTCTTCTGTACTTTGCTGTAATCTTGTTAACTCATCTCTTCGAGAAACCAATCGCTCTCTTTGAGCTTCTAAATTTCTATAAGTTCTTAATTCATTAGCATCTAAATCTGCAAGTTCTCTCCCTGCTAAAAATCTTTCAATTTCGTTATCAACTTGTTCAATGAAACCGAGTTCAGTCCCCGTCCCATTAAGTAAAGATAACTGCCTTTGTATAAATTCTAATTCTCCCATATTTTTCCCCCATTCGAGCAAATTATTTTTCTCCATAAAATATAATATATTAATTCTATTTTACAAAAAATTATTTTTTCAGACAAGCATGTTGCAAAAAAAATATATAAATGTCATATATTTGTATCATTTAAAACTGTATTCATCTTCTTTATCGAATTTTCTGCTAAAGCTTTATATCTCTCTCTTTTGTCTTTAATTATAACTGATAATTCAGGTAAAATTCCAAAATTAGCATTCATTGGCTGAAATTTATCATTTTCTGTAGAAATATAATTAGCCAAAGCACCAATCATAGTATCGACCGGTAAAACAAGTTTTTCTTTACCTAATATTCTATTAGCTACATTTATACCAGCCATTAAACCTGAAGCTATCGATTCAACATACCCTTCTACTCCAGTAATTTGACCTGCAAAATATATATTATCATTTTCTCTCATTTTAAAAGTATTATCTAACAATTTAGTTGAATTTATAAAAGTATTTCTATGCATTACTCCATACTTAACAAATTCAGCCTTTTCTAGTCCAGGAATCATTGAAAAAACTCTTTTTTGTTCTCCAAATTTTAAGTTAGTTTGAAAACCAACAATATTATAAATTGTTGCAGATGCATTATCTTGACGTAATTGAACTAATGCATAAGGTCTTCTTCCTGTACGAGGATCATCAAAACCAACAGGTTTTAACGGTCCATATCTTAATGTATCTATACCTCGTTTAGCCATTACCTCAACTGGCATACATCCTTCAAAAATTTCCCTCTTTTCAAATTTGTGTAGTTCCACTACTTCGGCATTTACAAGTTCATTCCAAAAGGATTCGTACTCTTCTTTGTTCATTGGTAAATTAATATAATCAGCCTCGCCTTTACCATACCTGTCCCCTATAAAAGCTATATTCATATCTATAGAACTTTTTTCGACAATAGGAGCTGCCGCATCATAAAAATGCAATTCTTCATCTCCAATGATTTTTGAAATCTCTTTAAACAAGTTATCTGATGTTAGTGGTCCTGTAGCAATTATATTAATTTCATTAAAATTTAATCTCTCAACCTCCTTTTTTATAATTTCAATATTTGGATTTTTCTCAATTTCATTAGTAACTTTTTCAGCAAAAACTTCTCTATCAACCGCTAGAGCCTGTCCTGCTGGAACACTATTTTCATCGGCACTTCTAATTAATAATGAATCCATCATTCTAAGTTCTTGTTTTAAAAGTCCACAAGCATTTGTAATTAAATTAGATTTAAATGAATTACTACAAACAATCTCAGCTAAGTTCTTATTACTATGCGCAGATGAAAATTTAATTGGTTTCATTTCATATAATTTTACTTTTATACCTCTTTTGGCAATTTGATAGGCAGCCTCACATCCAGCAAGACCGCCTCCTATTACGTTTACATTCATACTTTTTTCCTTATATTATTTTTCTTCTTCCTGACTATGGTCAGCTACTGGAGTTGGCATTTCTTCTCTATCTTGAGTCTTCTTAGCTTCAGCAGCTTTTTTTGAAACCTCATTTGTTTTTTCTTGAAGATGTTTTCTTTCTAAATCAGCATATATTTCAGAAATAGGTCTATCTTTTTCAGTTTTTCCTTCTTTAACTTTAGTAGGAATGCCTATTTTCTCAGCTCTATATAATATATTTCCAACAACATTACTATAAAGAAGATTATTAAAAGCATGTTCATCTCCAGCCAAAACAACTGGAATTTCTTCTTCTTCAAGAAATTCTGGCAACTTATCATCTGGTATATCTTTTCTATCTTCTTTAGATTTATCAAGAGCCTCTTTAATTATTTGCATCATTAAACTATTCTTATCCATGTTGCCAACATTAGAAACCTGTGCCATAGCCCATTTAGAATCTTCCAAATTAATATCTACTTCTGATTCCTCAGGCACTTTTTCCTTAGTTGAAGCTTTAACTTTAGTTCCTTCTGATACAGTAGTTAATTTAGGTGAAACAGGTTTTGCTCCTAATAATAAGCCAGATTCAACACCACCAAAGAACTTAGCTAAAAATCCATTTGGCTTTACTTTTGATAGTATTTTTTGAACTAAAGATAAGAAAAATCCTCTTACTTTTCCGACTTTATACTCAGGTTTTGGTTCTACTATTGGTGTCTTTGTTTCTACTGGTTCTTCTGTTCTTGTCCCTGTTCCTGTTGGTGTCTTTGTTTCTTCCGGTTCTTCTGTTCTTGTCCCTGTTCCTGTTGGTGTCTTTATTTCTTCCGGTTCTTCTGCTCTTGTCTCTGTTCCTGTTGGCGTCTTTGTTTCTTCCGGTTCTTCTGTTCTTGTTTGTGCAGTCTCATCTTTTTGTTGAACGCCTTGTTCTTTTTGAATTCCTTCTAACTCACTAATAATATTTTCTAATTTAGCTGTTGCTCTACTTGTATCAATCGTTTCATTAGCTCTAGGATTTCTAATCAAAATTCCTCTCAACTCATTTTGTCTATGATATAAAGTAACACTCAATCTTGTTCTTTCAATTGATTCAGCATCAAAATTTGGGTCTTCTTTAACTTTATCATTTATTTTAGCCATCTCCTCATTTATTGCTGCTATTTCATCTTTTAATTCTTGTACCCTTCTAGAATCTTTTTGAAAAGCTTCTATATTTTTTAAGCTTTTCTTGTTTTCATCAATTAGTCTCTCAACCTCTTTAGCATATGCACCTTCTTCTTTACCTTCTGGAGTTTGTAGAAATTCTTGTAATTTTCTTAATGTTGGTAATACATCTTCTCCTCTTTCTGAAACTTTACCGGTACGTTTAGCTGCAAAATCACGAATCTCTTGTCTCATCTGGGCAACTTGTCTTGATTCTTCAGGATATTTTTCATCAATTAATTGGCCTTCTCCTTCAGTAACTCGTGGAGTTCCATCTTCATCTTTCAAACCATATTGTTCTAACATTGTAAGTATTTCTTCTCTATTTTTAGCTATACCTAATTCGCTTTCATATGTAGAGCCTTCTTCATATGCATATATTCTAGCTTGTAATTTATCAGTATCAGTTAATTTTTCTTCCATTTTTACCTCCTATGTGGAAATCACCACATCACCTATATTTTAACATAGTTTCCAGCTTTTTTCAATGCTTATGTTAACTTTATTGCTGTTTCAAGTGAAATTTTTATCATTTCATTCAGAGAATTCTGTCTATCTTCTGATGTTAATGATTGTTTTTTCTTAATCGAATCCACTACTGTAAGTAAACATGCCGCTTTTTTATTTAATACTTTAGCTGTATAAAACAATGCAAATGCTTCCATCTCAGCCCCAATTAAATTTCTTTCTTCTGGCAATTGCTCTAAATATAAGCTAACATCTTCTAAATAAGGATCAAAACATTCCGTACAAGCTACATTCCCTTTTCTAATAGAAATATTCATTTCTTGAGCTACTTTTTCAATTAGTTCATCAATTTCAGCAGAAGATTCCACAAAATTCACATCATCACCTGTTAAGTTTTTAGCAAAATTACCTGTTGTAAAACTTCCTTTTACTAAAATTGTATCTAATAAATTCACAGAATCCACATACACACCACAAGAACCAACTCTTATAATCGTTTCAACATCATAAAATTTATATAATTCATAACAATAAATTCCCATACTAGGCATTCCCATTCCAGATGCCATAACAGTAATTTTCTTTTCCTTATAAAATCCAGTATAAGCAAACATATTTCTTACAGAATTTACAAGTTTGTAATCTGTCAAAAAATTTTCAGCAATATATTTTGCTCTAAGTGGATCTCCAGGCATAATAACAACTTTTGCAATATCTCCTTTTTTAGCTTCATTATGTGCAGTCATATATATACACTCCTCCTATTTTTTCATATACATTATACTAATCAATTTTAAAAATTACAATTACTATATGAAAATAAAATTAATTATGCTATAATAAAAAAAGATTAATATAATTCAAAAATTTAACAAATTATACAGTCACAACTTACAATTATAATTTTGATACATTAAGCAAAATATTTTAAGAGATACTTAAAAGTGTGGCCGTATTACTATCAACTATATTTTTAATAATAACTTTAAATATATTTTTAGGAGGTGTTTAATATGTCAGTACTATTAGTAACTATCATTTTAATAATTGCTTTTATACTATTAATCTCAATAAGACAAATTAACGAATACGAAAGAGGAATTTTATACACATTAGGTAAATTCACAAAAATTCTAAATCCAGGTTGGAGAATAATTCTTCCAATAATCAACTCTTATGACAAAGTTGATATTAGAACAAAAACTGTTGATGTTCCTGAACAAGAAGCAATAACAAAAGATAATGTATCTATAAAAATAAATGCTGTTTTATACTATAAAATATTTGATGCATCTAAAGCTGTCCTTGCAGTTGAAAAATTTAATTATGCGGTAAGTCAATTAGCGCAAACAACAATGAGAAACACCGTAGGATCTGTCTCACTTGATGAATTACTTACTGAAAGAGAAAAATTAAGCACTAGAATATGTGAAATAGTAGATAAGGCTACTGACCCTTGGGGAATTAAAGTAGAAAATGTTGAATTAAAAGACATTTCACTTCCTTTAGAAATGCAAAGAGTTATCGCAAAAGTAGCCGAAGCTGAAAGAGAAAAACAAGCCGTAATAACAAAAGCTGAAGGTGAAGTTACTGCATCTAAAAATTTAGCTCACGCTGCTGAAATAATGAGTCAATCTCCAGGTGCTCTACATTTAAGAACTCTTGCAACAATAAATGATTTAAGTAGTGATCAATCAAACACAATAATCTTTGCAGTACCTATTGAAACATTACGCGCTATCGATGGTATAAGTCAAAAAGGAACTGAAAATATAGCTAAAATAATTAACAAAAATGATAATAATGAATAATATTTAACAATTCTAATATGATAAAAAAAGTGTAGGAACAATTCCTACACTTTCAATTTTCTTCAAAATATTTATCTACTTAAAATTATAAAATAATTATGCGCTTTTTAATTCTAGCCTTAGCTTATCAGCTATCATTGCTATAAACTCTGAATTTGTTGGTTTACCTTTATTGGCATTAACTGTATAACCAAAAATATTTTCAGTAGTTTCAAGTTTACCTCTACCCCATGCAACTTCAATAGCATGTCTTATTGCTCTTTCTACTCTGCTAGAAGTAGTTTTATATTTATGAGCAATCTCCGGATATAATTGCTTAGTAATCTGATTAATCATATCAATATCCTCAACTACCATCATAATAGCTTCTCTTAAGTATTGATAACCCTTAATATGTGCTGGTACTCCAACCTCATGAATAATATTTGTAACCAGAGCTTCTAAATTTTCTTCCTTACTTTCTTGCCCTGAAATTTCGATATAATTTGCCTTTTGTTCTCTAACTATAAAATTCGTATTTTTCATTGGTTCTTGATAATTTTTTAATTCTTCTATTCTTTTAATTAATACTTCAATATCGAAAGGTTTCACAACATAATATTGTGCGCCCAAGCTAATAGCTTGTTTAGTGACTTTGTCCTGACCAACTGCAGATATCATAACACAGAAAGGATATTTATCTAAAGTAACTGCATTCAATTTTTCTAGCACTCCTATTCCGTCTAAATGAGGCATGATAACATCTAATAAAGCAACATCAGGTTTATACTGAAGTATTTTTTCAAAAGCTTCATTACCATCTTTTGCAACAGCAATAACCTCCATGTTTTCTTTTTGGTCAAAATATTTCTTCAACGTGCCCACAAAATCAACATTATCATCTGCAATAAGAACTGTAATTTTTTCTTTCACTCTTTTTCTCCTTTCAAATATAGTATAATAAATCTAATAAATAAGATTTATTAGTAGAAAATTGTAAATTTTTTCCAGTTCTTATTATAAAATTAGTCAAAACTTTTTGCAATAGTTTTGACTAAAAAATTTCTATTTTTTTCCATTTTTTATTTTCTTCTACTGATATATACTTTTTTCCAATTATCTTTATATCTTCTAACATAATTCTATCAGACAGCTTTTCATTAATTAATCTATTTATTGATTCTTCTTTTCCAGTTACAGTAAGTATAATTTTTTCCCCATACTCAATATTACTAATATTAATATCTCTGTTTTTTAAATGATATTTAAGTTCCTCCAGTTCTTTATATCCCACAGAAAATTTAGCCTCTTCACCTAATACCTGAGCAACAATATTAGCTTTATCTAATGCACTAGTAGTAGCAAATGAATAAGCTCTCACTAAACCACCTGTTCCTAATAAAATTCCTCCAAAATACCTAGTAACAATCACCAAAATATTCGATAAATTTCTTCCATTTAAAATATTCATCATAGGAACACCAGCCGTTCCAGAAGGTTCTCCGTCATCACTAGCTTTAGAAATTTCACCATCAAAAATTTTATAAGCATAACAATTATGCCTAGCATCATGATATTTTTTTCTAACACTATTTAAAATATATTCAGCCTCTTCTACACTCTCTACATGATATGCATGACAAATAAATTTTGACTTTTTTTCTGTTATAGATGTTTCAATTTCTTCTTTTATAGTTCTAAACATTTAAAAAATCCCTTCTATTAAAATTTCATTCCAGAAGTCCATCCTGTAGAATATGCAATCTGTAAATTAAATCCTCCCGTATATGCATCTACATCTATAATCTCTCCTGCAAAATATAAACCAGAAACTATTTTTGACTCCATTGTTTTAGGGTTAATCTCTTTAATATCAATACCTCCAGCAGTAATTATAGCTTCTTCAACTGGTCTAAACCCTAAAAGTCTTATTTCAAAATTCTTTAATAATTTTACTAAATATGTTCTCTCATCTTTCGTTATCTCATTAACCTGCTTTTCCGGATTAATTTTAGACTTATCCAAAACAACATCAATTATCTTTTTAGGCAATAATTTATCTAAAGAATTTTTAAACTGTTTATTTTTAAATTCTTCAAAATCTCTTAAAACTCTGGCATCTAATTGTTCTAATGTAAGAGCGGGTTTTAAATCAATTTTTAAAATAATATTTCCATTTCTCATTTTTTCTTCCACATTCTTATATCTAAGAACATGAGCCGAACCGCTCAAAATCGTAGGTCCACTCACTCCGAAATGAGTAAAGAGCATTTCACCAAAATCTTGATAAATCTTCTTATCTTTCTCTTTATCATATATGTATATTCCCACATTTTTTAAGCTCAAGCCTTGTAAATTCTTACAAATATCTTCAGCAATCATTGGAACTAATGAGCCCTTAACAGCTTTTATAGTATGTCCCAAACTTTCAGCAATTTTATATCCATCCCCTGTAGAGCCAGTTAAAGGATAACTTCTTCCTCCTGTAGCTAAAATAACTTTATCAGCACTAAATTTCTCATTTTCAAGAATAACTGACTTCACTTTACCATCATCAGTTTCTATTTCTATAACTCTAGCATTTAATTTTATTTTAACACCTGATTTTCTTAATATTTTCTCCAAAGCAGTTCTAACATCTTCAGCCTTATCAGAAACTGGAAAAATTCTATTACCACGTTCTTCTTTAACCTTAACTCCTTCCTTTTCAAGCATTGAAATAATGTCAGTATTATCAAAATTTTCAAACGCACTAAAAAGAAATTTCCCATTTCCAGGAATATTAGCTATAAAATCCCCAATTTCTAAACTACTTGTGATATTACATCTACCCTTACCTGTAATCAAAATTTTCTTTCCTAAAATATTATTCTTTTCAAATAAAGTAACATCATCACCCATATTAGCAGCACTAATTGCGGCCAACATTCCAGCAGGTCCACCACCTATAACAGCAACCTTCATTTTATAAATCTCCTCTACTTATCCTCAATATATCTCTTTACAAATTCATATGAAAAAATTTGACTCTTTTTTCCATAAGATACATCATATCTCATTCCTAATATTTCATTATTTGAAATAACTCTAAAACTTATAACAGGAACATTTAATCTATTACAAACCTTATATACTCCTATACCTTCCATTTCTTCACATACAGTATTAACTTTTTCGTATAAGTTTTTTATTCTATCTGCCTCTTTATTAAAAACATTTCCACTTCCAATTCGTGCTACACAAACTTTCCCATCATGATAAAATTTCTTTATTTTTAATGCAAAATTTAAAAGTTCTTTGTCACATTCAATTGCTTTTTCATTACTAAAGCCTGCTATACTCCATTCAAAAGGATTAGAGCCTTCACCTAACTTTCTGTTATTAGATTTATACGAATCTATAGCAATAATCTCTTTTCCAATAACAATATCTCCTGGTAACAAAGTATTAATATGTGAACCTGCAGTACCTTCATTAACAATAAACATTGGATTATATTCCTTTATTGCAATAACCGTAGACATTGTAGCATTAATTGTTCCTACTTCTGTCTTATAAACAACAACAGGAAAAGAATTTATCATTCCTTCCCAAAAATCATAATCATCAATTTTTCTTTTAACTACATTTTCTAATTTGTTTATTAAAAACTCTAATTCCGTTTCAACTGCAGCACCAATCAAAATAGGTTTATTCATATTTTACTCCAATATTTTTTCTATAATCTTCTTCTGTAATCAAAAAACTATATATTTTATCTTGAATTCCTGGAACATTAAACACTTTCTCTAAAATAAAGTCCGACTTTTCCAATACTTTTCTAGAAGCTACATTTTTTTCCATAACATATCCTCTAAAATTTTTAGTTTTAATATCATCAAATGCAACAGTAACCATATAAGGTAATATTTCTGTATAAATTCCTTTACCCCAAAATACTTCATCTAAGTATACAGTAAATTCAAAAGCATCTTCATTATATAAATCAAGTTTTAATAAAAATATTCCAATAAAAGCCCCTGTCTTAGAATCAACAATTGTATATGGACATTTGGTTTCATTTTCTATACCCATAAAATAATCATCTAATAATCTATCTGTATCTTCTAAAGTAAGATGTAAATTCATATTTAAATTTTCTATAGCTTTTGGATTATTTAAAATCTTAAAAATATTATTTCTATCTTCCCAAGCAGTTCTTCTTAAAATACACCTTTCAGTTTTAATATCTCTTATATTCATTCTATTTCTCCATCAAATTTTTTACCGCTTTAATAACACCTATCTTTCCATATTCATATGTAAGACTTCCCTGTTGAAAAGCAATAAAAGGTGCTCTAATAGGTGCATCACAACTAAGCTCAATAGAAGATCCTTGCGTAAAACTTCCACTAGCCATAATAACTTTATCAGTATAACCAGGCATATCCCAAGGCATAGGAATAGATTCAGAATCAATTGCAGAACCCATTTGAATTCCTTGAACATATCTAATTAACTTTTCCTCATCTCCAAAAATAATTGTTTGAACTATATCAGATCTTCTCTCATCAAATTTAGGAATAGGATTAAATCCCAATTTTTCAAGTAGTCTAGCAGTAAAAACTGCTGTTTTCAAACTACTTGCTACTACTGACGGAGCCATATAAATTCCCTGTAATATGCTTTTATTAATTCCTAAAGATGGCCCAACTTCTTTTCCCTGTCCAGGAGCAGTAAGCCTTTCTGCACATAATTCAATAATATCTTTTTTTCCAACTATATAAGCACCATTTGGAGCTAAACCACCACCTAAATTCTTTATCAATGAACCAACCATAAAATCAGCGCCAACATCAACTGGTTCGATTTCATCAACAAATTCGCCGTAACAATTATCAACCATAATAATAACTTCATCATTCACTTCTCTTACAACTTCGATTGCTCTTTGAATTTTATCCATAGTTAAACTCTTACGAGTAGCATATCCCCTTGAACGTTGAATCTCAACCATCTTAACATCTTTTACCGCAAGTCTTTCTCTAATTTTTTCTATATCAAAATTATCTTCAATTAAATCAATTTGTTCATATTTAATTCCATAAGATTTAAGAGAGCTTTTATTATCATTAAAACCAATTATTGAATCCAAAGTATCATAAGGCTTTCCTGAAATACTAAGTAAAGTATCTCCAGGTCTTAAATTTGCAAAAAGTGCAACAGTTATTGCATGAGTTCCTGAAATAAATTGATTTCTAACCAATGCATCTTCAGTATGAAAAATATCCGCAAAAACTTTTTCAATAGTGTCCCTACCAATATCATCATATCCATAACCAGTAGTAGAATTAAAATGTACATCAGCAATTCTATTCTTCTGAAAAGCATCCAAAACTCTCATGCTATTTTTCATACATCTTATATCTATATCACTAATCTGTTCTTTTATATCTTCTTCTACTTCTTTAACTAATTTATCTATATACATTTTTAATATTATCCTTTCACAAATCATAATTTTAATTTAAATTGTACACTTGAACTTTTAACCCAACATTCTAGATATAATCCCTAGCAACACCGTTTCTCAAACAATATTTTCCAATAAATACAGGATTAATTTCATTAGATTCATAAGTTGGCTCTAAAACTATCTCTCCATCCTTATTAATAATTCCCCACTTACCATCTTTTTTTATACCAGCAAAACCATATTCGTTAATTTCAGTAACTTCATCATACTCATAATCTACAATTACATCATCTTTTAAATTAACAAACCCCCATTTATTTTCTGATTTACTAGCATATAATTGATTTTCTAAATATACGGTTTTGTTATCCACTTTTTTTCCATCAGCTGTTAAATAATATGACTCCTCTGCTGTATCTACTTTTATATATTCCCCTTTAAATTCAAGTTTAGCCCTTTCAACAGAAACAATTTCTACAGCATTACCGCTATAAATAGTTAAATCTGTACCTACAGTAGCAATTAAAAGGCCTGTATTTTCAACTTCTTCAATATAATCATATTTATTTTCTATAATCACATTTTTATCTTTATCAGCAATACCATATCTATAATTATCATCGATTGAAATAAAAAACTTTCCTGTAGAAGTAGACTGTAATCCCGCAAACTTTGAATCTGCGACCTCATTTCCCTTTAAATCAAATGTATAACCCACACCATTTTTACTAGCTTTAACAAAAATTCCAACAGCCATAAGTTCATCATATTGCTCATTTACAATAATATTTCCATTTAAATCAAGTAATCCATACAATTTGTTCTTTTGTACAGTAAAAGTACCTGTACCATTATTATAAATAACACTAATATACTTATAATCAGTCAAATTCTCTTTGTTTTTATAAATTGCATATCTACCATTTAAAGAAGCCACTATATAAACATCTTCTGAATCAATTTCAGTAACACGATAAATCGTTTCCTGCTCCATTTTTATAATTTCTTTTTCATTTTTGTCCATATATCCATAAATCATACCTTTATCAGATTTATTTCCAATAATATAGCCACCATCTTTATAAGAATTGTTTTTATAATATCCGTCACCTTTAATATAATCATATTTTGGACTCACTAAAGATACCCCTTTAACATTTATAACACCATATTTCCCATCTTTTTTTATAAGAATTTCACCATACTTATCATCTAAAGATTTCATTTCCTCATAAATTGGCTCTGTAATTTTCTCACCAGAAAAATCTAACAAACCATATTTATTATTTTCTTTGTATTTCAACACAGTATTATTATAAATTTTTTCTCCGATAGAAGACGTTCCAGAAACAGCTGTTACTTCAGAAAATTTTGTAAACAATTTCTCGTTTTTATCATTTATAACATTACTTAAACCATCTTTTTTTACAACAAAAATAGCCTTATCTTGATTTGGAATTTGAACTTCATCAAAGTCTGGATTTACGACAATAGTACCATCTTTATTTATTACACCATATTTTCCCTCAACTTCTAAAGGGTAATATGTATATTCAGTTACACTTAAAAGCTCATAATCCCTATCTCTAATCTTTTTCTTAGACAAAAAAACAGAGCATAATACTGCTATTAAAATTAATATAATAATTATTACTACAAAAATTAGTCCTTTTTTATTCATATATAATATTTCTTCTCCTTCATTAATATCAATATTTTACAATACTTTCAGGCATTTTTCAAGGAATATATTATAAAGTAAAAACAATAAAAATGCCATAGTAAAACACTATGACATTTTTTTCTTCTTTTCTTCAAATTTTTTAGACCATTTCTCTATATAAAATCTTCTAATAATTGATAAATTAGTAAACATTCTGCCAACAAAAACTATAACAGCTGCTAAATAAATATCAACATTTAATTTTTCTCCTAAATAAGTCAAAAGCATTGCTAAAATTGCATTTCCAAAAAAACCAGATACAAAAATCTTAATATCAAAATTTTTCTTAAGTACAGATGTTATTCCCCCGAAAACAGAATCAAGAGCAGCTATAATTGCAATTGCTAAATATCCTGAATATGAATATGAAATTGTTGGCAAATTCATTCCTAGCAAAATTCCTAATATAGAACAAATAATAATAGTTAAATAAATCATTTTATCAAATCCTCTCTTCTTTTATTCCCCATAATTAATCTCAATCAAATTTTCATATTTATTAATACGAATTTCATTTTCAACCGTATATGAAATATTTTTATTATAAGACTTCATCTGATCACTAAGTCCACCCTTTATATTAATAACACTCTCCAAATATTTTGCATCTCCAATAACTTTTATCGTATAAGGAGAAGTAATTCTTTGTCCATTCATAACCATATACATATTTTGAATACTAGCAATATAGCTACTAGTTACATATCTTTCGTCATTTATAGAAATAGCCTCAGCCCCAGCATATTTAAGTTCATTAATAGCAAGTAATAAATCATAATATTTTACAACTTCATCATCATTATTAGCAGCATTATTTCCATCTGAGAGAGTAATAATAAGTCCTGGTCCTTTAACATCTGTATAACCTAAATCCATTTCTGCATCAGTTACATCTTCTCTTAATAACTCTCTTGCACCTTGGTCATCTGTAGATAATTTATTATACTCATCAATACTTTTTTGTGTTTCTTCTATTTGTTCCTCAATTTCAGCGTTTTTTTCTTTAATTTCTGAATATTCGGACCTTAGCTCAGCTTCTAACATTGCTCCTACGCCAGATTCTTCAATAACTTGTACACTTTTAAATTGAACAAACATAACACTAGTAAGTAAAGCACATATTATACCAATTGTTATCAACATTATAATTTTACCTTTCATTACTTCACCCCTATTCTGCAATTTCCATATATTTATATTGATGTGTTCCATTAAACTTTGAAACAGTAAGTTCTTCTTTCTTTTCAACTTTTATCTTAATCTTACCATTTTCCATTAATGACAAATATCCTCCAGGTCTAGTCATTGTTCCATACAAACCTTCTGGAGATCCTATCGCCTTTATAACAAAAGGGACAGATACCTTTTCATTATTTATTCTAACAACATTTCCATTACAGTTTATCGCTGTAGATGTTGTAATTCGCTGATCATTAATTGAAACCGCTTCTGCACCAGCATTAAAAAGTTCATTAACAATATCAACTAAATCTAAATCATGCACAAGATTATCATTTGTATATCCATTTGTAGAAGCATCCGCATCTTGTAATGTAATAACCAATCCTTTACCTTTAACATCAGTATATCCAAGAAGCCTATTAAGCTCAGTAAGTTGAGTCTCTAAAGCCTGTGCTTCTTCACTATTAGATGCTGTAGTTTTTCTTAAATTTTCAAGTTCATCAAGTTTACTTTGTAATTCATTTGATAATTTTTTATTATTTTCTTGTTCTTTTAAAACATTGTCTCTTAACTTATTTTCTGACATTGATTGAACAGAAACATCAGATTTAGTAATATAACTTTGTGCACTTCTATATTGAACACAAATACTTGCAGCAGTTAAAAAACATAATCCACCAATTATAAATACCTGCCATTTTTCTTTTCTCAAACAAATCAACTCCTAATTTACAGATTCACGGAAAAACACACGATCTTCAGAAAGATTTCCATTTATAAAAAGCTCTCCTTTAATCCCTTTTTCTCTATTCAAAATATCTTTCATATATAAAATTCTTGTATTCAAATCTGAGCAAGAACCTAAATATACAGTCTTTTGTTCACTTTCTAAAACTAATTTAACATCAGTAATATCACCAATATCAATTTTTGTTATATATGTATCTACCTCATAATTTTTAGCAGTATCAATAATACTTGCAACTATATCCAATTTTTTTAAATCTTCTTCACAAAGTCTAGTTTGATTGTCATTAATCTCAATAATCGAATTTAAATCTGTTTTAGTTCCAACAATTATAGGTAAATCAATAAGTGTATTAGTAATTCTTAATATATATCCTTGTCCATCTAATACAGCATATTTTCCCTCAGCAAATTCTAATAAGTATTTTTCTGTACGTTCTTCAACGGTAATTTTTATTTTATTAGGAAACATCCTTGAAATTTTAACAGAATTTATATAAGGTTCTTTCTCTATATTTTGAATTGCATCTGATTTATCTATTAAAAAAATATTTTTAAACATCTCTATTTTAGATAAACTAATAATCGTATCAGACGAAATCACACTATTATTTTCAACCTCTATCTCTTGAACATTAAAATTTGGTGACAAACAAAGGAAACATCCAGCTCCAACAAATAATGCAAGGACTAAAAATATCTTTAACAATTTAGAAACCACTTTTTTCTTTTTAGATTTTATTTTTGCACTTGTAGGAGCCTTCTTATTTTCTTTTTTCTTAGAAGCAGATACTTTCTTCTTATTATTTTTCTTACTAATTTTTTTGTTGTTTTTGTTAGATTTAGTGACAGTAGCCGAATCAGAAAAACCTATAATATATTCATCATCAAAATTAAATTTATCATTATTCACTTTCTGTTTTCTTTTTTTCTTCTGTTTCAATTTACATGCTCCTTTATTTTTTTAATATCTATATTTAAATTTTTCAATTTAAATTCAATATTATCATATCCTCTTTCGATAAAGTCACCATTCTCAATTACTGTTGTTCCTCTCGCCTTAATTCCAGCACCAATTAATGCTGCTCCTCCTCTTAAATCTGCAGCCTTTACAATTGTTCCATGCAATCTTTTTACACCTTTTATGACACAAGAAGAACCAAGAACTGAAATTTTTGCACCCATTTTTGAAAGTTCAGAAACACATTTAAATCTATTTTCAAAAATATTTTCTGTCACAGTTGACGTTCCTTTTGCAACTGTAAGCATAGATAAAAACACAGATTGCATATCAGTAGGAAAACCCGGATATGGCAAAGTTTGAAAATCTATAGCTTTTAATCTTTTGGGTGCTATCAAAGCAAGCCTATTTTTTTCATTATAAATTCTACAACCAGATTCCTCAAGCTTAGTCAAAATTGGAATAATATGTTCAGTATTACATTTACATACTTCCACATTTCCTCCAGACATAGCAGCATAAGTTAAAAAAGTTCCTGTTTCAATTCTATCAGGCATAATTGTATATGAAATTTCTTTTAATTTTTTTACTCCAATAATTCTAATAACATTACTACCTGCTCCAGAAACCTTAGCTCCCATCTTATTTAAAAAATTCTGTAAATCCTCTATTTCTGGTTCCATTGCGACATTTCTAATGACCGTCTCTCCATCAGTAAAAACAGATACAAGAATTAAATTCTCTGTTGCACCTACACTGGGAAAATCCAATTGTATTTCTGTCGGCTTTATTTTATCACACTTTCCTACTATATATCCAGTACTTTCATCAATATTTATTCCCATTTTTCTAAAACCCTTTATATGTAAATCAATTGGTCTAGCTCCAATTTCACATCCTCCAGGATAAGAAAAACTAGCTTTCTTAAATCTAGCCAAAATTGCACCAACAATAATAACAGACGAACGCATCTTATTCATAAGCTTACTATCTATATCATATTTATTAATTTTACTAGAATCAATACAAATCTTTTTTCCTTTTTTCTTAATGTTACATCCTAAATTTTTCAATATTTCAAGCATTCCTTCAGTATCATTAATATTAGGAACATTATACAAATTAGTTTTTCCTCCATTTAAAATGCAAGCTGCAATAATAGGAAGTGCACTATTTTTTGAACCTGAAATATCTACACTTCCCTCAAGTTTATTTTCACCATTAATAACATATTTTGTCATATTAACTCCACCTTTCAAAGTTAATATATCTTATGCACGATTTACATAAATAGTTCAGTTGGATTTAATATTTCTATAAGCTATAGTCATATAACCCTACATTTATACATATTTAAACAACAAAAAAGCCGTTTATAAACGACTTTTACTCATATATTCCTATTCCCCTCATATAATTAATATATCCACTATCTATTTTATTCCATAAATCAATCTCTGTATCTAAAATTTTGTAATCAAGTTTTTGATTAGACATACGTTCATAATTATTAATAATCTCATTCTTAAATTCTACAGGAAGTCTACCAATTATACGAGCAATATCAAAATACTTGTTTCCAAAACCGGCAAATCCGAAATCAATAATTGCTGAAATATGATTATTCTCATCTACAATAATATTTCCAGGATTCAAATCTCCATGTACTAAACAATTATTCTCCTTTTTAGTAAAATCAAAATATTTCCAAAAAACTTTATCCTCACTATGTAAATGTTTTACAATCAACTCATCCAAAAAATCTACCAAGTTTAAGCCTATATTATTCGTTGTAAAAATTTCATTCTTATCATATTTCAAATTATGCAATTGACACATAAATTCAGCAATCTCTTTAGATACCTGTTTAATTTCTTCTAAACTCATATCATTCATTTTTTCTGATAAAGCTTTTCCTTCTATTTTTTTATGCATACTAAAAGCGCGATTTTCATTACTCAATTGAACTAATTGAACCGTATTATAATCCGTTTTTCCATAGATATATTTTGAAAATTCACAATCTTTAACAATTGTTCTAATCCAAAAATCATCTCTTGGAAATCTAAAATAATAGTTTCCATCATTTGTTTCAACTTCATACACAATATTAGTCCAACCTGTAGATATAAAATTTATATTCTTGATTTCTCTTCCTTGCAAAGATTTTTCAATTATATTATTAAAGTTTTCATCTAATGAAAAAAATTTTCCTACCACTACTTTATTCACCTTTTTCAACTAAATTTCTTACTAAATTAATTACTTGATTTTCAGATTCTTTATCATAATTATTATATAATACATAATCAAACATACCCATCAATTCTGAATCATTCATTATCTTATTATAATGTTCATCTATTTCTTTAATTCGAGCTTGTTCAACTTCAAAATCTAAATGTCTCTCTCTCAACTTTTCCTTAGCCATATTAATATCTTTTGGCAACAAATATATAACTTTTAATTTAGGACATATCGTCTTTAAATCACCTATTGTACTATAATGAAGTTCAAAAACCGTATTTACATCCGAAAATAAAGACTCTTTATTATAAGCATACGTATTACCCAATAGATCAAATTTATAAGCAATTTTTCCACTTTTAACTAATTCGTTCAATTCTTTTTCATTAACAAAAATTTTATCATCATTATTCACTTCACCTATTCTAGGTTTACGAGTAGTTATAATTTTTATTTTATCAAATCCTAATACATTCATTATTTTATCTTTATAATAAGATTTACCTATTCCAGTTATTCCTGCAATCGCCAATAAAATATCAATCACCTCTATTTTCAAATGTGCTTTCATTATTATACACGGAATATGTAAATTTCACAAGCCCTAAAAATTTAAAACCCCCTATTCTTTGGTCCTAACTAAACAGTTTTTTAGTTGACATAACTTTCGACTAGATGATATAATAAAATGGATTGATTTTTATTTTGCAAGTACATATCAATCATATCAATCATATCAACTCACTCTAAGAAAGGACATGCTTATGAAAATTAAACAAAAACGCAACACAGCCCGTGGTCATAAACCACAGTTGATAGCAAGTGATGTAGCAGTAAAAAATAGCATGCTCGATCCAGCGTTAGCTACACTGGCGTTAGATTCCGAGCAATATCCAAATGCTATCGACTACGTCAATCTCTACCTAGAAATCTTAAAGGTTGATCGTGGTCAATTTACAAATCAGGACATTCTGAACAGTCCCTACATTGCGCCCTTTTATATCTCTGATTTGAAATCACAGATAAACAAAATTCCAGATCAGAAACTAAAAAAGAGGCTCATCACATTCTTCAACCTAGACAACTCTGGCAGAAGGCACTATCTCCGTACTGTACGGCAAAACGATATTGCAACTATTCAATTAGTTCATGATGCAATATCTGCTGTCTTATATGTTACTACATTTGAAAGTATGTATACATTTAACAGCAATATGCAAGAAATCGTGGACTTAATCGCCACTAGAGTTCGTGGTCCAGAAAGCAACATAGTCAAAGTAAAATATGCCCACATATATTATCGCTACATAAGAGACTTTCAATTTCTCGCTCTCTACGACGATGAAAACCAAGAAGAATCTACTCATGTACGTACTCTGGGCATTCTTTCTGACAAACAAATCGCAGCTGAAAACCAAATGGTATCATTCCAATCAATCGGAATGTTACTCGATGAATGGAATGATTGTTTTAAGGATATGCCTGAAAACGATTTAATCATACCAGCCATTGAAGGTTTTCTAAACAATCTCGACACACAAGACGAAGAATTCATTCGCAAGGATGCGCAGCTTCTTAATCCTCAAATAACTTTCAAGCCAACTTATAGAGCAATTCGAATCCACAAAGAGCACATATTCTCAAGTGGTGAATGGCTTGTTAGTGACTTCATGCGATTCAGTAGCTTAAACAACCTTTACGCCAAAGACATAAGAGAACTTTGCCAGCTTTGGGCAAACTATGCTCAAACTTATGAATGGAAATCTGAGAAAAACGTTGAAATGGAAGTTATCCTTCCGTCAACAGGAAAGAAAACTATCAACATTCCCAGTTTCTCTTCTCGAAAGTTATTCAAGTCTGAGAACGAAATGTTAGCATTTTTGACTCTCATGGAATATTTCAGAAATGAAGAACCTGATGTCATGTACCATCACAAGGCTCTAAAGAAGTATGACTTCTTTACATTATTAAAAATGTAATAAGAGTCGAAACTTGCACAAGCCGGAGGACATACTGTCCTCCGGCTTGCTTCGTTTTAGTTCGACAACATCTTTTTCAAATACAACTTAAGCATTCTCAAAAAAATCATCAAGTCAGAAATTTTTCTACTTTCGTCAGCAGAATGACAAAAATCCCGTTCGTCGTGCAAATTGTCAAATCTTGGTCCAAATATAACACAATTTGGTAATGCCGCATTATAACCAGTTCCCAATGCAACGCACGATACTGTTGGTTTTCCTAAAATCTCGTTATAAGACTCCAACATTTTCATAACATATTTTGAGTCAGGTTCAACATACGCCGGAAGCTTAAAATCCTTAATGTAACAATTACAATTATAGGTTTGGCTGATATACGAAAGCATCTCTGAAACCATACTACTTGCCACATGAACACACAATCTAATGTTAAGTGTCAAAACCAAATAGTCATCGTTCAAGATTTTGCAATCGACAGGAACAACTGTAGTATAGCATCCGTCTTCACAAGTAATCCTATCAATTGGAAATCCAACGCTTTTTTTAAGATTAGTAGTTTCCAAATTACTCATAAGTTCAAAAAAACCAGGAAATTCAGAAACAATAGTCTTATTCTGAGCTATTAATCGCACCAATTTAGTGAGCGCATTTTCGCCCGCCTCCGGAATAGATGAATGAGCTGCGACGCCATATACCCAACATTCTTTACCTTTAATGTTCGCACAAGCTTGAGCAGGAACCATGTTATTAGTAGCATTAGGTACAGACATTTGGCATAGCGTAGTTACATTCGAAGATACTTCCCTTTTAAAAATAAGTTCCATATCAACATAACCCCTACACCCATGCTGAATGCCATCACCATCTATTGTAAAAAGGAATTTAGCCAATTTAGGATTTTCTTTCATAAAAAGATCCATATCTGACCAATCACCTTCTTCACAACTTCCAACAATAATTTGCCACGAATCGTGAATCTTGCCTTTGAGGCTATAAATAGCATACAACGCCATCACAGCAGCAGCTTTATCATCTACAACCCCTCTACCAAAAATCCGTCCGTCTTTTATTTCACCTAAAGGATTAACCGTCCATTCCGCGTCATCAAAAGGAACAGTGTCCAAATGAACTACCATCCCAATTTCAGGAATTTGAGTCATTCCAGCAGGTTCAACAATCAAGACTTTACCATTTGCCTTAAAATAAGTTACAAATCCCATCCTTTCTGCAATTTTTTGATACTCTTGTTGACATCTGAGAACCCCAGCGCTGTCATTTGTAAATGATTTGATTGAAACAAGTCTCAAAACATCATCCACAAATTTTTCTTCAAGTCTCAACATTGCCATCACCTCATCTCATTTTTCTGTATTCTTTAAAGTAACAAAAAATACATTCTCAAATAACAATGTATCCACCCCAATTATACGCCCATTCAAATTGGCTGTCAATACTGATTTCAACACTGTTACAGCATATTATTAAAACAAAAATACAAACTTAATTTAACTTTTAAAAAACTTAATACTAGAATAAAAAAAGAAGCCATATTTCTATGACTTCAAATATAAAATATTCAATTTCTTACTCCATTAGATTTAAAAGTTTTAAAATTGCGATACCAATTTTCTCTCCTCTACCCTCATACGGCCACTCATTTATAGAATATCCAGGATTATCATTAATCTCAATAATTGAATATTCATCTTTTTCCATATCATCAATAATAATATCAACACCGCAAATCTTAGCTTCAAATACTCTAGCAGCTTTCTCAGCTATTCTTTTAAATTTTGCTGGCATAATATCAGTATAATCAACACTTTCTCCTCCTGTAGAACAGTTAGAGTTTGTTCTTAAAAATACCCTCTTATTAGCAGGAATTACAGAATCATAATTTAACTCTTGCAATTTTAAGTATTCCTCAACAGGCTCATCCATTTTTACTGGTGTTCCTGTAAGAGCATGCCAAGGTTCTTTATTCTTAGCTTCTATCAATTCTCTAATAGTAGACTTTCCATCACCAACAACAGAAGCAATTCTTCTGTGGCAAACACTTAAAACTTTACCATTAATAACTAAAAATCTATATTCCATACCTTTTTTATATTCTTCAACAAGAACATTATTATCAAATCTAAATGCATACTCAATAGCATTTAATATTTGAGACTTAGAAGCTCTTTTGCTAAAAACTGTAATACCTGTACCATAATTTGTATTTCTTGGTTTTATAACTATTTTTTTATTATAATATTCTGAAATAAGCTCATCTATATCTTTTTCTGTCATATCTTTATCTAAAAGTATGGCCTCAGGAACAGAAAGTCCCGCTTCTTTCATTTCTTGTTTAGAAATATACTTATCATCCGTAATAATTGGAAAAATATAATTATCTCTATCAGTTTTATTTCCTTCAATTACAAATTCCACATTACCATGACCTCTAAACTCAACAGTACTTTTATTTTCATTTAAAACTTCATAATCAATACCGTTTGCAATCGCATCTTTAATAATAACAACAGATTCTGCTACTAATTTTTTATGTTTTTGCATACAATATCTTTGATTATAAGCATATTCATTATATTCATTAGCAAGTTTCAAGATATCTTCTTTAGAATATTCAGTTTCCTTATCTAGTCTAGACACCTTTTCTTTTATCTCACCAATAATTGCATCAATTCCATCAAAGCATTTTAAATTTAGCTTCTTATCAGTTTCTAATAAAGCCTTTTCTAATTCTTTAACATTTCTTATTTCTTTACTTCTTAAAGACATAAAAACTGAAGAAACAAAAAACATTAAATCATTCTGACTTATACCATATCCATCAAATAAATTCAATCTAATATTAGATATAACTATATCCTTTTTATTTGCTTTTATTTTTATTTTGCCATAAACTTTTTCAGCTAAATCAGCCACAACTTCCATATTATCTTTTATCATTAAATATGCTTCTTCATATGTTTCTGGCAAATCATAAATTTCCTTTAATTCTTCATAAAATTCTTTATCTATTTCTATAGCAACTTTTCCTTTTGCTATCATTTCATCCCCATAATAAGATGATGGATAAATCATTTCATCTAATGAATGCAATTCATTAACTACAACATTAGTAACTTCTTGCATTTTTACGTAAGCATCTTTATAGTTAGATGCTGAAACTTTTAATTTTAAAATAGATTCATCTTCTTCTGCAGATATAAACCTATTTTTTTTCTTATTACCAAAAGCTTTAGGAAATGCTTTTGTAGTTTTTTTACCACCAAAAGAACATCTTAAAGCATCTCTTTCGATACTTATTATATATTTACCTTGTTTCATAAATTTTCTCAACTTTCTTAAAAATTTGATTTAATTATTTCTATACATATTCGACTTCTAAATTTTGAAGTACTGGAACTCTTTTGTTTCCTTGAGCAGTATCAGCTGTATTTAAAGTAACCTCTAACGCATCTATTGCTTTTATTCTATGGTATACAATTATTTTATTATCTCTTGTATTAATAAATCTTCTATATTCCTTAGTATTATTTCTAATAACCTCTAAAAGCTCCTCATTTAACTCTCCATAAGCCTTTCCGCAACCATTAAAATCAAAAACTTTTTCTTGATGATAAATATCCTTGTTACCTGAAAAGTCTAATTCAAGAACAAATGTAGGTGCTTCAATAAGTTTATTCTTTTTATCTAGAATTTCATAATATCCAACAATTGATAATTGGATTTTAATTCCTTCAGCATTTAATTCCCTAACCGCTTTACTAATAGAATATAAACTATTTTTATTTCTACAATCTATTTCACATATCAATCTAATATTTTCATTTTTATTAATTTCATATGCGCCTTTAATAGATGATTTAAATAATTGTTTACCTATACCTCTTACTTGAGTTCCATCACTAAATGTAGCATCCATTTTAGATAAAACACCTGTTATAGATAAAACATTTTCATTCTTTGTAGGAAAAAACGGATTATCAGATATTGAACTATTATTTTCCATTTTTATTGTTGTAGCACCAATAATAGATTCATTACCTAAAGAATCTTTTTTAGTTGCTAATAACATCGGATAATGAACTGCATTATCTGTAATAGTACTAATATTAGGTATATGCATAAAATCCTTATTCCCCATAAAGTTTCTGTCATAAAAATAAGCCAAACCAAATAACATGTCTCTCATTTTTTCTTTGTTGTCAATTGTTTGAAACAAATAAAAATTAATATTATCCAAATTATTTTGGCTAATTAAATTTTCGTTGAACTTCTTAGTATCCTCCTCCATTTCTTTAATATAATAGTTAAATGTTCTTTCTTTAAGACTAGACCCTAACACCTGCGTTCGGGGTTTAGCCTTTTCTTTCTTTTTCATAGAAAAATTCTCCTGTTTTAAAAAATTGTAAATAATATATATACTCCCAAAAATAAAGCTTTTTAGAAATATATTTATCAGTACATCATATATGATACTCCGATTAATTGCAAAAAGCAATTCGTTAAAAACTTCAAAATTTAATCAATTTTACCTAATTTTACTAAATAAATTGATTTTGAAATTCGTTTTCATATGCTTTTACCTCTTTTTTTCTCTTTTTTTCTCGTTTTTGCTTATAAATCAACTTGACATTTTCAAAAACACAACAAGCAGTTATTAAAAGTTATGTCAACTTTTAATAATCAGTGCAAATAAACATTAAAAATTAGTTCAAATACCATAGTCTATTTTTCTTAAGTAAGGTTACTCATTTTTAATATCACATAGTATCTTTATTGACAGTAGCTTAAGTTTATAAGATAATTAGTATTATAAAATATTATGATAAAAGGAATATAATATGAAAAATTTTAATGAAATCTATCAAAAGATATATGAAGAAAATCACACCTACATACATAATTTAAGACAAAAAAACATTGTAAGAAGCACTCTAATAACTTTAATATTTATTATCTTGTCAATTCCCACAGCAATCCACTTTTCTTTATTAATAGCCCTTACATTTGACATTGTAATTGCAATAGTAATATTTCTCAATCCATTTTTTAATGACTACAATAAAAAATATAAATCAACCATTATAACTTCTTTAGTCAAAAATTATGATAACAATCTAAGATATAATCCTACTGGCATGATTTCAAAAATACATTATGACAATGCTGACTTTGAACCATATACTGAATATAATGCAAATGATTATGTATCAGGATTAATAGACGGCGAAATAGATTTTCATATGGGAGATATTCATACCACATATGTAACAGAAAATGAAAATGGAACACATAATCGCACAACCATATTTAAAGGACTTTTCTCTGCAAGTCAATTAAATAAAACCATCACAGATATTATTAAAATAAGATTAGATTCAAAGTTACTAAACAAAGAATTATCAAACCCGGACAAATTAAATATGGATTCTCAGGAATTTGAAAAATATTTTAATGTATTCTCAAAAGATAAAATATTAGCTATGCGCATTTTAACATCTGACATTATAGATTTCATATTAACTTTTAAAAAAGAAAATAATATTAAATTTGAAATAACAATAAAACGCAATATGCTATACATAAGAATTCATTGCAAAAATATATTCGAAACAAATGTATTTAAAAATCCACTTGATTTTAATACATTGCATAAATACTTTAAATATCTAGATTTTATGTGTACTTTAAATAAAAAGTTAAACAGAGTACTAAATGAAAAAGATTTGTAAAAGGAGTTCAATAATGAAAAATTTTAATGAAATTTATGAAGCAATATGTAAAAAAGATACAGCCAATATCGAAGAAGAACACAAAAAATATCTAAAAATGCAAAAAAGAACAGCTTTAATGATAGTCTGTATATTTATTTTATTTCTTTCTGTTCCTATACTACCTATACTAGATTTAGCACAATTTATTCCTCTTTCCATAATAGGAATAATAGCTTTAATTATAATTGTCATAATTACATGCCAAAAAAATGCATATACAAAAATATATAAAGAAAACATCATACTTCCACTTATCCAAAATTATGATTCAAATCTAAAGTATGATCCAAATAGAAGTATACAACGCACAACTTATAATGCAGCAGAATTTGAAAGCTATGATAATTTCTATTCTAACGACTACATTTATGGAAATCTAGATGGAATTATTCCTATAGAACTTGGGGACGTTCATACAGAAGTTGAACATACAGATAGCGATGGAAATACAACATATTCAACAGTCTTTCGTGGATTATTTTCTTCAATACAATTGCCACAAAACTTAGAAGCAACTATAAAAATACATTCAGATAAAGGAAAATTTGGAAGACTTTTTTCAGGAAAAGACCGAGTTGAAATGGATTCTCAAGAGTTCGAAAAACACTTTGACGTATTTTCTAACAATAAAATACTAGCCATGAGAATATTAACTTCTGACATTATGAATTATATGATCTCATTTAAAGCAGAAAATAAAGTACGTTTTGAAATCACAATAAAGAATAACCTTATCTATGTAAGAATACATTGTGACGACATGTTTGAACCGACATCTAAAAAAAGTGCCTTTGATTTTGATACACTTCATAAATACTATAAGTTCTTAAATTTTATATGCGAAATAAATAAAAAAATATACACTACCATATCAAATAAAGATTTATAATCAACTACTTTAAATAAAATACATAATTTGATATAATATATAGAAATTTAAGAACACATAAAATATATTTATCAAAATAATAATAAATTTAAAGGAGATATAATATGGAAATAATAGCTTTAATAATCGTAGCAATATTCTTTATAATAGTTCTTTCAATGTATAATGGGTTAATAAGAAAAAGAAATGCAGTTAAACAATCACGTTCATCTATAGATGTATACTTAACTCAACGATTTGACTTAATTCCAAATCTTATTGAAACTGTAAAAGGATATGCAAAGCATGAAAAAGAAGTTTTTGAAAGTATTACTAAACTAAGAAGTGAATATGAACAAACAAAAGATTTAACAAAAGCTTCTGAGCTAAACAAACAAATTGATAACATTTTATTAATAGGTGAAAATTATCCAGAATTAAAATCAAGTGAAAATTTCTTAAACTTACAAAAAAACCTAACAAAAATGGAAGATCAGCTTCAAGCAGCTAGACGTTTATATAACACAGATGTAACTTCATACAACACCTCATTACAAGTTTTCCCTACAAACCTAGTAGCATCAGCATTTCACTTTAAAGAAGAAAAATTGTTTGAACTTGAAGCTGGAAAACAACAAAATATAAAAGTAGAATTATAGATCGTCATTTAGAAATTTAAAATATATAAAAAATTAGTGAGTAAAAACCTACTCACTAATTTTTATTCTATCAAATAAACAAACAATGTATCCAACAACAATAAAAACAATTGTTAGTGAAAATATATTAATCATAACCTGACTAATTCCTATTAAGTCTACATCTAAAAAAGCATATATATATTTATTCATGTGAGCATTAACCCTTAAGGTATTTTCTATTCCTGATTGCATAAAAATAAATACTAAATATATATAAGGTCCAATAGTCCAAAATATAGGATCATATAACTTAAAACCTCCCTTCTCATCAAACAAAATCCAATCAAATAATGTAAGAAATGGAATAATATAGTGAAAAATAATATCCACCAGTTTTAAGTGTTGATATGGATTAATTTTTAAAGCATACGGTATCAATATAAAATGATAAACTGACATCGTAAGCAAAATAGAAATAAGTATTCCTCCTCTCAGATGAGAAAAAATATTACTCGAACCCCATATTCCAAAGTTTTTAATATCCATTAAAGTCTTAATAATTAAAATTCCAAAAAATATAATACAAAATAAATTACTTATAATTGTAAAATACAAAAAATTTGCAGTTTTAAATTGCCCATCAAAAATTCCAAAATCATAAACAATAGCAATACTACCAAGTAAAAATGAAAATACTCTATAAACTAAAGCAATTACTCTATTATCGACATACATTGTTTTCTATTCTCCCAATCCAAAACTAATACCAATTGCACTATTAATCTTTCCCATAACCTGCTCATCATCAATATGCCCAATTTTTTCTTTTAATCTACTTTTATCAATAGTACGTATTTGTTCAGCTAAAACAATAGAATCTGTTTTTAGTCCAACTCCTTTTGAATCTATCTCTATATGTGTTGGCAACTTATTTTTTCCAATTTGAGAAGTAATTGCAGCAGCAATAACAGTCGGACTATATTTATTTCCAGTATCATTTTGAACAATTAAAACCGGTCTTATTCCTCCCTGCTCTGATCCAACAACAGGACTCAAATCAGCATAAAACATATCTCCTCTTTTAATTACCATCTAATCACTCCCACTAATTCTATATATCAAATTTGTAAATTAGTATATTCAAAAAGTTTAAAATCACAATAATTTAAAACTACTATATTCTATGATAATTCTCAGATTATTGTTTATATCCTTTATCTCAACCCTCTTAAATTTATTCTCATCACGATTAAAGTAAAGAGTCTTGTTAGTAGTATACTTATTTTTTAAATCCTTACTCTTTATAGAAATGATATAAAAATTATCTTTTTCCTTGATTTCTTTCTTTGCATCATTTTTATAATCATCAATAAAAGAATTAAAATCTATAGGATTATTAAGAAGATTTTTATAATCATCAAAAATTCTAGATAACTTAAGTTCTGTATTTTTGATAGTAAGATTTCCCTCTACATATTCTAATACTATACCTTCTCCATTATCCCCAAAAATTTCTTGTATTTGCTTTCCATTCTGAATTGATTCCTTCAAAAAATATGTATTAGTATTCTTATTACTATTTACAGTAATTTTAGCCTCTAAATTATAATTTTTGATATTCAAAATATACTCATCTAATTCATTTACATCTTTGACAATTTTATTATTGCCAGGAATAAAAAATTTATAACAACAAAAAACTAAAATTACAAAAATAAAAATAAGTAAAACAACAAAAATTTTTTTCTTCATACATCACTCCCCTCATACACAATATTCTAAAAAAAATAATTTTATGAACATCAACCATTTTTTTATTTATTATCTTAAATGCCTAATCTTTATAAATTACATTTTTCTAGTATTTCTTAGTAAATTTTTTCTTTCAACGCTTAATAAAAATGAGACTACAAAATAATGTAGTCTCACATATTTTTTATCTCTAACATAATAATTTTGATTCATAAACACCAATTTATTTATAAACTTATCCTACTTTACTAGAAATCTCCTTTCTCATTTTCAACATAATTTTCTTCTCTAAACGTGAAATATAACTTTGTGAAATTCCAAGCATATCAGCAACTTCTTTTTGTGTTTTTTCTTTATAACCAGAAAGTCCAAATCGTAAATTCATAATATATTTCTCCTTATCAGTAAGTTTTGAAATTGCAGCTTTAAGCAACTTATAATCAACTTCTTCTTCCAAATTTTTATAAATAAGATCTTCATCAGTTCCTAAAATATCTGAAAGTAAAAGTTCATTTCCATCTCTATCTTGATTCAAAGGTTCATCAATTGAAAGTTCACCTTTAATCTTATTATTTCTTCTCAAATGCATCAAAATCTCATTCTCTATACATCTAGAAGCATATGTAGCTAATTTAATATTTTTATCAGCATTAAATGTATTAATTGCCTTCATCAATCCAATAGTTCCAATAGAAATTAAATCTTCTAAATCAATACCTGTATTCTCAAATTTTTTAGCGATATAAACTACCAATCTCAAATTTCTTTCAACTAAGATTTGTTTAGAATCACTATCTTTCTCATTAATTTTAAGTAAAACCTCCATTTCCTCTTCACTAGAAAGAGGAGGTGGCAATGTTTGACTTCCATTAATATAAAAAACTGGTAATTTATCAACATCCTTCTTAGTAAGTTTTCTGTAAAAATCTTTCAAAATCTCAATTATATTCATAAGCTACACACTCCTTCATCTAAAGTTTTTAATCCAAAAATCCCAGAATATTGATTATTATCACTTATATTTTCTTCACATACTCCTATAACTAAATCAGTATACTTTTTTTTAAATCCTTCCATTGAAACGTATTTAGGCTTAAAACCTAGTAAAAAACCTTTCGTATTTCCTAAAGATCTATAAGGAATCAAAAACATTCCCAACGGAACTTCCATCCTTCCTGTAATAATACTAGCAAAATCATTTCCACATTTTTCACCAATAAATGTTTCTAGAGCTTTTTTTTCCACAATTATCACAGGTCTATTTGTGTATGGTTCTCTCAGTAAATTACCGGTATCTAAAAAAACATTTACTTTAAATGTAAAATTTTCCACTGCTATAACAATATTTTTATATACATGTTCACTCTTCCCTTTTAAAATAAAATATAATATAGCTCCTCCTATAAATATTGATAAAAAAACAAACAACAAATTAAAATTTCCAATAAACACACCTTTTACAATTCTAATAATACCGTTATTATTTAAATTCATTAATGCAAATGATATTCCGCCAAACAAAAAGGTGATAAAATAAAAAACAATTACTTCTTTAAAAAACATCTTTATCTTTGATGGTTTAAAAGCAATCATAATAATTATCGAAGAAATAATTATTTGAAAATATGTAAGTCTAAAAAAAAGTAAATGAACAATATAAAAACACGAACCAACAATGCTTGCAATAACCTTTCTAAAAATGTTTTCTTTTAGGTTTAAAATTATCGCTTCAGATAAAACTATTGATAAATTCATAATCACATTTTCTAGAAAAATCACATCAATATATACTGTCAAAAAATCACTCCTGAATTTATTAATTTTCAGATTAACTATAAAAATAATATCAATAAAGAAATAAAAAAGATGTCATTTTTTATTGCAGAAAAAAAGAAATAATCTACAAGAAGTAAACTATTTCTTTTAAACTCACTATATATATTTTTTATCTGACAATAATGGATAACTTATTTCATATTTTTATTTTTTCTTAAGAATGTAGGAATATCTAATTCATTTGAATTATTAGTTTCTGTAGTAGAAGGATTCATTTTTCTTTCCCAAGCTTTATTAACTATATCTGTAGCTTTTTGAACCCTTTCATCTTCATTTTCAAATCCAGTAGCAATAACTGTAATCTGGATTTCGTCTCCCATAGAATCATCTGTTACAGAACCAAATATAATATTAGCTTCTGGATCAGCACTGCGTTGAACAAGTTCAGCAGCAGTATTAGCTTCATGTAAGCCAACATCACTACCACCAGTAATGTTAATAATAACACCTCTAGCTCCTTCAATTGATGTTTCAAGTAAAGGTGATTGAATAGCTTCTTTAGCAGCATCTTCTGCTCTATTTTCACCTGAAGCTCTACCTACACCCATATGAGCCATGCCTCTATCTAGCATTATTGTTTTGACATCAGCAAAATCCAAGTTAATAAGTCCAGGTACCGCAATCAAATCTGAAATACCTTGAACACCTTGTCTTAAAACGTCATCAGCCATTCTAAAAGCTTCAATTATAGATGTTTTTCTATCAATAATTTGTAATAATTTATCATTTGGAATTACAACTAAAGTATCAACTTTACCTTTTAAACTCTCAATACCTCTCTCAGCCTGAGCAAGTCTTTTCTTTCCTTCAAAAGTAAATGGTTTAGTAACAACACCTATTGTTAATATTCCCATTTCTTTAGCAGTAGCAGCAACTATTGGTGCAGCACCAGTTCCTGTTCCACCACCCATACCAGCAGTAACGAAAACCATATCTGCTCCACGTAGTGCTTCAGCAACCTCTGTTCTACTTTCTTCAGCAGCTTGTGCTCCAACATCAGGATTTGCACCAGCTCCAAGACCTCTTGTAAGCTTTTCTCCTATTTGAATTTTTGTTGACGCCTTTGACAATTGAAGAGCTTGTCTATCAGTATTAACAGAAATAAACTCTACATTCTTAATTCCTGCATCAATCATTCTGTTTACTGCATTATTTCCTGCTCCCCCAACACCAATTACTTTGATTGTGGCTGTGCCATCCATCATGTAGTTGTTATTGTTATCTTCATTTTCCATTATCATAAGGTAATTCCTCCTTCTTATTATATATATAATTTTTTTTGCTAATTAAATAAAAACTAATTATGAATAGAAAAAATCTCTAACCTTTTCCATAATATTTTTAAAAACAGATTTCTCTGATTTTACATCTATAGTACTAGACACTTTTTTTACAAAAGATCTAGAAGATATATATCTTACAAGTGCATAACTTGTTCTATATGCAGGTTTTATTGTAGCAACTGGTCTTGCAGTAGAAACTTTAACTGGAATATTTAAAATAATTTTACCAGCCATATCACTTTTATTTATATTCGTAATTCCTTCACCAGTCAAAATAACATTATTTATATTATTTTTTAAGCCTTGAGCTGTAACTTCTTTATTAACTAATGAAAATATTTCCTCAACCCTAGCCTCAATAATTTCTACAAGTTCTGAACTCTTAATAGTTTTATTTCTTGTATCTCCACCATTATAAGTATTAAGAATAATATTATTATCATTATCAATAAAAGATTTTAAAGCAAGCCCATATTGGCGCTTTAATTTATCAGCTTCTTCTCTTGAAATATTAAGGACATAAGCTATATCACTAGTAATATTATCTCCACCAAGTGGAAGTGTAGCATTATAAATAAATGAATTTCCTTTAAAGACTCCTATCTCTGTATTTCCAGCACCAATATCAAGAATCATAACATTATCATTCATCTCTCCATTGTCTAAAACTAAATTTCTTTCAGCAAGAGTTATTGGAACTATACCATCAATGTCAATACCAGCTTTTTTACAAATATTTGTAATTTGTTTAACATATCCTCTATCTGCTAAAATTAGCTGAGCCATTATAGTAAAACTTGAACAATAGGTTCCAACAGGGTCTTCAACAGTCGAACCATCTTCTAATATAAATTTATCAGGAACTACATCTATTAAAATATCAGTATCAGGAATTTCAATATCCCTAATAACCTTAATTGCTTCTGTAACATCTCTTTGAGAAATACCTTCTAAACGGTCTTTAGTATCCCTAACAACACTATTTTGTACAATTGTAGTATATTTACCAGGAATCGTTATATATGCAGAACTAATCTTAAAATTAGCCATCTCCTCAGCTTCTTTAATAGTCTTAGAAATAGCAATTGAAATAGCATCATCATCAATAATCTGTCCTCTTGCAATCCCATTACATTTACAACAAGTATTACAAATTATCTCAATCTGCTTGAAATTATTAACTTCCCCAACAACTGTACTAACCTTAGAAGTACCGATGTCAATACCAACAATTATATCCCCGATTGCCAAGATAATTCCTCCAATTTTTTTCCGTTTCTTAATATGTCTAAGGATATTACAATTTCCTCAAAAAGTCAATAGAAATCGTCATGTTTTTGTAACCCTTTTGTAATTCTTTTGTAATAAAAAAATCATAAATCAATTAGTACTATATAACACTTTTTTCCAAAAATCAACACAAACCGACAGAAAAAAATAAGTTTTTTCAAAAAATATTTTTTAAAAATTTTTCACAATCAGCAAAACTTTCATATGTATTTATTTGATTTCTAATAATAGTAGCATTTCTCATTCCTTTAACATACCAAGCAACATGCTTACGCATCTCTCGAACCGCAGTATATTCTCCCTTTTCTTGAATAAGCATATTATAATGTAAAAGAATCGTATTTAAAACATCTTCATTAGTTGGTTTTACAAAATTCACGCCACTTAAATAAGCAATAATTTCTTTAAAAATCCATGGATTTCCTAAAGTAGCCCTACCAATCATAATTCCATCTACATTAGCAGTTTCAAACATTTCTCTAGCTGATTTTCCATCTATAATATCTCCATTTCCAATAACAGGAATATTAACCGATTCTTTAATCTTTTTTATAATCTCCCAATCAGCCTTTCCTGAATAAAATTGAGATCTTGTTCTTCCATGTACAATAATTGCACTAGCCCCAGCTTTCTCTATCACTCTAGCAGCTTCTAATGCAACAATATGCTCCTCATCCCATCCTTTACGAATTTTTACTGTAACTGGAACCTTAGCAACAGAAACAACACTCTTTACAATTTCTGAAACCAAATCTAAATCTAATAAAAGTCTACTACCATCACCATTTTTTACAACTTTAGGAGCTGGACATCCCATATTTATATCAATAATATCTGCCTTATCATTTAAAAATTTAGCAGATTCAGCCATAATCTCAGGATCATTTCCAAAAATCTGCATCGAAATCGGTCTCTTTTCTCCCTCCGTGTTAAGCATTTTCAAAGTCTTCTCATCATTATAAACAATAGCTCTTGAACTAACCATCTCCGTTTCCACAAGTCCAGCACCATTTTCTTTGCAAAGTTTTCTAAAAGCCAAGTCAGTAATTCCTGCCATAGGTGCAAGTATTAAATTATTCTCAAGTTCAATATCGCCAATTTTTAATTTATGATATAGCATTTTCTCTCTTCCTTTTAATAAATTATATAGTGTCTTCTCATTACTACCATTTTAGTAAGTATAACATTATATTTCTCTAATGTCACCACATTAATAAACAAATCCTCATTTTACTAAGTATAACAAAATAATTCTAAAAACATATACAACTATTTTGAAAAGATAACAATGTAAAATGAGGATTATTATAAAATTTTAAACATTATTCAATAAATATAGCTTTTTGTCTTCTAGCACTAACATTAAGTACTAAACCAATACAAATAAAATTTGTAAGAAGTGAACTACCGCCATAACTCACAAAAGGTAAAGGAACACCAGTAATTGGCAAAATTCCCATCGTCATTCCAATATTTTCAAGCATATGGAAGCACAACATACCTGCAATACCAATTGCAATATAAGATCCAATATTATCTTTTGCAGTTTTAGCTATATAAACAATTCGAGTAATTAAAATAACATATGTAATAATTACAGTTGCAGCAAAAACAAATCCCATCTCTTCACCAATTGCAGAAAAAATAAAATCTGTTGTCTTAGGATGTAAATATCCCAACTGTGTTTGATTTCCCTGTAATAACCCCATACCTATAATCTGACCAGCACCAATAGCAAGTTTAGATTGAATAATATTATATCCAGCACCTCTTGGATCACTTTCAGGATTCAAATATACCTCAATTCTCGCAAGAGCATGAGCAGGCAAGTTCATATACACAACAGGAATTAAAACAGCAATCAAAGCTATTGTAGCAAATATATATTTTTTATTAATTCCAGAAACAAACAATATAAAAATTGTAGCAAATATATATGCAGTAGCAGTTCCAAAATCCGGCTCAGCAATAATCAATATAATTGGTAAACCGGCAATTGCTAAAACAGCCATTAATTTATGAAATTTATTTATTTCTTTTCTATTTCTAGCTTGTAATAAATTAAGTGCATATGCCAAAAAAAGCACCGTCGCAATCTTTCCAAACTCCGAAGGCTGAAAAGAAAAACCACCTATATTAAACCAGCTACTTGCGCCATTAATAGCATCAGTAAATAATACTAATATCAGCAAAAATACACATGCACCATAAAAAACAGGTGCAATCTTCAAAATTTTATCATAATCAATCACAAACGCTAAAATAAAAAAAGGTATACTAATTACAATCCATTGAATCTGTTTAAAAAATTCCTCATGATTTGAATTCTGGCTAGTAGAAAAGAGTGCTACCATACCTATTCCTAAAAGAATTAATACGCAAACTAGCACTCCCCAATCTAAATTCTTAAATAATTTTTTTCTCATTTAAAACCTCATCATCAGTATAGTATATCTAGTTGTTAGTCTCTTCTTCTTTTACTTTTGGTTCATTATTATCTTCTGTTTCTTTTTCAGATATTTCTTCATTATCTTCTTTTTCTTCTGAAACTAGTTCCGATTCTTTTTCTTCTGTTTCTATTTTTTGTTCTTCTACCTTTGAAGCATTTTTAGATTTGCCTCTCTTTTTAGTTTTTGTTTCTTTTTCATTTTCTGTTTTTTTGCTTTCTGCTTCTACAGAATCATTCTGATTTTCTTGTTCTCTAATCTTTTCGCCTTTAACATCATTCTTTATATTAACAATTGGAATATTCGCATATAAAGCTGGAGCACCATTTGTACCATCTTCATTAGCTTTATTCGTCAATCTAACATCTATTTCTTTTTCATCAATTTCAACATATTTTTTTATAACATCTATAATTTCTTGTTTCATTAAATCTAGGAAATCAGCAGATACATTTGCTCTATCTTGCATCAAAACTAAATGCAATCTTTCTTTTGCAGTATCTTTAGAACTCTCATCTAATGCTTGTCCCGGCTTTAAGACCTTTTTCAAAAAAGTTGCTATTCCTTCAAACATTTTATTACCTCCAGTTTTTATTTTTTACTGAACATTCTTTTTAACCTAGCAAAGAATCCTGTTTCTTTTCCAGGCACACTAACTTCTATATTTTCACCTAAAATTCTTCTAGAAATCTCTATATATGCTTTTCCTGAAGGAGCTTTTTTATTTGAAATAACAGGTTCTCCTTTATTTGTTTGAGTTATAATAAATTCGTCATCTGGAACAACTCCAATAAGATCAATTGATAACAAGTCTACAATATCGTCTACATCCATCATTTCACCTTTTTTTACCATTGCAGGACGCAATCTATTAACAATTAACTCTGGATTTTTAATTTCAGATGATTCTAACAATCCAATAATTCTATCAGCATCTCTAATCGCTGAAATTTCAGCAGTTGTAACAACAATAGCTCTATCTGCACCTACTATAGCATTTTTAAAACCCTGTTCAATACCTGCTGGACAATCTATTAAAATATAATCAAACTCATCTTTTAATTTTGATATTAAGTCTTTCATCTGCTCCTCATTAATTGCAGTTTTATCACGAGTCTGAGCAGCTGGAAGTAAGAATAACTCTTTAAAACGTTTGTCTTTAATCAAAGCTTGTCTAATCTTGCACTTTTCCTCTATAACATCAACAATATCATATACAATTCTGTTTTCTAGTCCCATAACAACATCTAGATTTCTAAGTCCAATATCAGTATCTATTAAAGCAACTTTTTTTCCTGCAATCGCTAAAGCAGATCCTAAATTAGCTGTAGTTGTAGTTTTTCCTACACCACCTTTTCCAGATGTTATAACTATAACTTCTCCCATAAAATCCTCCATTCTATCATTAAACAATTAAGACTTATCTCTTAATTTCATGAGCCGCATATACATATATTCTATTTTTTACTTTTATATCTTATATTTTTTTCTATAAAAAGTCAATGCGTATTGTAATATTTTTGTAATATTTTATTTTTGACCTTTTTCAATCTCCCGTAGTACTTCTTTATTATCTAAATTACTTTTTATAATAATTTTTAACAAATTTTTTTCATAAAATTTTTATCTTAAAGATAAAATTCTAGATATTGATTATTCTTTTTTATTCTTATATAATATGTACACAAACGAAATAAAAATTAATATAAAATTTAATAAATACTCTAAAACTTAATTATATTATTTTAATAAGGAGATTAAACAATGCGTAGAAAAAAGAAACTATTTTTAAATTTACTAAAAGTACTAATTGTTATTGGTATTATACTTGCAATCTATTTTCTATTTTTCAAAAAGCAAAAAGAAATAGAAACTGCCAACACAACTAACAAAACAGGAAAAGTAATAGAGTTAGTTCCAGTAAATGAATCTACCGAAGAAATCGAATTACCAGAAAATATTTACTCAGAAACAGACCCTAATTCAAATAAAACATACTCTCCTGTAACAGGCGAATCAGAAACATATTTAATATCAATTCTAACTAATAATGATGTTACAATCTTAATAGGAAATGACTCTGAAAAAATACTTCCTGACGGTTCCCCTATTCAAATCGGGGCTGATTATATGGTCAGTGGTATTGAATCAGAATTAAAAACAGTATATTATTTCAATGTAAGTGGATATAATTACCCTGTTTTTCTATTACTAGCTCAAGACGGAACAATAACATATGTTGATATTGAAGAAGCATATCGCACAGGTAACTTCCAAGTATCAGGAAAAATTGGTGGAATCCCTGCAATTGATAATATATATGAAACAACCGTTGAAAAAGATGGCGAAAGCTATCGTTCAGCAATACTTGTTGGAACAGATGGTCAAGGCTATGAATTTGACCTAGGTATGATAGGAAAATAATATAATAAAATAAATAAGGAGGAATACTAAAATGGATAACTTAATAGAAATCAGATGGCATGGTAGAGGCGGTCAAGGTGCTAAAACAGCTTCTCTTCTACTTGCTGATGCAGCATTCAATACTGGAAAATATATTCAAGGTTTTCCTGAATATGGACCAGAAAGAATGGGTGCACCAATTACAGCTTATAATAGAATAAGCAACACACCAATAACAATACATAGCAACATTTATGAACCAGACTATGTTGTTGTTGTAGATGATACTCTATTAGAATCTGTAAATGTTGCTGCTGGATTAAAAGAAACAGGAGCAATCGTAATTAACACAACAAAAGACAATGAATATTTAAAAAATGTTCTAAAAGACTACAAAGGTGAAATTTACAAAATCGATGCAAGAAAAATATCTATAGAAGCTCTTGGAAAATATTTTCCAAACACACCTATGCTTGCAGCAATTGTAAAAGTAAGTAAAATTATGACTGAAGAAGAATTCTTAAATGACATGATTGGATCATTTAAGCACAAATTTGCTAAAAAGCCAGAAGTAATCGACGGAAATATGAAAGCCTTACAAATGGCATTAGAACAAGTTGAAAAAGTAAACTAGCATATCAACAAAAAATAAAGAAAGGAATGGTAAAAAACTATGACTGAAGATAAATTAAACCCAAAAACTCCTTATCAAGACCTAACAATTGGTGGAAATATTTACACTGCTGGAAATGCTAAGGAATTTAAAACTGGTGATTGGCGTAGTCAAAAACCTATATGGATACCAGAAAAATGTAAACAATGCGGTTTATGTTGGCCTGTATGTCCAGATGACGCTATACCAGTAACAAAAGATAAAAAAAGAACAGATTTTAATTATGATGCTTGTAAAGGATGCATGGTATGTGCAAAAGTATGTCCTTTCAAAGCTATAGAAAAGGAGGTCTAAAATGGGAATTCGTGAAAGATTAAGTGGAAATGAAGCTGTAGCAACAGCTATGAAACAAATTAACCCAGATGTAGTAGCAGCCTTCCCTATCACTCCATCAACAGAAATACCACAATATTTTTCTACTTTCGTAAGTAATGGACAAGTAGACACAAACTTTGTAGCTGTTGAAAGTGAGCACAGTGCAATGAGTGCATGTATTGGATCTGAATCTGCTGGAGCTAGAACAATGACAGCTACATCAGCAAACGGTTTATCACTTATGTGGGAAATGATTTACATAGCATCAAGCCTAAGACTACCTATAGTAATGTCATTAGTAAATAGAGCTGTATCAGGGCCATTAAATATTCACAACGACCACTCTGATGCAATGGGCGCTCGTGACAGTGGTTGGATACAACTATTTTCAGAAAACAATCAAGAAGCATATGATAATACTATAATGGCAAATAGAATTGCCGAACACAAAGATGTTCTATTACCTTTAATGGTATGCCAAGATGGATTTATAACATCACACTCTATTGAAAATATCGAGTTAATCGAAGATGATAAAGTAAAAGAATTTGTTGGAAAATATACCCCTGAACATTACTTACTAGATTCAGAAAATCCAATGGCAGTTGGTCCATTAGACCTACAAGCATATTTATTTGAACATAAAGCTCAACAAGCCATAGCCATGAAAAATGCTAAAAAAGTCATCTTAGAAGTAGCTGAAGAATTTGAAAAAATGACAGGTAGAAAATACGGATTATTCGAAGAATATAAATTAGAAGACGCAGAATACGTAATTGTTTGCATGAATTCTACAGCAGGAACAGCAAAAGCAGCAGCTGACGAATTAAGAGCAAACGGTGTAAAAGCCGGAGTATTAAAAGTAAGAGTATTCAGACCTTTCCCAGGAGAAGAAATTGCTAAAGCTTTATCAAAAGCAAAAGCAGTTGCAGTTTTAGATAAAGCAGACTCATTAAATGGTCAAGGTGGAGCTTTATATGAAGACGTTGTATCAGGAATGTACAATGAAAAATTAACAATTCCTACTATAAACTACGTATATGGAATTGGTGGTAGAGATACTACTGTAAACGATATAAAATCAGTATATAGTGACCTAGAAAAGCTAGAATCAAAACCAGAAAACCCATATAGATATTTAGGATTAAGGGGGGATAAATAATGGCATACAATTTACAAGAAGTAATGGCAAATAAACCTTCTAGATTAACATCAGGTCACAGAATGTGTGCAGGATGTGGAGCACCTAGTGTAGCTAGAATGATATTAAGAGCATTAAAACCAGAAGATCACGCTGTAATAGCAAACGCTACAGGATGCATGGAAGTTTCTACTTTCATTTATCCATACACAGCATGGAAAGATTCTTTTATACATACAGCATTCGAATGTGCAGGAGCAACTTTATCAGGAGCTGAAGCTGCATATCAATCAATGAAAAAACAAGGTAAATTACCACAAGATAAAGATACAAAATTTATAGCATTCGGTGGTGATGGAGGAACATATGATATAGGATTACAATCTCTTTCAGGAGCTATGGAAAGAGGTCATGATATGGTTTATGTATGTTATGATAATGGTGCATACATGAATACAGGAATTCAACGTTCATCTGCAACACCTAGATTTGCTGACACTACTACTTCTCCAGCCGGATCAGTAGTACCAGGAAAAATGCAAAACAGAAAAGATTTAACATTAATCATGGCTAATCATCACTTACCATACGTTGCACAAACACTAGCTATGACAAACTTCAAAGACCTATACGAAAAATCTGAAAAAGCAATCTATACAGAAGGGCCAGCATTCTTAAATGTATTAGCACCATGTCCAAGAGGATGGGGTTACAATACAGAAGATTTAATGGTAATAAACAAATTAGCTGCAGATACATGTTACTGGCCATTATATGAAGTTGTAAATGGAAAATATCATATAACATACAAACCAGCTAAAAAATTACCAATCGAAGAATTCTTAAAACCACAAAAAAGATTTAAACATATGTTTAAACCAGGAAATGAATGGATGATTCAAGAATTCCAAGCAGAAGTAGATAGACGTTGGCAAGAACTTCTAGAACTAGAAGAAATGACAAATAAAGAATAAATTACTAAATAAGCCTGAAGATAAAAATAAATATCTTCAGGCTTTTACTATACGAATATTTTTAATTTTTTGCCTTTATCAATAACAAAAATTACTAAATAAAATATATAAATACGTAGCATACAAAACATAATAAATTATTTTTATTCTTGTTCTTTAAGCTTACTGCACTTGTTTTTCATCTCCTCTACTCTCTTATCAAGTTCAGGAATTGTAGGTACATCAACAAAGAAAAGAGAACTCGTAGGAATCTCCTCTTCAATTAAATTCATCTCAATATTATGCATATCATATAAGTTCCCATGCATATAAGGTCTTATCTCCTCTACCCTAACAATTTGACCATTTGAACCATAATAATTATTTGTTTTATACCTTAACTTATCTAAATCAATAAGCACAGCTGTTCTCTTTCCCTTAGAAGCTGTCATATCCCAAACTCTTTTCAATTTAGCTCTTAATGCATCTCTAATCTCAGGATCCATCTTCTCAGTAGTTTTTTCTAAAAACTCCATTGCAGCTTCTTTATCCCCATTGAAAAAATTCCCACCATAAAGAAATGATAATGTTTCTGGAGTATGGAACATATAAAATCCTGTAGTAATACTTCCTGCACAAATCCCTTTTTTCATTCCAAATCCAGTAGTAAAAATATACTTTGAATTTGCATCCGCTTGAGCCATCCCTTTATATAATAACTTTCTATCTTCATCAGAAAATAACGTACTCATCTTACCAGAAGATTTTATCTGTTCTGCAATCTTAGGAGCAGTAAAATGAACAGCTACACCATGTTTTAAAGCTTCAGACACTTCTGCCACAGTTAAATCAGTAAACATTTCTAAAAATAAAGGCATTACAGATAAATCAGGATATTCTGAATTTGAAGCATCTACATCCAAATATGTATCAATAAATTGTTTACAAGTTTCCTCTTCTGGACAAATTTGAAGAAAAATCAAAGATATATTAAATAACTTTGCAAAATATGCCTCCTTATCCCCAATTAGTTTTCCTTCAGTAAGCTCCGCATATTTTTTCAAAATAAAATCCGAATTTATTACGTTAGCCAATCTCAAACCCAATACACTCTTATCCATTTTATCCTCCATTTATTAATATTTTCTACATAGGAACAACTAACTTAGCAATCTTGTTTTTAATGTATTTCTCTAATTTTACCATAAACACATCTGGTTCAATTTCCTTTTTAGCAACCATATCAAGTCCTTTCTCCCAACTAGCTGTAAGTTCAGGGTTAAGCATATCTGGCATTGAAGCAAAAACAACATCATAAATAGCCTCACCTTTATCTGTTGGAGTAATAATCTGTGTCTTTGAATTAATTGCTATATAATTTATTCTTTCTAACTTTTTTATAATTTCAGCCCTCGTAGCACTAGTTCCAATTCCAGCACCTTTAATTTGTTCTCTTAAAGCCTCATCCTCAATAAGTTTCCCCGCATTTTCCATTGCCAAAATTATAGAACCAGAATTATATCTAGTAGGTGGCGATGTTTCTGCTTCTTTTATTTCTAGTAAATTCACCTTCAATTTCTGTCCTTTTTTCAATTTGCTCAATAATTCTATATTATTTTCTTTTTCCTCTGATTCTGCCTTTAAAACATCCAAATAACCACGATTAATACAAACTTTTTCATTAGCAAAAAAAGTTTCTGTATCCACTTTTATAGTAAGTGCCAATTTATTATACTCAGCAGCAGGATAAAAAATTGCAAGAAATCTTTTGACTATTAGTAAATAAACATTCTTCTTTAAATCAGATAAATTATCAAAATTCTCAAATCCCTGACCCGTAGGAATAATAGCATAATGATCTGTAATCTTACTATCATTAACATACTTTGTTTTTAATAAATTTGTTGAATACTTTTCATCAGACATCTTTTTCAAAATAGTTTGAACTTCTTCGTTTTTGCATCCTCTAGCCAAACCATTTAAATTTTTAGATATTTCCTTAGCAATAGCTGTAGATAAAACCCTAGCATCAGTTCTTGGATAAGTAACCAATTTTTTCTCATATAATTCTTGAATAATTTCCAAAGTTTCATCAGGCTTAATCTTAAATTTTTTTGTGCATTCATTTTGAATCTCAGCTAAATTAAATAACAAAGGCGGATTATCCTTTTGCTTAGATTTTTTTATACTATCAACAATAGCATCTTTGCCCTTTAAAGAATCAATAAATTTTTTAGCAACATCTTCTTTTTTAAAGCCCGTTTCATTATATAACAAAGGTGATTCAAAAAGTTTTGACCCTTCAATAGCCTTCCATTCTGCCTTAAAAAACTCCTCTTCTCCAAATTCACCAGAAACTTTATAATATTTTGTTTTCTTAAAGTTTCTAATTTCTCTCTCTCTAGAAACAATCATTCCTAAAACACAAGTCATTACTCTTCCAACAGAAATGGAAACACGCTCCTCATTAATCTGATTTGCTACACGTTTCCCAAAAATAATTGAAAGCAATCTTGAAAAATTAATACCAATTAAATAATCTTCTTTTGCTCTCAAGTATGCTGAATCGGCCAAACTATCATAATAAGAAAGATCTTTTGCTTCTTTTATTCCCTTTAAAATTTCCTCTTCTGTTTGCGAATCAATCCAAACCCTCTTCATCTCCGCATTAGGATTAGGTTCAGCCATCATGAAAACTAGCCTCTGAATATATTCTCCCTCTCTTCCAGAGTCACCTGCATTATATATCTCAGAAATATCATCCCTTTGCATAAGTTCTTTTATAATATTAAATTGTTTTTCCACCTGAGGAATAATCTCATATTTCCATTCTTTAGGAATAAATGGAAGTGTGTCCAATCTCCACTTTTTAAGATTTTCATCATATTTTTCAGGATAAGACATTGTCACCAAGTGCCCCACACACCAAGTAATAATCCACTCCTCAGATTCCAAATAACCATTCTTTCTAGTAGTATTTATTTTAAGAGCCTTAGCAAATTCCATTGCAACACTAGGCTTTTCTGTAATTAACAATTTTTTAGCCATTTCTATATCCTTTTTTACTATTTACATCTCATTATATCCATTTTCAAGAATCATTTCAACCATAAGCAAAACAAAAAAACAACCCTTCGAAAAGAGTTGTCAAAAATTCTTTTTTTATTATTTCTTGTTATCAATCTTTTTATAATTTATAAAAGATATTATTCCCAAAACAGCGATTGCAATAATTAATGGAATTACATAATTTGGTGTTGATCCAGTATCTGCCATATTTCCATTATATACTGTAGTTCCATTAGATGTAGCTGTAGCTGTAGTTGTAACAGTTGGAGTTGGTACAACTGAAATACTTGGGCTTGGTGATTCTGATACAGTAGGTTCTGGTGTCTCTGAAGCTGATGCTGAAGCTATCGTTATTGTAGTAGAAATATCAGAAATCTGTACATCATCATTTAAAGATGAGTTTGCTCCTTTTATAGAAACAAGTTTTATCGTAGAACTTGTTGCAGAAGTATTATCAGAAACTTTAAAAGAAAAAGTAGCAATCTCTTCATCATTTGTAATCGGATCTTGTTTCTCAAAAGCCAAGTTTCCATTATTTTTATTAAATGTTACGCTCCAATCATTCAATTCAGCAACATCTTCATCAACTGTTAATACATCACTGTCATATTTTAGCGTAGCCGTTATTCCATTTACTCCTCCATCAACATTAATTGATGATAATTTAAAAGTTACTTTTACAACATCCCCTTTATTTACTCTAGAAGAATTTGGGGTTAATCCTGCTGAAAAAGAATCTGCTGCAAATGATTCACCAACCATCGCTAACATTACTATCAAAATAGTTAATAACGTAATTACAATTTTCTTATTTTTCATTATAAAATCTCCTTTATCTATTTTATTATAGCCGTTTTTAGTCATTACGTCAACCCCTTTTTATTGAACACTTAAAACTCTCAATTTTAACAAATCTAAAATTGTGACGGTACCATTTCCATTAATATCAGCAGCATCAAAATTCACACCTGTTAATATTGAACCTTCTCTGGCTACAAGATGGCTTCTCATTTTAGCTAAATCCAAAGCCCTAGAATAATTATCACCCCCTGAACCTGAAATATCAGAAATAACAGCAATTTCATATGTATCATTTCCAACTTTTACTTTATAACCTGTTCTCACTAAATTTCCTGTAACTTCTTTATTGGTTTTATCAACTATTGTATATGCCCCATTAACAGTAATTTTTGATTTGAAAGTAGACATAGTTGTATTTACAGGAACCCTTGTAATCATATGATTTTTTACAGTATATTCTTTACTTGTAATAGATCCATCTGATTCACCCTCAGAACTATTGTCTGAAGACGTACATGCCTTAATAGCTGCATTTACATATATTTTTTTATTATTTGAATCTAAAACATACATCTCACTCCAGTAATATGGCTTACTATTATCAAAAGAAGCATCTTCTCCATTGGTATATACAAGATATGACTCTCCAGCTTTGGCAATAGCATTTTCAAACAAATCCAAGCCTATTATATCTGAATTTGCCTCTACAGCAATAGTGGCTTTACTAGACTTAGTACTTTTAAATGTAACGCAAATTGCAAATTTATTTTTTGTTAAAGTTATATTATCCTTTAGCCTTATAGTAGTATAACCTGTAATTACATCCTCATCTGAAGTAAGTAGAACAAAATTTATAGGCTTTCCAGCAGAATCAAAATTCTCTGTATAATAAACATCTACAACTTGATCCGCAAAAGAACTAATACCAACTTCTGTTAATTTTTCGCTTTTTGATGAATCTCTATCAAAAATATTTACAGCTGAAAGAGAAGAATAATTTTCGCTTAATGAATAATTTGTATTAGCTCCCAATTCATCATATTGATATATATTACTATAATCAACATCATTCAATTCATTTATTCCAACTAAAGTTTGCTCAACATAAAAATCATCATAAGAAATATAAACATAACCATTATCATATTCATTTTCACCATATGAATTTAGTGCTATATAAGCTCCCTCATTTTTCCAACCATCAGCAATATAATTATCATCCCAACCAATAATAAGAACTGCATGGTTTGGTTTAACAAACTGACCAGCATAAGTTAGAAGACTATAATTTATATCTTTTTTATCATCACCTTCAAAAATATAAGCAAGAATTCCACCATTATTCTTTATCTGAGTCTTAACACTATTTCTAAATTCCTTTATTACTGAAGTAGATAATTGGTTTGAAAATAACGCTAAATATTCTGCCTCAGTTGTAGGAATTTCACCATAATCAAATTTATTATAATAAGTTATATTTCCAATCGAATCTTTACACTTATAAACAGAAATATATTCCTCATATCCCTCTAAATGTTTCTGTACACCATTTTTCGTATCAAGTGCAGAATACTCAATTTTTTGAATAGCAGTATCAGAAGGCATATCACTTTCTAAAACCGGGCCATATCCATTAGTAGCATAAGTCATAGCCATATAAAAATTTCCACCTTCAGCTGTCAATATATTTCTATTCAATCGATTCTCTGTTACATCTTTTTCCAGGAAAGTACTATTACATGATTGATTTACATGTCTAGCTGAATAAACTTCACCCTTATCAGCATTATTTTTAACGTAATTAAATGCTTCCATAGCTGATGTAAAAGATAAAGCCCAGCATTCTTTTGTATCCACCCCATCAATCAATTGATTTTTCACTGTTAATTGATCTTTATAAGTAGGTAAATACGATTCTGGAATAATTGTAGCACCAACATTACTTAGCATTTTTGAAAACCAATTTATATTCTTTTCTTTATCCGGATAATACTCAATATTAAGTTGTTCTGTACTCGAATTAAACATAACATCATATTCTGGAGTAAAATTACTTTCAGTTGCTTCTGTATAACTTCCCAATGAAAACATCACCACAAAACTAAGGAATACAGAAGAAATTACCTTTCCTTTTCTATTCATTACATCTCTCCTTATAATATGCCTATATTTTAAATTTTTTTTATATTTTTTCAAGTACTATAAATAAAAAATTACATATATAAAAATAATAAAAAACCTACGGAATACAAGTTTTTTAGTCAAAATTTTAGAAATATTTTTTTATTATATCTTTTTATTTACAAAAGTTTATAAAAACATCTAAACCTCTAGGTAGAAACAAATTAGATTCATCCTTGTTCCTTGTAATTTGTTTGTAATGTTTTTTTAATAAAAATGTTATATCTTTCAAATCTAAAACTTAGTATAATCTAACTATACGAAAGATTCTAAGGGAGATATCATGGGGATTCATTTATTATTAAAAAAAGAAGGACTAGAAAACATACAAAAATTAAATACTTTACAAATAAATAAAATCGCATCATACATATCTGCAAAACTATGCAAATCTTTTCCTGAATTACACTTATCACAAAGCGCATTATTTATACAAATATCTAGATTAGATATGTATAAAGCAAAAATGCAAGATGGAAGTAGTGCAAAATATGTATATGGGAATAACGCAATATATTTCAACGAAAAATTAGATTTATCAAATATGGATATACCAGCAATACACGAATGTATACACTATCTACAAGAATTCAAAGATTCCAAAGGAAAACTTACAAAATTAGGATTATACGATTTAACTACAGAAACTGGTTTAGCCCTAAACGAAGCTGCTGTTCAATTATTAGCAACAAGAACATCAAAAATAAATACATTTGACTCAGTAACCTATTATGGAATGTCATTCGTATCTGAAAGTCCAGAATTCTATCCACTAGAATGCGCTCTACTTTCTCAAATGATGTTTTTCACAGGTGATGAGCCTTTATATTTTAGTACATTATATGGCTCACCAATGTTTCAAAGAGCTTTCTCTAACATTTCTAATGAAGAAACATTTTTAGAAATAGAAAACTTATTTGATAAACTATTAAATATAGAAACAGATTTAGTTTCTATATCTAACAAACTTCAAACAACAGATACTACATTTGAAAAATCAAAACTATTACAAATACAAATTGACTCAAAGAAAAAAAGCATAACAAATATGTGTATAAAAATTCAAAACAAAATTATTGAATCATGTTTCAAAAGCAAATTTGTTAAAATCGAAACATTCGACGACATCAGAGACTTTGAAAATGATTTAAGAGACTTTAAAGATTTATTAATTATTCCAGAAAATTACACATTTTATGCTGAATTCTGTGAAAAAATGTCACAAGATATCGCATTCAAAAAAGACCAAATAATAAAATATGGAAAAGTAATTGACATACCTAAAGAATATAGTAATTATCTGCCCGTTATAACAACAACCAAAAAAATTTCAAAAATACAAGAAATAATCACAACTTTAAAAGAATTTATATTTGGTGAATAATTCAGTAATCAATATTATTTCTATTACAGCAAATCAAAAAAGAGAAAACTCAGTTTTCTCTTTTTAAAATTTCTTCAACAACAAAATCTTTTGAATAATTCTTTATATATTTATAATCGTTATCCTTAAATTTCGAATCAAAATTACAAATAGATTTATATTCACAATACTCACAAGGAGTCTTCTTATTCATATAAAATGGTTTAATATCTACTTTTCCACTAAAAATTTCTTTTGAAATTTCTTTAATAACATACTTAGTATATTTTTGCAATCTGTCAAACTTTTCTCTATCTAAAACACTTGACTTAGATTTACTAATATTCCCTTCCTTATCCAAATAAACAGGTACAGAATCAGAATAATTAGACGGACTAATCCTAGAATCCATCATCTTTATAATTTCTAAATCGGCAATAACAAGCCCATTCATTCTAAACTTTTTGTTTAATTGTTTCTTTATCTCCTCATCACTCATATTCCTATTTGCTTTAACAATAGTATCAAGCAAACCAAAATATAAAATACCAGCAGACTCAAAATTTTTTTGTTCAGTCATTTCATCTAAATAAGTTAAAAGCTGAATTTGAATACCTGCAACAACTTGATTTAAATCAACATCCCTTGCAGAAGATTTATAATCAATAATCCTAACATAACTATGATCATCAATCTTAGCAACATCAACTCTGTCAATTTTTCCAGTAACAACAACCTGTTTACCATCCTCAAGTCCAATTTTCATTGGCTTAAATTCAGATTTCTCACTAAATTCAACTTCATGACCATAAAGTTCAAACTTTGAATTTTTAATCTGCTCAACTATATAGTCAATAGATTGATATACAACATTTTTAAGTCTTCTAGTCAATGCAATAAATTTTGGTGAACTTGAAAAAATATAATTTTTACTCATACCAAGCTTTTTATTAATAATTTCATCAACAACCAAATACAATTCTTCTTTAGAAATATTCTTTAAATCTAATTCATCTTCTTCTATTTTTTCAAAAACGTCATCAATAACTTCGTGCATAAAGTTTCCGGTATCTAAAGATCTAATTTTAAATTCATCTTCTTCTTTTAATTTTAATCCATATTTCATATGAAAAGAAAAAGGACATCTCCTATATTGTTCAAGCCTAGAAACACTAGTTCTTAAAGTATCACCATATAATTTTTTAACATTCTCTGTAGAAATCACTTCCGGAATATTTGTAAATCTAGCACCTCTAAAAATTCTTGATATTCTTTCCTTATCATTTTTTTCATACCAAGCAATAACATCAAGCCACTCTTGACTTATTTCTTCATCATCAACAAATTCTTGATATTTCTCAACAGCATAGTCCAAAGTAGCGTCCTTAGTAGTAAGCATAAACTTAGACTCAATAACATCACTATCTTCCAAAAGATTAGTAAAAATTCTTTTTATCTGCGTAATTAATATAGAACTTCTTAGTGCTCTACCATCTTTATCAGAAACAGCATATGATAAAAATAATCTATTCGTAGGCGTAGATAATACTTTATAAATATTAAACTGATTTTCATATAAAAGCTCTGTTGAATTTTTAGCCAGTTCAACATTATTTTCTTTCAATATTTTTCTATCCTTATCATTAAAAAATCCTTCATCACGAGCAACATTTGGAATAACACCATCATTAAGTCCTAATAAAAATAAAGCTTTAATATCTTTAGTTTTAGAACGATCAATATCACCAAATAATACTTGGTCAAAAAAAGTAGGAATTTTTCCAAACTCTGATTTAGAAATTCCAATCTGCAAGATTTTATTAAATCTCTCAAAACTCATTTTTTCATTATCAAAAATTAAAACAATCTCATCTAAAACATCAAAAAATAATTTAATCCCATTTCTATACTCTTCTGCGACATCTATATTACCATTTTCTTCAAAAACTTTAGCCTTATTTAAAATATTTTCCTGAATATTATTTTTTTCAATAAAAGTATATAAACTTTCACAAATCTCTACTGCTGTTTTTTCTTTTAGTAAATTTTTTCTAAATTCCAAAACAGGCTCAATAATTCTTCTTCTCACAATATTCATTCTATCCTGAATATCATTTTTTTCTTCAAAAGAAAAATCTTCCTTATACCACTTATTTCCCTTTATTCCCCATTTATTAATATAATTTTCTAATGTAAAAATATCATCTTCTGAAATATTTAAAATTCCACATTTAATATAAGAAAACATAGCTTCATATGAAAAATTAGTTGTAAAGATATTAAGCAAAGAAACTATATATTTCATCAAAATATTATTATTAATATCTTTTTTTTCATCAATAAAAACAGGAATACCATATTTTTCGAAACAAGCTTTTATATCACTAGAATAATTATCAATATTAGCACAAACAACAGCAATATCCTTAAACCTATATTTATCATTTTTCACAAGTTTTAATATCTCTTGCGCAACATTTTTAACCTCAGATTCAGGATTTTTAGCAATAAATAAACTAATATCCGAAGTCTGTTTGTTAAATTTTTCTTCATTTATTCTATAAATATTTTTTTCTAAACAAAGAAGCTCCTCACTATTAAATCTTTTCGAGTCACCTAATTTAATTCTATCTATAAAACATCCATTTTTCTTAGCAATCTCTAGTAATTTTTCAGCAGTTAAATTATTAAAATAAAATAAATTTTCATCAATGTTTTCCACATTTTCTAAAGAATCTGTGCAAATCGTAACTGTAATTTCACTAGCAATTGTACACAATTTATCAATAACATGATACTCATTAGGAGTAAAGCCAGCAAATTCATCTATATAAAATACAGCATCATTAAATAAATTAGACATCTCTATATTATCAGCCAAAATCTCCAAAGAATCAGACTCATCAATATAATTTTCTTCTATACGCTCCTGATATTTTTCTAAAATCTTCTTGCTATCCTCAATCTTAAGCTGTAAATATTTATCATCAATTTTTTCAGACACATTAGATAAATTATCAGCCTTAACACCGTGTTTTTTAAATTCAGTAATCATTCTAGACGCAAGTTCCAAATTCTTATCAGCACCAGATAAAAAATACATATTCCTTTTTAAGGAATCAATAGCATCATAAATTATCATTGACTTACCTATATTAGATAAATGACTTTTACCATTTCCTACTGTTTCTGAAATAACTCTATCAGCCATTCTACTTAGTGTTAAAACTTCAGCATTAACACTTGATTTTCCATCAATAACATTAAGCAAATGATTCTCAGCCGAAAAAGAAAATTGCTCTGGAACAATAATATAAATTTTATTTTCTTTTTTAATCTTTTCTTTTATTTCATTATAAATATATGTGGTTTTACCTGAACCACTACAACCATAAACAATTTTAAATTCCATTATTAACTCCTGTAAAACAATTTTATCACAGTATAAATAACAAATCCAGACTTAATTAATCAATAGAGAAAAGGCGCAGCTCACACTGCGCCTCCCTTACGGATTTTACGTATTCTTCAGTTTTTTCTCTCTAGAAGCTCTGAGATAAACTCTTCTTCCATCATCGAGTTCCTCATATTCCGTCACTACTTCGTCCACAGACAAATCAGGTAACCCTATCAACAGACCTTCCTCTGTCACCTCCGCATACCCAATCGGCTTGACTTCATTAGCTTGAAACATAGAGTCGCTCATCAGAGCAATCTGATACTTCTTTCGAAGAATCACACGGTTTTCACCATCGAACTTCTGCAAGAACACAACATCCGAAACCTTAATATCTCTGCCCGACTTCTTTTTCAGATTTTTGGCAAAGACAAGGAGTTGGATTCCTTCTGGTGTCTCAACAAAATACTGAGAAATGCTCAGTTCGTCTACCCGTCCCAAGACAGCGCCATTTTCTAAAAAATACTCACCACCTTCCAGTAAACGGATAGAAAACATTTTTCTCATTTTCCGTGCCACTGATGAATAAGATGCTCTCATAGAATCATCCTCCTAATATAAATTATTCACTCATAGTGAATAATTTTATTATACCACACTTTATTAAAAATTTCATTATGATATATCACAACATAAATTTTCAATATTCTCCTTATTTTTAGATTCTAATTTAGAAATAAAATTAAAAATAAATTTATCCACAAATTTCTACATATATTTCTTAACTTCCTTCAAGTCTTTCCAAAAGCTAATCTTTTTAGTTTCATCTCTAAGCAAAGCAGCTGGATGAAAAGTAGGCATATATTTTATTCCCTTTTTCTCAATCCACTTTCCTCTAGAAGCTGTAATAGAATAATCTTTGCCCAATATGGCTTTTAAAGCAACACTTCCTAAAAGTACAATAATTTCCGGTTTCACAATCATAACCTGTGATCTCAAATAATCTAAACAAGCATTAACTTCATCTTGCTCTGGATTTCTATTCATAGGTGGCCTACACTTAACAATATTTGCAATATAGACATCCTCACGATTAATACCAACACCTTTAAAAGCTTGATCCATAAGCTTTCCTGCTTTACCAACAAAAGGAATACCTTGAGCATCCTCATCTGCACCAGGACCTTCCCCAATAAACATTACTTTAGCATTTTTATTTCCACAACCAAGAACAATATTATTTCTATTTTTACACAGTTTACACTTATTACAATTTTCTAATTCTTTTTCCAATTCTTCAAAACTATCAAACATTTTTCCACATCCAAACTATAAAGAAATAATCGCAGTAGCACGATTATAAGATTTTCCCTCTGTTCTATAAGAATGAATTAAATCATCATTACACACACTACAAATTCCAGAATCATAAATATTTTCCCTTTTTACACCTTTTTGAATAAGTAAACAATTATTAATTCCTACCGTATCCAAATAAAATTTATTTTCGGCAAAACCATTTAAAATAAATTTATTTATTTCGTCTAAAAAAGAAAATCTATCATAAAACATATCCCTAACATCTCTGTCAACTTCAAAACAACATTTTCTAATACTAGGACAAATACAAACAATTAAATCCTTCGAATTCGTTCCATATTCTTCTATCATTTTGTCAATTGCATTCTCAACAATTCTCTGATAAGAGCCCCTCCAACCCGAATGAACATTTGCAATTACTTTGTTTTTTCTATCATATAATAAATATAAAATGCAATCAGCATTCACAGTTGCAAGAACAACATTTGCCTTATCCGTAATAAGTCCATCATAACTGCCTATTTCTTCTGGAGAATAAGGTTTATCTACCATTTTTATTTTATTTGTATGTTCCTGCTTAGGTTTAGCTATTCGTGTAAAATCCAATCCTATAGCATCACAAAGTTTTTTATAACTTTTCTTTTCCGTAGCTAACTCACCGCCAGTATGCATAAAATTAATTCCATCAGTCTTAAGCGAATATGCATGCTTAATTCCTAAGTCATTTAAAATTCTAAACTGAATATAATTAATTCCATTTTTACTAAACTGAACAATATTATCATTAGTTAAATCTCTCATTCTCCACCATCACTTTCATGATATATTATATATTTTTATAAAGTATATTTCAACTCTTGAAATTCATGCAATTTTATGGCCATTTAATTCACCATTCTAAACTATTTAAAATAAAAAATATGAGACTACAATTCAAGTGTAGTCTCATACTCTTTTTTCTCATTGCTTAAGCAAATTCAATTATTTTAAAACTATTTTTTATGACTTTAGAATATCTATATCATCATATTTAGTTTTTTTAAGAACAATAGTTACTGTAACACCTATAGTTGCAAATGCTGCTATTATCAATCCTATTAATATGATTTGAACTATTATATTAATTCTCTGTCTTGTTAAGCTCAAACCTGTAGGTTCAGAGAATGTAACAGTATCTCTAGCTGCATAAGCATCACGTTCTGTATAAACCTTATACATTTGTGAATCTACCCCTGTACCAGATGTATATTCTATCTCATTAGCATACCATGTATCATCTGTATAGTTTTTCTTATATCCAGCTTCATAAGCTTTATAATCTTTAGCTATCATATTTGCATTACCTGGTATAGCTTGCATATCCCTTCTACCTGCAGTATTACTATACATTGCAACCTCAACCAAGTTATCATAGTTCATATTATTAATAGCCTGTTCATTTGCTTGAGCTGTCGTAACAATTTTAATTGATGTTGTATACATTGTACCTTCTTCGCCAGCCTTAGGTGTATAAGTCTTTGGTACTAATTGTGAAGTTAATCTTGTATTATATACATCATTTGTATTTCCTGAATTTCCTGTTTTTAATGTATAAATATATCCTAAATCTACTTGTTGTGTTTCATACGTTAAGAACTTCAATTTCTTATCTGTACCATCAGTCTGAACTACATTCTCTCCAGAAAGTTCTGCTCTAGTTGTATCTAATTTACCAACAGGCTCATCACTTACTACCCTTGTAGCAGCTTGAGTGTCACTCTCTCCTGCTAATGCAATTTTTCCATATGAAACTGTTATTGGCTTATCTTCCATTAATGTATTTGCAGAGAAAGATATATTATTTGAAGTTGTAGTATCACCATTCTTCACAACATAAGCTCTTCCCTTATCATCCTGTAACTGAGTTTCAGTTTTCAAATAATTTCCTGCTTCATTTGGTTCGTAAGCAATTGCAGACAATTTATTTTCTCTATCAGAATCTGAAGAATTTACCCATACCTGATTTTCATAATTACTTGTATCATCTATGCTAATACTCAAATCATTATCAATATAATCAACCAATTGATCAATTGTTGTTGTA
>JAGBEP010000014.1 GCA_017936925.1 Clostridia bacterium | reverse complement strand
GAAAATGGAACATGGTATGTTAATAAGACTATAGATTTCAATTACACTGGAACATATTTTAAAGATGATAAAGCATACATAATAGAAAAAAGTAAATTATATTTAACTCTACCTAAAAATGCTACAATAGTATCATTAATAAATAATAAATGGAGAATGGTTATAAATGGAGAAGTAGATTATAACTATACAGGAATAGGTGAAAACGAAAACGGAAAATGGTGCATAAAAGATGGTATACTAGATTTTAAATGTAATGGTATATTCACAGATTCAACGGGAAGCTATTTAGTTGAAAGAAATAAAGTTAATGATATTACTATGTTAATGTTAATAGAAAATAAATGGCGAATGGTAGTACATGGTAAAATAGATTATGATTATGAAGGTATAGTATCAAATGAAAATGGAACATGGTATGTTAATAAGACTATAGATTTCAATTACACTGGAACATATTTTAAAGATGATAAAGCATACATAATAGAAAAAAGTAAATTATATTTAACTCTACCTAAAAATACTACAATAGTATCATTAATAAATAATAAATGGAGAATGGTTATAAATGGAGAAGTAGATTATAACTATACAGGAATAGGTGAAAATGAAAACGGAAAATGGTATGTAAAAGATGGAACAATAGATTTTAAATATAATAGTCAATGTACTGACAAAGACGGAATTGTATATAATATAGTAAACAATAAATTGGAAGATATTTTAAGTGTGCCAGGATATCCTGCGACAATGACTGTATCAGGACCTAATAAAGGTGTTAAATATTTATCTGATGCGATTTCAATAGAAGGATGGGCTTTATCATTAGAAAAAAATGATAAAATATTAATATATATTGATGGAAAATATGTTGGAGAAGCTACTAGAGAACAAAATGAAGAAGCTTTATTGCAAGATACTAATAATGAATTTGGAGGAATAGATTCTAACCCATTACCTGGATTTTATTTTAATTTGTCAAGCTTAAGATTAAAGGTAGGAGATCATAGGTTAAAAATAGTAAATGTTGCAAGTGATGGTAAAACTATAATGCAAACAAGAGAAATAGATTTTAATATATTTGCTCTTACTAAATCAAGAGGAATTGATGTTTCAAATCATCAAGGAATAATTGATTGGAATGCTGTAAAAAATAGTGGAGTTACGTTTGCTATTATAAAAATAGGTGAATATTGGCCAAATTCTAAAAAGATTTTATATGATAGATATTTTGAAAGAAACTATTCAGAATGTAGAAGATTAGGTATTGCTGTTGGAGGATATGTATATACATATGCATTTAATTCAGCTGAAGCTGCATTAGATGCACAGGTATGTTTAGATAGAATTGCAGGAAAAAGATTTGATTTGCCAATATATTATGATATAGAAGATCCTTCTATAGTTAGAGCAGTAGAAAGTGGAGAGACAAATGCAAATATGCTTACAGATGCTGTCCTTACATTTTGCAATATAATAAAGAATGCTGGATATCAAAGTGGAGTTTATACATATTTAAACTTTTTTGAAAGATTTTTAAATGCACCATTATTAGAAAAATATTGCTCAATTTGGGTTGCTCAATGGGGAAATAGAAATGATTATAAAGGAAAATATGATTTTTGGCAATATTCAAGTGATGGTTCTGTTCCAGGAATAAATGGAAGAGTGGATTTAGACTGGTATTATCCCAAAAAATAAATAAAATTTGATTTAAGTGAAATAACCAAAATTGTTAGAAAAAATAACAATTTTGGTTTATTTTTATGCTTAATGATAATATATACAAAAGCTATATAATGTGATATTATATACATAATTTAATAGAAATAGCGGAGGAAGAAATGAAAAAAGTTAAAAGTATACTCAATATTTTTATGGCTTTTATAGCAACGTTTGCTATAAATATAAATATGGATAAAACATTAAGTTTTACACAATCTTTTAGCGCAAATTCAGTAGTGTATTTATTAATATTTGTATTAGTTTATTGGCTTTTATCTGATATTGATAAAGTGAAAAATAAAAGATTAAATATATGTTCTTTAATATTAGCTGTTATCTTAGCGTTATGTGAAACGCTAGGAAGTTGCATGAGAATAAATGGAGATATAGTATCAATTGTATCTGTAAAGGGGCTAGTTAATTTTATAGGATATGGTACATTAATATATGGTATAGTTTTTAAATTATTTAGTATATTAGAAAATAAAGAAATTTTGAATAAAGATATAAAAATTTTTACGAATAATAAAAGGTCATTTTTTATTGTTTGGGGACTTATTTTTATATTATGGATTCCATATTTTTTAAAGCATTATCCAGGAATATGTACATCTGATTCAATGGATCAGATATCACAAACTTTAGGAATAAATTTATTAACTAATCATCATCCAGTTTTTCATACCTTTTTGATTAGTATTGCTATAAATATTGGAAAAAGTGTAGGAAGCATGGTAACAGGTATTGCTATATATAGTATTTTCCAAATGATTATACTTTCTGCAATATTTTCTTTTACACTTTATTATATGGCTAAAAGAAATATTGATATTAGAATTAGATTAGTAGGTTTGTTATTTTTTGCGTTATATCCAATAAACAGCATCTATAGTGTAACTATGTGGAAGGATATTTTATTTTCTGGAGTAATTTTACTTTTTGTAATTGCATTATCAGAAGTTGCTTTTAATAAAGATAAATTTATGAGTTCAAAGTTTAAAAATGTATTACTAGTGATTTCAATGATTTTGGTAATATTATTCAAAAATAATGGTATTTATATTGTTGTTTTAACATTACCTTTTCTATTTATAGTTGCTAAAAAATATTATAAAAGATTAATAGTTTGCAGTGCTATAGTTATAGGATTTTATATGTTATGGAAAGGTCCAGTTTTTAGCCTATTGAATGTAAAAGAAGTTTCTCCTAGAGAAGCGTTAACTATACCAGTACAGCAAATAGCTCGAATTACTAAGTATCATGGAGATGAATTAAACGAAAAAGAAAGAAAAAATATAAATAAGTATTTGCCTTTAGAAAAATTGCCTGAAATATATGTTCCAACATTATCTGATAATGTTAAAAATAGTTTAAATGATGAAGAATTTAAGAAAGATAAAGGAACTTTTATAAAGACATGGATTGGATTAGTGGCTAAATATCCTGTAACTGCAATTGAATCTTTTATAGAAGGATGTTATGGCTATTGGTATCCTGAATATACATATTGGACTTATCTTACAGGTATAGAAAAGTATGGACAATTAGATATAGAAGCTAGTCCATTACTGAAATCAGAGAAGTTGAATTTTATAGAAAGAATGATTAATAATAGAAGTTTGCCAATTATTTCAATGACATTTAGTATAGGTTGTGCTTTTTGGGTATTAATAACTTTTGCTATGTATTGCATTTATACCCAAAAGTATGCAAAGCTTTTAGCATATGCACCAATTTTAGTATTGTGGCTTACTTGTTTAGCTTCACCTGTTTCAGGAGAATATCGTTATATTTATGCAATGTTTATTACGTTACCTCTATTAATTGGAATTAGTTTTTTAAAAGAGAGTAAAAAAGAAGTTTTAGAAGATAAATAAAAATAGAAGGACAAGAGGTTTTTAAAACCAAATGTCCTTCTATTTTTATGTTTATAATTTAGGCATCTTGTTCTATTAATTTTTGAACTATTTGAATTGCATTAGTTGCTGCGCCTTTTCTAATATTATCTGCAACTACCCAAATATTTAGTCCTGACTCAACAGATTCATCTCTACGTATTCTTCCAACAAATACTTCATTATGTTCTGTAGCGTTTGTAGCTAATGGATATGTGTTAGTAGAAGGATCATCTTGAACAATAATTCCAGGATAATTTTCTAAAGTTTTATAAACATCTTTTATATCGAAATCTTTTTCAAATTCAATATTGATAGATTCACTGTGTGAATTTAAAACTGGAACTCTAACAGTGGTTGCGGTTACTTTTAAATCGGGTTTTTCTAATATTTTACGAGTTTCATTTATCATTTTCATTTCTTCTTTTGTATATCCATTTTCTAAAAATACATCAATATGTGGAAGACAATTATTATAAATAGGGTGTGGCCATTTTTCAGGTTTTAATCCTTTTTGAGTATTATAAAAATCGTCTACAGCAGCTTTTCCACCTCCAGAAACAGCTTGATAAGTAGAATATACAATTCTTTTTATTGTATATTTTTCATCTAATGCTTTTAAAGGAATTACAGCTTGAATTGTAGAACAATTAGGATTTGCAATTATTCCTTTATTTTTAAGAGCAGCATGCATATTTACTTCTGGAACTACTAATGGAACATCTGAATCCATTCTAAAAGCACTACTGTTATCGACTACTATACAACCTTTAGAGGCAGCAATAGGTGAGAAATGTTTTGAAGTGTCTCCACCTGCTGAAAATATTGCAAAATCAAATCCTTCGTCAAAAGAATCATCTTTTAATTCACGAGTTATATATTCTTTTCCCATGAAAGTTATTTTTTGTCCAGCAGATCTTGAAGAACAAAAAAAGGCATACTCAGAAATAGGTAGGTTAAATTCTTCTAATACTTGAAGAGCTTTTCTACCAACTAATCCTGTAGCGCCTACTAATGCTAATTTATATTTTTTCATTTTTAATACCTCACTTTTAAAGTGATAAAAGAGAAAAATATAATTATATTTTTCTACTTTAATAGTATATGACAAAATTTATCAAATAGCAACAAAATCAAGTTTTAAATGTTCTAATTTGTGGACAAAAATATGTGAATATGATAAGATACATCTGTTAATAAAGTTATAGGGGTAATAAAATTGAAGAAGAGATTAGAATTTTTGGATATAGCGAAAGGAATAGGTATTTTATTAGTGATTATTGCACATATATATGCTTTTAATCCAGTAATAAGAGATAGATTAACAGTTGTTTGGATATATTCTTTTCATATGCCATTATTTTTCATTATTGCTGGAATGCTTTTAAAATATAAAGGAACAGATGAGAGTATAAAAGATTTTATAATAAAAAAGGCAAAAGCTTTTATTATTCCTTATGTATTCTTTAGTATTGTTACGATAGGTGTTTTGAAATTAGTAGGTGAGGCAAATATAAAGCAAATGCTTATAAATACAACGTTATTTATAGGCGTTGATGTTTTATGGTTTTTACCAGCTCTAATGTTTAGTGAAATTATTTTTTATGTTACTAAAAAACTAATAAAGAATAATATTATATTTAAAATACTAATGTTGTGCATTTATATAGCTAGTATATTTATTGGATTAAAGTTGAATGAATCATCTAGAATTTTTATATTAATCGGAAGAGTGGGAATTGCAACTGGTTTTGTAACTATAGGATATTATTTACTTGAATTAATTAATAATATAAATTTTAAAATTTGGCAGATTGCAATAGTATTTGTTATTCAAGCTGTTTTAGCTAAAGTAAATGCTTTTGTAGATTTAAATAATTTAGTTTTGAATAATGCTATTTTATATACAATTAATAGTATTTTAGGTTCATGGTTAATTATAGAAATTTCAAAAAAAATAAATTGCAATGAATTAGCTTATTTAGGAAAAAACAGTTTAATTATAATGGTTACACATTTAAATTTAATTTATTTATTTAGAAAATATATTAATTTTAATTTTTTTACATACTCAGGAGGCTTGCTATTATTAGTAATTTTATTATTAATTGAAATCATAATTATATATTTAGTAAATAAATATTTTCCGTTTATAATTGGAAAAATTCCTAAAAAAGAAAAAAGTAACTAGAACGTAAGAAAGGATATATAATGAAAAAACAGGTATATATAAATTTGATAGCACAAATAATTGCTTTTGTTGTTAATATGGGAATAAGTTTTTTTCTTACACCATACATAGTTAATCATCTTGGTATTGAAGCTAATGGCTTTGTTGGTTTGGCTAATAATTTTGTAGAGTATGCTCAATTAATAACAGTTGCATTAAATTCAATGGCAGGTAGATTTATAACAATAAAAATTCATCAAAATAATGAAGAAGACGCTAATAGGTATTTTACATCTGTTTTCTTTGCAAATTTATTTTTATCAGTAATATTGACAGTTGTATTTATATTTGTGATTATTTTTTTAGGAAACATTATAAATATTTCACAGAACATTATTGTTGATATAAAGATATTATGGATTTTTATTTTTGCTAATTTTATTTTAAGTTTATTTACATCAATATTTTCAGTTGCAACTTTTGTTAAAGATAGATTAGACTTAACTGCTATAGCCAATATTAGAGGAATGATTCTAAGAGCTCTTGTTTTAGTTGGATGTTATGTGTTTTTACCATCATATACATTTTATGTTGGTGTAGCGACATTAGTATTAGGATTAAATAATTTAATTAGTAATATTATTTATAAAAGAAAATTGACTCCAAATTTAAGAATAAACAAAAAATATTTTAGCTATAAATATTTAAAAGAATTGTTAGCTTCAGGAATTTGGAACTCTGTTAATAAATTAAGTTCTATTTTATCATCAGGATTAGACTTACTTATTACTAACATTTTTATAAATCCAGTAGCAATGGGAATTATGAATTTGTCAAAAACTGTTTCAAATATTGTTTTATCATTATTCGGAACACTGGCATCAATTTTTGCACCTCAGCTTACAATTGCATTTGCAAAAGGCGATTCAGAAGAAATGAAAAAACAGTTGATTTCCTCTATTAAATTAATGGGATTATTTTCAGCTATACCTATTGCTATTTTGATTGCTTATGGAAAAAGCTTTTATGAATTATGGGTTCCAGCACAAAATGCTTCTTTATTAGAGTTATTAACAATAATTACAAGTTTTAACTTAATTTTTGCTTTACCATTAGAACCTTTATACAATATATTTACTGTTAAAAATAAAATAAAAATTTCTTCAATTGCTTTAATTATTTTTAGTTCTTTAAGTATAAGCACAGTTTTTATAGGATTGAATTTTATTCATAACGAAAATGCTAAAATTATTTATATTGCTTCTGTAGGTGCATTTTACAATATTGTAAGAGTATTAACATTTTTACCTATTTATGGTGCTAAGTGTTTAGGATTTAAGAAAACAACTTTTTATCCTGCGATATTGAAAAATACTATTTCGGTGGCAATACTTGTAGTAATAGCTTTTATGCTTAATCTTGTTTTAAATGTAAATTCGTGGATAAAAATGATAGTTGCTTGTATAATTGTTGGAATAATAGGATTAGTAATAAATATTTTTATTTTATTTGATAAAGATGAAAGAAAAGAAAATTTAGTAATGATACAAGGAATTTTTAGTAAGTTAAAAAAGGTTTAAATTGATATAATAAAGAATGAGGTGAATATCATATGTCAATTCCTAAAAAAATTCATTATTGTTGGTTTGGAAATGGAGATAAACCAGAGTTAGTTGAAAAATGTATAAAATCTTGGAAGAAGTATTGTCCAGATTACGAAATAATTGAATGGAATGAATCAAACTATGATGTAACTATGTGCGATTACAGTAAAGAAGCATATGAAAATAAAAAATGGGCTTTTGTTACAGATTATGCACGATTATGGATAATTTATAATCATGGTGGGATATATTTAGATACGGATGTTGAAATTATAAAAAATATTGATTTTATATTAGAAACAGATTCGTTTCTTGCATCAGAAGATAATGTACATATAAATACAGGTGTGCGGATTTGGAGCAAATAAATATAATGAATTAGTTAAAAAAATGTTAGATGATTATAAAGATGTACATTTTGTTAATTTAAATGGAGAATTTGATCTTACTACATGTGTTATAAGAAATTCCAAAGTTCTTGAAAAAACTTTTTTGAATAAAATAAATGATAAAACTAAAGTATCAGTTATTGATGGAAATACTTACTATCCAAAGGAATATTTTTCTCCTAAGGACTATGAAACAGGTGAGATTGTTTTAACAGAAAATACTTGTACTATTCATCATTTTTCTGGTTCTTGGCATACAGAAGAAGAAAAAAAGAAAAATGAAAAATATAAAAAACGTTTAAATAAATACGTACAAAAATATGGTGAAGAAAAAGGGAAAATTAAGTTAAATCAAGTAGAATTAGTTAAATATTATTTGTGCCATCCAATTAAAGCGTGCAAAAAAATAGTACAAAAATTAGGAGAGAAAAAAGCGTGAAATTTAGTATTATTGTTCCTGTTTATAATGTGGAAAAGTATTTATCAAAATGTTTAGATAGTGTGATTAATCAGACAAATCAAGATTTTGAAGTAATAGTTGTAAATGACGGAAGTCCTGATAATTCACAAAAAATAATATATGAATATGTAGAAAAATATCCAGATAAAATAAAAGGTTTTATAAAAGAAAATGGCGGATTAAGTGATGCACGAAATTATGGAATTGCTAGGGCATCAGGAGAGTATATAATTTTCTTAGATTCAGATGATTATATAGATGAACATTTATTAGAGAAACTAGATGAAAAGATAAAAGAAGATAGCAATTTAGATATTATAGGATATAATTTAGTTGATGTAAATGAAAATTTAGAAATACTTAATATTACTAAAAAAGGCAAAAGCAATATTCTTACAGGTGAAGAAGCTATGAGTTTTTTAGTTAGCGAAGTTAAAGTTTGTTTCGATCCAGCTTGTGGATATGCTTATAGATTAAACTATTGGAAAGATAATAAATTTGAATTTAAGAAAGGAATATATCATGAAGATTTTGCATTAATACCTTTAATAATTTTGAAAGCTAAAAAAGTTTGCTTTACAGATTTTGATGGATATTTTTATTTACAAACTCAAAATAGTATAACTAGAAATACTTCTATTGAAAAAGAAAAGAAGAGCATGAAAGATCATTTATGTGGTTATGATTTTTTAGTTTCAGAAGTAGAAAAAATAACTTTTAAGGATGAGTATTCAAAGAAGCTATTTATGTCATATATTTCTAATGCATTAATTTTTAGATTAGAATCAATACATGATGAATTGAAGCAAGATTATCGAAAAGAACTCAAAAAAAGAAATGTTATGAAATATGTAATGACTGACACATTGAAAAGAAAAATTAGAAAAGTACTTGTAAAAATAAAATTTAAAATTTAATTATGAAAGGATTCTTGTATGCCTAAGTTAAGTGTAATTGTTCCTATATACAATGCTGAGAAATATATTGAAAGATGTTTGAAATCTATATTATCACAGACATTTAAAGATTTAGAAATTATTTTAGTTAATGATGGAAGTACAGATAATTCTCAAGAAATAATTGAAAAATATTCTAGTAAGTATCCTGATTTAATAAAGTTTTTTGCAAAAGAAAATGGTGGACAAGCTACAGCTAGAAATTTAGGGATAGAAAAAGCTTCTGGAGAGTATATAGCTTTTGTAGATATTGATGATTACTTAGAGTTAGATGCGTATGAAAAAGCTATAGAATATATTGAAAAAAACAATTTAGATATTGTATGTTTTGACTTTTGGGAAGTTATTAATGGACAAAAGGTAGATAAAGAACATTACGGTATTAATGCAAATGATAATGCTAGAAAATATATTGTTTCAGAATCATCACCAGTTAATAAAGTAATGAAAGCAGAAATTTTTAAAAAAAATGGTGTGAGATTTTTAGAAAATTATATATATGAAGATTTAGCAACTATGCCTATTTTAGCTAAATATACTTCTAATATAGGATTTTTAAGTGAAAGACTATATGATTATGATATCCATGAAAATTCTACGATGAGACAAAAAGAGTATAACAGTAAATTAGAAAATATTTTTGTTGCGGTAGAAAGATTATATAAAGAGTTTATTGATACAGAATATGTTGAAGAATTGGAATACATATATATAGAACATCTATTACATGCTGCTAATTTAAGATTTTTAGCGTATAAAGAAGGTCAAAATAATATAGATAAAATTTCAAAAATAATGAAAGAAAAATTTCCAAATTGGAGAAAAAACAGATATTATAAAATGCAAAGTTTAAAGTATAAGATAATATGCAATTTGTTTTATTATAAACAAAAAAATCTATTAAGAATAATTTTAGGAGGTAATAATGCCTAAAAATCTACTTTTTGTTGTAGATAACTTGGTTATGGGTGGAATAACGAAAGTTATTGCAAATTTATTAAAAAATATAGATGAAACTAAATATAATATTGATTTATTGGTATTACATTATTATGAAGATATGAAAGTTGAAATTCCTTCATATGTTAATATTATAGCGGGAAATGAGTATTATTCATATGTTGACGAATCTATAAAAAGAATAGTGAAAGAAAAAAATATAAAGAAATTTTTTAATAAGTTAAAGTTAGTAATTGCAATGAAAACTGGTAAAGTTAAGAACATTATTTCTGAAAGTAGAAAAAGACTTTTAACTAAGAAGTATGACACAGAAATAGCTTTTAGTGATGGTTTTTCACATATTTTTGTTGCTAATGGTGATACGCCTAATAAGGTTGCATGGATGCATACTGATGTATCAGTGTCAAATGATTCTAAAAGATATTATGAATTAGTTAAAGAATCTTTATTGAAGATGAATATATGTGTGTGTGTTTCTGATAAGGTTATGCAAGCATATAAAGAATTGTATGGAATAAAAAACATACAAGTTATACATAACTTAATGGATACGGAAAAGATAATTAATCAATCAAAAGAACCAATGGATGTAGAGTATAGTAAAGATTGTATTAATTTAGTATCTGTTGGTAGATTAGAATGGCAGAAAAATTTTAAAAGATTTGCAAATGTTCATAAAAGATTAATTGATGATGGAATAAAGATAAATTCTTATTTAATAGGAGATGGAATAGAAAAAGAAGATATTAAAGAGTTAGTTAAGAAAAATGAAAATGAAGATACTTTTCATATATTAGGAAGAAAAGAAAATCCATTTCCATATGTAAAAAATGCAGATTTATTTGTATTATCTTCTAATTTAGAGGGGCTACCAACAGTTTTATATGAAGCAATAATTTTGGGAGTACCATGTATATCTACAGATGTAGCGGGAGCAAAGGAAATTTTAGCAGATAAATACGGTTTAGTTGTAGAAAATGATGATGAATCATTATATATTGGATTAAAAAATGTTTTGAATAATCGAGAAAATATGGTAAAATACAAAGAAAATTTATTAGAATATAAATTTGAGAATTCAGAAATCATGGAAAAAATTTATAAAGTAATATAGAAGGGGTTATGATGGAAAAGTTATTTCAAAAAGTAGAAAACAAAATGGATTTAATTAAGTTAACTAAAAAATTATTTATTATTTTTATAATTTTACAACCTATTTTAGACATTTATATGAGTTTATTTGATAGCAAGATACAGATATTAGGAATGTCTCTTGCGACAATTATAAGATTTTTATGGGTTTTTGTTATGATGATTTTTGTTATGATTCATGCAAGAAAGAATAAAAGTACAAAGATTTTTATAGGATATGGAATATTAGTAGCTATATATACTGTATTTCATCATATTAATGCTGTTGGCTTTAAAATACAGCTAGCAGAAGCTAAATATAGTATGTTGGCAGAGATTTTATATTTGGCTAGAATGTGTATACCAGCTGTATTGATATATATTATTTATAATATAAAACCGAATTATAAAGATATAAGAAAAATGGTGATTACAGTATCACTTATTATTTCAGTTTCTCTTATAGTAAGTAATTTATTTAAAGTTTCATATTTATCATATTCCTTAGATAAAGATTATAATACTGGTAATATAATTGAGTGGTTTAGTAAAGGAATAGAAGCTGGTGAAGATACAACTGGTTGGGTTGGATATACTTCTAGAGGATTATTTCAATCAGGAAATCAATTATCTGGGGTTACAGTTATTTTAGTACCTGTTCTTACATATATAGCGTTTAAAGAAAAAAGAATAAGAGAATGGATAGTACTAACTTTGCACATTATTGCAATGATATGTATAACTACTAGAGTTGGAGCAATTGGTGGAATAGCTGCAATGATATTAGTTACTTGTATTTATGTTTTACAAAAAATAATACATAAAGAAATTTCTATGGATATATTTAAAAGAAAAAATTTATATTGTTGTATAGCTTTTTTTATAATTATTGGAATTTTCTTTATTTATTCACCATTTAAGGTAAGAGCATCATCAGGAAATTTAGGATATGATATGGGAATGAATAATAAGCAAACTGCTAATAATGTTAAACCTAATATTAATACAGGAACTGATGAAGAAATTGATAAATTGGCATATATTGAAGAAAATATAGATGAAGCAAATATTAATGGTTATTTTCCTTATCAGGCATATCCATATACAGAAGATGTAGATTTTTGGTTTGATTTAATAATGAATGTTCCAGAATATCAAAGAGCTGGAAATAGAAAAATGAGAGCTTTATTGATTGATAGATTACTACAAAGAGACAATAGACTTTCTAATTATATTTGGGGAATTTCTTTTACAAGATCAAGTTCTTTTGTATGGCCTGAAAGAGATTTTGAAACTCAGTTTGATGCTTTAGGTATAACAGGTAGTGTTTTATTTATAGCTCCATATGTAATTATTTTATTAGCAGGAATAGTAAATTTCTTTAAAAAGTTTAAGGATAATTTATATTTGAGTAAAGTGATATACATGATTGCAATGGTAATGGGATTATTTGCTGCATATTCTTCAGGACACATTTTAAATGAGATGTTTCCATTTATATATTTAGCATTAATGACAGCTATTGTGTTTAATATGTGTTTTGGAGATGATCCAGAAGTCTATGAAAAAAAAAGAAATTTGAGAAAATATTTTGATAAGCTATATGAGGGTGGAAAAGAAAAATTTCATTCAGAAATTAAAGAAGCTTTAGTAAGTGAAGAAAAAAGATTTATAGTAACTGCAAATCCTGAAACATTAATGATTGCAGAAAAAAATGAAGAGTTTAAAGAATGCTTATTACAAGATTATGTTACCATTGTTCCTGATGGTATTGGAATTATAAAGGGTGCAAAAATGCTTGAGTATCCTCAGAAAGAGACAATAACTGGAGTAGGACTAGTGGAGTCTTTATTTGAAGTTTGTAATGAGAACAAAAAAAGTGTTTTCTTGTTTGGAGCAAAACCAGAAGTAGTTTCAAAATTAAATGAGGTAATAAAGCAAAAATATACTAATATTAATGTAGTTGGATTTGAAAATGGTTATGTTAAAGATAAGCAAGAAGTATTTGAAAGAATACAGGAATGCAATCCAGATTTAATATTAGTTGCATTAGGAATACCAAACCAAGAATTATTAATAGATAAAAATTTTGAAAAATTTAATAAAGGAATTTTTATTGGTGTTGGTGGAAGTTTTGATGTTTTAAGTGGAATGAAAAAAAGAGCTCCAAAAATATTTATAAAGTTGCATTTAGAATGGCTTTATAGAATAACAACAGAACCTAAAAGAATAAAAAGATTTATTGATAGTAATGTAAAATATTTATTTAAACTATCAGAAGAAAAATAGGTGTAATATGAAAGATATAAGTATTATTATTCCAGCATATAATGCAGAAATGTATTTAGTAAAATGTTTGAATTCTTTAGTAAAACAAACTAAAAAAGAAATTGAAGTAATCATAGTAAATGATGGTTCACAAGATCGAACTGAAGAAATTGCAAGAAAATATGAAAAAAAATACCCAGATATAGTTAAGGTTATTTCACAAGAAAACCAAGGTCAAAGTGTTGCTAGAAATAATGGAATAGCAGTAGCTACTGGAAAATATATAGCTTTTGTAGACTGTGATGATTATGTAGATGAAAAAATGTTTGAAATATTGTATAATAAAGCCATTGAAAAAGATTATGATGTAGTTGCTAGCAATGTTAATTGCGTTTATCCAAATAAAAATGTAATTATTAATTCTGGCGTTAAAATTAATTCAATTGCTTTAACTAAAGAAGAAAAAGATGATTTATTACTTAATATGTATACTGTAGTGTGGAATAAAATATACAAAAGAGAGTTATTTGAAAATAAAGAATTATTATTTGAACCTGGGATATGGTTTGAAGATGTTTTATTTTTATATAAGATGATACCTCTTTTAAATAGTATTGCATATGTAGATGATGTTTTATATCAATATATCCAAAGAGAAAATTCTGTTACTTATACATATTCAGATAAGTTATTAGATATTAATAAGATGCTTGAAAAACTTGTAACATTTTATAAAGAAAAAAAATTAGAAGAGTATGATGCAGAAATAGAATATATATATGCTAGATATATGTTTGCAACTTATATTAAAAGATTAGCTAAATCAAAAGATAAGAAGAAATTTGAAGAAGGTATTGATTTTGCTAAGAAAAATGTTAAAGAAAAATTTCCAGAGTATAAAGAAAACAAGTATTTAAAAAGCGGTGGCAAAGCTTTTTATATAAAACATTTTAATAAATTTTTTGCAAAAATTATATATATGTTAGAAAAAAATAAGATGAATTAGGAGGCAAAGTATGATTAAAGTAATGACTGTATTTGGTACAAGACCAGAAGCGATAAAGATGGCTCCACTTGTAAAAGAATTAAAATCAAGAAAAGAAATCGAATGTACTGTATGTGTTACCGCACAGCATAGACAAATGTTAGACCAAGTATTAGAGGTTTTTGAAATAAAACCAGATTATGATTTAGATATTATGAAACAAGGTCAGACTTTAAGTGATATAACTAGTAGGGTGTTGTATGGCTTAGAAAATGTTATAAAAGAGGTTAAGCCAGATATAGTTTTAGTACATGGAGATACAACAACTACTTTTGCTGGAGCACTTGCTGCTTATTATAACCAAGTAGATATTGGACATGTTGAAGCTGGTCTTCGTACATGGAATAAATATTCTCCATATCCAGAAGAAATGAATAGACAGATGGTAGGAGTTATGGCTGATATGCATTTTGCTCCTACAGAGAATAGTAAAAAAAGTTTATTAAAAGAAAATAAAGATGAATCAAAAATTTATGTTACAGGAAATACTGCGATAGATGCTTTAGCCACAACTGTTAGAAAAGATTATTCAAATGAAATTTTTGATTGGATTGGAAATGATAGAATGATTCTTTTAACAGCTCATAGAAGAGAAAATTTAGGTGAGCCTATGAGAGGGATGTTTAAGGCGATAAAAAGAATTATAGATGAATTTTCAGATGTTAAAGTTGTATATCCAGTTCATTTAAATCCAAAAGTTAGAGAAGTAGCTAATGAAGTTTTAGGAGATTGTGATAGAATAAAATTGATTGATCCATTAGAAGTTATTGATTTTCATAACTTTATAGCTAAATCATATTTAATTTTAACAGATAGCGGGGGAATTCAAGAAGAGGCCCCATCACTTGGAAAACCAGTTTTAGTATTAAGAGATACAACTGAAAGACCTGAAGGGATTGATGCTGGAACATTGAAGCTTGCTGGAACAGATGAAGAAACTATTTACAAATTAACTAAAGAATTATTAGTAGACCAAAAAGAGTACGAAAAAATGAGTAAGGCTTCTAATCCATATGGAGATGGAAAAGCAAGCAAAAGAATTACGGATAGCATTATAGAAAAATATAAAGAGAAATAAAGATAGTAATTAGGAGAAGAGCATATGGGAATAAATCAAATATTAGCTATATTTTTTCCAGCAATTGTAGCAATAAAGATGCATGAAAAATTAGATGGAAAGACTGAGAAAAATATTCAAGTGTGTCAAAGATATTTTAAAGCTGTTTTAGTAATAAATGTAATAGAATATTGTATTTTAATATATGGAATTAAACAAACAGAATTTATTTTTACGAATCAATTTACATTAAAATATATGGTATTATCTATTGTTATTGCAATAATATATCCAGTTATAGAAAAGATTTTAAAAATGAACTTGAAGTTAGAATTAGATGTGGAGAAAAATAATGAAGAAAAAAATTAGAAATGTTATTATTACTTTATTTATTTTTGTAGCTTCATTGTTTTTAGTAGGATCAAATTATTTTTTAAATAATTATGCAGATGAATCATTTGACCAAATTTTATATTACGCAATGAATGGTGTGTCAGGAACTTCAAAAAATGTTATTAAAGATATAATTTTTTCGAATATTATACCTTTAATAATTGTATTTATTGTTTTAAGTTATGTAATTTTAAATAACTGTAGATATAAACTTGTTTTAAAATTAAAAATAAGAAGTAGAAAAATAAGCAAACAAATATATCCTATAAAGCATAAGGTTTTGTGTACAATTTTAATATTTATAGTATCTTTTGGCATTGCTATTAAAGTGTTTAAAGTGGACAGGTATTTAATAAATATAACTCAAGAAACTAATTTATATGAAAAATATTATGTGGGTGCTGATTCATCTTATATTACATTTCCAGAAAATAAGAGAAATTTGATTTTTATATCTTTAGAAAGTATGGAAACAACAATGTGTTCAGAAGCAAATGGCGGTGGCTGGAAATATAGTATAATTCCAGAATTAGAAGAATTACTTTTAGATGAGAAAAATATTAGTTTTTCAAATACTGATAAATTAGGAGGAGCCTTGCAACAAATTGATACTCACTTTACTTCTGCAGCGTTAGTTGCTCAAACGGCAGGTATTCCTTTAAAAACAAATGCAGTAACTGATGATGCTGTTACTGGAAGATATAATGGAAATGGTAGATATTTAGAAAACGCATATACTCTAGGAGATGTATTAAAAGAACAAGGATATAATTTAGAAATAATGATGGGTTCTAATGGTAGTTTTGGAGGAAGAAAAGAGTATTTTAGAACCAATGGTGACTATAAGGTATTCGATTTAGGATATGCAATAGAAACTGGTAAAATGACTGAAAGTGAAGTTGTATGGTGGGGATTTGAAGATGATAGATTATATAAATGGGCTAAAGAGGAAATATTAGACTTAGCTAGTCAAGATAAGCCTTTTAATTTTATTTTGCAAACTGCAGATACTCATTTTCCAGATGGATATTTAAGTTCTAATGCTGAAAGAAAGTATGATTCACAATATGAAAATGTATATGCAGATGCATCAAAAAAAGTATATGAATTTATACAATGGTTAAAAACTCAAGATTTCTATGATAATACTACAATTGTTATTTTAGGAGATCACTTAGGAAAGCAAAAAGATTTTTATCAAGGAAGAATAGATAAAGATTACAAAAGAACAGTGTATAACGTAATAATTAATTCTGCAATAAATAGTGAAAATATAAAGAATAGACAATATTCAACAATGGATTATTATCCAACAATTTTGGCAAGTTTAGGAGCAAAAATAGAAGGTGATAGATTACGGACTTGGAACTAACTTATTTTCAGGAAAAAAGACTTTAATAGAAGAATTAGGTTTTGATTATTTAGAAACTGAAATTCCAAAAAAATCAATATTTTATAGTGCGGTATTATTAGGTGCAGATAGTGTAGATGAGTGATATAAATAGGGGAAATAAAAATGAACGATGTAAAAAAGTGTATTAGTAAACGGACTTAAAAGCTTATTAATAATATGTGTGATTGCTATTTGTTTATTCTTATTTAAAAATTCTTTTGAGATTATGATAGCAATGCTAGTGACTGGAATAACTATATATTGTTTATATAGGTTTGATATAAGTCACAAAAAATTTTTAATATGTCTAGTGGCGATTTCTTTAATTATTAGAACGGTATGTATTTTTGAAATACATAATCCACAAGTTTCTGATTTTAAAACTATGTATGAAATATCAGAAGATGTTATAGATGGAAATGGTAGCTTAAATGAAAAATCGACTAGATATATCAATGAGTGGAACTATCAATTACCGTTTATTTTGTTTCAATCTTTAATTTTATTAGTATGTAATAAAATTATGTTTTTAGAATGTATTAATGTTGGATTAAGTATATTATCTATTTTACTGATGTATAGGATAATGAATAGAGTATCTAATAAAAAATGTTCTCAAATTTTTACTACATTATATGCTATATTTTTAAATCCAATTTTTTATAATAATATATTATCAAATCAGCATATATTTCTTTTTTTAACATTATTGGCATTTGATTTTATTTTTGAAAAAGAAATATTTAAAAATCAATATATTAGAGTAATACTATCAACTATAACTATTGCTGTAGCTGAATTGCTTAGGCCAGAAGGAAAAGTATTTGTTATAACTTATATTGTATATTTATTATATTTATGTGTATTTAAAAAAGAAAATATAAAATCAGCAATAATTAAGATGCTAATACTTATTACTGGATTTTTAATAATTACACAAGGAACAATGTTAATATTAAAATCAACATCACTTATAACAAAAGAAAGTGATGCTAGTTGGACATATAAGTTTGTATTAGGTTTAGACTATAAATCAACAGGAAGATGGACAGAGGAAGAGTATAATAAATTTTTTGCATTTAGTTCAAAAGAAGAACAAACTGAATATGGAATTTCAAAGATTAAACAAAATTTATTTAATAGAAATGTGATTTCGTTATTTAAAAATAAAATAAATTTGTTTTGGAATGATTTTGCAAATGAATGGTCATTATCTTATCTAAATGGAACAGGGATTAATATTGGAAAAACTAATATTTCTATGGAAGATTTTTATAATTTTATATATTCTTGGGATAAAGTTATATGGGAAGTAGTTATAATTTTTTCAATAATAGGAATATTTAAAATAAAAAATAGTGATGAAAAAATATTATATTATATATATTTGTTTGGAATAGCAGTTATATATTTATTGATAGAAGTTCAAGGAAGATATGCTTTTTCATTCAGACCATATGTATTTATTTTGGCTTCAATTGGGTTGAAAAATTTATTTGATTTTTTAAAAAATAAAAATTGGCTTAATTTAGAAAAAGTAAAAAAAGCTGAAAAAAATATAATAAAAAATAAAGAAAAAATTTTCAAGTCACCAATTACTCATATTACAATTTTAATTATATTATGTTGGATTGTGAATAGAGTATGTTTATATTTTTCTACAGGTACCCTAGGAAAATTGATGTTTTTATCTTATTTTAATAATGAGTGGATAATATTCTTAAATTTTTTACCTATAGTGTATATAGCTATAATGTTTTATGTGTTGACTAGAAAAGTTAGTTTATCATTTTTATTTTCTTCTTTGATTTCATATGGAATAGTTCTTATAAATCTTTTTAAAATGCAACTAAGAGATGATAACTTATTAATGGAAGATGTAACATTAATAAAAGAAGCTTTAAAAATGAAAACAAATTATACTATTGAATTTACTGCAGAAATGATAGGTTGGATAATTGTTTTCCTATTAATATCAGTAGTGTTATATATTTTATGTGATAGAAGTAAGAATAAAGAAAAAATTAAACTTACTAAAAGTAAATTAGCAATAAGAATTATAGCTAGAATTTTAGAAATGAGTGTATTAGTAGTAGTTGGATTTATGGGAATAAATACTATTTACCTTTCTAAAGATTTATATGCAAAAACTAGAAACGAAGGAAATTATTTTAATAAGTGGTCGACAATAAATCAATATATTTCTAGAGGAACATTATATTCTTTTTTACATAGTTATTCTGAAATGAAGATAGTAGTTCCTGAAGGATATGATAAAGCTGAAGCTAAAAAGATGATATCAGAATATAAATATTCTGATATAGCTAATGATAAAAAAGTAAATGTAATAGGTATTATGCTAGAAGCATATAATGATTTTTCTAAATTTGATGAAATTGAATTTGCTATTGATCCATATAAAGATTTTCATGAAATAGAAAAAGAAAGTTATTCAGGGGAACTAGTTACTAGTATATTTGCAGGTGGAACAGTAGATACAGAGAGAAAGTTTTTAACAGGATATACATCTTTACCTACATTTAGAAAGAAAACTAATTCATATGTGGAATATTTTAAAGAGCAAGGATATACGGTTGAAGGTTCACACCCTTCATATGAATGGTTTTATAATAGAATTAATATTAATAGAAATATTGGTTTTGAAAATTATTATTTTTATGAAAACAAATATAAAGAATTTTCAGAAGATTCAATTGCTGGTGATGAAGTATTGATTACCGAAATTTTAAGATTATATGATAATCATATACAAAATAGTAATAAACCATATTTTAGTTTTAACGTAACATATCAAAATCACGGTCCATATTCTACAGAAAGTAATGAGAGTACAAAGCAGTTTGTTAAATCTAAAGAAGGTTATACACAGGAAAATGTAGCAATATTAAATAACTATTTTACTGGTATAGAAGATACTGGAAAAAATTTAAAGAAACTTGTAGATAATTTAAAAGAAGATGATGAACCAGTAGTTTTAATTTTATTTGGTGATCATAATCCTTGGCTTGGAAATGAAAATAGTGTATATAATATGTTAGGTATTAATTTAGCTTGGGATACAGAAGAAGGTGCAACAAATTATTATTGTACTTCATATGTTATTTGGGCTAATGATAAAGCTAAGGAAGTATTGAAAAATGATTTTATAGGTAATGGTGAAAGAATTAGTCCTAATTATTTAATGAATAAATATTTTGAGTTAGCTGGTTATGAAGGAAATGAATTTATGAAAATGTCAAATGAGTTTAGAGAAAATGTACAAGCAATAAATCAAGATTTTTATTATGAAAATAATACTTTCGTTCAAAATTTATCAGAAGAAAATGAAAAAGCTTTAGAAAAGTTTAATAAATTGCAATATTATTGGATTTATGATAAAAAATAGGGTGAAATTCAAATATTAGAAAATCGAGGGAAATATGAATAAAATATCAATAGTTGTACCATGTTTTAATGAAGAAGAAGTTTTAGAAATTTTTTATAATAAAATAGTAGAAATATCTGCTACAATTGATGCGGAATTCGAGTATATTTTTGTAGATGATGGAAGTAAAGATAAAACACTTCAAATATTAAAGGGATATGCAGAAAGAGACAATAGGGTTAAATTTATATCGTTTTCAAGAAACTTTGGAAAAGAAGCGGCAATGTATGCAGGTCTAAAAGAATCTACAGGAGATTATGTAGCAATTATGGATGCAGATTTACAAGATCCACCAGAACTTTTAAATGAAATGTATGCAACATTATTAGAAAAAGAGTATGATTGTGTGGCTACTAAAAGAAAAACTAGAAAAGGTGAGAATTTTATAATTTCTTTCTTTTCAAAGTTATTCTATAAGATAATTAATAAACTTACTAAAACAGAAATTGTTAATGGGGCAAGAGATTATAGGTTAATGACAAGACAAATGGTAAATAGTATACTTCAAGTTACTGAGTATAATAGATTTTCTAAGGGAATTTTTAGTTGGGTAGGATTTAATACAAAATGGATTGCTTATGACAATAGAGAGAGAGTTGCTGGAAAAACAAAATGGAATTTTGGAAAACTGTTTGTATATGCATTAGATGGAATTACAGCATTTTCAACAGCACCATTGCTTATATCTGTTTTAGCAGGTATGTTTTTCTGTATGGTATCATTTTTAATGATTATATTTATTATCATAAGAACATGTATATATGGAGATCCAGTTGCTGGATGGCCATCAATGATATGTATTATCTTATTTATAAGTGGAATTCAATTATTCTGTTTAGGAATTATGGGACAATATATGTCTAAAGAATATATGGAAATAAAAAATAGACCTATATATATAGTTAAAGAAAGAAATAAAGAGGAACGTTAAATATGGAGAATGTAAAAAAGATAGTATCATCGGTGTGGAAAAATTTTATACCAATTATTTTCATAGCTGTTATGATAATTTACATTGTTAATTGTGGTTTATGGCAATTGTCTTCACCATGATATAAAGTTACAAGTGTGCAACTTATTTTAATGGTTTGTCTATTATTAACATTTTATAAAGTATTAGAGAATTTTAGTATAAAGAAATATAAATTTATTTTATTTTTTATGTCTATAGTAGTATATACTATTTGGGGAATATTTGCTAAAACGCAACCTGTTAATGATTATGGCGTGTTATTTCAAGGTTCTAAACAAATGGTTGAAGGAAATTTTAAAGTATTATCTTTTGATAAGACAAATTATTTTTATTTTTATAATTTCCAAATTGGTTATGTAATGTATTTGGCAGGATTAATGAAAATTTTTGGAGATAGTTTAAAGGCACTAAAAATAATTGAAATAATCGTAATGTCTTTAACTAATTTACTAATCTGTAGTATAGGTGAGAAAATATATTCAAAAAAGATTGGTATTATGTCATCATTAATATATATGCTTTTATTATTTAATGTAGGTGGTTCTTCTATATTAAATAATCAGCATATTCAAGCGTTTTTTATATGTTTATCTATATATTTTTTCTTAAAAGAGAAGTGGCAATTCAAAATTGCATCAGGTATAACTTTGGGCATTTCAATAATATTAAGGCAAAGTAGTATAGTTATACTTATAGCGTATATATGTTTTATTTTATGGAAACTATTATATAATAAGTTTAAAGATGCAAAAAAACTTATTATAAGTATGTGTTTAATAACTTTTTCTTTTATAGGAATACTTGGAATTTTTGATATAATGACTAATAATGTGGCTCCTAATTCAGTAATTCATGGAAATTTGAAATATTTTAAATTTCTTATTGGAATGACTGGAGGAAGTGTTTATAATATACCAACAGAAAGTGCAGAAAAAACGCAAGTTTATTTTGATTTAGAAAAATTTAATTTTGATTATGATGCTTATAATGAAGCTAGCAAAGATTATTTAATAGATTCTTGTAAGAATTCCAGAGAAGTAATGACTTTTATTTCTAGAAAAATGATTTCATTTTGTGGAGAAAAAGATAATCAAGTTGAATATGGATGGGATAATATAAAAGAAGGAAATGCGGTTAAAGTTGTACAATTATATGGATATGTACAGTATGTATTATTAGTATTATTAAGTTTGGCTATGTCAATGGGTTATTTTATTAAAAGTAAAGATTTTGAGTTTAGTAAGAAAGATAATCATTATATAAAGTTGTTACAAATAATATTTATAGGATTTTTCTTAGTTCATATATTTATAGAAGTACAGCCAAGATACAGATATGAGCAATATATAATGTTAAGTTTATTAAGTGCACCAGTATTGAAATTTATATATGATAAATTAAATGATATGAATGAAAAATTAAATAAAATAAAAGGAGTAGAAAAATGAAAAAAGTATCTGTAGTTATACCAATGTACTATGAAGAAGATGTTGCAAACTTATGTTACGAGAGAGTAAGCACAGTTTTAGAAACACTAAAGAAAGAATATGATTATGAAATAATTTTTGTAAATGATGGAAGCAAAGATAAAACATTATCAATATTAAAAGAGATTGCAAGTAAAAATGAAAAAGTAAAAATAGTTTCTTTTTCTAGAAATTTTGGACATCAAGCTGCAGTAACAGCTGGTATAAAAGAAGTTTCTGGAGACGCTATTGTTATTATGGATGCAGACTTGCAAGATCCACCAGAATTAATTCCTGAAATGCTTAAACTTTGGGAAGATGGAAATGAAGTTATTTATGGAAAACGAAATACTAGAAAAGGAGAATCTGCTTTCAAATTATTAACAGCTAAAATGTTTTATAGCTTTTTAAATGCTATGTCTGAAGTAGAAATACCTAAGAATACAGGCGATTTTAGACTGGTAGATAGAGCTGTAATTGATGTTATAAATAATTTACCTGAACATAATAAATTTTTAAGAGGATTATTTAGTTGGGTAGGATTTGAGCAAAAAGAGTTTTTATATGATAGACCAAAAAGAGAATTAGGTGAAACAAAATATCCTTTTAAAAAGATGTTGAAGCTTGCTAAAGATGGAATTATTAGTTTTTCTACTAAACCTTTAAAATTAGTTGGAGGACTTGGTATATTATCTATATTTGTTTCATTTGCTATATTAGTATATTCAATATTATCATATGCTTTGAATTGGAATAATTTAGCTGATGGTTGGACTTCTATAATGGTATCAATAACATTTTTTGCAGGTGTACAATTATTTTCTTTATGGATTATGTCTGAATATATTTCTAGAATATATGATGAAAGCAAAGGAAGACCAGAATATATAATTAAAGAAAAAATAAATTTTGATGAAAAATAATATATATTAAAAATCTTTATGTAACCTTGTAAAGCTTGGTACATAAAGATTTTTTTATGCTCTAATGTTTTATAGTAAAACTATTGAAAAAAATTTTTGTATATGGTATAACAAACCTATATAATACACAGAATTGGGGGAAATTTTTTGAAAAAAAACATTAAGAGTTTTACATTAGATGAACTAAAGAATGAAATGCAGGCTTTAGGAGAGAAATCTTTTCGAGCGGAACAAATTTTTAAGTGGATTCATCAAGAAAATGTTCAAAGTTTTGATGAAATGACTAATATTTCAAAGAATTTCAGAGAAGTTTTGGAAGAAAATTATTCATTACATAATTTTAAAATTATTAAAAAACTTGAATCAAAAGATGGTACAAAAAAATATTTATTTGATGTTTTGGATGGAAATGCTATTGAATCAGTTTTAATGCAATATAAATATGGTTATTCAATTTGTGTTTCTTCTCAAGTTGGTTGCAAAATGGGATGTAAGTTTTGTGCTTCAACAGGTATTCCTTTTTCTAGAAGCTTGGAAGCGGGAGAAATTGTTGAACAAATTTTAGCAGTTCAAAGAGAAGAGAACGTTAGAATTTCAAATATTGTTTTTATGGGAATTGGAGAACCACTTGATAATTATGATAATGTTATAAAAGCTATTAGTATAATAAATAATCCTAAAGGACTTAATATTGGAACAAGACATATTAGTATTTCTACTAGTGGGTTAGTTCCTAATATATATAGACTAGCAAAAGAAAATATTCAATGTACATTGTCAGTATCATTACACAGTAGTAATAATGAAAAAAGAAGTGAGATGATGCCTGTTAATAAAATGTATCCTATAGAAGAGTTAATGACTGCATGTAAGGAATATATAAAAATAACAAATAAAAGAATTTCTTTTGAATATGCTTTAGCTAAGGATAATAATGATAATTTAGATGATGCTAAAGAGTTAGTAAAATTGTTAAAAGGAATGCTTTGTCATGTTAATTTGATTCCTATTAATAAAATTGAAAATGGTAAATATACCAAGAGTACAAATGATAATATTATCAAATTTAGAGATTATCTAAATGATAATGGAATTGTAGCTACGATTAGGAGAGAGCTTGGATCAGATATTGATGCAGCTTGTGGACAGCTTAGAAGAGCGGAGTTAAAGAAGGAGTAGATGATGAAGGTATTTACTAAAACAGATATAGGTCAGACTAGGAGTATGAATCAGGACAGCTTGTTTACAACTGAGAATAAAAGCAATGGATTAAAGCTTTATATACTTGCTGATGGTATGGGAGGATATAAAGGAGGAGAAATTGCTAGTAAAGTTGCTGTTACAGCTGTTTCTAAGTATATAAATGAAAAGTTTGATGAAATATCTAAAGATAAACAATCAATATTAGATTTAATTGAAGATTCTATAAGTTTTGCTAATTCCACTATTTATGAGGAATCTGAAGAAGATGAAGAACTGCAAGATATGGGAACTACTTTAGAGGTTTTACTTATATATAAAAATAAAGTTTATATTGGACATATTGGAGATAGTAGAATTTATAGAGTTAGAAAGAATAAAATAAAAAAGATTACAACTGATCATAGTTATGTTGAGAAGTTGATTCAGGATGGAGAGATTACTAGAGAAGAATCATATAATCATCCTAAAAAGAATTTACTTATAAAGGCTCTTGGTACTGATGAGGAGGTTGAACCAGATATATTATATACAGTTCTTAATAAAAATGATGTTCTTTTAATGTGTTCAGATGGTTTAACTAATATGGTAAGAGAAGAAGAAATTCTTAACGTGATTTTGAATGAAAAAGAAAATGAACAAAAAGATTTAACTGAGATATTAGTTGATAAAGCTAATATGGCAGGTGGTCTTGATAATATATCTGTTATAATTATCGATAACAGATAAAATGATATCTTTTTAAATTAAGGAGAGATAAATATATGAATCTAATAGGAAGAATGCTTGCTAATAGGTATGAAATATTAGAAAAAATAGGTGTAGGTGGCATGGCTACAGTATATAAAGCCAAATGCCATGTGCTTAACAGATTTGTTGCTGTTAAAGTGTTAAAAGAAGAGTTTATTACTGATATAGAGTTTGTAAAAAGATTTAAATCTGAAGCACAAACAGCTGCAAGTTTGACTCATCCTAATATTGTTTCAATTTATGATGTTGGTAATGAGGGTGATGTTTATTATATTGTGATGGAGCTTATTCAAGGAAAGACTTTAAAAGAAATTATTGTTGAAGATGGCAAATTGTCTTGGAAATGGTCTGTTAATATAGCAATTCAAATTGCATCAGCTTTAGAGACAGCACACAAAAACAATTTAATACATAGAGATATAAAACCACACAATATAATTATTACAGAAGATGGAATGGCTAAAGTTACGGATTTCGGTATTGCTAAGGCAGTTTCAAATTCTACAATAACGGCTTTTGGAACTACAATTGGTTCTGTACATTATTTTTCACCAGAACATGCTAAGGGTGCAAGTACAGATGCTAAATCTGATATATATTCACTTGGTATTGTTATGTATGAAATGCTTACTGGTAGAGTACCTTTTGATGCTGATACACCAGTTTCAGTTGCATTGATGCAGGTACAAGAGGATCCAATTGAGCCTCGAAAATTAAATCCACAAATACCTATAAGTGTTAATAATATAATTTTAAAAGCAATGCAAAAAGATCCTGAAGATAGATATCAAAATGCTACTGATATGCTTATAGATTTAAGTACAGCTTTGAAAAGACCAGATGATGATTTTGTTAAAATGAATAAAAAGTTTGATACATTGCAAACTCAAAAAATAAATATTCTTTATGATATAGATAATAAGGTAAGAGATGATGAAGAAGATGATGACGATGATTATGAAGAGGAAGAGAAGAGTAAACCTAGAAAAAAGAAAAAAAGAGGTTTCTTTGGTTTTATGAAGGATCATGTTATTCTTTCTTTTATCTTAGTTGCAGTTATTTTATTTTCAGTAGCACTTGGAGGAACAATTCTTTTTATGAATTTAACTAAATCTGCTGATGCTCAGATTCCTAATTTGGTAAAGAATTCAAAAGGAGAAAGATTAACTGAAAGTCAAGCTGTTAGTATTTATAATGAGACTGAATTTAAAAAGAAAAATGATTTAAAAATTGAATATGTAGATGATGAATCTTATAATGGTGAAGCTGTTGAGCCAGGGCAAGTTGTTAGACAAGATCCAGCTTATAGAGCAAATTATAGTATAAAAGTTAAAGATCAGATTACAATTTATGTTAGAAAAGAAAAAGAACCTCAAATGTTGAAAATGATTGATTTAACAGGAAAAACAAAAGAGGAGGCAGAACAATTACTTAAAGACTTAGGATATCTTGGTGAAATAAAATATGAAGAGGAAGCTAGTGATAGTTTAAAAGAAGGTTTAATTATTAGGCAAAGTATTCAAGAAGGAATAGAATTTAAGGATAATACAGCAATTACAATGACAGTAAGTTCTGGTAGTGATAAACTAGATGTTCCTAATACAATAGGTCAAGCGGAGGTTACTGCTAGAGCTAATTTAGAAAATGCTGGATTTGTTGTTAGAGTTGAATATACAGAGGATAATAATAAATCAGATGGAATAGTTTTAAAACAAGATATTACTGATAAGGCTAAAGAAGGTGAAACAATTACAATTACAGTAAATAAAGTGCAGAAAACTACTTCTGCTGTAGTTACTATTGATTTATCAAAGTATGTTCAACCTCAGACTCCTAGTGATGAAGATGAGAATACGGATACTCCTAGTGTTACTACTGCTACTGTATCATTAAAGGTTGGTGACAATACTTTTGGTGGAGGAAGCTATGATGTAACTACTAGTCCACAAATAACTATATATGGAAAAGGTAATATGTCTGTTTCTTTGATTATTAATGGAACTACAAAGATTACAAAGGATATTGATTTTAATACTCAAACAACTTTAGCTTTCCCATAAAAGAAAGATTAGGGCATGAAAAAAATAATCATGCCCTAAATTTGATTTAGTTTAAGTAAAGGAGATTTTTATAATGGCTGAGATTGCTGTTTCGGTTTTAGATGTAGAAGAAGAGAATGCAGTTGATTATTTTTATAATATAGAAACTGCAAAAATAGATTTTTTCCATATGGATGTTATGGATGGAAAATTTGTAGAGAGAAATAATGTAGAGTTAATGAAGGATTATACTTTAAAGATTCATAATATTTGTATGACTCCTATTGATGTTCATCTTATGGTTGAGAATCCTAGAGATTATTTTGATGATTTTATTGATCAGGGGGCAGATAGAATTTCTTTTCATATTGAGGCTTGTAAGGACAAAGAGGAAGTGATGTCTAATATTAAATATTTAGTTTCAAATGGGGTAAAAGCAAGTATAGCTATTAGCCCTGATACTAGTATAGAGATGTTGTATGACTTTCTTCCATATATTCATATGGTTTTAATTATGTCTGTTGTGCCTGGAAAAGGTGGTCAAAAGTTTATTCCTGGAACGGATAAAAAGATTTGTGAATTAAGAAAATATTGTGAGGATAATGACATAGATATTGATATTGAAGTAGATGGTGGAATTAATAATGTTACTTGTAGAGATGCTGTTAGTAGTGGTGCTACAATATTAGTTGCAGGAAATTATATTTTGTCATCTGATAATTATTCTAAAGCTGTTTCTGATTTGAAAGAAGAATATATAGAAAGGGAGGGAGAGTAAGATGAAAAAAAAGATTCTTATTGTTTTAACGATTATTCTGTTTGTTGTTATATTTTCTTTTTCGTCAGTTTATGCTACTGATGAAAATATAGTAGAAAATGTGATTGATACTGCAAATGAAATTGACTCAAATACAGAGAATACGGATATGACTTTAGAGGAGATAAAGGAAAAACTTGCAGAGCGATTTAATTCAAAAGAAATTTCAGAAGAAAATTATTATAGGGCTGCTGAAGATATTACTTTGAGTGGAAAAATTATTAATGGAAATGTTTTTATGGCTGCTTCAAATGTTATTCTTAAAGATATTACTATTAATGGAGATGTATTTATTTTGGCTAACAAATTGAATATTGAAAAAGAAGCTTCTTTGAATGGTAATGTGTTTATTGTTTCTTCTAATGTTGATTTTAATGGAAAAGTTGCTAGAGAATTATATGCTGTTGGAAAAGATATAGTATTTGGTGAAGATTATACTATTATGTATAATGCTAATGTATCTGCTGAACATATTAGTCTTAATGGAACTTTTTATCGTGATGTTAATGCAGCAGTTACTAAATTTGAAATAAATGATGGTGCTATAATTTTTGGAACATTAAATTATTCTTCAGGTAGAGAAGCTATAATAAGTGAAAATGCTAATATAGCTAATACTAATTTTGAATTACAGATTGAAGAAAAAGAAACTGTTATGGATATAGTAGTTGATAAGGTTTTAGATTTTACTAGATATTTTGTTTTAACTATGCTTGTATTTATAATTGTTATGAAGTTATTGCCTAATACAATAGAAAAATCAATACAGAATTTAAGTGTTAGTTCTTTTGGAATAGGAATTGCTACATTAATTTTAGTTCCTATTTTATTAGTTGCATTTATCTTTTTGAGAATATTTACTACAGCAGTTTTTGCAGCTTTAGCATTATTTGTTTTTGTTTTAATAATTTCTATGGCTATTACTACTATAGCTGTTGCAGGAAAGATTTCAGATAAGAAGCCTAATTTTAAATTACCTATAGCTGTTCCTGTAGTTACAATAATTACTTGGATTGTATATCAAATTGCATTTGCTGGTGCAGTAGTGGCATTTATATGGACTATGACAGGACTTGGTATTATAGTTAAAAATTGCTTTACAAAAATGAAAAAATAAATAAGAAAGCATACAGTTAATCTGTATGCTTTTTTTCGTAATATATGCAATCTGTATTTTGTTTAGATAGTTCTTTTCGTTTTATTGTTTGATAATTACAGAATCCGCCTGTTTGAAATTTACAATCATAGGAACATTTTATATTTGTCAAATCACATACACTCCTTTTCTTAGGTTATTATATGTTTTTTTTGCGTTTATATTCATTACAATATTTTGAAATTGGACAAGAGCTACATTTTGGATTTCTGGCTATACATGTATATCTGCCATGCCAAACAAAAAGATGATTCACGTCAACCCAATCTTCTTTTTTGAATTGTTTTAATAAGTCTTTTTCAATTTTTTCTGGGTCTGTTTCTTTTGAAAATCCAATTTTATTTGATATTCTTTTTGCATGAGTGTCTACCGCAATTCCTTGTGCATCATGAAAGGCTTCTAACATTATTACATTTGCACTTTTTCGACCAATTCCTGGTAAGGTCATTAATTCTTCCATTGTGTTAGGAACAATTCCGTTTAAAATCACTTACTAATTTTTGACTGCAAGCTAATGCGTTTTTAGCTTTGTTTTTGTAAAATCCACATGGATGAATTATATCTTCTAATTTCTTTAAATCTATTTTAGATAATTTTTCAGGTGTGCCATATTCTTTGAAAAGTAGAGGAGTAGTTTTATTTACTCTTTCATCTGTACATTGTGCAGATAACATTACAGCTATTACGATTTGAAATGGCGTTTCAAAGTCTAAACTACATGTGGCTTCTGGATAATAATTTTTTAAAATCTTTAGAATTTCTGTTGCTTCTTTTTTTGTTTTCATTTTATACTTCCTATTTAATAATAAACTATTTGAACATTATTATACACCAAATAATATATTATATAAAGGGATAGGGGGATAAAATATGTTTAGAGGGTTAAAAAAGACTATTGCAGTTTGTTTAATTGGTTTTGGGGTTGGGACTATAATGGTACTATTGCTTCCAGTTACTTGGTGGCTTGTGATTATAGGAATTATAGTAATTGCACTTGGAATTGCATGGCTTTTTTGTTAATTAAAAATTATTGTATAGAAAGGAGCTCTGATGATGATGAAGGTTGTTGTAAAAAAATCTCCTAAGTTTTTAAGTGGTTTTTTAAAATTAATTTTTGGAATAAAAAATAATTAGTAAAGAAAAATGGCAAAAAAAAAAGTGCGGCATTTAATCCACACAATTTATTTTCGAATATATTATACTAAATTTACTAAGCTCTTTTTACTTTTCCAGAACGTAAGCATTTAGCACATACTGTTATTCTTTTTGGTTGTCCATCAACAATAGCTTTAACTGTTCTTAAATTTGGTTTAAAAGTTCTTGTAGATCTTTTACTAATATGAGAACGAGTGATACTTAATTGATTTCCAAAATTTATATTTTTATCACAAATTGCACATTTTGCCATAACTTCACGCACCTCCATTTAATTTATTAAACTGACTATTAGATAATATAACATAGTTTGTTAAAAATTACAAGTGTTTTAAGGCAAAAAAATAAAAAGAGAGGCAACGAATATTGATTGTTGCTTCTCTTTTTATCATGGTTTAAAAATTAGAAATTGTATTCGGATAGGTGCTCTAGAAGTTCTGTGAATACTTCGGTGGGAGGCATGAAGGCTTCGTCTTTGATTTCGATTAGCTTTTTTGCTTTGGCTTGTGACTTGAAATCGTCGTCAACAAATTTACGCTCGATAAAAACTTCGAAGTAGACTAAGTCTTCAAATAGACAAGGAATGGCCCAAATTTGAGCTTTATTGAAATTTTTGACTACTACATCTTCATCATCTAGTTGATATTGATATAGGGGTTGATGAATGGCTGTAGCTCCTGGAATTAAGGAGGCTATTTTTTCAAAATCTAGCATTTTATAGGGCTGGAATTCTTGTCTAACTGCATCACTACTTTCTTGGATTGCACCAATTTTTTGTAGATGATGATACATCTTTATGTTACTGTCGAAAAGTTTACTTTTTCCATTTCTGGAACATACATATATTTCGGCAATCCGGAGCGGGTAGATCAGAACAGTGGATTTGTTGCCTTGAACGTTAATTTCGAGTGCTATCCGAAGTTTTTTGTAAAATTCGTATGTGCTTTTTCCGCAATTGCTGTCTTCAGCGGGCAGACTTTCTTTTGATGTTATTTTAAACCAAGATGGTAGTTCGTCAGGACGAACTAGCTTAGAGTACCGACAAAATAACTTTGGCATATTTTTTCCTCCTTCTGAATAATCGGTTATAATTATTATACCACAATTTATGTAAACAATAAAGCGGTAAATATGATTTGCAAAATTAGGTGGACATGTTTTATAAGATAATGTTAAAATGTATATGATATAAAATATGCAGGAGATAAAATGAAGAAAAAGATATTAGTTATTATTGTAGTATTATTAATTTTAATTATGGGAATAGCTTTTTTTGCTATTAAATATTATTATGAAAAAGTTAATCAACAGGAAATAGATTCATCTATACATGGTGTTGTAATTGGGGAAAAGGTTCCTTTTTATTTAGAAGCTGAAGTGGAAAATGTTAAACAATTAAGGTTGTTAAATAAGGGGGAGAATGTATATATTTTAGATGAGTTTGAGGCACATGATATTGAATGGTATAAAATTAAAGTTGATGGAAAAATTAATGGTTATGTTCGTGCGGAAAATATTGATTATTACAAAGAAATTAACTCTGAAAAGGTTTTAGTTTCTGATGTATCTCAGTTTAATGTTGATAAAACTTTTGAGTCTGCTGGAGATTATGAGGTGTTTTTATTAGAGAATAAGATTAGTTATGTATATATTAGAGCCGGCGGTAGGGGTTATGGTTCGAAAGGTAATTTTTATTATGATGAAAATTATGATATGTATATAGAAGCTTGTGAATATTTGAAGATTCCATATGGTTTTTATTTTTTAGATGAAGCTTTAGATTCTAAAGAAATTGATGAAGAAGTTTCTTTTATAAAAAATTTTATTAGTGAAAATGCTGGAGAAAATTGTGTTCTTCCAGTGGCTTTAGATGTTGAAAAACATGATGGTAAGGGAAGAGCTGATACTATTTGGGATTCTAGATATAAATTGGTTCAAGAACTTATAAATGATTTAGATAAAGAGGGAATAGATACGATTGTTTATACAAATGCTCAAACAGCTAATTTGTATTTGAGTAAGTTGAAAACTAAATTTTGGATTGCTTATTATCCTGAAGAGAATAAAATTCCAGATTATTGGTATTTTGATACAGAGCAGGAAGGAGCATCTAACACAAGGCTTCAGAAAAAGACTATTGGATGGCAGTTTACGGAACATGGAGCAGGTGATGATATTTCGGAAGATTTAGATGTTTCTCTTATGAAAAAAGATTTTTATAAATAAATATTTTGTTTAAATATTATTATATTTAAAAAGTTTTAGCATATAAATAATAAAAAAATGGTGGAGAGTTTTTTATGAAAAGAAAAATTTGTTTTTGTTTATTATTTATATGTTTTTTATTTTCAAAATCTTGTTTTGCAACTTATGTAACGATTCCTACATGGTCAGAAAGTGCAGTTGTTGAAACTACTGGCGAAGTTGGAGAAAATTTTTTAGAGCTTAATTGCGAGTCTGCTATTTTAATTTCTCAAGATACTGGTGAAGTTTTATATGATCATAATTCTCATGAACAGTTAAGACCTGCTAGTGTAACTAAGATAATGACTATTCTTTTAATTATGGAAGAGATTGATAGTGGAAGACTGTCTTATGAAGATAAGGTTTCTTGTAGTGAAGAAGCGTCTTCAATGGGTGGTTCTCAAATTTGGCTTGATACTTCAGAAGAGCTTACTGTTGATGAGATGCTTAAGGCGATTTGCGTTGTTTCTGCTAATGATTGTACTGTAGCAATGGCCGAACGTATTGCTGGTAGTGAAGAAAGTTTTGTGGATAGAATGAACCAAAGGGCCAAGGAACTTGGTATGAATGATACTGTATTTAAGAATTGTCATGGAATTGATGAGGATGGTCATGTTACTTCTAGTTATGATATTTCTTTAATGTCTAGAGAACTTTTGAATAATCACCCAAATATTACGAAATATACTACTATTTGGATGGATAGTTTACGTGATGGAAAATCAGAACTTGTTAATACAAATAAACTTATTCGAAACTATCAAGGTGCAACAGGTCTAAAAACTGGTTCAACTTCTCTTGCACTTTTTAATTTGTCTGCTAGTGCTACTAGAGATAATTTATCTTTAATTGCTGTTGTAATGCGTGCACCTACTACTAAAGATAGATTTAGTTGTGCTAAAAAACTTTTAGATTATGGTTTTAGTACATATCAATATAAAGAGTTTTCTAAGAAAGATGAAAAAGTAATGGAAGTGAATGTTGGAAAAGGAGATAAAGATAAACTTTCAGTTAAATTTTCAGATTCTTTTGGAACAATGTGTAAAAAAAATGAGGACTTTGAGCTTGTGCAAGAAATTGTAATAGAAAAAATGGTAGATGCTCCTATTAAAGAAAATCAAGTTTTGGGAAAAGTAATTTTTAAAAATGGAGAGAATGTTTTGGGAGAAGTTAATTTAGTTTCTTGTGAAAATGTTGAAAAAATTAGTTTTATTACTCAAACTAAAAAGATTTTGCAAAAGTGGTTTTATTTATTCAGAACATAGAGAGTTTACATAAAGTTGAAAAATATGATTTTTTATAGTATAATTATAGTATCTAATGTATAAAATCAATAGGAAAATAATTTTTTCTATGGCACTAAAGAAAAAATTTTCCTTTTACATAGATTGCAACTTAATATAAAACGGAATGAGAGGAATGTAAAATGAAAAGAATAGGGGCGTTTTTACTGACATTATTGTTGCTTTTAACTACAGGTTGTTCAACTGCTGATTCAAATGTGGTCAATACTACTCGGGTAGATATGTTGATTGCATGTAGAGATGCCAATTTTCAGTATGGCACACAGAGTGATGAACATTATGAAATGCTTGTGAAAGAGGAGGCCAATCAGGAGGTCCAGGAATTGTTCTGGAAATTGTGTGATCAGGAAAAAGATTACATTAATGAAAAGTATGGGCTGAATTTTAAATCTGAGCATATTCCTGTATATGTAATTGATATGAATTCGGTTGATTCTGTTGTTGCTCGTAATGGGTTGATGCAACTTTATGCGGCATATATTCAGAATATGAATGCGGTAATTATCAATAAAGCATATCTGGAGTCAGAAGTTACTGATTTTTTCATAGGTATTTTAGCTCATGAAGCTGGTCATTATCTTTATTATGAGAATAATGGTACGAATGCCTTTTTGCTGAGAGAACAAAATGATAGAGTTCTCGGAATGGATATTACTGAGGGGTTGAATCATAAGATTATTTTGGATTTCTTGGAAGAGAATTATCCTAAGGCTTGTGATAGTGTTAGAAGTACATATTTGTCTAATGTGCTTTTATGCAATATGTTGGAATGTGTTATTCCAGATTTAGATAAGTTGTATTTGGAAAATGATATTGAAGCTTTTTGTAGAGCAATTGATGAGGATGTATTGAAATATACTACTGCTACTACTGAAATTGCTACTCCTTCAGAGTATCTAATGTTCCAGTCTACTTTAATGTTTTATTTTGAGACTTTATTGTTAGATGAGAGCTTATATGAGCAAGCTTTTTATGGGATGTATCAATATGCAATTGCTGATTTGGAAATCATTTATGCAATGGCGAGAGACTTGTCTGAATCAGAGAGAGAAGAGTTGGACAAAGCATATGAAGAGTTTGTTGAAAAGATTTTCTATGGGCAGGTTCCGGAAGGATTAAATGAACAACTTGCTCTTTTGGAAAATGGAAAGTAACTTATAGACTAAATAAAAAAATGTGCCTCAGGAAGCTAGTGGAAAGATGTATTTATGCATCAATTCACTAGTTTTTTGATTTTATATATTTGCTTTTTAGTGAAATTATTTGATAAGTGTAATAGCTTGTTACTAAAAATGTTCTAATATTTGCTAATTGACAAAATTGTAAATTGTAGTTATAATATATTGTGTAACTTTATTGAAAGGAGAATAGTACTGATGCTTGCAAAATGGTGGAAGAAAATAGGGCTTTTAATATTAATTATAGCTTGTTTATTTAATGTTACTTCAAAATTAGTAAAAAGAGTTTCTTTCAATGAAAATGTAAAAAGTACAGTTACTAATACTGTAGACAATGTGGTTACTCAAGTTAAAGATTCTGTAAGTGGTTCTGATAGTAAAAAGAACACTAATAAATAGTAAGAAAAAAGTAGTAATATACTAAAAGATACGCCAGAAAATGAATAAAAACTATTGAAAAAAGGAAAAAGGTGTGTTAATATATAAAAGATATTGTTAAGAAAGTAAGGAAGAGGTGAAGTACATGAAAGCTGAAATACATCCAAACTATACAGCTGCTACAATTACTTGTGCTTGTGGAAATGTTATAGAAACAAATTCTACAAAACAAGATATGAAGGTTGACGTATGTTCAAAATGTCATCCATTCTGGACAGGTAACTTAAAAAGAGAAACTACTGGTGGTAGAGCTGATAAATTTAAGAAAAAATATGGATTACAATAAAAAAAGAGTACATTATGCTTAGCATAGTGTATTTTTTATATTATAGGAAATTTTTTGATTTAAAATTTATTATATAACTAAAATATAGTGTATAATTATTATAATGTTTATTTTTTGGGAAATAATATTAAAAGTGATATATTGAATAATAAGGAGGAAATATGGAAGAGGAGATAAAACTAGCTATTGAGGCTAGAGATAAAGCTTACTGTAAAACTTTTAAGGTTGGTGCTGCTTTAAAAATGAAAAGCGGAAAGATTTATACTGGTTGTAATATAAATAATCAAGGTATTCAATCAATTTGTGCAGAAAGAGTTGCTTTTGCAAAGGCTATTTCTGAAGGCGAATTTGATTTTGATTATATTATAGTAGTTGGTGGAGATACTAATGCTGATAAATTAGAAAGATGTCTACCTTGTGGATATTGTAGACAATTTATGTCTGAATTTGTAAAATCTGATTTTAAAATTTATGCATATTATGATGGAAAACTTGATTGTTTTTCTATTGAACAGTTATTACCAGATGCATTTAATTTGTAATTTATATTAATATACTAAATATTGGAAGTACAAATCCGGAGCACGGAAAGTATTATTAAACTTACTGCTCCGGTTTTATTTTGTTTATATTCATATATAGCATAAGAAGAGGATTCTAAAAATCCATATAACGAGAATAGAATTATAATTAGTTTCATGAGTTTTCTCCTTTATTGTTTTATAATAGCTTTTTTAAATTATGAACTATTATTGTTTATGGTATTGTGTGGTGTTAATTTTTAGAAAATAGAAAACCTGATGTTAAATAGTTGGTTACATTTATTTCGAATTCTGCTTTAGGATATAAAGTATTCCAGTTATAATTATTTAACTCATCTTGAGTTAAATAATTTTTATTAAAGTATCCTTTGAATCCTATAATGTCACTATTATATTCTTTTGAAGTTTTATTTAAAAATGTTGAGAATGATTCTTTTAAAAATTTATTTATTTCTGCTTCGATTTCTTTTCGAGAATTTTCTGTCGAAAAGTCATAGTTTTTACTTGCTGATAAAATTGCTGAATTAACAGAGATATCACATTTTATTTTGAGAACATTATTTTCTAATGATACTTTTATTTTTGATTCTGTCGGACCTGAAAGATGTACTGCAAGTGGAATCGATGGATTTTGAGGATTATATACTTCAATTGTTGCTTCTTCAAATTCATTTGTTAGTAAGTTATAGCATAATGTGTCTAAACCTGATAATCTTCCCGCCATTTTATAATCTTTAAATACGGCTAATCCGATACTTTCAATTGTATCATTTTTTATAAATGTATATAGAGCTAAAGGTTCTGTTACATCTCCATGAAGACTAGCAAAAAAACTAGATAATTGGCAGTTTGTTACATATGATGTGATTTTTGCAGAATTAATAAATGAACTGTAAAATTTAGATGAAATATCTTCAATTGTTGAAGCTTTTTCTAATAATTCAGAAGCTTTGCATTGACTAATAAGCATGTTGCATGTTGGACGAATTTCAATATTATTTGTTAGGGTATTTATAAAATTTTCAATTCCTTCTTTAGCGATTTCTTCGGATATAACTATAGCTGTACAATGAGAGAGATTTAATTCATTGACGTTTTCTAAATTGAGCATTGATAGTCCTAAATTAAAAGAGTTACAATTTACTGTTTCTGTTTCTGTTTTTATAGTGGTGCCACCAGTTTCTCCTGTTGTATCAGGTTTGGCAATTTGTATAGTTAAAGATAAGGGTTCTTTTTCTGAATCAGATTTATCTAATCCAATTGCGATAATGTATGATAATTCTTCTGTGCCTTTAACATCATATGATTTAGTAAATGCTAGTAATATAGTTAATATACAAGTTATTATTAATAGTTTTTTTTTCATTTATATGCTATTTCCTTTCTTTTTTTTGTTAGCAATAATTAATATTATTAGACTTATGAAAAGTAATCCAAGTATAAAATATTTATAAAAATATGTTTCTAAAAATTTAAATAATGATTGATTTTTGAAAAGGATAATTATTGCAAAAAATATTCCTAAAAATGAATATGAATAATTTTTTGATTTATTGCATGTGGTTAATTTTTCGAAAATAATATTTATAAAATTTAAAGAAATACTTAGATATGAAAAGCCTGAAATTATCCATAAAAAGATGAAAATTGCATCTGTTCGTTGAATAAATTCTCCAAATTCAATACATCTAGTTAATAGATACATTGATAGAATTTCTTCGCTATGACTTATAAATGGAAAGATGGTTAGCAAAATTGTTATTGTAAATAGTAAAAATAGTCCAGAGATTAATATAGAGATTATAGCAATTTTTTTGAAGTCTTTTTTGTTTTTTAATAAAGGTGATAGAAAGAATAAATATATTAGTCCACCATATCCAAATATATTGATAGATCCTTTAATGAATGTATTATTTATATTAGTTCCTAATATTGGATATATTCTAGTAATTCTTAAGTTTGTAATTGTTCCTAAAAATATTACTATAAGACTTAATAATATAAAAATTGTAATTATAGTGTTTGTTTTTAAAATAGATTTGAAACCTATTTTACTAGCTACTGCCATTGGGATAATGAAAGAGAGTAAAAGTAAATATACAGATGTTGTTGGAAAATATATTACTTGTAATAGGTTTGTGAATTCATATATAACGGTAATTATTATTGATGAGAAAAATAATATATATGCTATTCCGAGAAGCACTTGTAAGGGCTTGCTTCCAACGAATTTAGATATATCTATTATATCTTCATCTGGGAATTTTTTTACTAATGAGCAGATAAATAAAGTTAAGAGTAGAGCCAATATGCATGTAAATATTACGTTAATTGCTGCTCCTGTTTGAGATTGCTTTATTATTTCTTTTGGAATATTTAATAAAATTTTGTTTATCATTACAATTAAAATAAAAGATATGGCTTGATATTTGCCTATTTTAAATTCCATTGTTTTATAGCTCCTTTTTAATATTTCCATTTCATACTGATTTTTTCTTCTTGCTTAGGTCTTTGTGTTTTTAAGAATGAACTACGTTCTTCTCGTTTCCAAACGGGCTTTATAAAGAATGATGAATCAGTATTTTTGTTTCCAACCGGAACATAAGGCGAGAAATAAGAAACTCCGAAAGACTTAAGATTTGATAGTAAAATTAGATTTATAAAAATTCCAAAACCAATTCCTAAGAATCCAGCTGTATATCCTAATATAGTATAGATGAACCTAAAGCAACGTATGGTGAAATTTAATGAAAAGTCAGGAATAGCGTATGAACATATTCCTGTCATAGCTACAATGATTATTAGTAAAGGACTTACAAGATTTGCCGATACAGCGGCTTCACCTAAAATTAGACCTCCAATTATTCCTATTGTTGCACCAATTGGTGATGGAACTCTTAAACTTGCTTCACGTATCAGTTCAAAAGATATTTCCATAATTAGTAGTTCAAAAATGATAGGAAATGGAATTGATTTTCTCATTGATGATATTGCAAATACTATATCTGTAGGTAGTAATTCTTGATGAAAATTTGTTATTGCAATGTAAAAAGATGGAAGAAACATTGCGATGAAAAAAGCAATACATCGAATAACTCTAGCTAAATTACCATATTGATATTGTAAATTTGTATCTTCAGGGGATGAAAGAAAATCAACAAGTACTGCTGGTGCTATAAGAGCATAAGGACTTCCATTAACTAATATGATTACTCTTCCTTGGAGAATATTGTTACATGTTCTATCTGGTCTTTCTGTTGCAAAAAGTTGAGGATATAATAAATTTGAGTCATCTTGAATTAATTGTTCTAAAATACCAGAACTAGTTAATGAATCTATATTTACATTGTTTAATCTATATTTTACTTCTTCTACTAGACTAGTATTGGCGATATTTTTCATATAGCAATAAGCTACTGAGGTTTTTGTTATTTTTCCAATTTCTAGTTGTTCAATTACTAAATTTTCATTATTAATAATTCTTCTTATTATTGATGTGTTTGTACGAATATTTTCTACAAATGCTTCTTGAGAGCCTCTAACAACAATTTCGTTTTCTGGTTTAGATATGCTTCTTGTCTTAAATCCTTTAGCTTCTATACAAAAACATACTGAAAGTGTATCGACAAATAGAGCTGTAAAACCATTGTTGATTTTATCTAATATTTTAGATGTTTCATTTTCAGTTGTAATAGAATTTTGGCTAACTAAGGATTCAAGAATAGATTGCTCTAGATTTATTTTTTTGTTTGTTCTATAGTTTAGTCCTTGTTTTTGACTTATGAAACTGTTTTGAAAATTTCCAATATTTGTTTGATTTTTATGCATGAGTGGTGTTAAAACAAATCTGTTTATAATTTCACTATCAACCATTCCGTCTATAAATATAAGACTAGCATTGTATTGCTTTCCTTTGGCGTTTAATAAAAAATTTCTTATAACGATGTCACTGTTTATTTTTTGAGAGTATATTTTAGAAAATAATGTTATGTTATCGTTTAAAGAATTAGATATATTTTTTTGCATGTTTTCTTGAGGTATACTGGTAATTTTGCTATCTTCTATAAGACTAAAATTGTGCTTTTTATCTAAATTAAAGGATAAGAGTTCATCTATACAATTTTTAATTGACATTTTTAAGCTCCTTTTTATTTTCTTTTTTTAGTATTTACAATTTTTTTATATTAATCCATAATTTTGAAATTTAAGTAATAAATTTAGAATTTGAAAATATACATTAATTAAAAGTAGTAGTCCATTAGAATTTAGGAGGGTGTTATGGAAAATTTGAATATATATAAGGATATTGCGAGTAGAACGGATGGGGATATTTATGTGGGGGTTGTTGGACCTGTTAGAACTGGTAAATCTACTTTTATAAAAAAGTTTATGGAACTTTTAGTTTTACCTAATATTGAAAATGAGTATAAAAGGGAAAGAGCGATTGATGAGCTTCCTCAGAGTGCTGCGGGAAAGACTATAATGACAACAGAGCCAAAATTTATTCCTAATGAAGCAGTTGAAATAACTTTGGCTGATAATTTAAAGCTTAAAACTCGTATGGTAGATTGTGTGGGGTATTTGGTTAATAATGCAATTGGTTATTTAGAGGATGATATGCCTAGAATGGTTAAAACTCCATGGTCTGATGAAGAAATTCCTTTTGAAAAGGCTGCAGAGATTGGAACTAAGAAGGTAATTGAAGAACATTCTAGTATTGCTATTTTAATAACTACTGATGGTTCTATTACAGGAATTCCTAGAGAGGATTATGTAAGTCCAGAAGAAAGAGTAGCTAGAGAGCTTTCAGCCAAAGGAAAACCTTTTGTTATTGTTCTTAATTCTGCTAATCCATCTAGTGAGGATTGTTTAAAACTTAGAAATGAGTTAGAGGATAAGTATAATACGGCTGTTGTGCCACTTAATTGTAAAGAACTTTCTCTAGATAATATTAACAGTATTTTTTCTAAAATTTTATATGAGTTTCCAATTGAACAGATTAATATAAAATTTCCAAGATGGATAGAAGGATTACAAGATACAAATGATATAAAATCTGAACTTTATAGGGAAATAAAAGATTCATTTTGTGATACTAGAAAATTAAAGGATGTAAGTATTGATATTAAGTCTTTGCAACAAACAGAGATTATTACTAGAACGGATATAGAAAAAATTGATTTAGGTACGGGAAATGTTAATATTTCAATATCATTGAGAGAAGAATTGTTTTATCAAGTTCTTACTGAAATTACTGGTGAAGAAATTAGTGATGAGGGAAAATTGTTTGCTAAGATTACAGAATTTTCAAAGATAAAGAAGGAATATGATAAACTTCAGTATGCTCTTCATGAGGTAAAAGAGAAGGGGTATGGAATTGTTAATCCGACAGTTGACGATTTAATTTTAGAAGAGCCAGAGATTATTAGACAGGGGTCTAAGTTTGGTGTGAGATTAAAAGCAAAAGCACCTTCACTTCATATGATTCAAATTAATACAGAAACTGAAATTGCACCTATTGTTGGGAGTGAAAAGCAATCTGAAGAGCTTGTTAAATATTTGCTTTCTGAATTTGAAGAAGATAAGAAGAAAATTTGGGATTCAAATATTTTTGGAAAAAGCGTGCATGATTTAGTAAATGAAGGTTTGCAAAATAAACTTGCTAGAATGCCAGAGGATGCTCAAATGAAGATTCAAGAAACACTTCAAAGAATTGTTAATGAGGGAAGTGGAGGACTTATTTGTATAATACTTTAACTATAAGAAAATGGTTATTAGAAGGTATTGAAAGAATTAGCTATAAAAAGGAAGAGGCGTACTTGCAAAGATGCAAGTACGCCTAAAAGCTGTGAGATTAGTAAATTTTTTTGATAAGGGTTCGTCCGTTATTGCGTTTGAAATGTAGCTTATGGTTACAAAGCTCGTCGACATTCTGATGAGTGGAGATGAACAGAATACGCTTTTTATCACGATTACAGTAATCGATGATAAACTGTAAAATTTTTATAGCATCTGCATTATCTTCGTCCAAAGAATCGCTGTCGAGACCGGAGGTACATTCGTCTAGTGCAACAATATCAATGTTTTGATCTAACCAAAACAAGATTTTGGCTATGATAAGACGTTGCTTTTGACCTCTTGAAAGACTGCTTGCTTTGTTTTCTTTTATCCATCTCCAGAAATCTTTGCAGTTTTCTGAAATTTCATAATAGAGCTTCAGCTCTTTTAAAATGTATTCCATTTTGCTGATTTCTTCTGGAGTAGGAACGGAAGCTGTGTCTGAATCTAAGCAAAAGATTTCGTCCCAGATAGGCATATTTCCAAAATCGATTGTTTCATCGTAGTACATGTAGTTTACTGGTGGAATGGTTGTGCTTTCAACATGATTGAATTTAATTCGATTTGTAGTTACCTTTAAGAAGGTTGATTTTCCACTACCACTTGCGCCAGTAAGAGCAATACAATCGCCTTTTTGATATTGTATTGTTTCTTTTAAACAAAGACTAAATGGCTTATCGTTTTCAGAAATTTCATTATACATAATTTCAAAAGGTGAGATTGTGAGCGAGTCAATTGAAATAGGTTTAGAACTTGTTTCTTTATGATAAATTTTTAAAATTTCTTTAGTGAGTTCTTCTCTTTTTTCAATTGAATCCCAGGACTTAGAACGAGATGTGAAAACACGTATAATGTCTCCAAAAGAGCTTACTGCACTGTTAAAAATTGCTAGACTAGCAGTCATTCCGGCTATGGTTGCTAAAGTTATTTCACCAGATTCTCTAATGTAAGTTAGAACAAGAATGTATGATGAAATAATGTGTACAGCAGATGAGAGAAGATCTGAGCCAAAATCTTTTTTTATCAATTCTCTTTTTTGGGTAAATTGTTTGTGACTTAGATTTTGATATCTCTTGATTCTGACATCTTGATCTTTTGCGGTGATTGGAACGACTCTTAATATGTCATTTTTTATCATTGCTTTTTCATCTGAAAGAGGATTAATCTCTTTTATGAAATTGGAATGATGATACCTATCATATGCACAGCATAATAATGTTATAATACTGCTGCTTATTAACAGTGGAATGAACTGACTTTGAGGTATTGTTCTGTTGGTTAATATTGTAGCTGTTAACATTATGAGTGTTGAAATGATTTGCCCGATGTTAATCAGGTAATTGTTTTGTACATCCCATATGTTTAACAAATAGTCTGCTATGCAATTGGTAATTTGTTCATTAGAACATTGATTCCATTGATTATCTTTTTTCTGGTAGATGTGGTTAGTTACTTTTTGTAATATTTTGCTTCCTACAATGGTAAGAGAATCTTCACGTTTGAACTCAATTTCGGACGAAAGATTTCGATCCCATTGATTGTATAATGTATGAACGATGTTTTTACCAAAATAAATTAAGTAGAGTAATATACCAATAATTCCAAAGCCTTTTTCAATTGCATAGTTTCCAGCAAGAGTTAGAAAGCTAAGAAAATTGAATACAATTCCGTTCATAATAAATTTGGTAATGTTCATTTTCTTATACATTTCTTTTAATTCTCGTGGCTGGATTAAGATGTTATCTCTTATAAAATCTCTCCGAAAGAAATCTCGTATTAATTTTCTAACCTCCTTTACATAATTGATTTTTTTGATGTTTCTTTTTTGTGCCATGATGTTTTCCTTCCTTTCTTGTGTGTGAAATTATTCACTTTTTAATAGCAATGGTTTAAGAGTAACACAATATAAACATTTTTAGACAACAAAGATGTTGTTTGGTTAAATTGAAATTATCCAACTCAAAAAAATGTATATATTTGGTTTTATTATATCACAATGAGTTTACATAATCAAGAAAAGAGAACTGTATGTGTTTTCAAAATGCTTGAAAAATAGGCATTAGTTTGATAAAATGCTTACATAAAAATGTATGAAGGAAAATTTATAAAAAATGAAAGAAGTTTGTATAAGAAAAAATCAAATATATGAAGTTGAAATTATAGATAATGGTTTTGAGGGTGAGGGAATAGCTAAAATTGATGGTTTTACTGTTTTTATTCCTAATGCGATAAAAGGAGAGAAGGTTAGAATAAAAATTTTAAAAGTGCTATCATCGCATGCTTTCGCTAAGATAGAGGAGTTTATAGAAAAATCAGATTATAGAGAGAGTTTAGATTGTGATACATATTTAAAATGTGGTGGATGTGCTATGCGCCATATTAATTATGAAAAAACTTTGGAAATTAAGAGAAATGCGGTTTTATCTATATTTAAGAAACAAGGGTTAAATGTAAATGTAAAAGAAACTATTGGTATGGAAAAACCATATTATTATAGAAATAAATTACAATACCCATTAGGCATAGATAATAATGGAAATGCTGTTATGGGAGTGTTTGCTCAAAGATCTCATAGGGTGATTCAGACTGAAAAATGTTTAATTCAGAATGAAATGATTCAGGAGATTGCAACTGGAATATTTAATTTTATAAAAGAAAAAAATGTACCTGTTTATAATGAAGTAAAAAGAAATGGGCAAATACGACATTTAGTTTTGAGAATTGGATTAAAAACAAATGAGGTGATGGTTACAATTGTTTCTAATGAAGAAGAAATAAAATGTGAAAAGGAATTAGTTGATTTTATTAAAGAAAAGTATAAAAATGTAAAGACAATTGTAAAAAACATAAACTCTTCTAGTACTAATGTTATTTTAGGAAAGAAAAATGTTATTTTATTTGGTAATGGATATATTTATGATGAACTTTTAGGTTTTAAGTTTAAAATTTCACCAATGTCTTTTTATCAAGTAAATCCGATTCAAACAGAAATATTATATTCTAAAGCTATTCAAGAAGCAGAACTTAGTGGAGAAGAGACTGTATTTGATTTATATTGTGGAATTGGAACTATTGGAATTTGTGCTTCAAATAGAATAAAGAAATTATATGGAATTGAAACAATACCAGAGGCTATAGAAGATGCTAAGAAAAATGCTAGTATAAATAATATTGAAAATAGTGAATTTTTTGTTGGCGATGTGGAAAAAGCTTTACCAGAATTTATTTCTAGAAATCATGTTAATGCTGATGTTATTTTTGTAGATCCGCCAAGAAAAGGATGTGATAAAACAGCTATAGAAACTATATTGAATATTGAACCTAAAAAGGTTGTTTATGTTAGTTGCAATCCTGCTACTTTGGCTAGAGATTTAAAAGTGTTTTCTACTAAATATGAAATTAAAGAGATTACGCCTGTTGATATGTTTCCTTTTACAAGCCATGTGGAGTGTGTAGCAGTGCTTATTCTAAAAAATGATAAAATTTAAATATTATAATAAATCTAAAATTTTTCTCAAGAATTACAAGATAAAAATAGAAAGTAATATTTAGAGTGATATTAGATTGAAACTGAAAGGGAAAAGTTTAGAATGAAGAATTTTGTTAAAGAAAATAAAATGAGATTAAATTATGGAAATGGGGAAATAAAATGAAATATTTTAAAAAGTTATTAGGAGATAGAATATATTTATCACCAAGAAGTATAGAAGATGTAGAAAAATTTACAGAGTGGATGAATGATTTTGAGGTTACAGATTATACTGGAAGAAGTGGTGTAGTAATGTCTTTAGAAGGAGAGAGAAAGTATTTACAAGAAAATTCAAATCCAGAAGCTACTTTTTCAATTGTAACTTTAGAAGAGGATAAATTAATAGGAACTATTAGTTTAGAAAAAATTGATTATTTAAATAGAACAGCAACATTAGGTATTTTTATTGGAGATAAAGATTATTTGAGTAAGGGGTATGGAACAGAAGCTATAAGATTAATATTAGATTATGGTTTTAATTATATGAATTTACATAGTATAAAATTAAATTTAATGAGTTTTAATGAAAGAGCATTAAAATGTTATAAAAAATGTGGATTTAAGGAAAATGGAAGAATCCGTGAAAATAGATTTATTAATGGTAAATACTATGATACTATAGCTATGGATATTTTAGAAAATGAATTTACTGAAAGCTATATAAGAAATAAAAATCAGAAATAATTGTAGGAGATATTATTTATAAGAAAATAGTAGAATTTAGTAATAAACAAATAGACCAATGTAAAAAGAAAGTGTTTTGCGTAAATACTTTCTTTTTTTCTTTTCTATGGTATAATTTAAAAAATAAAAAGGATGCGAAAAAATGGAGGAGGAAAATGGAAAAAAATTATAATACGTTAGATTATTATAATAAAAATGCAAAGGAGTATTGCGAGCAAACATTAGTTGGAAATTTACAAGAAAATTATGACAAATTTTTAAAAAGTTTATCAAAAGATGCATATATTTTAGATTTTGGATGTGGTTCAGGAAGAGATAGTAAATATTTTATAGATAATGGATATAAAGTTAAAGCAATAGATGGTTCAATAAAAATGTGCGAGCTTGCTAGCGAATATATAGGTCAAGAAGTGAGTTGCATGAAATTTGAAGAATTAGATGATATAAATACTTATGATGGAATATGGGCATGTTCTTCAATATTGCATGTTGAAAAAGAACTTTTACCGATTGTTTTAACTAAAATGATAAAGGCTTTAAAAACTAATGGAATAATTTATACGTCTTTTAAAAGAGGGTCAGGTTATGAGATAAAAGAGGGAAAATATTATAATTATTTAACTAAAGATGAGATGATAGAAATATTATATAGATTAAATAAGAATGTTAAACTTATTGATTATTTTGAAACTCTTCCAAGTACGAAAAGAAGTGCTAAAGATATAATTTGGGGAAATTTTATTATAAAGAAATTTGAGAATAAAAATCAATGATAAGTCTGATGAAAAGATGAAATAAATATGTAAGAGATATTGGAGAATGAAATGGAAGATAATATAATTCATGTAAAAAACATATCAAAACAGTTTAAAATATCAAAAAGAGAAGCGGGAATGAAAAATGCTATAAAATCTTTTTTTAAAAGAGAGTATAAAATAATAAATGCGTTAGATGATATTAGTTTTGACATAAAACAAGGTGAGATTGTTGGTTATATAGGGCCTAATGGAGCTGGAAAATCAACAACAATAAAAATAATGTGTGGTATACTTGTTCCAACTTCTGGTGAATGTCAAATAGATGGATATGTTCCTTGGAAAGATAGAAAAAAATATGTAAAAAATATTGGAGTGGTTTTTGGACAACGTTCTCAGTTGTGGTGGGATGTTCCTCCAATAGACTCTTTTGAATTGTTAAAAGATATTTATGATATTCCTTCTGAAGAGTATGAGAAGAAATTAAAAGAATTATCTGAGAGTTTAGATTTAGATGAAATTAAAAATATTCCTACTAGACAGTTGAGCTTAGGTCAGCGTATGAGATGTGAAATTGCAGCTGCATTATTGCATAATCCTAAAATTTTATTTTTGGATGAACCAACGATAGGGTTAGATGCTGTATCTAAATTATCACTTAGAAAATGTATAAAAAGAATAAATGAAACTACAAATTTGACGATAATTCTTACAACACATGATATGCAAGATATTGAAGCTTTAACTAATAGAATTATTTTAATTGGTAAAGGAAAAATTTTGTATGATGGTAGTTTAGAGCAGATAAAGAATAAATATAAAGATAAAATGAGGATAAATGTCAAATTTAAATATACAGATAAAAAGATAAAGATAAAAGATGTAAAAATTTTAGAGCAAACAGAAGAAAGTGCAAGTTTAGTTTTAAAGCATAAAGATGAGAATATGGCGGATATATTAAATGAATTAACAAATCAAGTCGAAATAGTAGATTTGAGTATTGAAGAAATGTCAACAGATGATGTAATAGCTAAACTATATAAAGAGCTAAAGATTTAATAATTAAAAGAGAAAGGGTTTTATAATAAATATGAAAAAGTATTTATCTTTTTTTAAATTAAGATTAAATGTTGCTCTGCAGTATAGGGCTGCTGCAATTGGTGGAATGTTTACACAGTTTTTTTGGGCTATTATGCAAATACTTATTTTTCAGGCTTTTTATAGAGTTGTAACATCAAATAATATTTCTCTTGAACAATTAATATCGTATGTATGGTTGAAGCAAGCTTTTTATTCAATAATAAGTGCTTCTTCAGATTCTGATATTAAAACAATGATAGAAAAGGGAAATATTTCATATGAACTATGTAGACCAGTTAATATATATTGGATGTGGTTTTTTAAAACATTGGCAAATAAAATTGCAGGAGGATTTTTAAAAAGTATTCCAATACTGATAATTGCACCTTTATTACCTTTAGGATTATCGTTACAACCTCCTGTAGGTTTTATGGCGTTTATATTGTTTATAATATCTTTGATGTTAGCAATTTGCTTAATGGCGGCAATAATGAATGTGTTTTATATAAGTTTATTTTATACTATGTCATCTAAAGGAACAAATTCAATATTTTATGCAATTGTTGAATTTTTTGGAGGTACTTTTGTTCCAATAGCATTGATGCCTAGTTTTTGGCAAAGTTTTTGTTATATACTACCATTTAGTTTAGCTGCTGATTTACCTTTTAGAATTTATTCGGGAAGTATGGCAATGAATAGTGCAATAGGTTATATAGGAATGCAAATTGTTTGGCTTTTGTTTCTTACAATAACTGGAACAATAATTACCAATAATAGATTGAAAAAAGTAGTAATTCAAGGTGGATAGGAGAAAAAATGAAGGTATATTTGAAAACTATACTTATGTTAATAAAGATGCAGTTAGAATATAGAAAAGCTTTTATAATATCAGTAATAGGAAGTTTCTTGATAACATTTTTGCTTACAATATCAGTATATTTTTTATTTGAAGAATTTAATCAAATAGGAGATTGGACATTTTATGAGGTTGCTTTTTTATTTGGAATGGTATTCTTAAATTTTTCATTAAGTGAGATGTTTTTAAGGGGATTAGATCATTTTGATAATGTCATAAAAAATGGAGAGTTTGATAGAATATTGATACGACCACAAAATGCATTATTACAGTCAACTTGTATGGAATTTGATTTTTCTAAGATTGGTAGGACGGTTCAATGTATATGTGTGATTGTAATTGCTCTTCTTAATATTAATATTGATTGGAATTTATTTAGGGTTTTAGTTTTTGTATTAATGAATTTAGGATGTTTTATAATTTTTTTAGGTATATTTATACTGAAGGCTTCATTTTGCTTTTGGACGGTGGATGGATTAGAATTTATGAATATATTAGCAGAAGGTGGAAAGAAAGTTGCACAGTATCCAATAGATATTTATGCAAAGTGGTTTAGAATATTTTTTACTTTCATAGTTCCTTTTGGTTTGGTGAATTATTATCCGGTATTATATTTATTTGGAAAAGTTGATAATTTTTATTATGGATTTATTCCGATATTTACGGTGATATTTTTGATACCTTGCATATGTGTTTGGAAGATAGGAGTGAAACATTATGAGTCAACAGGTTCTTAATATGAATGAAAAAGAAATATTAGATAAATGGAATGGAAAGAGATAGCAAACATATAAATTTACATAAAACAGTTGACGGATTTAAATTATTTTGTTAATATATTGCTTAAAGAAAAGAGGTAAAAAAATTGAAATTAATAATATTTTTAAACGTTCAATTACATCATCATCGTAGGAGCTTGTAACTACTGCATTGTAAATAAAATTGCGTAGGTACAGGCTAAAATTGCTGTGCCTACGATAGTTTAAAAATATTTTATAGATATGTTTTAAAGACTATATGTAGGAAAAATTCTATATATAGTCTTTTTTCATATCTATTTTTTTATCTTTTTTCTTTTAATTTATTATAGGAGGAAAATTATGGACGGAAAAATTAAAGAACTTGTTGATGTAGAAGATTTTAAAAAAGTATATAGGGTGTTTTCAGGACCGCCTTATAATGAAAAGTACACAGATGAGGAATTAGAAGAAATATTTAGGGAATATAGAGAAAAAGGTTATGTTTATGGAGTATATACTACTACTACTACTACTGAGGGGTGTTGTGGTTTAATTGCTTTAGAAAGGGGTGTGAAGGCAGATCATCCGGTTAATTATAATGGAGAAAATATTATGTATTTGGCTGATATTGCAGTTTTAGATGGTTATAGAAGAAATGGACTTGGAAATCAACTTATGCTATATGGGGTTATGCAATCTAAGGCTTTAGGATATGACAAGATATATATGAGAACTTTGGAAAGGGGCTCAATGTCTTATAGTATTGCTTCAAAAATAGGTTTTAAGCAAATTCCTGATGTTTATCAAAGTGTGGAGAGAGAGAGGGTAAATGGAAATGTAGAAACTATGCAGAATATATTTTTAGAAATTGATTTAAATTCTTTAAATAGGGAAAGTTTGAAGAAAAAAATGAGTATGGTTAATTTGTATTCAGAAAAAGAAATTGAGTAAGTAGAGGAGAAAGTTAAATGTTAGATGTAGAAATGGTTTTAGAAAATTTAGTTAAATGTAATACAATTAAGGATAAAGAAAATAAGAAGATATTAGATTATTTGGAAGAAACGTTAAAAGCAATGGGATTTGTAACAGAAAGAAGAGAAAAATTTTTAATTATGTCGAATAAAAAGGAGAATTCTTTAGGTTTTTTAGGACATACTGATACAGTTGAATTTACAGACGGATGGAAATATGAGAAATTTGGTTTAACTAAGGTTGATAATAAGATATATGGTTTAGGGGTTTGTGATATGAAATCAGGAATTGCAGCAATGATTTCTGCTATATCACAAGTTGATTTTACAAAATTAAGTAAGGGAATAAAGTTGTATTTTACATATGATGAAGAGATAGGTTTTTCTGGAATTAAAGATGTAGTGAATTATGAAAAAAAATTTCCAAAAACGATGATAATAGGTGAACCTACAAATAATGAGATTATAGTTGGTAGTAAGGGACTAATTGAATATAAAATTTCATTTAAAGGTATAAAAACTCATTCAAGTACTCCAAATAAAGGTAAAAATGCTATTATGGAAGCAGTATCTTTTATAAATGAATTAAATGAGTTTTATAAAAATAGAATAAGAAATAATATTAACACTAATTTTGAAATTCCTTATACAACAATGAATATAGGAAAAATAAGTGGAGGAAGTGCAATTAATTCAGTTCCTGACTATTGTGAATTTTTGGTAGACTTTAGAACTATTGATAAGAGTGTTGAAAATAGAATTGCTAAAGAAATAGAGTTTTTGAAAAACAAATATTTAGCGTCTGTTCAAGAGATCAATAGAATATCATCATTTTTTAATGATACTCAAGGTTTTTCTAAAACATGTAATTTTATTACAGAAGCTAGTTTTATAAAAAGTAATTGCATGATTTTAGGGGCAGGTCCAGTAACTGCTCATGAAGTTGATGAGTACATTTTAGCAGATAGTTTATATAATCTTACTTGTCAATATAAAAAATTTATTGAAGATTTTTGTAAATAATATTATACTTAGAAGTTTTATAAATTTTATAAATTAGATTTATTTTTTGTTTAAAACATGATATAAGATAAATAGTGTTTTTTAGTTTAATATGTGTAACTACGAAATTGATGAAAAGAGGTATAAAATATGGAAGAATTTTTTGATGTTTTAAGTGATAAAGGAGAATATATTGATAGAGTAGAAACACGAGAAATATGTCATAAAGATGGTTTGTGGCATAAAGCTGTTGCTGGATTTATTATAAATGATAAGAAACAAGTTTTGTTGCAAAAAAGAAGTGAGAAGAAGAAATTGTGGCCTAATATGTGGGATATAACTTTTGGTGGACATGTTTTAGCAGGAGAATTTGGTTTTGAGGCAATAACAAGAGAGTGTAAAGAAGAATTAGGACTTGATATAGATAAAAAAGATTTGACTTTTATTGGTTCTTCAATTTCGACTAATATAAAAGGCGATATTATAAATAGACACTTTAATGAATATTATATAGCTAATAAAAATATAGATGAAAAACTTTTAAAATTACAACCAGATGAAGTTTCTGAGGTTAAGTGGATTGATAAAGAGGAAATTATTAAAAGAATAGAGAAAAATTATGATGGAATAACTGATAAAGAGGGTTGTTGGAAGTATTTGATAAAGTATTATGAATGGTTAGATAATAAGTAAATTTTAAGAATTTAGTAAAAAATAATTAGATTAGAATGTTGAATGAGGATGTGCTTATAAATGAAAAAATTAAATGTTATTATGGTATATAGTACTGATGGAGAAAAAATCTTAATGTGTAGAAGAACTAAAGAACCTTATATGGGAAAATTTAATTTAGTTGGTGGCAAAGTAGAAAAAGATGAAAATGAATTAGAAGCGGCATATAGGGAACTAAATGAAGAAACAGGAATAACGAATAAAGATATTAATTTAAAGCATGTTATGAATTTTCAGTATAAGATATCTGATATGGAATTAGAGCTTTTTGCTGGAAAACTTAAAAATAATGTTAATTTGATTGAAGAATTAAATAAGCTTTACTGGGTAAGTAAAGATGAGAATTTTTTTGATTTTGATAAATTTGCTGGGGAAGGCAATATTGGTCATATGTTGCAACAAGTTGAAATGAATAAAGAATATTTTATAGATGATGAAAATTAAAAGAATTTGCTTTTATAATGCCTAAAAAAACGGTTAATAGGTCTTGAAATGCAAATGCATTTGTGATAGAATTTGACTCGGTTTAAAGTGCCAAAGTAAACTTATATGTTTTGTATTATATAAGTTGATTATAAATAAATAGGAGGTCAAAATAATGAAAGATTACTTAGAGATTGAAGACGTAAAAGCTTTAGAAATTTTAGATTCTAGAGGAAATCCAACAGTTCAAGTTGAAGTTATTGCTGGAGGATATAGTGGAGTTGCTATGGTACCATCAGGAGCATCTACAGGAAGCTTTGAAGCTGTGGAATTACGTGATGGTGACAAATCAAGATACTTAGGAAAAGGTGTTTTAAAAGCTGTTGAAAATGTTAATACAATTATTAGAGATAATATTGTTGGAATGAATGTTTATGATCAAGTTCAATTAGACAAAGCTTTAATTGAATTAGATGGTACTGAAAATAAAGCAAAACTAGGTGCTAATGCTACTTTAGGTGTTTCTTTAGCTGTAGCTAGAGCAGCTGCTGCTTCATTAGGTATGGAATTATATCAATATATTGGAGGAACAAATGCTAAAACATTACCTACTCCAATGATGAATATTATGAATGGTGGAAAACATGCAGATTCTACACTTAGTGTACAAGAATTTATGATTATGCCAGTTGGTGCTAAAACATTTTCAGAATGTATTAGAATGTGTTGTGAAATTTACCATAACTTAAAGAAAGTTTTAAAATCAAAAGGTTTAGCTACAGGTGTTGGAGATGAAGGTGGATTTGCTCCAGATGTTAAAGATGAAGATGAAGCTTTAGCATTAATCGTTGAAGCAATTGAAAAAGCTGGATACAAACCAGGTGAAGAAGTTTGTTTAGCATTAGACGTTGCTGCTACAGAAATGTATGATGAAGCTAAAAAAATCGGAGAAGAAGGAAAATATCATTTCTGGAAAATTGGTGTTACAAAAACTTGTGATGAAATGATAGCTTTCTATGAAGATTTAGTAAATAGATACCCAATTATCTCAATCGAAGATGGTTTATCAGAAGAAGATTGGGAAGGATGGAAAAAATTAACTGAAGCTTTAGGTGATAAGATTCAATTAGTTGGTGATGATCTATTTGTTACAAATATCAAGAGATTACAAAAAGGTATTGATTTAGGTGTTTCTAACAGTATATTAATCAAATTAAACCAAATAGGAACTTTAACAGAAACATTAGATGCAATTGAGCTTGCAAAGAAAAATGGAATGACAGCTGTTGTATCACATAGAAGTGGTGAAACAGAAGATACTACATTAGCTGATGTTGCTGTAGCTACAAATGCAGGACAATTAAAAACTGGTGCTCCTTGCAGAACTGATAGAGTTGCTAAATATAATAGATTATTGAATATTGAAGATCAATTAGGTGATGTTGCTATATATGCAGGTAGAAAAGGTTTAAATATAAAATAATATAAGCTATTGATTTTAAAAAGATACTTTAAGTAGTGTAAAAAATGCTTAAAGTATCTTTTTTTGTTTTTTATGATTATATGTTACTGATTAAATAAAATGTATGTATTGACTGATGAGTGAGCTACAAGTAAAATAGAAAAAAAGAAGGCAGGTGATTAGTATGGAATATGAATGTAGAGAAATGAATTTAAATGAATTAGAAGAGACGATGGAGTTAGTAAAGAAAGTTTTTGACGAATTTGAGGCTCCTGAATATAGTGATGAGGGAATAAAAAATTTTTATAAGTTTGCTAATGTAGAAAATATAAAAAAGCTTTTAAAGGAGAATTTAAAAATTGTAATTGTAAAAGATTACTCAAAGATTATTGGAATGCTTGCAATTAGAGATAATTCACATATTGGAATGCTGTTTGTTGACAAAGCTTATCATAGAAAAGGAATTGCTAAATATTTAATTAGATATGCCAAAGGGTTATATGGAATGAATAATACTGATATAACGGTAAATTCTTCACCCTATGCTGTAGAGATTTATAAAAGAATGGGTTTTGAAATTTTATCGAATGAGAAAGAAACTGATGGAATAAGATTTATACCGATGGTATTAAAAAAATATAAGCTAAATAATGCTAAGGGTGAATTAGAATTAGTTTTTCCAACAGAAGAATATCGTGATCAGATTATGGATTATTTGCAAGAACATTTTGATAATGGTGAAATGATTTTAAATGGGTGCGGTGGATTAGACCGTTTAAGAGATTTTGATAGTTGGTTAAAAAAAGTAAGAAACGATGTAGATTTTGCTAAGTGTAGTGAGGGAAGGGTTCCTGCGAGTTTATATATGGCTATTAGAAAATCAGATAAAAGGTTAATTGGCCTTATTCAAATCAGGCATTGTTTAAATGAGAAACTGTTACAAACTTCTGGACATATTGGTGATGGTGTTAGACCTTCTGAAAGAAAAAAAGGATATGTTACTGAAATGATAAGACTTGCATTAGAAAAGTGTAAAGAACTTGGAATAAAGAGAGTATTAATGTCTTGCGATAAGGATAATGTTGGTTCTAGAAAAAGTATTATGAATAATGGCGGAGTTTTAGAAAATGAAATAAAAATGGAAGATGAAAGTATTGAACAAAGATTTTGGATTAGTTTAAAAAAACAAAGTGCTCATTTAAATCTTAAAAGTTTGGGAAATGTTGAAGAAAAAACTATTAGAGTGGATGAAGATGATTTTAAAGGTTATATTCATTTGAATAATTTTATAAAAATGAATGAAAAATTTTTGTTGCCAAAAGGATTATGTATCAGGGATACTGGATATAAGTGGCTTGAAGTTTATGGGGAAAATTCTAATTTTAAACTTACAGCTATTTATGACAATTTGGGTAGAATTGTTGAGTGGTATTTTGATTTAGTTAGAGATATTGGAAGAGAAAATGGATTTCCATATGATGAAGACTGGTATTTAGATGTTGTTGTTACTCCTGATGGAGATATATTGCTTCTTGATGAAGATGAATATGAAGAGGCTTATCAAAGATACGAGATGACTGAGAGTGAATATAAACTAGGTAAAGATCTAGTTTATGATTTAATGAAGAGATTGGAAAATAATGTTGAAAATCTAAATAATTTTACTAATAAATATTTAGAAAAGATTGAATCAAAATAATTTGTGAAAAATAGGGGGAGAAATATCTTCTCTTATTTTTATATTTTAGTAGTTTGAACTGTTAGCTTTGATATAAGTTGCCTTGAGAAATATATGGCTTTATGATAAAATTATTAAGATTTTAATTGATTGACAATTAAAAAAATGTTATTACTTAAGAAAATAGAAATAGTTGTTGGAGAAATGTTTTATGAAGGTAAAGGATTTAAATAAGGAATATGATAAATTGCAAATTAAATATGGTAGTCCAGAGCTTGATTCAATTTATAATGGCGGATTAGAGGAAAATCCTGATATTTGTTTTGTTTTTATGAATCCTACTGGAAAAAATTTGGCTAGTCAGAAGTCTTGGAAGGGAAGAAAATCTCCTTGGATTAGTACAAAAAATATCTGGAAATTATTTTTTTCTGTTGGGCTATTAGATGAAAAAATTTATAATGAAATTATGGAAAAAAAGCCGAAAGATTGGGATTACAGTTTTGCAGATAAAGTTTATGAAGATGTGAAAAAGCATAAGATTTTTATCACTAATTTAGGTAAGTGTACTCAGATTGATGCAAGACCTCTTAGTGATGATGTTTTAAAACAATATTTAAGTTTACTGGAAAAAGAAATTGACATTATTAAGCCAAAGGTAATTATTACTTTGGGAAATCAGGTTAGTTCTATTATACTTGATAGAAAAATATCTGTTTCTCAATGTAGAAAGATGTCGTTTATTAAAGAAATAAATGATATTCGATATAAAGTGTTTCCAATTTTTTATCCTGTAGGAAATGGTATTTTTAATATGGATAAATCTATTGAAGATATAAAATGGATTATGGAGAAAATATGTTAAGATTAGAAAATATAAAAATTAGAGAAGAACTAAGTTCAGAAGATGTTTTAAAAATTGCATGTAATAAAAATCATGTTAAATATGATGATCTTCAAAATTTTAGAATTTTTAGAAAATCTATAGATGCTCGAAATAAGGAAGATATTTTTTATAATTATACGATTGATATATGTGTTAAAGATGAAAAAAGGTATAGTAAATTAAAAAAGATTGATTTAGCAGCTGATGAAAAACTAAAACTTGTTTTGAATAGGAAAAGCAAGAAAAGGCCTGTTATTATTGGTATGGGGCCTGCTGGACTTTTTTGCGGACTTATTTTATCTGAGTACGGTTTAAAACCTATTATCGTTGAACAAGGTAAAAGAGTAGAAGATAGACAAAAAGATGTAGATGAATTTATAGAAACTGGAAAATTAAATACGAGATCAAATATTCAATTTGGTGAAGGTGGTGCTGGTACTTTTTCAGATGGAAAGCTTACTTCTGGAATACATGATCCTTTATGTAGAATTGTTTTAAATAGATTTGTGGAGTTTGGTGCACCTGAACAAATTACGTATGTTAGTAAACCTCATATTGGAACAGATAATTTGGTGAAAATAGTTTCTAATATTAGAAATCATATAATTAGTAATGGTGGGGAAGTTTTGTTTAATGAAAAAGTAATTGATTTTAATATAGACAATGGAATTTTAAAATCGGTTATTACAGAGAAAAGAGAACTATATACTGATACTGCAGTTTTGGCTATAGGTCATAGTGCTAGAGATACGTTTGAAAAGCTTTATGAAAAGAATATAAAAATGGAAAAGAAAAATTTTTCTGTTGGTGTTAGAATTGAACATAGTCAGAAAATGGTTAATGAAGCTCAATATGGAAATAAATCTAAATTAAATTTACCAGCAGCTGATTATAAACTTGCTTACCATAATAAAGAAACTGGAAGATCTTGCTATACTTTTTGTATGTGTCCTGGTGGTTTTGTTATGGCTTCTTCGAGTGAAGAAAATACTATTGTAGTAAATCGGAATGAGCAAATTTGCAAGAGATGGTAAAAATGCTAATAGTGCAGTTTTAGTAAATGTTACACCAGAAGATTTTAAAGGAGAATCACCATTAGAGGGACTATATTTTCAAAGAGAATTAGAAGAAAAAGCTTTTGAATTAGGTGGAAAAAATTATTTTGCTCCAATACAAAGAGTAGAAGATTTTATGAATAATAGAAAAACTGATTGTTTAGGAGATATTAAACCTACTTATAAGCCTGGTATTACGTATTCGAATCTAAATGAAATATTACCTAAATTTGTAGCTGATACATTAAAAGAGGGAATAAAATATTTTGATACAAAGGTAAAAGGGTTTGCTGATAATGATGCAATTATGACTGGCGTTGAAACAAGAAGTTCTTCCCCTGTGAAGGTTACGAGAAATGAAGAACTTATGTCTGAAAGTGTAATTGGTTTATATCCTTGTGGTGAAGGTCCTCGGATATGCTGGTGGTATAATGTCTGCTGCTGTTGATGGGATTAGATGTGCAATAAAAATAATAGAAGAAGATAGGAGTTAAAGAAATGTATATTTTTGAGAGAAAAATTAATTATTATGAGACTGATAAAATGGGAGTTGTTCATCATTCAAATTATATTAGATATTTTGAAGAAGCTAGATGTGCTTGGTTAGAGGATATTGGATTACCAGTTGATTTATTAGAGAAAAATGGAATTACTACACCTGTCTTAGGTTTTTCGACTGAATATAAACATCATGTTACTTTTGGAGATACTATTGTTATAAAACTTTTTATTAAGGAATATACAAGTGTGAGAATGACAGTTGGATATGAAGTTACTAATAAGGAGACAGGAGAATTGGTTAATATTGCAGAAAGTAAGCATTGCTTTACTACTAAAGAATTGAAACCGATTAGTTTAAAAAGAGCAAAACCAGAATTTGACGAAAAAATTAGAAAAATATTGTAAAAGTGTTAATATTTTATTAATTAATGATATAATGTATAAAAAATAATGTTCGTATATATTGAAAGGGGAATAAGAAATGAAAATAAGTAATTATGAATGGCGAGACAGGAAAAGACCTTTTTTAGGTTTACCATTATCTTTTACAGTTTATACTTTATTAGAAGATAAGCTTTTGGTTGATTCTGGAATTTTTTCTACTAAACAAGAGGAGATAAAATTATATAGAATCGTAGATTTAACTTTAAAACGTTCTTTTTTACAAAGAATATTTGGAGTAGGAACAATACATATTTGTTCTGGAGATAGAACTGCTCCTGAATTTGAAATTAAAGATATAAAAACTCCTTTTGAAGTAAAAGAAAAATTATCTAAAATGGTTGAACGACAAAGAGATAAAAAGAGAGTTTCAAGCAGAGAGTTTTTTGTTGATAATGATGATGACTATGATGAAGATGATGAACATTAAAAATAGAATACCTATGTTTATAATAATATAGGTATTTTTTATATGAAAAAATTTTATTATTTAATTAGTTGATTATAATTATTACAATAATTGTTTGCATAACCTAAACCCTTTTTGTTTAGTGAAAAGATTTAGTTTAATATCTTGAAAGATAGATTGGAGAGAAAAATATTGTTATCAATTACAGAGATTAAAAGAAGGTTGCCTGAAGATTTTATGAATGAATTATATGAAGTTTATACCCCTGTTACAGTTGATAAAATTTTGATTGGAATGACAGATGATAGATTTGTTACATTAAGGGTAAATACTTTAAAATATAATATATATGATTTAATGAATAGATTTAAAGAAGAAAATATAAAGTTTGAAAGAGTTCCTTGGTTTAAGGAAGCGTTGATTATAAAAAATGTTAAAGAAAAAGATATTCAAAAATTAGATATTTATGAGAAAGGATATATTTATTTTCAAAGTTTATCAAGTATGGTTCCACCGTTGGTGCTTAATCCTAGAACTGGAGAATCTGTTTTAGATATGACAGCTGCTCCTGGTAGTAAAACTACTCAGCTGGCAATGCTTATGGAAAATAAAGGTTATATTTTAGCAAATGAGTTAGATAAAATTAGATGTGAGCGCTTAAAATTTAATGTTCAAACTCAAGGTGCTAATATAGTTAATGTTATTAATCGTAGAGGTGAAAAATTAGGTGATGAATACGGAGAAATGTTTGATAAAGTTTTGTTAGATACTCCTTGCAGTGGAGAGGGAAGATTTATTGTTACTTCTCCGCTGACATATAAAAATTGGTCTAAAAGAAATGTTAATGATTTAGTTAAACTTCAGAAAAAATTATTTGCAAGTGCATATAAAACTTTAAAAAAAGGTGGAGAGCTTGTGTATTCTACTTGTACGATTAATAGAGATGAGAATGAATATGTTTTAGATTGGGCTTTGAAAAATTTTGATGTAAAACTAACTGATATTGAAATAGAAATTAAGGATTCGATTAAAGGAAATAGTGAGGGAATAGATAAATCAGTGGAAAAAACAATAAAAATATTACCTTCGAAAACTATGGAAGGATTCTTTGTATCTAAGTTTATAAAATTATAAATGGTGGTAATAATAATGATAGATGAGTTTTTAAATATAATAGAAAAAAGTGATAATATCGTTTTTTTTGGAGGAGCAGGAGTTTCTACTGAGAGTGGAATTCCTGATTTTAGAAGTAAAGATGGACTATATAATCAGAAATATAAATTTCCACCAGAGGAAATTTTAAGTCATAATTTTTTTATGAATAATACTAAAGAATTTTATCGATTTTATAAAGAGAAATTAAATTCTTTGAAATATGAACCTAATATAACTCATATAAAATTGGCAGAACTAGAAAAAAGAGGAAAACTAAAGGCTATTGTAACTCAAAATATTGATGGACTACATCAAAAAGCTGGTTCGAAAAATGTTTTTGAACTTCATGGAAGCGTTCTTAGAAATTATTGTATGAGATGTAATAAGTTTTATGATGCTGAGTCGGTTTTTGAAAATTCTGAAGATATTCCTAGGTGTGAGTGTGGAGGGATTATAAAGCCTGATGTTGTTTTATATGAAGAAGGATTAGACGAGAATGTTGTAATGTCTGCAATAGATTCAATTGCTAAGGCGGATTGTCTAATTATTGCTGGAACTTCACTTACTGTATATCCTGCAAGCTCTCTTATTCGTTATTATAATGGAAATAAGTTGGTTTTAATAAATAGGGATGCTACTACTTATGATAGATATGCAAATTTAGTTATTAATAAATCTTTAGGAGATGTTTTTAAAAAAATAAAATAAGAAAGAAGATGGTTTTAGTGCAAAATGCAAAAGATATAATTGATATTGATAAACTTTATGGAAAAGAAGCTACGTTAGATAAAGAAGAATTAATAAAAGAATATGATATAAATGTTGATAGTGGTTTGAATGATGAAAAAATAGATGAACATTTAAAGAGATTTGGGAAAAATGAAATAAAACAGGCTAAACCTAAAAGATGGTATAATTATTTTTCTGAAAGTTTATTCAGCCCTTTTAATAGTATTTTATTAGGAATTGTTTTAATTTTATTTTACACTGATGTTTTTCTTCCACCTAAGCCAAGTTATGCAAATATTATAGTTATTATAATCTTAGTAATTGTTAGTACTGTGCTTGAATTTACAGAGGAATATAAGTCAAATAAGGCTGCACTTAAGTTAAAAGAATTAGTGGAAACTACAGTAACAGTTATTAGAAATGGAAAAAAAGTTGATGTTCCTATAAATAATGTAACTGTTGGAGATGTTGTTCTTTTGTCTGCTGGAAGTATGATACCTGCAGATCTTAGAATAGTTGAGGCAAAGGATTTATATGTTGGTCAATCTTCATTGACAGGAGAGTCTGATTCTGTAAAAAAGACGGTTAATTTAGAAAGTAATGAAGAAATAGAAAGCATTTTAGATTTAGAAAATATTTGCTTTATGGGAACGAATGTTATTTCTGGAAGTGCAAAAGGTATTGTTATAAAAATAGGAGATAGCACTTATTTTGGAAAGATTGCTAAGAATATAAGTCAAGATAAACCAAAAACATCTTTTCAAAAGGGAATTGAAAATATTAGTAAGATGCTTATAAAATTTATGATAGTAATTATACCTATTGTGTTTTTGTTTAATAGTGTAAAACATGATTTAATTACTGCTTTTACTTTTGCTGTGGCTATATCTATTACTATTACACCTTTATTGCTTCCAGTAATTTTATCTTCTTGTTTATCTAAAGGTGCTGTAAGAATGTCTAAGAAAAAGACTATTGTAAAAAAGCTTGATTCTATTCAAAATTTTGGAGCAATGAATATTTTATGTACTGATAAAACTGGTACTTTGACAGAAGATAGAATTGTTCTTGAAAAATATTTAGATATTAATGGTAGACAAAATGATAGAATTTTAAAACATGCTTTTCTAAATGCAAATTTTCAGACAGGATTAAAAGGAAATATTGATGAAGCTGTTATAAAAAGGGCTAATGAGAATGGTTTAGATACTTTGAATGATAAGTATAAAAAAATAGATGAAATTCCTTTTGACTTTGCAAGAAGAAGATTATCTGTAATTGTAGAGGGTGAGAATAGAAAAAGACAAATGGTTACTAAAGGTGCAATAGAGGAAATTTTATCGATTTGTACGATGGCTGATTTAGATGGTAAAGTTATAAATATTACAGATACTATAAGAAATAATGTTTTAGAAATTAGTAGAAACTTAAATAAGGATGGATTAAGAGTTGTAGGAATATGTCAAAAAAATGACATTTTAGGGATAGATAATTTTAGTGTTGAAGATGAAAAAGAAATGGTATTTTTAGGATTTATTGGATTTCTTGATCCACCTAAAGAATCAGCAAAAGAGTCTATTCAAAAATTAAATAAAGCAGGAGTTAGAGTTATTGTTCTAACTGGTGATAATGTTGAAGTTACGAAATGTGTTTGCGGTAAAGTAGGAATTAATACTAAAGAAATAATTGAAGGAGCTCAGCTTGACAAATTACCAGATATGGGAGTAGCAAGATTACTTAGAAAAAATAATATATTTGCAAAACTTTCTCCAATTCAAAAAGCTAGAATTGTTAGAATATTAAAAGAGACTGGAAATGTTGTTGGTTATATGGGAGATGGAATTAATGATAGTCCGTCATTATCTAACTCTGATGTTGGCGTTTCTGTTGATACAGCTGTTGATATTGCTAAAGAATCTGCTGATATTATTTTATTAGAAAAAGACTTAAAAGTCTTATTAGACGGTGTAGATGAAGGAAGAAGAACTTTTGTTAATTTGATTAAATATATAAAATTGGCTACAAGTTTTAATTTTGGAGAAGTATTGTCTGTAATAATAGCAAGTGTTGTACTTCCATTTCTTCCTGAAACACCAATACAATTATTAGTAGAAGGTTTACTTTATGATTTAGGCCAAATGACGCTACCTTTTGATAATGTTGATAAGGAAGATTTAAAAAAACCTAAGAAGTTTAATATTAACGGATTGAAGCATTTTATGTTTTTTATGGGACCATTGAGTTCAGCTTTTGATATGCTTGTATTTATTGCGATGTGGTTTGTTCTTGGTATTAGAGAGGCTGCAATGTTTCAGACAATATGGTTTTGCTATAGTATTGTTTCTAATTTAGCAGGTATGCATATTATTAGAACTCAGAAAATTCCTTTTATTCAAAGTAATGCGCACAAAGCTGTTTATGCATCATCTATTTTGTTACCAATTATTGGATTGATAATTCCTTTTACATTTGTAGGAAAGATTTTAGGTTTTGTTCCATTGGCTATGGAATATATTGTTTTAATAATTACTGTAACAATTTTATATTGTATTATTGCTATGTTTGCGAAAAAAATATATATTAAAAAATATAGTGAATGGATTTAGTTTTATGTGTAGATAAATGTTTTGTGTTATAAATTAGTATAAAATAATGGAGGAGAGGTAAAATGAAAGTTTTAATTGGAACAAAAAATCCCGGTAAAATTGCTGGAGCAGAGCAAGCTTTTTTGAAATATTATAAAGATTGTGATATTGAAGGAATACCAGTTCTCTCTGATGTTTCTGATGAACCTGTAAATAATGAAATTTATCAGGGAGCTAAAAACAGAGTTGATAATTTAATGAGATATGCTAAAGATAACAATATAGAAGCTGATTATTTTTGTGGCATAGAATCAGGAATTACTAATTTATTAGGAAAGTGGATAATTGTTAATATTGCTGTTATTAAAGATAAAAATGGTATTGAATCATGGGGAACTAGTCCTGGTTTTCCTGTTCCAGAAAAGTATGTTAATAAAATTATAAAAGAAGATTTAGGAACTGTTATGGATGAGATTTTTAAGAAGAAAGAACTTAGAAAAGGAAAAGGTGGAATAGCTTTTTTAACTCATGATACTATTTCTAGAATTGATTTGACTGAATATGCATTTGTTATGGCACTTACTACTTTTATAAATGATGATATTTGGAGATAGAATAAAAAGAATCAGACCGGCCTATTAATAGGCCGGTCTTTTTTAGCAATATTCTCTTTTACATGGAACTGTTAATTAAAAATCAAGTGACTAATCAACGGGGTTTCCGTCTCCATCGTAAGCGCTGTTTCCGTCACGATCAATTAGAGTATCGGTATCTTCGTCATAAGTGTAATCGTCTGAATCATAATCATATCTGTTTGGGTTTGACATAAATACACCACCTTTCTTGGAAAGAGTGAGAATATTGCTTGGATAAAAAATCCATATTATGTTTATAACATAATATGGATTTTAAGTAAATAGTATGATTATTTTTTATTATTATTTTTAGGTATATTATAAGTGATTGCACCTTCATTTTCATAGAAGAATTTAGCATCTGTTGAATTATATTTGATAGGTCCATCTTCTTCAGAAATTAAAGGATCAAATTTAGGTTGACCAATTAATCCTCCTAAAATATCTTTTTTTTCTGAGTCATGAGTTGTGGCTGAATCGTAATATTTAGAGAAGTTAAATTGTTTTGGTGGATGTTTTTCTTTATATTTTGATTCTAGAAAATCAAGTTTTCCTTTACCAACTAACATTTTACCTTTTATATCTCTAGTTTTATATATAATTGCTTTAAATTTTTGTGATTGTATTTTTCCAGCTTTAAAGTTTAATTTGTAAGCCCAACTGATATCTTTATATGTAGTTGAATATGCTGGATTGCCATCATTATTTTTAGAACCGTCTGTTTGATAATCCATTTTAAATGACCATTCACGTTTATCACCAAACTCTTTTTCCCACCATTCATTGTCTTCAGGAGTATTATTACCGAAAACAATTTTTGTAGTACAGTTAGCAAGAATTGTTTGTCTATAGCTTTGACTGTTAGTTAAGCTATTATTTGTACCAAATTGTGATAAGTTTTGGGCTGATATAATTAATCCAACTCTATATTTTCTGAATAGGGTAAAGAAATCTTCGGTTGCTTTACATACATATGGTGGAAATTCGTCTATATATAAGAAGTGTGGAATTCTAGTTTTTTCTGTTCCTGGTCTAGATATAATAGAGTGTTGCATAAGTAGTAGGGTAAATAAGCCAAAAGCTTTATTTACTGCAGCTCCTAAATCACCACGTCTTGTACATATAAGAGTAATTTCACCATCAGCTAGTGCTTTATCAAAGTTAATATTATTTGTTCTGTTACATAAAATATTTCTTACACCAGGGAAACGAAGTAGGTTTTCAAGTTGGGCACTTGCTGCTTGAAGAGCTTTTTTTGTATCTTCGTATCCGCTAGAACCAATATAAAAGTTATTTTGAAAATATGTAAGAAGTATATGATATTTTTCTGCTAGTTCTGGGAATTTTTTCATTTTTTCACAGAATTTTTCTACTAAATCAAAATTATTAAGCATCATAAGTAAATCTTCTAAATTAGGTAATAGTCCATTATGTGTTTTAGGATAAACTTCTTTTAATAATAGTGCTAAATTTTCTATAGCTTGTGTAGTAATGTTTTGATAGAATGCTTGCTGTACTGTAACTTCATTTGTTTCATACATTCTTTTTAGAACAGCTGAGATAGATATTGAAGTTTTTACTGGGTCATCAAAAACAAATGGATTTAGACCTATAGAATTCATATCATTTGGATCTACTATATTATAAGGCATTTCATAATTATCTAATACTTCTGATATATGAGAGATTGTTTCATAATCAGGAGCTATGTAAGTTAAACCTAACTTTTTATATATGTTCTTTTTTCCAGAAGTGTTATAAATTAATTTTTTAAGGTAAGAATTAAAGATTTTTTCTTTTCCTGGTTTTACTTCTAACATATCAAGAGAAAAATGTGAGTTTAAATATTCGTTAGAAAAAGGTTCTCTTATTGAGGCTAAACCAGTTTTTAATGCTGTGAAACCTAATTCTTTAGAAGCTTCTTGTAAAAAGAATTTCTTTTCAATATCACGTGCTATCATTGGTTCAAAAGCCATAGTGGTTTTTCCTGATCCTGATACACCAACAATTAATGTTGCTTCAAATCTACGAGATTCTGGAGTTTTTATTATTTGACCAGTTTCACCATTTCTACATATAAACATTTCGCATGTATATGGTCCAACTTTATCTGAGCTACCTTCTAAAGATATTCCGTTATAGTCTGCTACTGAATCACGAATATCTTTAGTATCAGCAAATCCAGTATACATTTTTTTGAATACAGGCATTATTGTTATAATAGGAAAATACCAAGCTATTGCTGTAAAAGCAGGTTTTATAACATCTAAAAAGTTTCCAACTAATCCAGAATAATTTGGAAGTGAGAATAAAAATACCCATAAAAATTGATTTGACCATTGCACTATCATTGATAATGCTATGATGTATAGTGCAATATAGTATAGTACAAATAATGAGAATTTTTTTGCATCATCAGTAGCAAACTTTGAACCAGCACCAAATAAAAATGCAAATATTGGACAAAGTAGTGCAAATGTATAAGCAAAAGGTCCCCAATAAGATACGGATATTCCTGATAGCCCTAAAAATAACATTTCAACAATTCTATCTATACAGATATATACTGTTATTAGAGTTAGTAAATATGTAAAAAATGTATTTCTGTCGGTTTTTAGCTTTTTTAAAAATTTATCTATATATTTCCAAATAAAATTACTTATTGATTTAAACAAAATGGTTCACCACTTTCTTATAAATTTACACTTATATTATCCTATAAAAACGCCAAAAATACAATACTTTTTGCAAAAAATGTAGGAAAAAATTTCATGAAATTTACATATTATAAAGGCGCTTTTTTGTAAAAGGTATGGTTATTAAAATTTTTTAAAAGGATATTTGTGTGGCTTTGAATATAATTTACTTTGATTTGTTATTTTTTGTAGATTTGAATAAAGCATGATTTGTGTGGTACTTAGGAAAAACAGTTATTGTTCATACTTGCATTGTGAAAGCAATATAAATATAATATGAATATAAAGTGAGAAAGGAAAAAATATGCAGTTTGATGCTCAAAATAAAACAAAAGGAAAAAATGAAACTTTTCTTCAAGGAATATTAATTCTTATGTTTTCCCAGATAATTATAAAGATTATGGGGTTGGTGCAAAGTTTATATTTGACGAATAGAAATGGATTTGGTGATAAAGGAAATGCGATTTATATGGGAAGTTATCAAATTTATGCATTGTTATTGTCAGTATCATCTATAGGTATACCAACAGCAATTTCTAAATTAGTTTCAGAAAGAATTGCTATTGGAGATAATAATGGTGCTCATAAAATTTTTAAAGTTGCTATGATAACATTTGGAATGATAGGCATACTAGGGACACTGCTATTATTTTTTGGTGCTGATGCTATTTCAAGATACTGGATAGAAATTCCTGAATCAAAACATAGTCTTATGATATTAGCTCCTGCCGTTTTTTTTGTTTCAATCGCATCTGTTTTTAGAGGATATTTTAGTGGAATGCAAAAAATGAGAGCTACTGCAAATTCACAGTCTATAGAGCAATTTTTGAAAACTATTTTTACAATAATATTTGTAGAGATGGCAGCTTTTTATACTATGAATAATACTACTTATATGGCAGCAATGGCTACTGTTGCTACATCTTTTTCAATATTGCTTGGGTTTGTATATTTGTTTAAATTTTATATAGATGAGAGAAAATACATATCAATAGTAAATATTAATTATAGTGAAAAGAAAGGAGAGTCTATAAGAAAAATAGTAAAAACTATTTTATGGCTTTCAATTCCAATTTCTTTGACGGCGATACTTACATCAGTGATAAAACTTGTAGATTCTTTTACTGTTGTTAAAATTTTGAAACCAATATTAGGAGAAGAAGTTGCAAAAGCAAAATATGGTATATTAAGTGCAAAAGCGGATATACTAGCAACATTACCATTATCATTAAATGTTGCTTTTACAACAGCGTTGGTTCCTGCAATTTCAGCTGCTAATGCAAAAGACGATGATAAAACTATTAATAAGAGAATTTCTCTTTCTTTGCTTCTATGTTTAATTATAGGATTACCTTGTACAGTTCGGAATGTTTGTGTATTCAAAAGAAATTTTAATGCTTTTATTTCCATATGCTTCTGATGGAGCAGAGCTACTTGCTATTTCTTCTATTACAATTGTATTTGCAATTTTGTCTCAAACTATAAATGGAATTTTGCAAGGATATGGAAATGCTAAAGTTCCTGTAATTGCTTTATCTGCAGGGGTAGTGGTTAAGATTTTTGCTAATGTGATTTTGCTACGAATTGATGGAATTTATGAAAATGGTGCGGCAATAGGTAGTGTTTTATGTCATTTGACTTCTTTTATAATTGTATATATGGTTTTACTTAAAACAATTAATTTTAAATTTTCTATTATTAGATTAGCTTTTAGACCAATTTTAGCTACATTAATAATGATAATTTCTTCTTATGCAGTATATAAATTGTTAATTCAAGTGATTTCCATAAGAATTGCAACAATAATTGCAATTTCAGTTGCAGTAATTATATTTGCAATGAGTATTTTGGTTTTAAGAATATTTTCAAAGGAAGAAATATTGATGTTGCCTAATGGAGAGAAGATTTACAAGGCTTTAAGTAAAGCAAAATTTTGTAAATAGTATAATTAAAAAAAACCGTGAAGAGTTGAAAAATTAGGAAAAAAACGTAAAAAAAATAAAAAAAAAGAAGGATTTTAAATTACTTTGGCGAATAAATATAGTGTAGATTACGAAATCTACATAAATACTAAAATCTATTAGGAGGTAAAAAGATGAACAAAGCTGAATTAATCGCAGCAGTAGCTGCACAAACAGGAGACACAAAAAAAGGTGCTGAAGCAACAATAAATGCTTTTGTTAACACAGTTATGGAATCATTAGCAAAAGGAGATAAAGTTCAATTAGTTGGATTCGGTTCTTTTGAAGTTAGAAAAAGAGCAGCTAGAAAAGGAAGAAACCCACAAACTAAAGAAGAAATTAAAATACCTGCATCAAAAGCTCCAGTATTCAAAGCTGGTAAAGCATTAAAAGATTTAGTAAATAAAAAATAATCAGTTTAGTTTTATTAAAAATAAATGATTATATGAATTCATATAAAAGGCATAATGACTTATGCCTTTTTTTCATGCTATTAAATATAAATAAAATGAATTATTTTTAAATTGATTTTTTTATGTTTATAAAAGGAGTAGAGGCGCCCAAATGAATGGACGCCTCCGGTGCTGTGGAATTGTGAATTACAGCCGAGTGAAGTCACGAATCAGGTAGGGCTTGATGTCCTGATATACCTTCTTCATGAGAGCTTCGTCTCCGGCTCTGAGTTCCAGGTGAAGATACTTCGCACTGTCGCTCATACGCTTCTTCCGTCCCAACTGAACGAGCTTGGCCTCTTTTTTGGCTTTGAAAGTCTGCTGGCAGCGGAGAGTGATGGGGGTCGGAACAAATGAGAGAATCTTCGGGAGCTGAGACTCTTTCACAATTCCTTTGATCCGAAATACGGTTTTTTTGCTCATATACCGAGCACCTCCTAAAAATACTTGTCGAACACGTATGCGTTCAACTATCTAAATTATAACATTTTTGAAACGAATTTACAATATATGTAAAAATAAATGTATTTTTTATTTGTATACAGATACTTTTAATAATGATAAAAATTTTATTGTTTTATGAATTAACTATTGAAAAAAATATTGAAAGATGTTAAAATGTCTATATTCTGTATAAAAACTATGAGAAGGACACGGTAAATAGAAAATACTTTTAGAGAGCTGATGGTTGGTGAAATTTCAGTAAGGATATTTATTTATTATCACCTTTGAGTTGTGTATCTGAAATTTGAGTAAGATATATCGTTTCATTTGCGTTAAAAATGATTAGAGTGAATTTTATTTTTAATAAAATTAATTTAGGTGGTAACGCGGAGCAATTCGTCCTTTATGGATGAATTGCTTTTTTGTATTTTTAAGAAATAGTTATTATGCAGAAAAAATGTATAATGACTTTTATATATAAAAATTTTACATTACTAAATATTATTAGAGATTTGTTCTAGATAAGAAGTATTAATTAAGAAAGGGGAGTTTTATGGATAAGATACTTGCAAAATTAAAGGAATTAGGCATTCAGTATGAACTTATTGAGCATGAAGCTGTATATAATATGGAAGAGATGGATGCTTTAGGTCCAGATTATTTTAAAGGTGCAGCAATTTGTAAAAATTTATTTTTAAGAGATCAAAAAGGAAAAAGACATTTTTTGATTACTTTGAAAGAAGAAAAACAAGCTAATCTTGCAGATATTGCTAAGATTTGTTTAACTAGTAAGTTGAGTTTTGCTTCACCAGAAAGATTAATGAAGTATTTAGGATTAGTTCCTGGAGCTGTAACTCCACTTGCTGTTATTAATGATGAAAACAAATCAGTGGAAGTTATTTTAGATAAAGACTTATTCAAAGAAGAAAAAATAGGTGTTCATCCTGGAGTTAATACTGCTACTGTTATTATTTCTCCAAAAGATTTGGAGAAGTATATTAAGGAAAATGGAAATAAATTAAAATTAATGTAAATTATTTTAGGAGGAGAGAAATATGAGTGAAGAAAAAGTTGATTATGGTCAAACACTTAATTTACCAAAAACTGATTTTCAAATGAGAGCTGGTTTACCAGAAAAAGAACCAAAGATATTAGAGGAAGTTTTTGAAGAAAAACATATTTATGAAAAAATGCTAGAAAAGAACAAAGGTCATGAACCATTTGTGTTACATGATGGACCTCCATATGCTAATGGTGAAATACATATAGGACATGCTTTAAATAAAGTTTTAAAAGATACAATAGTTAGATATAAGAGTTTAAAAGGATTTTGGACACCATTTATTCCAGGATATGATACGCATGGTATGCCTACAGAGAAAAAAGCTATACAAGCTTTAGGGTTAAATAGAGATGAAATTCCTGTAACTAAATTTAGAGATACTTGTAAAAAATTTACAATGGAATATAAAGATAAACAAACTGAAGGGTTTAAAAGACTTGGAGTTTTAGGTGATTGGGAACATCCTTATATAACTTATCAACCACAAATGGAAGCAAAACAAGTCGGAGTTTTTGCTGATATGTATAAAAAAGGATATATATATAAAGGATTAAAACCAGTATATTGGTGTACTGATTGTGAAACAGCGTTAGCTGAAGCTGAAATAGAGTATAAAAATGTAAATTCTAATACTGCATATGTAAAATTTCCAGTTAGGGATTCTAAAGGAAAATTTGATGCTAAAAATACATTTGTTGTTATATGGACTACTACACCTTGGACATTACCTGGAAATACAGGTATTACTATAGGTGGCGATTTTGACTATAGCTTTGTTAAGACAGGAGAAGAAGTTTTAATAATGGCATCAGCCTTAGTAGAAGAAGTCATGAAAAAAGCTGAAATAGAAGAATATACTATAGTTAATGAAATGAAAGGTTCTGAGTTAGAAGGAGTTGTTTGTAAACATCCATTTTTTGATAGAGATTCAAGAGTAGTTTTAGGAAGCACTGATACAGTAGATGTTGTATTAGATAGTGGTACAGGTGCTGTACATACTGCTCCTAGCTATGGTAAAGAAGATTATCTTTGCGGATTAAAAAACAATTTAGATATAATTGTTTGTGTTGATGGAAAAGGTCATCAAACAGAAGAAGCAGGTCCTTTTGCTGGAATGTTTTATGCAAAGTCTGATAAAGAGATTATAAAATATCTAGCTGAAAACGGATTATTATTGGCTTCTGAAGAAGTTAATCACTCATATCCACATTGTTGGAGATGTAAACATCCGGTTATATTTAGGGCTACTAGTCAATGGTTTGCTTCTGTGGATGGATTTAGAAAAGAGACTTTAGATGCAATAAAAAGTGTTAAGTGGTATCCTGCTTGGGGAGAAGAGAGAATTTCTAAAATGGTTGAAGATAGAAATGATTGGTGTATTTCTCGTCAACGTACTTGGGGTGTTCCAATACCAGTATTTTATTGTGCTGAATGTGAAAAAGAATATATAACTGAAGAGAGTTTGAAAAAGGTTCAAGAAATATTTAAAGAAAAAGGTTCAAATGCTTGGTTTGATTTGTCTGAAGAAGAATTGATGCCAGATGGTGCAAAATGTTCTTGTGGAAGTACAAAATTTAAAAAGGAAACAGATATAATGGATGTTTGGTTTGATTCTGGTTCAACTCATGAATCTGTTTTAGCTGAGCGTGGATTGCCACCTGCAAATCTTTATTTAGAAGGTAGTGACCAATATAGAGGATGGTTCCAATCATCATTGCTTACATCTGTTGCTACAAAAGGAGTTGCTCCATATAAAGAAGTTGTAACTCATGGATACACTATAGATGAACAAGGAAGAAAAATGTCTAAGTCTATAGGAAATGTTATAGCTCCTCAAGAAATAATAAAAGAATCTGGAGCTGATGTTTTAAGACTTTGGGTTTTAGCTTCAGATTATAAATCAGATGTTAGTGTATCTAAAGGAATAATAAAACAAGTTACAGAAGTTTATAGAAAAATAAGAAATACTGCTAGATATATATTAGGAAACACTTATGATTTTCAAGTTAATTTACCAGTTGCTTATGATGATTTAATGGAAATAGACAAATGGGCTTTAATAAAACTTAATAAATTAGTTCGAGATTGTACAAAAGCTTATGATGAATATGAATTCCATAATGCTTATCAGGCGATAAATCAATTTTGTGTTACAGATATGAGTACTTTCTATTTAGATATAATAAAAGATAGATTATATACTTCAAAGGCTGATTCTTTAGAAAGAAGATCTGCTCAAACTGTAATGTATGAAATATTAGATGCTCTTGTTAAGATATTAGCTCCAATGACATGTTTTACAGCAGAAGAAATTTGGAAATCTATGCCTCATAGAAAAGAAGAAGATGTTGAAAGTGTTATGCTTACTGATTATCCTGTATATAAACCAGAATATGAAAATGCAGAATTAGAGAAGAGATGGGATAAAATAATAGCCTTAAAAGAAGAGGTTTCTAAGAAATTAGAAGAGGCTAGAATGGAAAAAATTATAGGTCATTCATTGAATGCAAAGGTTACTTTATATGTTTCTGAAGATAAATATGATGAATTTGTAAAAGATGCTGAACTTTTGACTGCTGTATTTATTGTTTCAAAAGTTGAAGTTGAAAATAACAAAAGAGAAGAAGATACAGAAATAGGTATAAAGGTTGAAGTTGCTGATGGAGAAAAATGTGAAAGATGCTGGATGTATTCAGATACTGTTGGTATGGATCACAATCATCCTACACTATGTAAGAGATGTATTGACAATTTAGAATAAAAAGTGTATAAATATATTTGTAATTTTATAAAAGTTATGTTAAAATTTTAAAGCTAGTTATTTATGCAGAAGTTTGGAGGAAATAATAATGGAAATATTAATGAATATATTGTCAATAGTTTATGTACTATGTTGTATACTTATAATTGTTTTAGTTCTTTTACAAAAAAGTGAAAAAGGTGGAGCTTCAGAAAGTATTATGGGTTCTTCTGGAAATAATTTCTATGAAAAAAATAAAGGAAGAACTAAAGAGGGAAGATTAAAGAATTATACAATAGTTTTCTCTATTATATTTGTTATTTTAACTATGGTGCTTACTGTATTAAATATGGTATTAGTATAGTTGAGATTTAATATGATAATAATTTGTGGGGTGGTTTAAAGTTGTGACCATCCCTTTTTAAATTTGAGATAGGCGGAGGAGTATGGAAGAGAAAAAATTAATTATTGGAAAATTTGTGGCTCATGAGAAAGGTTTTGGTTTTGTTGAACCTGAAGGTGAGGATAAACAAAAAGATATTTTTATACCGGCAAAGAGTGTTAATGGAGCTTTAAATGAAGATATTGTTGAAATAGAGATTGTAGACGAATCTGGAAGAAGTAAAGAGGGAAAAGTAGTTAAAATTGTTAGACGTGGCAAAGATACTTTAGTTGGTACTTTTCAAAATTCTAAAAATTTTGGATTTGTTGTTCCAGATGATAAAAGATTTGGAAGTGACATTTTTATTTCAAAGAAAAATTTTGGAAAAGCGAGAAACAATCATAAAGTTGTAGTTAAGATTACTAAATATCCAGAAAATGGACGTAAAGCTGAAGGAGAGATAATTGAAGTAATTGGTAATGTTAATCAGGCTGGTGTAGATATGCTTAGTATTATTAAAGAATATAAGTTACCTGCTAAATTTCCAGATAATGTAGTAGAAGAGGCTAAAGCTTTTGGAACTAAAATAGATCCATCTGATATTGATAATAGAGTTGATTTGAGAGGAAAGACTATTTTTACGATTGACGGGGAAGATGCAAAAGATTTAGATGATGCAGTTATGATAGAAAGAGCCAAAGATAGTGATAATTATATTTTGGATGTTCATATTGCTGATGTTAGTTATTATGTTAAAGATAGAAGCCAGTTGGATAGAGAAGCTAGAATAAGAGGTACTAGTGTATATATGTTAGGAAGAGTTATACCAATGCTACCAAGAGAACTTTCAAATGGTTTATGTAGTTTAAACGCGGGTGAAGACAGATATACTTTATCTGTTCAAATGGAAATAGATAAATCTGGTAATGTTGTTGCTTCTGATGTTTATAAGGGAGTTATTAGAGTTACTGAAAGAATGAGCTATACTGATGTACAAAAAATTTTAGATAAATCAGATGAAAAAATATTAAAGCGTTATGAAAAATATATTGCTGATTTTGAATTAATGGCGGAACTTGCAGAAATTTTGAAAAATAAGAGAATGAAACAGGGATATTTAAATCTAGATATTCCTGAAAGCAAGATTGTTTTAGATAATATCACTGGAAAATGTATTGATGTAAAGAAATATGAAACTACATTTGCTAATGAAATTATAGAACAGTTTATGCTAACTGCTAATGAAACTATTGCCGAAAGATTTTATTGGTTAGAAGTTCCTTTTATATATAGAGTGCATGAAGAACCGGATATTGATAAAGTAAAAGAACTTAATAAATTTTTATTTAATTTAGGATATAAAATTCATATAAGTCAAGATACTGTATATCCTTCTAGCTTTTCTAAAGTTTTAGAAGAAGTAAAAGGAAAACCAGAAGAAAAAGTTGTTTCTAATTTGATTCTTAGAACTTTAAAAGTTGCTAAATATGAAAGCGAAAATTTAGGACATTTTGGTATTGCTGGAAAATATTATTGTCATTTCACATCGCCAATTAGAAGATATCCTGATTTATTTATTCATAGAATAATTTCAGAATATTTTACTAGCAGTGAAAAACAAAAGCAAAGGTTTGCAGAAAAAGCTCCTAAATATGCTAAAAATTCTTCAGAAAGAGAAAAAGTTGCTCAAAAAGCTGAAAGAGAAGCTGAAAGTATGAAGAAGGCTGAATTTATGCAGGACAAAGTTGGTGAAGTTTATGATGGAATAGTTTCTTCAATTACTAATTTTGGAGTATTTGTTGAGTTGGAAAATACAGTGGAAGGTTTGATTAGATTCGAGGATTTAGGAGATGAATATTTTATTTATGATGAATCTAATAAAACTTTGAGAGGTGAAAAGACAAATAGAATTTTTAAAATAGGAGATAAGTTAAAAATTAGAGTTATTAATGCAAATAAAGAGTTACGAGAAATTGATTTTGCTTTAGAGAATGAATAATATAAAAAATATTATAAAAACCTTTATATTTCCAAATTTTTATAATATAATACCAATGAATTATTTTGAAAGAATATGCTACTTATTATGTTAGAAATTATTTTCTAACAAAGGAGGAATATATGGATAAGAGAAGTGGTAGATCTTCATCAAGTAAAGGAAAAAAAACTGCAAATGGAATGCGAAAGAAAAATTCTGTGCGCAGTATGGCTAGACCTTCTGCTCCAAGAAAGTCTTTAACGCAAGAGACTAAAAAAATATCTACAGTTTCTGATGAGACAAAGAGATATAAATTTGATGAAGAAGAATTGAAAGATGCTCAAACTAAAACATCAAAAAGAAAATTAAATAAACAAGGTAAAAAGAAACCTAAGAAGAAGAAAAAAAATTTAGCATGGAGAATAATTAAAAAGATAATAATAGTTTTAGTTATTTTAGGAATTTTGGCAGCATTAATTATAGCTGGAATTTTAGCAGGTATATTTTTAGGATTTTTTGGCGATGACTTCAAAATGACTAAAGAAGACTTAACAATTGATTTTAGTAATTCAGAAGTGTATGATGCGGATGGAAATTTAATATGTACACTTAATGGAAATGAGAAAAGAAAAATTGTTAGTTTAGAGGATATGCCAGAATATTTACCTAAGGCTTATGTAGCAATAGAAGATGAGAGATTTTATGAACATACTGGTGTTGATATAAAAAGAACGGCAGCTGCTACAGCTACATATATATTAAATAGAGGAAGTTCTTCTTTTGGTGGTAGTACAATTACTCAACAGTTAGTTAAAAATATTACTGATGATAAAGAAGATTCTGCTTTAAGAAAAGTTAAAGAAATGGCTAGAGCGATTCAAATTGAAAAAGAAATTTCAAAAGATAATATTTTGGAATTGTACTTAAATATTATTTTTGTTGGTGGAAATAATATTAATGGAGTTGCTTTGGGTGCAGAATATTATTTTAATAAAAATGTATCTGATTTAACTATTGCGGAATCTGCATTTTTGGCTGGAATTAATCATACTCCAAACTCATATAATCCATTTTCTGGTACAGATGAGCAAAAACAATCACATAAAGAACTTGCTGCTAAAAGAACAAAAGTTGTTTTAGGAAAAATGAAAGAACTTGGATATATTAGTTCTGACGAATATAATACAGCAGTTGCTGAAGTTGATGCTGGATTACCATATCAACAAGGAGCGATGGCTTCTGGAGTTATATATAGTGATCATACAGAGGCTGCAATTGATGAAATTGTAGAACAACTTATGGAAGAAAAAGATATGACAAGAGAGATGGCTGAAACTAAGGTATATGGCGGTGGATATAAGATTTATACTACTGAGGTTTCAAGTATTCAATCTACTATGGAAGAAGTAATGGCTGATGATAAATATATTATTCCTGGTAATGAAAAAAATGCTGATGGTTCTTTAGTTAATGCTCAGTCTCAATCAGCAATGGTTGTTATAGAACCTTCTACAGGTAAGGTTGTAGGATGTGTTGGTAGATTAGGTGCTAAAACATCAAATGGTGATTTGAATAGAGCAGTTCAAACTACTAGACAGATAGGTTCTGCTATGAAACCAATAGCTGTTATAGGACCAGCTATTCAGGAAGGATTGATTTATCCTGCTTCTGTATATGAAGATAAACAGACAACTGAATTTACGGGTTCAGCATGGCCAAAGAATTATTATACTAATTTTAGAGGAAAACAGACTGTAAGAGAAGCAATAGAGATATCAGGAAATATAATTCCTGTAAGAATTTTAAAACAACTTGGTGTAAGTAAGTCTATTCAATATTTGAATAAAATGGGATTAACAGGTGTTAGCGAGTCTACTGGATTGTCATTAGCTCTTGGGGCAAAAGAATTTTCTGTATTACAAATGGCAGCAGCTTATGCAACAATTGCAAATGATGGTGTTTATATAGAGCCAACTTTCTATACTAAAGTGATTGATTCACAAGGAAATACTATTCTTGAACCTAAACAGGAAACTAATCGTGTATTTGGAGTTTCAGAAGATTATTTATTAAAAAGTATTGTAATGCAACCAGTTGTTGGAGCTAATGGTACTGCTACATATTGTAAAATACCTAATATAGATACTGCTTGTAAAACTGGTACAACAGATTCTGATAATGATAGATGGCTTTGTGGTTTTACACCATATTATGCAGCAGCTTGTTGGTATGGATATGATATTGGAGAACAAATTATATATCGTAAATCTACACCATCTAATCCATCTGGAGGAATTTGGGATGCGGTAATGACGGCTATACATGCAAATTTACCTGCTAAAACTTTTGATAGACCTGCCGATATAGTTACAGCTACAGTATGTCATGATTCTGGTTTATTGCCTTCAGAAGGATGTACAAATTTAGTTACAGATATATTTATAAAAGGAAAGGTACCAACAGCACATTGTGGAACTGTAAATACTGATAAAGAATATGCTATATGTGAGGATTCTGGATTGATTGCTATTGAGGGTGCATGTACAAGAGTAATATATAAGAAATTTTCAGAAGGAGAAGAGATACCAACAGAAATATGTAATATTCACAAAGTACCTCAAGTTACAACAACACCATCTGCAACACCATCTACAACGCCAACTCCTTCAGTAACACCAGAGCCGATTGAGCCAACACCATCTACTACTACGACACTTCAGCCAACAACAACGCCAACACCTTCGGTAACACCAGATCCTGTTGAGCCACCAGAGACTACTGAATAAAAATAATGAGATGTACATTGAATAAAATGTACATCTTGTTGTAAATAGAAAGGAAATAATATGGAATTAAAATTATATAATACTTTATCAAGACAAAAAGAAGTCTTTAAACCTATAAATGGAGATAAGGTTAGAATATATTCATGTGGACCAACTGTGTATTATTATGCTCACATTGGTAATTTACGTGCATATTTATTTATGGATAATTTAAGAAGGGTTCTTAAATATAATGGTTATGAATTACTTCATGCAATGAATATTACTGATGTTGGACATTTAGTATCTGATGCAGATGAAGGCGAAGATAAAATGGCTGTAGCTGCAAAAAGAGAAAATAAAAATCCATATGAAATAGCTGAGTTTTATACAAATAAATTTATGATTGATTTAGATAAATTAAATATTAATAAACCTGAAGTGATTTGTAAAGCTACGGACCATATAAAAGAAATGGAAGAGTATGTAAAACAGATTATAAAAAATGGATATGCATATGAAACAGAGGATACAATATATTTTGATACATCTAAATTAGATAAATATGGGGTTTTATCTAATATAAAGATTGATGAGCAAAAGGCAGGAGCTAGAGTAGATTTTGATAATCATAAGAAAAATGTTACTGATTTTGCTTTATGGATAAAAGCACCTGAAAACCATATAATGAAATGGGATACTTTTTGGGGAAAATGTTATCCTGGATGGCATATTGAATGTTCAGCTATGGGTAGAAAATACTTAGGAGAACATTTTGATATACATACAGGAGGAATTGATCATATTCCAATTCATCATGAAAATGAGATTGCTCAGAGTAAGGGTTGCACAGGGCAAATTCCTGCAAATTTTTGGATGCATTGTGAATTTTTACTTATTGATGGCGGAAAAATGTCAAAAAGTTTGAATAACGTTTATACAATTGCTGATTTAGAAGAAAAAGGTTTTTCGGCAATGGATTATAGAATGTTTAATTATACTTCACATTATAGAAATAAATTGAATTTCACTTGGGATTCACTAGAGTCAGCTAAGGTAGCTTTAAACAGGCTAAAAGAAGGTTACAAAAAACATTATGATGGAAAAGAGAATGTAGAAGATTCTGTTATTAATGAATATGAACAAAAATTTAATGAAGCTATTAATGATGATTTAAATATGCCTCTTGCTATGAGTGTTGTTTGGGATGTAGTAAAAAATAATATTAAATCGCCTAAATTTGCAGAACTATTAAGAAAATTTGATCAAGTTTTAGGATTAAAACTTGATGAAAAAGATAGAATAGAATTACCAGAAGATGTGAAAAAACTTGTTGATGAAAGGAAAATAGCTCGTGAAAATAAGGATTGGGCTAAATCAGATGAGATTAGAGATAAGTTAGTTCAGATGGGATATTCTGTTAAAGATACTAAAAGTGGAATGGAAATTACTAAATAGGAAGGAAAATATAAAATGAGGTTTGTAACAAAAGAAACAGAAAAAGAATATACTGAATTTTTAGAAGGGCATGAACGTTGTAATTTTCAACAATCTCTTGAATGGGGAAGAGTAAAAACAGCTTGGATAAAAGAAGTAGTATTGGCTGAGGATGAAAATGGTAAAATTATTGGTTCAGTTTGCGTATGGATTAGAAAAATGCCCATTTTTGGGAATATGATGTATGCTTCACGTGGACCTGTTTGCGATATTCATGACAAAAAGGTTTTAGAGCAAATTACAGAGGGAATAAGAGAACTTGGTAAAAAGTATAATGCTTTTGTATTTAGAATGGAACCTGATGTAAAAAAAGATGATGCGGAATTTAGAAAAATAGTTGAAGAGATTGGTTATAGGGTAAAAGATGATGCTAAAGATTTTAAAGATGAGATACAACCTCGTTTTGTATTTAGATTAGATATTAAGGGAAAGACAGAAGAAGATGTTTTAGCTGCGTGTCATCAAAAGACTAGATATAATATTCGTTTAGCTACTAGAAAAGGTGTTGTAGTTAAAGAAGGAACTAGAGAGGACTTAAAAGATTTTCATAAAATAATGATTGAAACTGGTAGTAGAGACGGATTTATTATACGATCATTGGAATATTTTGAAAAAATGTATGATGAACTTGCTCCAAAACATATGAAACTATTGATGGCATATTATGAAGATAAGCCTATTTCTGGAATTATTCCTATTATGTATGGAAATAAGACTTGGTATTTGTATGGAGCAAGTAGTAATTCTCATAGAAATTTAATGCCTAATTATTTGCTTCAATGGGAAATGATTAAGCAAGCTATACAAAATAAAAATGATGTGTACGATTTTAGAGGCGTTTCTGGAGTAGTTGATGAAACGCATCCTCAATATGGACTATATAGATTTAAGAAAGGATTTGGGGCAGAGTTTACAGAATTTATTGGGGAAGTTTACTTACCTTTTAAACCGCTTACTTATAAAATGTACAAGTTTGCAGAAAAAATGTTTAGAACATTGAGAGATTGGAAAAGAAGAATTAGTGAACATAAAAAATAAAAGGAGCTTATAGTTTTGAAAGTATTAGAAATAAATTCAAAAGATTTAGATTATAATGTAAACCAAATAAAACAAAAAGCTGGTGAATCTAAAGTAATAGCTGTTTTAAAAGGAAATGGATATGGTCTCGGACTAGAAGAATTTGCTATGTTTTTGAAAGATAGAGGAATTACTGATTTTGCTGTTTCTTCTGTGGATGAGGCTGTTATGCTTAGTAAATTAAAAATGGAAGCTACGATATTATGTATGGAAGCAACGGCTATTAAAGAGGATTTGGAGATTCTTTTAGAGAATAATGTTGTTATAACTGTTGGAAGTTCTGAAGCTGCTAAAACTTTAAACGAAATAGCTAAGAATAAAAATAAAAAGGCTCATGTTCATTTAAAGATAGATACTGGTTTTTCGAGATATGGAATTTTATATAATGAAAAAGATAAAATAATAAATGTTATAAAAGGTAATACAGCTTTATATTTTGATGGTGTTTTTTCACACTTTTCTTGTGCATATTTTAGTGATGAAAAATATACAAGATTGCAGTTTGAAAGATTTGTGAAGGTAAAAGAGTTTATAGAAAAAAATGATATTAAAATTCCTTTATATCATATAGCTAATTCGTCTGCTTTTTTGCAATATCCTGAAATGTATTTAGATGCAGTTAGAATTGGGTCTGCTTTTTTAGGAAGAATATCTGTAAAGAATCCTAGTATTGAATTAAGAAGAATAGGTATGATAAAATCAAATATAGTAGAGATTAAGAATATAATTAAAGGGACACCTATTGGTTATTCAAATTCTGATATTGCTAAGAAAGATATGAAATTAGCTATTGTTCCAGTAGGATATTCAGATGGATATAATGTGGAAGTAGGAAATGATACCTTTAAAATGGTAGATAAAATTAGGATACTAAAAAATTCTTTTAGGGCTTTTTTTAATAAAAATAGAATTTCTTTGAAAATTAATGATAAGCAGTATTGTGTTGTTGGCAGAGTTGGAATGAATCATGTGGCGGTAGATGTTACAAATAATCTAGTAAAAATTGGTGATGAAGTTAAGATAGAAATTAATCCAGTATTAGTTAGTAGTGGAATTAGAAGGGAATATATATAATGGAGAAATCAAAAAAAATTAATTTTTTTAAGAGATTGAAAATGGCTCTTGTTGAACTTGAAAATTATATAGAGTTTACTAATGAAAGAGCTTTGAAAGCAGTTGCTTTTATGATAGAGATGATAGTAATTTCGGTTTTTTTAATGATAATAGCAATTGCAGCTATTGTTTATGGAAAATATGGTTCACCGTCAAAGTATGTTGCTACAATAGTTCCAGAATTTTCATATGCAAATGAAACTATAACTATTGAAGAAGAGACAAAAGATGAGAAAAAAGAAGTTGCTTCTGTTATTAAACAGCTTGAACCTATGATTGCTACTTTGCTTGGTGATACTTCGTATAATAAAACGCAATTATTAAGTGATATAGATAGTAATGAAAAAGAATTGGTTACACTAACAGGAGTTATAATATTTTTTGAAGCGTTTTTTGATTTATTATTTTTCTGGTTAATGGTTGCTATTATGACTTCATTTATAGGATGGATAATTTTACAATTCTCAAGAGTTAAGATGAAATATTCTAAGTTATTTGCTCTTTCTATATATGCTTCTACATTAACAATTATCTTAACAATTGTATATACGATATTAAATGCTTTCTTTGGAGTTTATATTGAACTATTTGACTATTTGGCAATGTTTATTGCGTATATATATATTACAGCAGTTATATATATGATAAGGTCAGATCTTATTAAGCAACAAGTTGAACTTATAAGAATAGCTACAATACAAGCTCAGGTAAAAGAAAAAATGAAAAAAGAAGAAGAAAAAGATAAGGACGAAAATGAAAGTCCTGAGGAGAAAAAGAAAGAATCTGATAAGGAACAAGATAAGGAAAAAGGTAAAGAAAACAAAGAAGAAAAAGAGGGTTCAGATGTTATTGATGATGAACCAGATGGATCTGAAATATAATTTATAGTTGGAGTCTAAATAAAAGTTTAAAACAAAAACATATCTTTAATGCTTGGAAGAAAAAATAGAAAGGATAAGAAAAAATGAGTAAGCAAAAGAATCCAAAAAATAAAAACAATAAATGGGTATTGATGGTTGTAATTGCAATTCTTATTGTTGCTGCAATAATTGGAATTTTACTTATTAGAAAGCAAATACAAAGTGAAAAAGAAATTACTTATGATCAGTTGTATCAAGATATAGTTGATAAGAAAATTGAAAAGATTGAAATGACAATAGGAGGTTCTACTGTAACTGCAAAATATAAGGAGTCAGATGAAGAAAAAACAGCTCAAGTTAATTCACTTCAACCTTTTATGGAATTTATTAACATACAAATATCAGAGAATCCTGATCTTGAAGTTGATTTAAAAACGCCAAATGAATTGATGGCATTTTTTGAAAATTTATTAAGTTTCTTGCCAACAATTTTATTAGTAGTATTGATGATTATGATTTTTCAAATGCAAGGACTTGGTGAAAAAGGAAAAGTGTATGGCGAAAATGAAGAAAATAGTACTAATGTTAAATTTTCAGATGTTGCAGGATTAGATGAAGAGAAAAATGAGTTGATAGAAATTGTAGATTTTCTTAAAAATCCTAAAAAGTTTCAAAATATGGGAGCTAAAATTCCTAAAGGTATTTTATTGTATGGTAAACCTGGAACAGGAAAAACATTGATTGCTAAAGCTATTGCGGGTGAAGCAAATGTTCCTTTTATTTCAATGAGTGGTTCTGAATTTATTGAAATGTTTGCCGGACTTGGAGCTTCTAGAGTTAGAAAATTATTTGAAAAAGCTAAGAAAATTGCTCCTTGTATTGTATTTATAGATGAAATTGATGCTATAGGTTCAAGAAGAACAAGTAATAGTGGTTCAGAGTCAGAAAATAACCAAACATTGAATCAATTACTTGTTGAAATGGATGGATTTGAAAGCAATGAAACTATTATAGTTTTGGCTGCTACCAATAGACCGGAAATGCTTGATAAAGCTTTGTTGAGGCCAGGAAGATTTGATAGACAAGTTACTATTCCAGCTCCTGATTTGTTAGGAAGAGAGGAAATATTGAAATTATATACTAAAGATAAAAAGATTTCTAAAGATATTGACCTAAGAGAACTTGCTGGAGATACAGCTGGTTTTACTGGTGCAGAACTTTCTAACTTGTTAAATGAATCTGCAATTATTGCTACAAGAAATAATCATAAAGTAATAGAAAAAGAAGATATAGAAGCTGCAGTAAAGAAGATAACTGTTGGACTTGAGAAACATAATAGAGTTGTTTCTGAAAAAGATAAGAAGCTTACAGCTTATCATGAAGCGGGACATGCTGTGGTTAGTAAATTTTTAGAAACTCAAGATAATGTTAAAGAAATTTCTATTATTCCTAGAGGTCTAGCAGGTGGTTATACTATGTATAAAACTAATGAGGATAAATATTATGTTTCTAAAACAGAGCTTGAAGAAAAAATGATTGCGTTGCTTGGTGGTAGAGCTGCTGAGAAGATTGCATTAAACGATATTTCAACTGGCGCAAGTAACGATATTGAAGTAGCGACTGGTATTGCTAGAGATATGATAACAGTATATGGAATGAGTAATTCTCTTGGACCAATTTCTTTAAAAGTTGATGAACCTTATGAATTACAAATTTTTGGAGAAGGTATTACTGATGAGGTTGGAACACAAGTAAAAGAATTAGTTGATAATGCTTATATAGCAGCTCAAAAAATATTATTAGATCATATACAAATATTACATCAGGTGGCACAAGCATTATTAGAAAAAGAGACAATTTCAGAAGCAGAATTTGATAGTTTTTTTGTAGAATAAAGATGTATTATGTGATATAATTTCTAAGAAGAGGTAAATGTTATGATGAAAAAGAAAAAGAGAGAAAATAAAAAAGGAACATTTATACTTATTGTGATTACTTTGATTTGTATATTTTTAGGAATATTATTGCTTGTATCAGATTTTAAAAAAATGAATAAGGCTGCAGGATATTCAGATAAAATCTTAAATTTATATTTAAATGCAAATGATAAAAAATAGTGGAGGTACAAATGAGTAGAAGAAAAAGTTCTAAACAATTACGAAATATGGCAATAGCATTAATAGTTCTTATACTATTAGTTTTGATAGCATTTGTAGTATTTATTTTTAATGTAAATATTTCTGGAGGAACTTCAATAAGTGTTGAGAATATTCTTTCTAATGAAGTAACAAATGAGGTAGAAGAAAATGTTACGTCTGATGGAATTGTTCCACCAGAAAATATGTTAGCTTCTACATATGATAGTATTGATTTTGATGAAGATGCTACATTTCAAGTTAAAGTTTTCGAAGGAAAAGTCTATTTTAGTATTATAAATAATGAAACTTTTAAAGAAAAATACAATGTGAGTGATACTGATATAGAAAATATAAAAGATGAAAAAGAAATAGCTACTCATGATTATAAAGTACAAGAAGTTTATATAGAAAAATGTTTAAATAATGAATTTTTGTTAGTGATGATGAAAGATGGAACTCTTGGAATTATGAATATTCAGGAAGCTCTTAAAGAAAATGTATTTAGAATAAAAAAAGAACTTATATCATTAGATAAGCCTATTGTAAGAATATATGGTGCTGTTAGAAATTTGGAAGATGAGACTTTTAGCACGACGATTCTTGTTACATCAGATGAAAAAAAATATGATTTGCAAAAGTTTGTCGAATAAAAATCTTTGAAAAAGCTTGCAATTGTTGAAAAAACAATGTATAATATTTAAAGCAAAATAAGTTACAGAAGAGTGGAAGCAAATTCCACTCTTTATTGTTGAAAAGAAGAATTAATAATAATTTTGAGTAACTTTTTTAGGAGGAAATAAATTGTCAGAATTTAATAATGTTGAAAAAAAGGTTCAGGGACTTATAGAAAATAAAATTAATGACTTAGGTTATGAATTATATGATGTTGAATATCTTAAAGAAGGTAAAGAATATCATCTTTGTATCTATGTAGAAAAAAATGGTATTATGGATATTAATGATTGTGAAAAAATCAATAATGAAATAGAGCCAATCTTAGATAAGGCTGACCCTATAAAAGAACAGTATTTTTTAGAAGTATCTTCTACAGGATTAGAAAAGAAACTTAGAACCTTAAAACATTATGAAAAACAAATAGGAAATAAAATTGAAGTAAAATTATTTTCAAAATTAGATGGTAAAAAAGTTATTGAAGGAATTTTAGAATCAGTTGAAAATGATACTATAATTATTAATGAATTAGGTAATAGCATAAAAATAGATTTAGATAAAATAGCTACTGCTAAAACAGTATATGACTGGAATGCTTAATTGTGATTTATATAGAAAGGAATGTGATAAAAAAATGAAAGCAATTGATATGAAAGAATTACTTATTGCTATGAAAGAATTAGAGGAAGAAAGAGGTATAAAAAAAGAGTACCTTATTGAGTCTTTAGAAATGGCTTTAGTTACAGCTTATAAAAAGAATTTTGATTCTGCTGACAATGTTAAAGTTGTTATAGATAGAGAAACAGGAGAAACTCATGTATATTCTAGTAAGATGGTAGTAGAAGCAGCTAAAGACGAATGCTTTGAAATATCATTAGAAGATGCTAGAAAAAAGAGTAAGAAATATGAAGTTGGAGATGTTGTTGATATAGAAATTGTTCCAAAGAATTTTGGAAGAATAGCTGCTCAAACAGCAAAACAAGTTGTAGTTCAAAAAATTAGAGAAGCTGAAAGAGAAATTATTTATTCAGAATTTAATGATAAAAAGGGTGAAATTGTTACTGGAATTATTCAAAAAAATGACGGAAATGCAGTTGTTTTGGATTTAGGAAAACTTGAAGGAGTTATGCCAGTTAAAGAACAAATTCCTACAGAAGAATATAGAGTCAATGATAAAATTAGAGGATATGTTTTAGAAGTAGAAAAAGGTATAAAAGGAAATCCACAAGTAATAGTTTCAAGAAGTCATCCTGATTTTGTTAGAAGATTATTTGAATTTGAAATACCTGAAATATATGAGGGATTAATTGAAATAAAAAATATTTCTAGAGATCCTGGTTCTAGAAGTAAAGTTGCAGTTTATTCAACAAATGAAAATATTGATCCAGTTGGTTCTTGTGTTGGACAAAAAGGTGTAAGAATTCAAAATATAATTAATGAGTTACATGGCGAAAAAATAGATGTTATTGAATGGGATGAAGATCCTGCTGTGTTTATAGCAGCTGCTTTACTTCCAGCTCAAGTTTTAGCTGTTGATATTAAGGAAGAAGAAAAATTTGCTCAAGTAATTGTTCCAGATGATCAATTATCTTTAGCTATTGGAAAATCTGGACAAAATGCTAGATTAGCTGCAAGACTTACAAATTGGAAGATAGATATTAAGAGCGAATCTCAATTTAGAAAAATGTTAGAAGAAGCTCAAAATGTTTCAGAAGAAGTTAGTGAAGAAACAGAAGATGTTTCAGAAGAAACTACTGCTGATGAAGAATAAGGGGTGAATATCTTTGAAAAAAGTACCTGAGAGAACTTGTACTGGCTGTGGAGTTTCTAAGCCAAAGCAAGAATTATTAAGAATTGTAAAAGATAAAGAAAATAATATATCTATAGATTTAACAGGAAAGAAAAATGGAAGAGGTGCTTATATTTGTACTGATGTAAAATGTATAGATAAATTAATAAAATCTAATAGATTAGCTAAAGTATTTGAATGCAATATAAGTAATGAATTTTATGAAGATTTGAGGGATGTAGTTGCCAAATTATCAAAATAAAGTTAATGGATTGCTTGGATTAGCAGCTAGGGCTGGAAAAATTATTTGTGGAACAGATGCTGTTAAAGAGGCGATTTTAAAAAAGAAAGTTTATATAGTTATTCTTGCTGAAGATTCATCTTTAAATACGAGAGAAAAATTTCTGAAACTTTCTAATGAAAATAAAATCAAGATTTTCATACACGGAAATATTGACGAAAATAGTAGAGCAATAGGAAAGAAAAATAAAGCTGTTATTGGTGTGAAAGACAAGAATTTTTCTGAAGCAATTGCTGGGATAATTAATGGGGGTGATGCTATTGGACAAAATTAAAGTGCATGAATTAGCAAAAAAACTAAATGTAAATAGTAAAGAAGTGATTGAAAAGGCAAAATCACTCGGAATTGATGTGAAAAGCCATTTAAGTACTATCACAAACGAGGAGGCGGAAAAAATAACAAAATCAATGGGGAAAGTAGAAAAGAAAAAAAATGAATCAAAAAAAGAAATAGTATCAGATCAACCTGTTATTATGAGAAGAACAGTTATTATTGATGAAGAAGAAAAGAAAGCTGAACAAAAATCTAAAGGCAAAAAGAATGAAGTAGGTTTTATCGAAAAAAATAGAAAAAAAGATTATAATATTGTTTATAGAAATAAACAATCAAAACCAATGTCTGTTGCTGAATTATTTGGAATTCCTTCAAAAACTAAGCAAGAGTCAAAAGTAGAAGCTAAAGATGAAGTTAAGGTAGAAACTGAGGTTCAACCTGAGGTTACACCTAAAAAAGAAGTAAAAGAAGAAATTCCTGTACAGGAAGAAAAGGTTGTTGAAAATAAAAAAGTGATGGAAGAAGAACAGGTTACTAAACCACAAAATAATAATAGATTTGATAATAGACAAGAAAGAAATAATAATTATAATAGTAAAAACAATAGCAGTGGATATAATAACAATAGAAATAATAAAAATAATAATTACAATAAAAATAATAATGGCGGATATAATAACAATAGAAATAATCAAAATAATGGTTCTTATAATAGAAATAATAATTATAATAGAAACAATAATAATGGATTTAATAACAACAATAGAAAACTTGATGATAGGGGAATTGATAAGAAGATAAATAATATTATGGCGGTTGATATTGTTGAAAAAGAGAATGTTATTGAATATTCAAATAGAGCTATTGATAAACAAAAAAGTAATCGTCAATTTGAGGAGCAAAGAACTAAAAAGCAGACTAAGAAAAAAGGGAAAAATGAGGAATTTAGTTCTGGAAAATTAAGAAGTTTAAAACAAGAAAGTAAACTTTCAAATGTTGATATGCTTGATTACTATGATTTAAGTACTCAAAGAGGAAGAAGAAGTGAGAAAAAAGGTAAACAAGAAAATAGAAACAAACAAAAAATATTTAAATTGACAGAAATAACTATTCCATCAATTATTACAGTTAAAGATTTAGCTGCTGAAATGAAGGTTACTAGTGGTGATTTAATTACAAAACTTTTAAATCTTGGTGTTATGGCTACAATAAATAAAGAAATTGATTTTGATATTGCTTATCTTGCTGCTTCAGAATTTGGAATTACTGCTAAGAAAAAGGATATAAAAACAGATGAAGATATATTATTTGATGATAGTGAAGATAGGGAAGAAGATTTAGTAAATAGACCACCAGTTGTAGTTGTTATGGGACATGTAGACCATGGTAAAACATCACTTTTGGATGCTATTAGAAAAACTAATGTTATTCAAGGTGAGGCTGGAGGAATTACACAGCATATTGGTGCATACAAAGTTAATGTTAATAATAGAGAAATTACATTCTTAGATACACCAGGACATGAAGCATTTACTAGTATGAGAGCTAGAGGAGCTCAGATTACTGATATAGCAATTTTGGTTGTTGCTGCAAATGATGGTGTTATGCCTCAAACTATTGAAGCTATAAATCATGCTAAAGCTGCTGATATACCAATTATTGTAGCCGTAAATAAAATGGATTTGCCTGGTGCTAATTTAGAAAAAGTTAAAGAAGAATTAACAAAATATGAACTAGTTCCTGAAGAGTGGGGGGGAGAAACAATATTTGTTCCTATTTCTGCGAAACAAGGTGATGGAATTGATAATTTACTTGAGATGGTTTTATTACAAGCTGATATGCTTGAATTGAAAGTAAATCCTAAAAAACAAGCTAAAGGAGCTGTTATAGAAGCAAAACTTGATAAGAGTAGAGGACCTGTTGCAACAATGCTTATTCAAAGGGGTCAATTAGATGTTGGTGATACAATAATAGTTGGTTCAGCAATTGGTAGAATTAGAACAATGACAAATGATAAAGGTAAGAGAGTTAAATTTGCAGGACCTTCTACACCAGTTGAAATTACTGGTCTTACTACGGTTCCTAATGCAGGTGATACTTTCTATGAAGTTAAAGATGAAAAGACGGCTAAACATTTAATAGAAAGAAGAAGAGTTCAAGAAAGAGAAAAGGGATTAAATGAATCTTCAATGGTTACTTTGGATGATTTATTTAATAAAATTGAACAAGGAAAATTAAAACAATTGAATTTAATTGTTAAAGCTGATGTTCAAGGTTCTGTTGAAGCAGTAAAGCAATCTTTAGAGAAATTATCTAATAATGAAGTTAGAGTAAAAGTAATTCATTCAGCTGCTGGAGGAATTACAGAATCAGATGTTACTTTGGCAAAAGTTTCTAATGCAATTATTATAGGATTTAATGTTAGACCTGATCCAATTGCTAAATCAGATGCTGAAAAAGAAGGTGTTGAAATTAAACAATATTCAGTTATCTATAATGCTATTGAAGATGTTGAAGCTGCAATGAAAGGTATGCTTGATCCAGAATTTAAAGAAGTTGTTATTGGAAATGCTGAAGTTAGACAAACATTTAAAGTTTCAAGTATTGGAACTATTGCTGGATGTTATGTTACAGATGGAAAGATAGCTAGAAATTCTATAGTTAGAGTTATTAGAGACAATGTTGTTTTACATGAAGGTAAGTTGATTTCTTTAAAAAGATTTAAAGATGATGTTAAAGAAGTTGCTTATGGCTATGAGTGTGGTGTGCAAATTGAAGACTTTAATGATATAAAAGAAGGAGATATTATAGAAGCTCATATTGTAGAAGAAGTTAAACGTTAGGAGGAAATATGCCAAAAAATAGTAATAGAATGAATAAAATAAATGAGGAATTAAAAAAAGAAATTAGTGTTGTAATTTCACAAGAATTAAAAGATCCTCAGATAACAGGTATGATTAGTGTTACTAAGGTTGATACTACTCCTGATTTAAGATTTGCTCGAGTTTATGTTAGTATGATAAATGCTAAAAGTAATAAGGGAAACTTAGCAAGATTAAAAAAATGTTCAGGATTTATTAGATCAATGATTGCTAAAAGAGTTAACCTTAGAATTACACCTGAATTAGTGTTTTTATTTGATGAATCTATAGAATATGGTTCTCGAATTGATGCTATTTTAGAAGAGATTACAAAAGATATGAAAAAAGAATAAAGGAAGGATTATTAGATGACTTTAGATGATATAAAAAGTGCAATTGATAATGCAAATAATATAGTAATTTTTGCTCATGAAAAGCCAGATGGGGATGCTGTTGGAAGCAGTTTAGCTTTTTACATAGCAATGAAAAATTTAGGAAAGAATGTTGAAGTTATAATTCCACATTTTCCGGAAACATATAAATTTTTACCATGTTCTAATGAAATTAAAATAGAGCTTAGTTTAGAAAAGTATGATTTAGCAATAGCTTTGGATTGCGCAGATATGAAGAGATTAGATGATCCAAAAGAGATTTTTCTTAAAGCAGAAACAAGAATTAATATTGATCATCATACATCTAATGTTATGTTTGGAGATTTAAATTTTGTAAATCCTGTTTCACCAGCATGTGCACAAATTATTACAACGATGTTTAAATATTATAAATATGATATATCAAAAGAAATTGCTACATGTTTAATTACTGGGATCATTACAGATACAGGTGGATTTAAATATGATGGAGTGACTTCAGAAACTTTTGAAATTGCTTCTGAGTTTTTAGAAAAGGGTGTTAATATTTCTAAGATTTACAAAGATTCTTTAAGTAATATTTCAAGAGGAAAATTTGAAGCTAGAAAATTAGCAGCAAATAGAATTGAATTTCTTGAAAATGGAAAGATAACTTATACATATATTACTAAAAAAGATATGGAAGATTTGAAGATTGATCAAAACGATTTAAATGGTATAGTGGAAAATGGTAGAGATGTTCAAGGAGTTGAAATATCAATATTTTTATATGAAGTAGATAATGGATTCAAAGCATCACTTCGTTCAAATAATTATGTTAATGTTTCTGATATTTGCTTGTTATTTAATGGAGGAGGACATATTAAGGCTGCAGGTTGTACGTTACCATATTCTTTAGAAGAAGCAAAAGAAAGAATAGTAGCACAGTCTAAAAGATTTTTAAAATAAAACTTTTTGCGACATTTTTTTGATGTCGCAATTTTGTTTTGTTATAGCTTTTTGAGAAAAATTATATATGAGCACTTTTTATATTGAAACATACGTAGTACTAAACATAAAAAGATAATATAAGAGAGGAAAATAAAGATAAAAAATGGATGGAATTGTTTTAATAAATAAAGAAAAAGGAATTTCTTCTTTTGGTGTTGTTTCTAGAATAAGAAAAATTTTTAATATAAAAAAAGTTGGACACTGTGGAACATTAGATCCAGAAGCTATGGGAGTTTTACCTATAATGATTGGAAATGCAACTAAGATTTCTAAATATTTAGTGGAACATAATAAAGAATACGTAGCTACTTTAAAATTAGGAATTAAAACTGATTCTGCAGATGGTGAAGGTAAAATTTTAGAAAAGTCTAATTTTACTCTCGATAAAAAAGCTGAAGAATTTTATAAAAAGCAGATTATGAGTTTTGTAGGCACATACAAACAACTTCCACCTATGTATTCAGCTATTAAGGTTAATGGAAAAAAGCTTTATGAATATGCACGTGAAGGTAAAGAAATATCAAGAAAAGAAAGAGAAGTTGAGATTTACGATATTGAAATTTTAAAAATTGATTATTCTGAGAATGAAATAGAATTTAGAGTAACTTGTTCTAAAGGAACATATATAAGAACTTTATGTGAAGATATTTCAAATAAAATTGGAACTATAGGATATATGAAAAAATTAATACGAACTAAAATAGATAAGTTTGGTATAGATGAAAGTGTTTTGATTTCTGATTTAGAAAAAGAAAAAAATAAAGAACAGTATATTATTGGAATTGAAGAATTGTTTCAAGAAAATGAAAAAATAATTTTGAATGATAAAAAGAAAGAATTATTTTTAAATGGAGTTAGACTTACTTTTGACATGTTAGATGGTGTTTATAAAGTTTATAATAATGAGCAATTTTTAGGATTAGGTGTTGTGGACAATAAGCTATTAAAAAGAGATGTAATACTTTAAAAAAAGACAGTATTTGAAAAGATAAAACCATTAAGAATAGTAGCCTGTAGCCTTTTTGGAAAATATAATAAAAATACGAACATTTTTTCGAAAAAACTATTGACAAAAAGATTAATAAAATATAAAATACTACCAAACAGAAGTTCTAATGATATCAAGGAGGTAGTAAAATGAAAAATGAAATTATAGCTTATAGTGTTAATAAAACAAATGATGGAGGACTTTATATTTCGGTTCAAAATGGTGAAGTTTCAGTTCGTGCACCTTGGTATGTTACTCAAAGTAAAATCCAAGAAGCTGTTATGGCTAAAAGAAGTTGGATAATGAAAAAATTAGCAGAATATGAAGAGCAAACTAATATTAGCTTAAAGCCAATTCAAATTTTAGGAATAGTATATAATTTAAAAGTATCATATAAAAATACAGATAGAATTGAATGTGATTTGGAAAAAAATGTAGTTAAAGTAAGTTTACCTAAAAAATATAAAAAAATAGACAATGAATCAATGACTGACATATTGATTGATAAATTATATACAAAAATTGCTGAAAAAGAATTAGAAGATATAATGGAAAAAACTAGGCTTATGGTTGGCTTTGCTCCAGAAGATTATAAAGTTATAGAAATGCAAGGAATTTTAGCTAAAGTTACTGATGATAAAAAAATATTAATTAATCCTAGAATAGTTAAATATAAAAGAGAAGTTATTGAATATATTATTTTACATGAATTTTGTCATTTAAAATATAAAAACCATACAAAAAGTTTTTATAATATGCTTGAAAGATATATGCCAGATTATAAAAAGTATGAAATAAAAAATATAAAATATTAATAAAATGGGCTAAAGAGTTAATCTTTAGCTTTTTTATATTTTGATAATAATTTATTTTAAATTTGAATTGCAAAGTACTTCTATTGAAAAGTGTGGCTTTAAATGATAATATATAAAAAAACGAGAAAGGGATAATATTTGATGAACTTAAAGGAAGAATTTGATGAAAACTTATTAGTGCCTAATTTAAAAAATGAAACTGAAGAGGCACAAGAATTTTCATTAAGACCTAAAAATTTACATGAATATATTGGTCAAACAAAAGTAAAAGAAAACATGAAAATATGTATAGAAGCTGCCAAAAAAAGAGAACAACCTTTAGATCATGTTTTACTTTATGGACCTCCTGGATTAGGTAAAACTACTCTTGCTAATATTTTAGCAAATGAGATGAATACAAATATAAAAATTACTTCTGGTCCTGCAATAGAAAAACCGGGTGATTTAGCAGCTATTCTTACTACCTTATCAGAAAATGATGTTTTGTTTATTGATGAAATACATAGAATGAATAGAAGTGTTGAAGAAATCTTGTATCCTGCTTTAGAAGACTTTACATTAGATATTATTATTGGTAAAGGATCGAGTGCTAGATCAATTCGCTTGGACTTACCTAAATTTACTTTAGTAGGTGCTACGACTAAGGCTGGAAACTTATCTACACCTCTTAGAGATAGATTTGGAATTATTAATAGATTAGAGTTATATGATGCAGAAGAACTTAATACTATTGTTAGAAGATCGGCAGATATATTAGGAATTGAAATAGATAAAGAAGCTTCTTTAGAAATTGCTAAGCGTTCTAGAGGAACTCCAAGAATTGCTAATAGATTATTGAAGAGAGTTTCTGATTTTGGAATAGTTTTAGGAGATGGAAATATTACTTTAGAGATTGCTAGATTGGCTTTAAATAAATTAGAAATTGATAATTTAGGTTTAGATAATACAGATAAAAAAATTTTAGAAGCTATAATTTATAATTATAGAGGTGGACCTGTTGGGATAGAAACTTTGACAGCTACTATTGGTGAAGAAGGAGGCACAATAGAAGATGTATATGAACCTTATTTGTTGCAGATAGGTTTTATTGCTAGAACTCCTAGAGGAAGAATTGCTACTCCATTAGCTTATGAACATTTAGGCATTGATTATTCTGAAAAATAGTTTTTGAAAGGAAAATATTTGTGATAAAGAATTTAAATAAAGAAAAAAAGAATGAATTCGTGAAAAATATATTAGTTATTTTTTTTATTGCTATAGTAGTGATAGGAAATATTTTTGGAAAATCTTATACTAATTTAGATGAATTATGGAATTTTAATTTTTCGAAAAATATTGCTGATGGATTATTTCCTTATAAAGATTTTAATATGGTTCAAACGCCTTTACTTGCAATTATATGTAGTGTATTTTTAAAAATATTTGGATGTCAGTTGATAGTAATGAGAATTTTAGCAGTTATATTGTTAACATTAGTTTTTTTTATGGCATATTTAATACTAAAAAAGTTAACAAACCAACCAATTGCGATTTTAAGTTTATTAGGATTTTTATTATTATTTAAAGATATTTTATGTATTGATTATAATTATGCTGTACTATTAATGGCTTTAATACTTACATATATAGAATTAATGCAACAAGATGAGCTCTTTTTGAAGCATAGATTAAAATATGATTTTATAATTGGAATATTAGCTGGAATATCTATTTTATTTAAGCAAACGACAGGTTTAGCGATTGCTATGGCTTGTATAGGATACAAAATTTTTAAAATTCGAAATAAGGAAGATATAAAAGAATTTTTAAAAATAACTTTTACTAGATTGATAGGTGTAATAATTCCAGTTATACTTTTTACAATATATTTAGTTATTAATCATGCTTTTAATGATTTTACTAGTTATGCAATTTTAGGAACTTTGACTTTTTCAAATAGAATATTATATAAAACTTTATTTGGAGAAGGAATTATTTCTTTATTAGCTTTGCTACTACCTATAATTTTAATAGTGATGTTTATAATGTTATTTAAAAATAATACAAAAAAAGATATATATGTTTTGTTTGCTTATGCTATAGGTTCTTCTATAGTAATTTATCCAATATCAGACCAAATTCATTTTTGCGTAGGAGGTTTGATTACTTTTATTGCAGGGATATACTTATTATTCAATTGTTTATATACCGATGATTTGTTTAGCAAATGGAGCAATAATCTTAAAGTTGTTCTTTATGGAATATTTTCTTTTTTAATAATGTTTTTTATTCTTATGAATTTATATAATTCATTGCAAATTTTTAATAATCAATATATTCAAGTAAATAAAGAAAAAGAATTAGCACATTTTATTGGTATTCCTGAAAACAAAGAATTAAAAAATAGAATATTAGAAATAGAAAAATATATACAAAATAATCAGAAAGAAGGGAAAAATGTATATATTTTAGATGCTGAAGCGGCTATATATATGATTCCTTTAGATATTTATAATAAAGACTATGATATGTTTTTAAAAGGAAATTTAGGAAAAAATGGCGAACATGGAATTATAGAAAGAATTGATAGCGAAGATAATAGTAATGTAATTTATTTAATAAAAAAGAATGGACTAAACTGGCAGAATCCTGATAATGTGAGAAATTATATTATTGATAATTTGCAATGTACAGGAGACATATCAATATTTTGGATTTTTGAGTAATAGTAAAAAATAGGAGAAGTTGAAATGAAGTTATTAATGCATACTTGTTGTGCACCTTGTAGTGTATACTGTATAGAAAGTTTGAGAAATGAAGGAATTGAACCTATCTGTTATTGGTATAATCCTAATATACATCCTTATATAGAATATAAAACTAGAAGAGATACATTAGTTGAATATAGTAAAATAGCAAATTTTAAATTAATTATAAATGAAGAATATGGACTGAGAAAATTTTGTAAAAACGTAATAAATGATTTAGGTAATAGATGTGTGAATTATTGTTATAAGCTTAGATTGGAAGCAACAGCTAAATATGCTAAAGAAAATGGATTTGATGGCTTTACTTCTACATTATTTGTTAGTCCTTATCAAAAACATGAAGAACTAAAGAGAGTTTGTGAAGAAATTGCTTTAAAATATGGAATAAAGTTTATATATAGAGATTTTAGAGTAGGTTTTCTAGAAGGACAAAATAAAGCTAGACAATTGGGATTATATATGCAAAAATATTGTGGTTGTATTTTTTCTGAGGAAGATAGATACTTAAACAATATAATAAAAGATTCAGAAAAAGAATCATTAATAAAATTGCTAAAGCCGTCAACTATGTTTAAAAAACAAATAATGGAATATAAAAGAATTTTTTTAGAAAATAATGATTCATTTGATGGTTGTGCAGGATTAGAAAATTGTAATACATATGAAGAATGGATAAATTTTGAAGAAAGGCTTTTAGAAAAATATGGAGATAATTATGTTCCATCAACAGTTTATTTAGCGATTCGTAAAGAAGATAATAAGTTAATTGGAATGATAGATTTTAGGCATGAATTGACGGATTTTTTATTAAATTATGGTGGCAATATAGGATATAGCGTTTTACCAGAAGAAAGACAAAAGGGATATGCTAAAGAAATGTTAAGGTTAGTTCTGTTAAAATGTAAAGAATATGGAAAAAATAAAGTTTTACTTACTTGTGATAAAGAAAATATAGCTTCTAGTAAGACGATAATTGCTAACGGTGGAATTTTAGAAAATGAAGTAAAAGATGTTCCAAAATTAGGTAAATCAGGGCTTATCCAAAGATATTGGATAAGGATAGATTAAAAATTATGTGAAAAACATATAGCTAATAATTAATATATAGAAAAAATTAGGAGGGATTTTTATGTGTACAGCAGCAACTTATAAAACAAAAGATTTTTATTTTGGACGCACATTAGATTATGAATTTTCGTATGGAGATGAGGTCACAATAACTCCAAGAAATTATCCATTTAAATTTATAGAAAAAGGAAAATCGGATAGTCATTATGCAATAATTGGTATGGCACATGTTATAGGGGAATATCCTTTATATTATGATGCTATAAATGAAAAAGGTTTAGGAATGGCTGGATTAAACTTTGTCGGAAATGCGGTTTACAGAGAGAAGGTAGATGGAAAAGATAATGTTACTCAATTTGAATTTATTCCTTGGATTCTTTGTCAGTGTACTACAGTAAAAGAAGCTAGAGCTTTGGTTGAAAAAATAAATTTATTGAATATTCCATTTAATGATAATTTGCCAGTAGCCCAGTTACATTGGATTATTGCAGATAGTAATGAGTCTATTACTGTGGAAGCTGTTAAGGAAGGAATTAATATATATGATAATCCAGTAGGAGTTTTAACAAATAATCCTCCGTTTAATATGCAAATGTTTGCTCTAAACAATTATATGAATTTATCAGTGAAATCACCTGATAACAAATTTGCAAAAGGACTAGAACTGACGGAGTATAGTAGAGGAATGGGAGCATTAGGATTACCAGGTGACTTATCATCACAGTCTAGATTTATAAGAGTAGCGTTTACGAAGATGAATTCTATGTCTGGTGATGGAGAAGAGGAAAGCGTTAGTCAATTTTTCCATATTTTGAATTCAGTAGATCAACAAAGAGGTTGTTGTGATTTAGGAGAAGGAAAGTATGAAATAACAATTTATACGTCATGTTGTAATACTAACAAAGGAATTTATTATTATACAACATATAATAATCACCAAATTACTGCTGTGGATATGCATAAAGAAAACTTGGATGGAAAAAATCTAGTTAAATATCCATTAATAATGAATGAACAAATAAATTTTCAAAATTCTAATGATTGTTGCTAGTCTTCTGATTATGTTTGGGTAAATAATGAAAATATAATAAGAATATAAGATTAAAAAGTTGCAAGAAATGAATGGAATTCAGAAAAAATATGAATAAATCTAATAAGAAAGGCATTTTTGAGCAAATCTAAATAATGATTTGCTCTTTTTTTATATTATAGGAAAGTTCTCTGAACTTCTTATAATATAAAAGCTTTGCCAAATATTGCACACAAATTTATTGCATAAATTTAGCGCATGAACAATTAAACGTGGGATGAACTCTGAGTTTAAAAAAGCCCACTATTGTTCTATAATTCGAATTTTAAATATTATCTCTGAGATAAAAATTTTTAGTTAGTAACTTAGTTGTAACTTTGATTAGTATATAATTTAATTGTAAAAAGAAAGGAGATTGCATTTATGGAAATTTTGAGAGTAGAAAATTTAACTAAGATTTATGGAAAAGATACAACAAAGGTTATTGCACTAGATAATGTTTCTTTTTCTGTTGAAAAAGGTGAATTTGTAGCGATTGTGGGAGCATCTGGAAGCGGAAAATCAACATTATTACATTTAATTGGTGGCGTAGATAGACCAACATCTGGAAAAGTGTATATTGATGGAAAAGATATATTTGATTTTAATGATGATAAACTTGCAATATTCAGAAGAAGACAGGTGGGGCTTATTTATCAATTTTATAATTTAATACCTATATTAAATGTGGAAGAGAATATTACTTTACCACTTGCATTAGATAATCGTAAAGTTGATAAGCAAGTATTGGATGAGATGCTAAGTTTATTAGGATTACAGAATAGAAAAACACATCTTCCTAATGAATTGTCTGGTGGTCAACAGCAAAGAACTAGTATAGGAAGAGCCTTGATTACTAATCCAACTATTATTTTAGCTGATGAACCAACAGGAAATTTAGATTCTAAATCGAGTGATGAGATAGTTGCTTTACTAAAAAAATCTAACAGGGAGTTAAAGCAGACTATTATTATGATTACGCATAATATGGAAATTGCAAAGTGTGCGGATAGAATAATAAAAATTGAAGATGGCAAAATTGCATAAGGAGGTTTGAAGTATGAACTTGCTTAACAAATTGACTATTAAGAATTTGAAATTAAATAAAAAACGAACTATTGTAACAATAATAGGAATAGTATTATCAGTAGCACTTATTACTGCGGTGGCAACGATGTATTCTAGCCTAATAACTTCTTTAATTGATTTTGAAACTTTGCAAAAAGGTAATTTTCATGTTGCTTTTTATGACGTGGATTTAAGTGACGTAAAATCTTTTAAAAATAATAGAAGTATAGAAAATATTTATATAACTAAAAATGTTGGGTATGCTGAATTGAGAGATTCGCAGAATGAATATAAACCATACATATATATTAAAGAATTTACTAAAGAAGCTTTTAAGAATTTATCTGTTAAATTAGTAGAAGGAAGGTTACCAGAAAATGAGGATGAGATTGTTATTCCTACACATTTAAAAACAAATGGAAGAGTAACTTTAAATGTAGGAGATGATATTACATTAAGTGTAGGTACAAGGGTTAGTGAAGATGGTGATGAACTTACTCAAAGTAATCCTTATGTTAAAGAGGTTCCGGAAAAAATAGTAGACACTATTTCTAAAACGTATAAGATTGTTGGAATAATTGAGAGACCAGCAAATAATATTGAAGGTTATGATGCGCCTGGATATACATTTATAACATGTACAGATGAAAATAATTTATCTGGAAAGGTAGATGCTTATACAAGATATACTAGATCAGGAACAAAAAATTATTTGAATGTAACCGCTAATATTCTAGGAGTTGATGAGGAAATATATTCTAAATTATATTCTTCAAACGATATTAGTGAGCAAGATTTAGAAAAAATTAATAAAGAACTTGAGAAGACAAAATATCAAACAAGTATAAATGATTATCTAATATTATTAGAAACAAATCCTATAAAAGATGGCCCAATTGCTGGATTAGGAACAGTAGTTGCTATTGTTTGTATAATAATTGTTTTTACTTCTGTATTTTGTATAAAAAATAGTTTCGACATTTCAATTACCGAAAAAATAAAACAATATGGAATGTTAAGAAGTATTGGAGCAACTAAAAAACAAATAAAGAAAAATGTTTTTTATGAGGCAACTATATTAGGAATTATTGGAATTCCTATTGGATTGTTGTGTGGATTTTTAGCTTCATATATATTAGTTCTAGTTAGTAATTATTTTTTAAATGAAATGTTATCTGAAGGATTAGGATTACGTTTTGATTTTTCTTGGATTGCGGTATTGGTATCAGTTATTCTTGGAATAGTAACGATATATTTTTCAGCTTTGAGAAGCGCAAAGCGTGCAGCAAAAATTTCTCCTATTGATTCTATCAGAAATAGTGCAGATATAAAAATTAATGCTAAGAAAGTAAAGAGCCCCAAAATTATTAAAAAATTATTTGGTATGGGTGGAGAGATATCTTTTAAAAATTTAAAAAGAAATAGAAGAAAATATAGAACTACTGTTGTTTCGATTGTAGTATCAGTATTTATTTTTATAGCTTTATCATATTTTATGAACTTAGCTTTTGAAGCTATAAAGCATCAGTTTAATGTTAGCGAATATACTCTTTCATTATCAATATTTGTAGGAGATGATGAAAAAACTTATAATCAGGTGTTAGGAACTACTAAGCTAGAAAGTATTGAGGAATATTCTGTATTTAGACAATGTGTTGCTAGTAAGACTAATCTTAAATATAGTGATGAATACAAAAAAATTACTAGTAATGGAGTTGATTTCCCTGACGATAATGAAACTATAGAAATTGTTACTGTTGGAAATGAGGAGTATAGAAGATTTAGTAAAAAACTTGGAATTAAGTATGATGATGTTAAAAATAAGGGGATTTTGATTGATTATGTTACAATTTCTACATATGATGAGAAAAATGATAAAAATATATACAATACTGTAAGAGTAACTGATTGCAATGTTGGTGATTCTATAGAGGTTGTTATTGATGATCAGAAGTTTTCAACTAATGTTGGATTTATAACAAATGAAAAACCGTTAGGATTGCAATACTATAATGGAGTTGTAATATTAGTTTCTGATGAGTTTTATGATTCTCATATAAACAATAATAATTGGATTGAGGTTTATTATAAATCTAATGACGCAGATAAATTACAAGATGAGATTGATGAAATATTAAAGGGGTATGATTATTCTATAAATAATGTTGCAGAAAATGTGCGTATGATGGAAAACTTTTATACACTTTTGGGAATATTTTTATATGGATTTATTATTGTAATTTCTTTAATAGGAATAACAAATATTTTTAATACAATAACTACTAATATGGAGTTAAGACGTCAGGAATTTGCTATGCTAAAATCAGTTGGTATGACAACGAAAGAGTTTAATAGAATGATAAGATTAGAGAGTGTATTTATGGGAAGTAAATCTTTAGTGATAGGTGTTCCAATAGGTATAGTACTTTGCATGCTGATATATCATTATTTAGGAAAAGGAGAAGGTTTAGCGTTTGAATTACCAATAGCTTCAATAATAATAGCGATAATAGCAGTATTTATACTTATAACTTGTATTATGAAATATTCAATAAGCAAGATAAATAAACAGAATACAATTGATACGATAAGAAATGAAAATATTTAAATAAATAATAGATAATATAATACCTTTAAGGCTTGGGCTAAATAAGGATTACCATATGCTGTAATTGTTTAGGAAGCTTTAGAGGTATTTTTATAATATTAAAGTATTGGTTTATGTGATATAATACTTTTAGAAAAGAGGAAAGGTATTAAATAATGGATATTCTATTAGTTGAAGATAATCTTAATATTATTAGAGGATTACAGTATTTGTTCAATAGAAATAATTACAACTTAATTGCAAAAACATCTGTAAAGGATGTGAAAGATTATTTGAAAAATCAATCAAAGATAGATTTAATTATATTGGATATTACATTACCTGATGGTAACGGGTTTGAATTATTTGATAGTACAATAGAAAAAATGAATATACCTACTATATTTTTAACTGCAAAAGATGAGGAAGATGATATTGTAATGGGGCTTAATATGGGGGCGGAGGATTATATAACAAAACCTTTTAGTACAAAGGAATTATTAGCTAGGGTAAATAAAATATTATTACGTTCGAAAAAACAAAGTGTTATTAAGGTGAAAGACATAAAGTTTGATATGGACAAAATGGTAGTATACAAAAATGACGAAGAACTTGTAGTTACTTCTTTAGAATTAAAACTTTTAAATTTATTGTTTTTAAACATGAATAAAGTAGTTAATAGAAATACTATTCTTGATAAAATATGGGAATGGACTGGCAATGATGTAGATGATCATACTGTAACAGTTTATTTTAAGAGAATAAGAGAAAAACTAGGAACAGATATTATTACTACAATTAAGGGGATAGGATATAGGATAGATGATGGAAAATAAACTTAAATTAAAAAAATGTTTAATATGTATTTTGCTTATTTCGATATGTTTGCTTAGTTTGTTTTTAATAATAAATATTTATGAGTATAAGGTATATACTAAAAATTTTAATTCTAAAATTGAGCTGATAGTAGCGAAAGTAGAAGAAAAATATCCTGCTATTTCAGAAAATGAAATTATGGAAATACTAAATAGTAAAGATGTTTCTGTATCTTTCTTTGAAAAATATGGTATAGATACAAGTGGAGATTCAATAATATTAGAAAATTATGATAGCCATTATAAATTTTTATTATTAAATATTATTTTTTTATTTTTATCAATCGTGCTGGTAGTATTAATTTTTCTTAGATATAATAAGGTGAAAGATAAAGAAATAAGTGATATTACTAAATACATAGAAGAGATAAATAAAAAAAATTATGCACTACATATTGATGAAATATCAGAAGATGAATTATCAATATTAAAAAATGAAATATATAAAACTACTGTAATGTTAAAAGAAAATGCAGATAATTCTATTAATGATAAAAAGCAATTAAAAAGATCACTTGAAGATATATCACATCAGTTAAAAACTCCGTTAACTTCAATTTTAGTAATGCTTGATGATTTAATTGATGATGAAAATATGGACAGTTATACGAGAGAAGAATTTATTAGAGCTATAAGAAGAGAAGTAGTAAATATAAATTTTTTAGTTCAGGCAATTTTGAAATTGTCAAAATTTGATTCTAATACAGTAATTTTTACAAAAAATAAAATATTTCTAAAAGATATTATTGAAAAATCAATAAAAAACGTTTCTACTTTATGTGATTTAAAAAATATAGAGATAGAGGTAAAGGGGAATGAAAAAGCAGAACTAGATTGTGATTACAGGTGGCAAGTTGAGGCTCTGACTAATATTATAAAGAATTGTGTAGATCATTCTAAGCAAAATGGAAAAATTATAATAAATTATGAGCAGAACAATGTTTATTCTAGTGTTATGGTTAGAGATTTTGGGGATGGTATATCAGAAGAAGATTTACCTCATATATTTGAAAGGTTTTATAAGGGAAAGAATGCTACACCTGATAGTATTGGAATAGGCCTTGCATTGTCTAAATCAATAGTTGAAGAAGATAATGGGAGTATATCTGTAGATTCAGATAGAAATGGAACTAGTTTTGTTATAAAATATTTTAGTGTTTAATATTTTAATGTATGGAGAAATCTTATGAAAGATCAAGTATATAATTTTTTGTTGACTATACCAAAAGGAAAAGTAGTAACATATGGAAAAATAGCTGAAGCTTTGGGTGATAAAAAATTAGCTAGAGTAGTTGGAAATGTTTTACATAGAAATCCAGATGAAAAAAAGTATCCATGTTATAAAGTTGTTAATGCTAAAGGGGAATTATCTAAAAATTTTGCTTTTGGTGGGATAGAAGAACAAAAAAATAGATTAGAAAAAGATGGAATTGTTGTTAAAAATTATAAAGTTGACTTAGAAGAGTATGGCATTTAAAAATTTTATATTGATAGGAATTGTTATAGATTTTTAGATATTTCTTAATTGTTATATTAATTTATATGTTACAATGAAAAGGGGAAAATAAAATATGATTTATACTGACCTAACTAAAAAAGCGATGACTATTGCCTATAATGCTCATATGGGACAAATTAATAAAAAAGAAGAAACACCATATATTTTTCATCCAATTCATTTAGCTGAACAAATGGATACAGAAGAAGAATGTATAGTTGCTTTGCTCCATGATGTTGTGGAAGATACTGATGTTGAAATGGAAGATTTGGAAAAAGAGTTTTCTGATACTGTAATAACTGCTTTAAAATTGCTTACGCATGATAAAAATGTTGATTATATGGAGTATGTTACTAAAATAAAAAGTAATCCTATTGCAAGAAAAGTTAAATTAGCAGATCTTTCACATAATATGGATAGGACAAGACTAAAAAAGATTACAGAAGAAGATATAAAAAGAATTGAAAAATATAAAATGGCAAGAAATATACTATTGTTGAATAGTAATATTAATACTTAAGGAGAAAAAATATGAAAAATTGTGTTATTGAAATTCAAAATTTGACTAAATATTATGGTAATGTAAGAGGTGTAGAAAATATTTCATTAAGATTAGAAGAAGGGGAAATATTTGGATTTATTGGACCTAATGGTGCTGGTAAGTCAACAACAATTCGTTCTATTATGAATTTAATAAATAAAACTAGTGGAAAAGTTTTTATTGAGAATAAAGAATTTAATAAAAATGATGTAGAGATAAAAGAAAAAATAGGTTATCTGCCAAGTGAAATATGCTTATATGATGATTTAACAGTAAAAGAAATGTTAGATTATCATGAAAAATTTTATAAAAAAAATATTCATAAAAAAAGAGAAGAACTTGTTTCTGTTTTACAATTAGATGAAAAGAAAAAAATTGAAGATTTATCTTTAGGAAACTTAAAAAAGCTAGGAATTATTTTAGCTTTTATGCATGAGCCTAAAATACTAATTTTGGATGAGCCAACGAGTGGATTAGATCCTATTATGCAAAATGTTTTTTATGAATTATTGAAAAAAGAGAAACAAAAAGGCACAACAATATTTTATTCAACACATATTTTAAGTGAAGTGTCAAAAATATGTGATAGAGTTGGAATAATAAAAGAGGGAAGTTTAATAAAGATTGAAAAAGTTGATGATTTGCTAAAAAATAGTTTAACTTTTGTAACATTAACTGCAAAGGACAATAAAGATATTATAAAAGATATGAATGTAGATATTATTTCAGAAGAGGAAAATACAATTAAGTTTAAAACTAATATGTTACATGATGAATTAATTAAAAAAATATCAGCATATAAAATTGATAGAATTTTAATCGAAGAAGCTACTCTTGAAGATTTGTTTTTACATTATTATCAGTAGGAGGAATAAAAGATGTTTAGAAGAGAGATGAAAGTAAATTTTAAAAGTTTTCTTATATGGACTGCTATATTAGTTGGATTATTTTTGGTTGTATTTTTAGTTTATCCATCTATTATAAATAGTGCGAATATTCAAATGATGGATGAAATGATGCAGATGTTTCCCGAAGAAATGTTAAAAGCTTTTAATATGGATATTTCGAGTATTGATAGTGCTTTTGGATGGCTAAAAACAGAGGGATTTGTTTTTGTTTTATTAATTACAGGAATATATAGTGGACTTTTGGGTTCTAATATTTTATTAAAAGAGGAAAATGATAAGACAATTGAGTATTTAAATAGTGTTCCTGTAACACGAAAAAGTATCGTATTAAATAAAATAATATGTGGAATTTTATATATTGTTTTTATGGTAGCAATACTAAGTATATTTAATTTTATTGGGTTAACTTTAAGTGGGAATTTTGATAAAAAAATGTATATATTATTGAGTATTACTCCGATATTTTCTAGCTTAGTGATTTTTGCAATATGTTTATTTTTATCAACTTTTACTCATAAGACTAAAAAAACTTTAGGAATAAGTTTAGGTATTGTGTTTGCAAGTTATTTTCTAAAGATAATATCAGAAATGGGAGAGAGTACTGAGTTTTTGAAATATATTTCAATATTTACACTTGCTGATATTAGAAATGTTATTATTAATGTTGCTATTAACCCATTAATGGTGATATTATCAATTGGAATTTCAATAATATTTATGCTAGGAACATTATTTCGTTATGAGAAAAAAGAACTTGTTTAAGAAATATAAAAGGAGATATAAATGCAGTCATTAAAAGAGTTTTATAAAATTGGAAATGGACCTTCGAGTTCTCATACTATGGGACCTAAAAGAGCAGTAGAGTTTTTTAGAAACAAAAATAAAGAAGCGGATAAAATCGATGTTATATTATATGGTTCTTTGGCTTCAACAGGAAAAGGACACTTAACTGATAAAATAATTTTAGATACAATTAAAGATATTGATGTTGAAATTAAATTTGATTTAGAAGAAAAATGCGAGATTCATCCTAATATGATGGATATGATTGCTTATAAAAAAGGTAAACTTATAGATGAAATGAGAGTTTATTCTGTTGGTGGTGGTACAATTAAAATTGATGGCGAAAAAGAAAGTTTGGTACCACATATATATCCTCATACTAAATTTGATGATATAAAGTTATATTGCGAGCATAAGAATATAGATTTGTGCCAATATGTTTATGAAGTTGAAGGAAAAGAAGAACTACAAAAATATTTACAAGATGTTTGGAAGGCAATGGAAAATGCTGTACAATCAGGACTAAAGACCACAGGACTAATTCCTGGTAGACTTAAGCTACCAAGAAAGGCAAAGCAAATTTATGATTTTACTATTGGAAAAGAAACTGCAGAAATTAGAAGAAGTAGATTACTTAGTAGTTATGCGTATAGTGTTAGTGAAGAAAATGCTTCAGGTGGAATTATTGTGACAGCTCCAACTTGCGGTGCTTCTGGGGTTTTGCCAGCAGTTTTATATTATATGAAAAATGAATATAATATTTCTAATGATAAAATTATTGATGCTTTGGCAGTTGCTGGGTTATTTGGAAATTTAGTCAAAGAAAATGCTTCCATTAGTGGAGCAGAATGTGGATGTCAAGCAGAAATAGGAACTGCTTGTTCTATGGCTGCTGCAGCTGTGGCTTTTCTACTAAAATTAGATATTGATCGAATTGAGAACTCTGCTGAAGTTGCAATGGAACATCATCTTGGACTTACATGTGATCCTGTATATGGATATGTTCAAATTCCTTGTATAGAGAGAAATGCTGTTGCAGCAATGAGAGCTGTTGATTCAGCTTATTTGTCAATGATTCTTGGCCAAAATAAACCAATTCCTTTTGATATAGTTGTTGAAACAATGTATGAAACGGGGAAAGATTTGAGTGATCATTATCGCGAAACTAGTAATGGCGGTTTAGCTAAAAAATATTGTAGAAACAAGTATTTAAACTTGTATGAAGAAAAAAGAAAGAACGGTTTTTGTGAATAAATATTTTATATAAAAAATAAATTTTAATGTGTAATAAAGGAAAGACAAAATGGATAGATTTAAAAGTATAAAGTTGGCAAGTGTTTTAGGAATTATTGCTAATATATTTTTGATGATTATAAAAGGTATTATAGGTTTTATTACTAATAGTCAAGCAATGATTGCAGATTGTTTTAATAGTGCTGGTGATATATTCTCATCTTTTATGACATTTATAGGTAATAAAATTGCTAGTAAGCCTTATGATGATGACCATAATTTAGGTCATGGAAAAGCTGAATATATATATTCTATGTTAATTAGTATTGTTATGGGTGCGATGGCAGCAATAGTTTTAAAAGATTCTATTATTTCGATATTCAAAAAAACAAATTATGAGTTTTCAATATGGCTTATTGTAGTTTGTATTGTTACAATTTTAGTGAAATTAAGTTTGTTTATATATACTAATAAAATTTCAAAGAAACTAGATAATTTGCTTTTAGAAGCTAATTCAAAGGATCACAGAAATGACTGTGTTGTTACTACATTAAACTTGATATCTTGTTTATTAAGTTTGGCTGGTATTAGTTTTGTAGATGGCATTGTTGGTACTGGAATTGCAGTATGGATTATTATTACAGCAATAGATATATTTAAGGAAAGTTATGATGTTTTAATGGATAAGTCTATAAATGATGATACAAAAAATAAGGTTTTTGAAATCATTAATAGAAATCAAGAAATAAAGAAAGTTACTCATTTTAATTCGACACCTGTAGGATATAGATATCAAATTTCTTTTTCAATTTTTGTTGATGGAAATCTTTCTACATTTGAAAGTCATAAAATTGCAGATGATTTGGAAAAAGAAATTGCAAGGGAAATAAAACAAGTTTATTTGTCTGTTATTCATGTAAATCCTATTTAAGAACAGAAATTTTTTAAAGAGAAATTTATTTTAAGTAAATTTCTCTTTTTTTTAAGAAATTTTTAATATTTATTGTGTTAAATATAAATATGATATTTAAAATAAGCGAAATTTTAATTGTCGTAATTAATTATAGAAAGTGAGAGTGAAAAAATGAAAAAAATATTTTGTTTTATACTTATTTTGTCATTATTTATTGGGCTTTTTACTCCTTTTGTTTTTGCAGAAGAAACAACGAAAACTGTTATAAAATTAAGTGATAATGAAATTACAGTTAATGGAGAAGAGATTTCAAATGATGAAAGTGAGAGTATATATAAAACAGATAAAATGAATAATGGTGGTACGAGTGATGAATCTAAATCTGAAAACATAGAGATTAGTCATATTATTAATATTAATGCTTCAGGAGTATATGAATTTAATGGTAATTTGAGCGATGGGCAAATTTCTGTTAATGCTAATAATATTAAAGGTGATGTTGAACTAATCTTAAATAATGTAGATATTACATGTAAGGAAGCTCCTGCAATTTTTATATATTCTCAAGATATTGAAAATGAAGATTGTAAGGTGACCATTACTTTAGCTGATGGTTCGCAAAATACGATTTCTGGTGGTAAATTAAAAACTAGTGTAGAAGATTTTGAGGACCAAGCAAGTCTTTTGTACTATATTGAAAAAGATTACGATGATGATGGATTATATTATGAAAGATATAAATATGATGCTGCTATTAGTTCTGATATATCTTTGAATTTTGGTGGAACAGGAATTTTAAAGGTTAATGCATTAGAAAAAGAAGGTATTGAAAGCAAGATGAATGTTACAATTGATGAAGGTACTTATATTATTAACTCTTTAGATGATGGAATTAATGCTAGTTCAGAAGGAAAAAGTATTATAACTATTAATGGAGGATTAGTAGTTGTGGATTTGCAAGCTGAAGCAGAAGAAGGCGATGGGATTGATTCTAATGGGTTTTTATATATAAATGGTGGTACTGTGTATGCTTTTTCTCATCCTGGTAGTGATAATGGTTTAGATTCTGATGGTGGAACGTATATAAATGGAGGAGTGGTTTTTTCTACTGGTAGTATGTATGAAGAATTTACTACAGAAAACAACTCTACAATTGTTCAAATGCAGTTTTCTTCAAATGTATCAGAGGGTGATTCAATTGTAATTGTTGATGAAAATAATGAACCTGTATTTGCGTATAAAGCTGATAGGAATATTTCTACTATTGCATATAGCTCAGAGAATTTGAAGGGAACAGAATATAGTGTATATACAGGAACTAGTATTGAGGGAACTGTAGGAGAATATAACATTTATTCTGATATTCAATCAGTAGATTTAGATAATATGACTAAACAAGAAAATATGGGTGTTTCTATGGGAAAAAGAATGGATATGAGAGTTGAAATGGAGGAAGTAGATCAAAAAGAAGATAATTCCAAATACGCATTTATTGGAGGAGGACTTATTGGTGTAGGAATATTGATTGCAGTTATAGCTGTTATAGGATTAAATCGAAAAAAGAAATAATATGCAATATAATAAAAAATCTAGTTAAGATTGATTTCTTAGCTAGATTTTTTATGGTATATAATCTTTCGGTTATGCTGAGAGATGATTATTAATAGTTATTTGTCTTCGTCTAAATTTTCTAGAGCAACTTTTACAGCTTCAATAACGAATGCTGTGAAAGTGCAGTCTTTTCCAGTTATAGCTTTTTCAACATTTTCAATAACATCATTTGGAAAACGTATGCATTTATTTGTAGTTGATGGTGTTGATGGGATTTTAAACTTTTTCATAATTTCCTCCGTGCATAGCATGTGTATATGTATAGTATAAACGGAAAAAAATAAATTATATGCATAACAAACGTATTGCAAACAAAAACGAAATATGCTATTATTGGTTTATAAAATAATAGGAGGAATAAATATGGAAGAGAAAAAAAGTTCATTTGCAACAGTATGTATTGTGTTAGGAGTAGTGGCGTTATGTACATCATTTATACCATTTTTTAATAATTTGTCTTTTGCTATTGCGATAATGGGAATTATTTGTGCAATTGTCAGTTTAATAAAAAAGGCAAGCATAAAAAAGTCAATTGTTGGAATAATTATTTGTATAGTTGCGTGTGTTGCGGTGGTAAATGCGCAAAAATCTTTAAGTGATTCTTTAAATGAAGTTACAGGAAATTTAGATGGAAGTAATACAGAGGAAATATTGAAAAACTATGTTGATGTAACATTGGGGAATTTTGAAGTGATTGACGGTGAATATATAACAGAAACTAAATTGCCTGTTACTGTAAAAAATAAATCCTCAGAACAAAAATCTTTTGATATTCAAATTGAAGCTGTAGATTCTGAAGGAAATAGAATAACAGAGGGTTATATATATGCTAATGATTTAAGTGCAGGGCAATCACAAGTATTCAATGTTTTTGAATATGTAGAAAGTGCTAAATTAGAATTAATGAAAAATGCTACTTTTAATATTGTAGAAGTAAGTATGTATTAATAAACTAAAAAATGCTAGAATGTTTCTAGCATTTTTTAGATATTTTACGGGTATATAAAGCCTTTGGAAAAATTTGTACACAAAATTATTTCGTAATTTTGGCGTATGAACAAATCTGAAAAATCTTTGATGGCTCAGATTTGTTTTGTTATTTTTAATTTTTTATTTTTAGTTTTGATTTTATTATTTGTATTGCAATTTTTATGTATTCGTCTTTTAATATAATTAGTATTATTCCGTATGTTATGCCTCCAAATAGTATTTTTATTATAATAGAAAGTAACGCATGTTTGATAAAAATTCCTAATATAATGCAGACTGTAAACATTATTATTCCAGCTATGGCATAGTTTATTCCTTCTTTGAAAGCATTTTTTAGATTTATATCATTTTTTATGTAATAACATTGTATTATAACAACTAAAGTTTGTGCAAGGGTTGTCATTAGGGCAGCACCATATGCACCATATTTTGGAATAAGCATTGCATTAAATGCAATATCAAATATAAGTCCTACTAAAATAGAAATAGTATATTGTTTTTGCCTTTTTGTTGGTAATAGATATTGAGTTCCTATAACGTTAGTAATTCCACATAGTAAAATGATAGGTGCTAGTATGTTTACGATTATATGACATTTTTCATAACCACTTCCTAAAAATATTGGAATAAATTCTTTAGATACAGTAACAATTCCAAAGGTGATAGGAAAAGCTAGAAAAAATACAAATCGAAAAGATTTCATTATATAATCATTTAATTTTTTTGTATCTCCACTAGCGAATACATTTGCTATTCTTGGTACCATTACTATTCCGAGTGAGGATACTATTGTAAATAATACGTTTATTAACTTGTTTGCTTCTTCATAGTTTCCAAGTTCTGATTTATTACTTATGATATATCCAATCATTGTTTTATCAACTGTGTTGTAAAGTTTGATTGCAATTTGTGGAATAAAAAGTGTTATTATAGGAACCATATGTTTTTTTAAATTTATATTTTTTACTTTGATTCCTTTGAAATATTTAGGTAAGTATAACCACAAAGAAAGATTTCCTAATAAATCAGCTAGGGAATATATTAATAGATATTTAGATAAATCTTCTGGTTTTTTTACGAATATAAAGATACAGGCAACACTTAATAATCTTACAATTACGTTTCTAGTAACAGTTTTTTTGAAATCTTCTAATCCTTGAAAGAACCAGCTTATATCAAAAGATGCTGCTAATAAATATAATAATAAAATTCGATAATATACTTGATATTCATTGCTTCTGGCAAAAGAGAAGTAGAATATTATCATTGATATAGTAAGGGTTATAAATCTGAATAATATAATTTCTATAAATGTTTTTTTTCGTTTGCTTGTATTATCACGAACGTAAGCAATTTCTCTTTGACCATATAATGACACTCCGAGAGATCCAAATAAAGTAAAGTAAGTTACAATTGAAACAGTATAGCTATATATTCCAATATTTGTGGCTCCTAATGCTCTTGAAATATATGGAGTGGTTATTATTGGCAATATTAAAATTATAATTTGATAAACTAAGTTGTAGAGGTAATTCTTTTTTATACTAGTTTTTTCCAATATTTTTAATCCTTTCTTTTATCTTAGATAGTAATCTATATGTTTTTTCAGCTATTTTCCAAAGTGCATTTATAAATGGATTAAAGATTATATATAATTCATTTACGAATTCTACTTCATCACCATTAAATCCTTTTTTGAATTTGTAAACTCCATATTGTGGAGAGCTTTCATCCCAATATCCAGTAATTCCTCTGAAGTCATAGATGTTGCATTTGTTTTCTAAGCCCCATTTCATCATTTCCCATTGAACTAGATAGGTAGCCATTAAATTTCTATATTGATTAGAGCTTCCACCATATAGATACCATACTTTGTCTCCATAAAGAATAGGCATTGCAACTGCTATAGGTGTTCCTTCATGTTCAGCAATTAATATTTTTACGTGTTCTGGACCTAAACATTCATAAATTTTTTTGAAGTATGATGAATCTCTAATGAAGAAGTCATCCCTTGAACCAGTTTCTTTCATTATTTTGTGAAAAATTTCGAAATCTTCATCTGTTTTTCCTTCACGAACAGTAACTCCTTTTTTTATTGCTAGTCGTATATTATATCTAGTTTTAGAGTGAAAGGTGGCAATTAGACTTTCTTCAGTATGATTTTTTAAATTTAATCTCATAACATATTTAGGTTGGATTACATCATCAATACTTTTGATATTTTGCTTTTCTTTATATCCTAAAGACAGCATTAAGTTTAGGAAATCTTTATTTGAAGCTGGAACGTCAGGATCCATTCTAAAAATAAAAGATTTATATTTTTTGGCTAATTTTTTAGCTTCATCTGTCAATTTTTGTAATGTTTCTTTATCATCTATGTCACAAACAAATCCTCTTCCTGCATACATTATAGATGCACCGAAAAGAGGAGTTTTTCTGATTAAAATACTCATAGTTCCTTTGATTTTATTTTTATCATCTCTTACAACGATCATTTCATGAATCCATGAGTTTTTTGTTTTAGCCCATTCAGGAGATTGTAAGAAATTAGTTTTTGGATGGATATTTAAAAATTCTTTAACTTCTTTTAATTCTTTTTCAGTTAATTCCATGTGGCCTCCTTATAGATTTTTATATTTAATAAATCTTAATTATTCTATCAAAAAAAATTTATTGTTTCAATATTTATACTATAATATAAAACAAGTTTATACTTTTATTATGTCAAAAATGTGTTATAATAAAATCGTTAATTTTAGAGGTAGATATGGAAAGATTAGATAAAATTATTTCTTCTCAAAGTCAGTTTTCTCGAAAACAAGTAAGGGAATTAGTAAATAAAAAAAGAGTAATAGTAAATGGACAAGTAGTTATAAAGTATGATATGAAATTAGAAGAAGAAAATATTGAAATTTTAATAGATGGTAAAAAAATTAATTTACAAAAAGATGTATACTTAATTCTTAATAAGCCCAAAGGTTATATTTCTGCAACTGAAGATAATTTGTTGCCTACAGTTCTTGATTTGGTTCCGAAAGAATTTAAGAATAGAGGGTTATTTCCTGCGGGAAGATTAGATAAAGATACTACAGGACTTATGCTTATTACGAATGATGGAGTTATGTCGCATAATATTTTGTCTCCAAGAAAACATATAAAAAAAGTATATGAGGTGACAATAGATATTGATATGACAGAAGAAATGGTTACAGGCTTTTTTAAAGGTATAAAACTAAGTGATGCAGATTGTAAGTCGGCGGATTTAGAAATTGTAGATAAAAATAAAGGAATTGTTACTATTAGAGAGGGAAGATATCATCAAATTAAGCGTATGTTTGGATGTTTTGGTGCTAAAGTAATAGAACTTAATAGAATTGGAATGGGAAATTTAAAGTTACCTAATGATATAGCTTTAGGAGAATGTCGCAGTGCGACTAAAAAAGAGTTAGAACTTATACAAGAAAAAATTATGAACTAATTTGGAGGATGTTTTGGAAATTTTTATTTTAATATTATTTTGTTTCATATTACCATGTATTGTTTTAATAAAACCAATTAAAGATATGATAAAAAACAAAAAAAATATAAAGGAAATTTTGAAAGAATATAAAGAAGAAATTATATTATTTTTTATTTTGATTTTAGGAAGCTTGATTAGAATAATAGCAATTGGAAAATATCCAAATGCTCTTAATGCTGATGAGGCTTCAAGTGGATATGAAGCGTGGTCAATTTTTAAATCTGGAGTTGATAGAAGTGGAAATTCTTTTCCAGTAGTATTGTATGCGTGGGGAAGTGGCCAAAATGCTTTATATTCATACTTGTTGATACCAGTAATTTGTTTAACTGGGCTTTGTGAATTTGGATTAAGACTTCCTATGGCTATAATAGGAATTATTTCATTGTATGTATTTTACTATTTATTAAAAAACATTTTTAATGATAAAAAAATTGCATTGGTTGGAGTTGCATTTTTAGCTATTTGCCCATGGCATATAATGAAAAGTAGATGGGCGCTAGAATCTAATATTTTTCCAGACTTAATTTTAATTTCGGTAATGTTATTAGTTTTGGGAATAAAAAATAAAAAGAAATGGATGCAGACGCTTTCTTTTGTTATTTTAGGAATTTCTAGTTATGCTTATGGTACAGCATATTTGTTTTTACCTGTTTTGGTTTTTGGCGTTTTACTATATTTATGGAGAAAAAAGGAAATTTCAATAAAAAGGGCTGGAATTTATTTAGCTATAGTTTTTGTTGTTTCTATTCCAATTATTTTGTATGTATTTATTAATACATTTAATTTGTCACAACTTTCTATAGGACCGGTTACAATTCCTTTGATGAAAGAAAATCGTTCTAAAGAAGTTTCTACAGTATTTTCAGAAAATATTTATGAAAATTGTATTACTAATTTATTGGATTCTTTGAAAATAATTTTAATTCAATCTGATGGTCTTGAATGGAATTCAATTTCTGATTATGGACTTTTTTATGGATTTAGTACAATTTTCTTAATATATGGAATATATATAAGTTTTAGAAAATATAAGAAAAATGAATTTAATATAATTATGCAGATTTGGTCTGTTTCGGCGATTATTTTATGTGCGTTTTGTATACCTAATATAAATAGAATAAATATAATAATGTTTCCATGTATTTATTATATTGCTATTGGATTATATGAAATTTTTAGTAAATATAAAATTATGATTCCTTGTATTATTGCTATTTATGTTGGAGTATTTATTTGTTTTATGCAAGATTATTTTCAAAAAGATTATAATGAATATTCTACATTTACATCAGGAATAAAAGAAGTTTCTGAATATTGTGAGAAATCTGATTTGGAAAACGTATATTGTTATTATTCTTTTAAAGAACCTTTTATTTATTTTTTATTCTATTCAGAATATGATGTAAATAATTACTTAAATACGGTAGAATTTTTTGATGAGGCTGGAGTTTTTGATAATGTAAAAAGCTTTGGAAAATATAAATTTTATTTGCCTGAATATGTACCAGATGATTCAATAATTGTTGTTCCAAAAGGTTCAAACTTAAATTATGAAAATAATATAAAAAATAAAATAACAATAAATCAATTTGATTTATATGAATTTTAATTTGTTATGAAAGGAAAAGAGTATGTCTAAGTTAATTGTTGTAGATGGAAATAGTATTGTAAATAGAGCGTTTTATGGAATTATGGGAAGCAAGATGCTTCAAACTGCAGATGGAACATATACAAATGCAATTTATGGTTTTTTAGCAATACTATTTAAAGAATTAGAAGATATAAAGCCTGATTATATAGCAGTTGCTTTTGATTTAAAAGCTCCTACTGCTAGGCATAAGATGTATGATGGATATAAGGCGAACAGAAAGGGTATGCCTGACGAACTGGCTGCACAAATGCCTATTTTGAAAAAAGTTTTAAAAGCTATGAATATTACTATAATAGAAAGAGAAGGATATGAAGCGGATGATGTTTTAGGAACGCTTTCTGTTATGGGGGAAAAAGCTGGATTAGAGGTTATACTTCTTACAGGAGATAGAGATTCATTTCAACTTGCTACAGATAAAGTTTCTATTTATATTCCAAGAACAAAAGCTGGAAAAACTGAAACTGATATTTTTGATAGAAATAAAGTTAAAGAGGTTTATGGTGTAGAACCTAAGCAAATGATTGAAGTAAAAGGTCTTCAAGGTGATACTTCTGATAATATTCCTGGAGTTCCTGGAATTGGTGAAAAAACAGCTCTTTCAATAATAAAAGAATATGGAACGATTGATAATTTATATGAAATGATAGATGCAGGAACTGATAATTTAAAAGGCAAGCAAAGAGAAAAGATTGTAGAAAATAAAGAATTAGCGATGCTTTCAAAAACTCTAGGAACAATCAACTTAGAAGCACCTGTTGAAAAAGAGATTGAAGATTTAAAACTTCAGGAATGGAATAAACAAGAGGTTTTAACAATATTTAAGGAATTAAGGTTTAATAGATATATCGAAAGATTTAATTTAAATGAAGAAGTGTCAGCTAAAGAAAATTTAGATGAAGAAAAAGAGAGTTCTAGTGTTGAATTTGAAAAAGAGTTGATTTCTGAAGAAAAATTTTTAGAGTTAAAAGATAAGATTATTGATGAAAAGATTTGTTATTTTTATATTGAAACAAAAGAAAATTATGATTCAATAATAAAAAAATCACCTAAAGCTATTAGCATTTATTTGAAAAATGAAAATAAAGTTTATAATATGTCAATTTCAAATCTCGAAATTATGAGAGAGATTTTTGAAAATGAAAATGTTATAAAATGTAGTTATGATTTGAAAGAAACTTATATTCTGTCTTTAGAAAATGGAATAGAACCTAAGAATTTTATGTTTGATATTAGAATAGCGGGATATTTATTAAATTCTGTTTCTAATTTGTATTCTATTCCTGATCTTATGAATCAATATTTAGGAAAGGAATTGGATTGTAAAGAGGGAAAACAGGTTCAAATTAATTTATTTGATTCTCTAGAACAAGATGAAAAGGTTGATGAAACATCTTCTATTTATGCTTATTCAATAGGAAATTTGCATGATGTTCTTTTAAAAGAATTAGAAAAAAATGAAATGCTAGAATTATTTAATAATATAGAAATGCCTGTTTTAGAAGTTTTAGCAGATATGCAGTTTAGAGGAATGTATGTTGATAAGGATGAGCTAGTTAGCTATGGAGATGAATTAAAAGCTAGAATTGAAGAACTTACTAATATAATTCATAATTTGGCTGGAGAAGAATTTAATATTAATTCACCGAAACAACTAGGAGAGATTCTGTTTGAAAAATTAAAGCTACCTGTAGTAAAGAAAACTAAAAGTGGTTATTCAACTGATGTAGATACATTAGAGAAACTTCAAGGGGAACATGATATTATTGAATATATATTAGAATATAGACAGCTTACGAAATTAAATTCAACTTATATTGAAGGAATGATTCCATTTATAAATTCAAAAACAGGAAGAATTCATTCATATTTCCATCAAACGGTTACTGCAACTGGAAGAATTAGTAGTACAGAGCCGAATCTTCAAAATATTCCTACGAGAATAGAGATAGGAAAAAAACTTAGAAAAGTATTTAAATCTTCTGAAGGAAAAATTTTTTTAGATGCAGATTATTCTCAAATTGAACTTAGAGTTTTAGCTCATGTTTCTGAAGATGAGATTATGGTAGAAAACTTTAATAATGATGAGGATATACATGCACAAGCTGCTTCTAGAGTTTTTGGTGTTCCTCTTGAAGAAGTAACTAAAGACCTAAGAAGTAAAGCAAAAGCTGTTAATTTTGGCATAGTATATGGAATTAGTGACTTTGGGTTAGCAGGTCAAATTCATTCTTCTAGAAAACAAGCTAAGCAATATATTGAACAATATCTAGAAAAATATAGTGGGATAAAAAGATTTATGTCAGATGTTGTTGAGGAGGCAAAAGAAAAGGGATATATTGAAACAATGTATAAAAGAAGAAGATATATTCCAGAACTTAAATCTAAAAATTATATGGTTAGAAAATTTGGAGATAGGGTTGCAATGAATACTCCAATACAAGGAACTGCTGCTGATATTATGAAGATTGCAATGATAAATGTATTTAGAGTATTGAAAAATAAAGGATTAAATTCTAAGATAGTTCTTCAAGTTCATGATGAACTTTTAATTGAAACTGATATATCGGAAAAAGAACAGGTAAAAGAAATTTTAGTTTCTTGCATGGAGAATGCTACTAAATTATCTGTACCGCTTAAAGTAGAAGTTGAAGAAGGATATAATTGGTATGATGCAAAATAATTTGAAGTAAAAAAGTTACTAAAATAAGAATTTTATGATTAAAAAAGAAATGCTTATAAAAAAGTATTTCTTTTTTTTCTATATTGTGATAAAATGTGACAAAATGATACAAAGTCAGATTATTTGATTTTGTGAAAGGAGCTTATTATGGAATTTAAAAAATGCCCTCGTTGTGGAAACTTTTTCCATTCAGAAATTGATGTATGTCAAGCATGTAAAACTAATGAAAGTTTGGATATACAAAAATTAAAAAATTATTTTGAAGAAAATGATGCCAAAGAAGGATTTACTGTGCAAGAACTTTCTGTTCAAACAGGAATCAATTCTAGAAATTTAAATAGATTTTTATTAAATGAAGAATTTTCAGAATATATTAATAATGGAAGTTCTAAATAAAATGCTTTAGGAAGGAAGAAATGAAGAAGATGCAAAACGTATTTGATACATTAGAGAGAAGAGGTTATGTTGAACAATTAACACATCCAGAAGAGATTAAAAAATTATTCGCTACAGAAAGTGTACCTTTTTATATTGGTATAGATCCAACTGCAGATAGTCTTCATGTTGGACATTTTATTTCGTTAATGGTAGCGTCTCATATGCAAAAAGCAGGACATAAACCAATAATATTAATGGGTGGTGGTACTGCTATAATAGGTGATCCATCAGGAAAAACTGATATGAGAAAAATGCTTACTGTTGAAGATATTGATAATAATGTAGAAAAAATAAAGAAACAGATTGAAAAGTTTTTAAGTTTTGAAGGTGAAAATGCAGCTATTATAGTTAATAATGCTGATTGGCTTAGAAATTTAAACTATATTAATTTTATGAGAGAGATTGGTGTTCATTTTTCTGTAAACAGAATGCTTGCTGCTGAATGCTATAAAAATAGATTGGAAACGGGATTAACTTTTTTTGAACTTGGATATATGCTTATGCAGTCATATGATTTCTTATATTTGCATGATCATTATGGATGTAAACTTCAAATGGGTGGAAATGATCAGTGGTCTAATATAATTGGTGGAGTTGAGTTGATTAGAAAAATCGGAGCAGAAGATTCTTATGGTTTTACTTTTAAACTTCTTACAACTAAAGAAGGAAAGAAGATGGGTAAAACAGAGAAAGGTGCATTGTGGTTAAATGCTGATAAAACTTCTCCATATGAGTTCTATCAATACTGGAGAAATGTTGCTGATGATGATATTGAAAATGTTATGAAGTTATTAACATTTATAGAACCAGAGCAAATAGAAGAAATGACTAAATATAAAGATGAAAGAATTAATGAGGCAAAGAGAATAGCTGCTTTTGAAATCACAAAGTTAGTTCATGGTGAGGAAGAGGCTAAAAAAGCTGAGGAAGCGACTAAAGCTATGTTTGAAGGTAGAGGAAATGTTGATGCAATGGAATCTACTAAAGTAGAAGTTGGAATGCAAATTACTCAAGTAATTGTAGAAACTGGAATTGCTTCTTCAAAGGGACAAGCTAAAACTTTAATTTCTCAAGGCGCAATTTCTTTGAATGATGAAAAGATAAATGATATTTCTTATTGCTTAAAAGAAGAAGACTTTAAAGATGGTTATGCAATTCTTAGAAAAGGAAAAAAAGTTTACCAAAAATTAATGAAATAAATAACGAGATAGACTAATGAAAGATATTCTATTTAGAAAGTTTATTATGCTAAAATAGAAATAGATTTCAAAGGTCTATTTTTTATATGATGATGAATAAAAAGTAATTCTAATTCTTTACAAAAAAATGTATAAACTATATAATAATGTAGGAAAAGAGGGAAAGGAATTGAATAGATGAGAAAAAATTTTTCTGTCATGTTACCTGTTATTATAATGATTGCAGTTGCAATTATATGTATTTTAGTTTATTTAATTGGAACTGGTCAAATTAAATTTAATAAATCAATCTTAAATAAAACGGAAAATTCAAATGTTCTAAATAATTCTAATGGAACTAATGTGATATTAGCTAGAAATGAATTGCCTAGATTAGATGCATCTGTTGTTACTCAACCTCTTATGACATCAGTAGTTAGAAATTTTGTATGTGATGATGAATTGTCAGATACGATATTTAATTATTCTGATACAGATGAGGCTTTGAGAAAGTTATTGAATGATGAAGTTGATGCTGTAATTTGTCCGTATCCATCTGACGATGTTTTATCACTGGCTTCTGCCCAAGGTATAGAACTAGATATTACGCCTATTGCTAAAGAAGGATTTGTTTTTTTTGTAAATAGTAATAATCCTGTTGATTCAATTAAAGTTTCAGATGTTCAAAAAATATATATTGGAGAAATTAATAATTGGTCTCAGGTTGGTGGAAATAATATAAATATTAAAGCTTTTCAGAGACCTGATAATTCAATAACTCAAAGAGAAATGCATAATCTTGTTATGAAAGGATTGCCTATGATAGATGCACCTAAAGATGTATTTATTGATAAGATTTATGGAGAAATTACGGATTTAATTGCGGATTATGATAATTCAGAAAATGGAATTGGATATGCATATTATACAGAAGCAAAACTTTTATACGATTTTGATGCAAAAATTGATAACACTGTTAAACTTTTGAGAATTAATGATATTGAACCAAATTATGATACTATAAAGGATAATTCTTATCCTTTTGTTGCACAATATTATTTAATAAAAAATAAAAATAACCAGTCTGAACACTTAGAGATTTTTGTGAATGCTCTTTTGTCAGAAAGAGGAAAAAATGCGATAAAGGAGGCTGGATATATAGATGAGTAGAAATACTAAAATATTTTTAGTTGTTTTTTCAATTTTCCTTGGTGTAATTACGGTTGCTGCAATTTTTTATAAAAACTCGAATAAAACTATAAATGAATCTCAAATTATTATAGAAAGTGGACAAAAAATTCCAAACCTTTCGAAAGAAAATATTAATAATCAAAATATGGTTACTAAAGGTGTTTCTTTGAATGATACATATGCTGTTAATGGCTTGAAATATGAATATGAGAAAACAGAAATTAATGATATAGAAGTAAATTTGCTTAAGGTTTCAGGCTTGAATAATGATAATGTAGAAGAAACGATAAATACTGAATTAAAGGAAAGAATAAAGAAAATATTAGATAGTAATAATTTTAAGAATAATTCTGATGAATCTGCTTATGTTACAACATCTGTTGAATCTAATTTTTCAGATGTATTATCAATAAAAATTTTTGTTAAATTTTCAGAATCTTATAATAAATGTTATGGATTAAATTATAGATTAGATACTGGGGAAAGACTAAAAATATCAGATTTATTTGTTTATAATGCACCAAAGAAAAATATAATAAGCGAAGCAGCTTATAAATCATTTGCCTTAAATTACTATACAGAAGAAGGGATGTCTAATGATTTTTATACCAATATTGAGGGTGACGTATTAGAATTTTTAATTGATTATAATAATGGAAAAATAACAGAGTTTGCATTTACTCCTTTTACTATAGAATTATATAGAGAAGGAAAGACTGTTGTTATAGATATGATTGATTATTATCAATATATTAGTATATATTGTGCGTTTGTTTCAAGTTCGGGACTTTATGAATCTACTACAGGACTTGCACAAAAAATTCCTGTATTTATGACAAGACCTGATTGTATGTATGATTTATATGAAAAAGTTAATGATACATGTGTTTTAGATGTTATTATATATACAGATGAAGAATTTACAGATGCTGAGAAAAAAACGATTGCTAATTATAGAAAAGATTTGGTATCAAGATTATCTGGTGTAAAAACTGAAAAAGGGGTATATTATTCAAATTATATTAAAGTAAGCAAAAGTGTAGAAAATGGAGAAAAAATATTAATATTTGAAGAAAATGAATGTTTTGCATCTTGTGAAGGAAATCTATTTGAAGATAATATTTATAATCCAATAATGTCTGCTGAAAGAAATAAAAATAATATTGATTTTGATAGAAGTAAGATATATTTTTTAGATGAAAATATGTTAATAAGTAGTATGGGAATAAAAAAATATAGCGTGAAAACTACTGAAGAGATTAAAGAAGTTGAAGAAAATCCAGAAGACGAAGAGGAAGAAGATAATAATGGAGATGAGGAAGAAAATGAAGTAGATAATTCTGTTATACCATCTCCAACTATAATACCTTCTCCAGAAGATTCAGAAGAAGGTGAGAGTAATTCTGCAAACGATGTACCTGCAGTAAATATTACGACAGAAGTAATATTTTAAAAAGGAGACTTGAAATGTTTTTATTTAAAATTAAAACTTATGCTTTTATAGGACCCTCTGGAACGGGGAAAAGCTATAGAGCACAATATGTAGCTGGAAAAAGAAATATTAATTATATAATAGATGATGGACTTTTAATAAAAGATAATCAGGTAATAGCAGGAGTTTCAGCTAAAAAAGCTCCTACTAAGATTGAAACTGTTAAAAATGCGTTGTTTTTACTTGATGAACAAAAAAATGAAATTCAGAAGGCAATAAGAAAATATAGGCCAGAATCAATATTGATATTAGGAACTTCGGATGGAATGGTAGATAAGATTGCAGAGAATTTAGGGTTGCCACCTATTTCCGAAAGAATATATATTAATGAAGTTGCAACTCAAGATGAGATGGATACTGCGAGAAGAATTCGTGTGACTCAAGGAAAGCATGTTATTCCAGTTCCTACTTTTGAAATAAAAAAAGATTTTTCAGGATATTTGTTAGATCCACTTCAAATTTTTAAATCTAAAGGAAAAAATGAGGAACCTTATATTGCAGAAAAATCAATTATTAGACCTACTTTTAGTTATTTAGGAAAGTTTACTATTTCAGATAGTGTATTTAAAGATATAATTGTTACAGTTGCCAAAAAAGTTGAGGGATTGCATAAAATTTTGAAAATAAGAGTTGATAAGACTCATAATGATACAGCAGGAGTTAGACTATATATAGAAGTTTCTATTGAATATGGTTCAAATATGATAGAAGTTTTACGTATTTTGAAAAAAGAGACAAGAAGAGAAATAGAAAATTTAACAGCGATGTATATTTCAAATGTGGAAATTGTTGCTAAACAAATTCATTTCCCAGATGATAATGAAAAAGGAGAGTAAAAATGATTGTAGCTATTGATGGTCCAGCAGGTAGTGGAAAAGGAACAGTAACTAAAGTTATTGCGGGCAGAATGGGGTTAATTAATTTAGATACAGGTGCGACATATAGATGTGTTGCATTAGAGGCTTTAAGAAGAGGAGTTACTTTAGAAGAAAAAGAGAAAATTGTTGAATTAGTTGATGATTTAAATATTGAATTTAAACATGAAAATGATTTTATAAGAGTATTTTTAAATGGTAAAGATGTTACTTCTGAAATTAGAAGTATAGAGGTAACTAAAATAGTTTCTCAAATATCTTCTATTGTTCCAGTAAGACTAAAAATGGTTGATTTACAAAGAAAAATGGCTGAGGGAAAAGATGTTATTATGGAAGGAAGAGATATAGGAACTTATGTTTTTCCAAATGCTGATATAAAGATATATTTGGATGCTGATGTTGAAGAAAGAGCTAAAAGAAGATATAAAGAAAATATGGAAAAAGGCATAAATACTTCTTATGAAGAGGTTATTGAAAATATAAAAATAAGGGATGAGAATGATAAAAATAAAGAAATTGGAGCTTTAAGAGTTGCCAAAGATGCTATTATAGTAGATTCTACGAAAATGACTATAGAAGAAATGGCTGATAAAGTAGAAGAAATAATTAATAAAAAATGGGAGAGATAAATTTTGAAAATATTAAAAACGTTATGTTCAATTATTATAAGACCGATTTGTTTTGTACTTGCTAAGATTATCTATAGAGTAAAGATTGTTGGAATTGAAAATGTTCCAAAGAACAAAGCTTGCATCATTTGTGGAAATCATGTTCATGCAATGGATGCACCAGTACTTCTTGCGAGTACATCAAGAAAAATTAATTTTATGGCAAAACAGGAACTTTGGAAAAATGGAGCTTTTAAATTTATAGCTTGGATTTTTAATGTTTTTCCAGTTGCAAGAGGAAAAAAAGATACAGAAGCAATTAAGACTTCATTAAAAATATTAAATTCAAATCAAATTCTTGGAATGTATCCTGAAGGAACAAGAAAAGGTCTAGAACGTGGAATAAAACCTAAAAATGGTGCTGTTAATCTTGCTATAAGAGCTGGTGTTCCAATAATTCCTTTTGGGGTATGTGGAGAGTTTAAACCTTTTAAAAAGGTTGTATATAATTTCGGTAAGCCAATAGATTTTTCTAATTATAAGGATAATGCAAAAGATAAAGAAGTAGTTGATACGTTAACTAATGAGGTAATGGCAAAAGTTATCGAATTAAGAGATGAAATTAAGGTTTAGTTCTTGACATTACAGAAAGACTGATGTATAATCTTTTAGTAACTTAAAAAGGAAAAAATAAATTTTCATATAAACTTATAAAGAAGCAAGGAGGGAATACGATATGGCACAACCAAAAAGAAGATGGTCTAAAGCTAGAACAGGTTTAAAAAGATCAACATGGAAAATAGAAGAAAAAAACTTAGCTACATGCCCACATTGTCACGAACCAGTTATGCAACATAGGGTTTGTTCAAACTGTGGATATTACAATGGTAAAGAAGCAGTAGCTGTTAAAACAGATAAGAAATAAAAAAATTGAAGGCTAGTAAATTGAAATGCACCCCGTTTAGTAGACACAATAAAAAAGACTATTGTGTTAAAATCTAAACGGAGGTGTATTTTTTATGGCTAAAAAAGGTCAAACGTTTTCCAAATATACATTGGAAGAAAAACAAAAATTTATAAAAATGG